>JBHJMN010000062.1:0-24520 GCA_042219835.1 Paenibacillus elgii
CGCCTCGCGCTGGCGGTCGCGCTGCCGCTCGGCGCGGCGCTGGCGGGCCTCTGGCTGCTGAACGCCGCTTGGCTCCCCGGCCCGGCCGGAGAGCCAAGCGCCACCGCAGCCCAGAGCGCAGCGGCCGCTACTGCATCGCCCGCGGCCAGCAACGTCCTGGCCTCTGGCGGAAGCGAACCTAACAGCCATATCGTCCGCGCCTTCGATGACCTGCGGCGCGGGCGCTACGACGTGATCGGCGCGATCATCGCCCGCAAGCTGGCGATGAACGTTCACCTGATCCGCGTCTCCGCTTGGAGCAAAGTGCTGCTCACGGCCTTGGCCGTGATGGCCGTTCTGGTGCTGCGGCCCTTAGGGCGGCTGCGCCTGTGGGAGCAGCGCTACCCGTGCCTGATGCACGGGTGCTATGCCAACGTCATCGGCGCGCTGGCCGCGCTTGTCTTGAACGATTCCGGCATTGTCGCCGCCGCCGCAATGATCGTCTACAGCAGCGTGCCGCTGCTGCTGTTAAAACTAGAGGGCGCCTGATCGCAACGATAGGCGCCCTCCAAGATAACTATACTATTCCGCAAGCTGCTCCCACTGCTCGTAGCATTCCGCAAGCTGTTCGCGCTTCGCTTCCAAAGCTGCGTTCTTCTCCTGCACGAGCACGTAGTTGTTATACACGTCCGGGTCGGTCAGCTCAGCCTCCAAGCCGCCGATGGCCTCCTCCAGCTGCGCAATCTGCTGCTCCAATTGCTCCAGCTTGCGCAAGCGGGTACGCTCTTCGCGCTTCGCCTGCTTTCCGGCTTCGTAATCGCTGCCGGCTCCAGATTCTGCCGCTTTCGCCGCGCCGCCTTCCGCTTGTCCGCGGCCTTTGGCGGCTTCCGCGCCTCCGCGGCTTGCCGCTTCCGCCAGCCGCTGCTGCAGCATCTCGGCCAGCTCCAGCTTCTTTTCTACATAATCGTCGTAATTGCCAAGGTAGACGATGACCCCGTCCTTGTCCAGTTCGAGCATGTTCTCGGCCATTTTGTTCAAGAAATAACGGTCGTGAGAAATGAACAGCAGGGTGCCTTCGTACTCCATCAGGGCCGATTCGAGCACTTCCTTGCTGTACAAGTCCAAATGGTTCGTAGGCTCGTCGAGAATAAGCACGTTCGCTTTTTGCAGCATCAGCTTCGCAAGCGCGACCCGGGCTTTCTCGCCGCCGCTGAGCGAGCCGACCTTCTTGAACACATCCTCGCCGCTGAACAAAAAGTTGCCGAGCACCATGCGGATTCGCGCTTCCTCCAGATGAGGAAAGGCGTTCCATACTTCTTCCAGCACGGTTTGGTTTGGATTCAGACCTGTTTGCTCCTGATCGTAGTAGCCGATTTTGACGTTCGTTCCCCAATCAAAGGCCCCGCGGTCCTGGGTATGCTGCCCAATCAACGTCTTCAGCAAGGTCGATTTGCCGATTCCGTTCGGACCGATCAAAGCGGCCGTGTCGCCTCGGCGCAACTGGAATGTAATGCCTTGCGCCAGCGGTTGCTGCCGATCGTAGGATATCGACAGTCCTCGGATGTCGAGCACTTCCCGGCCGGAAGTCGCTTCGACCTCAAACGAGAAGCTGGCCCGCTTCAGCTCGCCGAGCGGCTTGTCGAGCCGCTCCATTTTTTCCAGCGCTTTGCGGCGGCTTTGCGCCCGTTTGGTGGTGGAAGCCCGGACCATATTGCGCTGGACGAAGTCTTCCATTTTCGAAATTTCTTCCTGCTGTTTTTCGTATTGCTTGAGCTGCGCTTCGTAATCTGCCGCTTTTAGCTCGATGTACCGCGAATAATTTCCGGTATACCGGCGCGACGCCGTTCGCTCGATCTCGTAGATGGCGCCGACGAGCGAATCGAGAAAATAGCGGTCGTGAGAGACGACCAGGATGGCTCCGGGATAGGAGCGCAAATACTGCTCCAGCCACGTCAGCGTCGGAATGTCCAAATGGTTCGTCGGCTCGTCCAACAGCAGCAGGTCCGGCGCTTCGAGCAGCATTTTGGCCAGTGCAAGCCGCGTCTTCTGTCCTCCGCTCAACGTTTGCACCGGGGTTGCCGGGTCCATATGTCCGAAGCCCATCCCGCTCAAGATTCCGCGAATTCTAGCCTCGATTTCGTAGCCGCCGCGCTCGCGGAACGCATCCGATAGCTCGGCATAGCGGCGCATTGTTTCCTCGGTTTTTTTCTCATCGGCCAGCACGTCCGGATCGGACATGCGCGCTTCCAGCCGCCGGAGCTCCTCTTCCATCTCCAGCAAACGGTCGAATACGCTCATAAGCTCGTTCCAGATGGATCGGTCCGACGTTAATCCGCTGTTTTGTTTTAAATAGCCGATTTTCGTTTCCTTTGCCTTAAAAATGCTCCCCGAATCGTAAGACAGCTCGCCCGCGATGATTTGAAGCAGCGTCGATTTGCCTGCGCCGTTGACGCCGACGAGTCCGATGCGCTCCCGAGCCTCGATTTGAAGCGATATATTGGAAAGTACGGTGCTGACGCCGTAGCTTTTCGTGATGGATGAAACTTGAAGCAGCATAATGAATAAAGCCTCCTGAAATCAAAGTCCTGAAAAGGCGACAATCTCCCTCAGTTTAGCATATTTGCCCGCCAATTTCGATTTTCCATCCGTTCCCCGGTATACAAAAGCCGCCCGCTTGAACGAAACTGAAATCCCCCTCCGTCGCACGTTAAGCTTCTGGCTTCACGTGCGACGAAGGGGGATTTTTGTTAAGTCAGCCGCGCAAGACGGCAAGCCCGCCAAGAAGAAGGAGGCCTGAGACGATGGCGAGTCCGTCGGCGCGGGTCAGGCGGAGAGCCTCGGTATGGCCCAAGAGTGCGGTTCGGCGGCCGATTTTTTTCATCTCCAGAGCGGAGGTTATTTCCTCCGCCCGGTAGAACAGCGCCAGCAGGAGCGGGACGACCAGCGCCGGCATATCGCGTCCCCGTACGGCGCCTGGCCGGACGGCTGCTTTGCCTCTTGCCCGAACGATATCCGAGAACCGCTGCCATTCGCGCACGATCATTGGGATAAACTTGAACATAAGCGATACCGCCAAAGCAAACGAATCCGTTCGAAGCCTCAACCGCTTCGCATATCCGAGCCCCCAGGCAAGGCCCTGCACCATACGTCCGTAAGGCGTTGCAGCCGCAAACCAGTAGCTTGCGAGCGTGATCAGAAATAGGCGGAACACGTTCAAGCCGGTAGCAAAGGAACGCTCAAGGGAAAACCCGACGAAGGGGAAGCTGCCGCTTGCCGTCCACTCCAACCCGGCCAAGCCGACGGAGATTAGCATGAACCATGTTAACGGTTTTAGGAGTTTGACTGCGCCGAGCAGTGCGGAACGGGACAGTCCGATATAGGCGGCGGCAATTGGCAATGCGGCGCAGGCAAGTCCGAGCCAGCTGCTTTGCAGCATCGTACCTATGACAATGAAAAAATAAAGCAGCCATTTGGTACGCGGATCAAGCCGATACCAGGGTGATTTGGCAGCGGCAGGCGGATGTGCGCTTTCCTGGGACAGGCCTGCCGCATGGCTCTGCGTCGGAAGCGGTGCGTACAGCGCAGAGTCATTTGACCGGGATTTAAGCTGAGGTTTGCCGTCCGGATGTTCTGCGTGCAGCGCAGATTTTACCGCAACGCCGCGTCGTTCCTTCAGCCGCTCTGCTATCGCATCGGCCAAATCCTCAGGCGAAAGCTTGCCTTTGTCCATCACGGCAATGCCGTTCCTCGCCAGCGCGTGCGAAAGCAGAACGCAGCTGGGGAGTCCGACTCCCGCCTGTACGAACGGTTCGGGATTGCCGCATAGAGCGGCCGGTGTCCCATCGGCTGCAATCGTACCGTGGTCGAGCACGATTACGCGGTCCGCCAGAGGAAAAAACAAGTCCAAATCATGGGTCGCGATAATCATGCCGCCTTTGGCCGCTCGTCGGGCTTGTACGTACCGGAGCAGCTCTTTGGCAGCCGCCGATTCAAGACCCGCGGTAGGCTCATCCATCAGGAGCCAATCCGGTGAAGTAGCGATTGTTGTGGCTAAAGCAAGCCTGCGCCGTTGGCCCCCGCTTAGCGCGAACGGAGAACGATCCGGGTCGAACGCGGCGCCGAGACCGAGGTCTTCGCAAGCGGATTGAATGCGGCGTTCCTTTTCTATCGCCGTAAGCCCATATGGACGGAGCGAATAGCCGAACTCTTGTCGAAGGCTTCGCGCGAATAGCTGCTGCTCCGGAAACTGGAACGTCAATCCGAGGCGTAGAAGAAGCGGCCGAGCGACCCGGTTGCGGCGCCATAACGACTCGTCATCCAGACGAATGTCGCCCGACGAGGGCGGCCGCATGCCTGCCAGCAGGTGAAGCAGTGTGGACTTGCCGGAGCCGGTATGTCCGACGAGCAGCGTGACCGTTCCGTCTTCGAATGTAAGATGGACGTCGCTGAGCAAACGGCGGTTCGGGTCGTCCGGAGCTGCTGCGCTTACGTTGTGCAGCGTCAGAGGCATAAGCGGCTCACCGCCTTCGCCAAATCATCGTAGCTTAAGGGGCGGGCCGTCAGGCCAAGTCCCTTTTTCTTTAAATGCAGTGCCGTCTGTACGACGAAGGGAGGGTCAAGTCCAACCCGCTCGCATGGCGTCTCCGAATCCGAATCCGAAACTGAAGCCAGGTCTCCATAAAAGAACGTCTCCGGCGCTCCGTCAAACGCTGCCTCGCCTTTCTGAAAAGCGACAATGCGGCTTGCGTGGACAGCTTCTTCCAACCGATGCGTAATCCATACGACGGTTGTTCCTTGAAGGTGGGCTTGCCGGACGACCCGCAGCACAAGTTCTCTTGCAGCCGGATCAAGCATGGCGGTCGGCTCGTCCAGCACCAGTACATCGGGAGCGGTTGCGAGCGCCGCGGCGATGTTGACGAGCTGCTTTTGCCCTCCGGACAAGGAGTTTAGCGGCGTTTCCGGTGACAATTCGAGCCCCACCCGAAGCAGCGCTTGCTTTTGAATCTGCCTCAGCTCCTCCTTGCTCGAATGACGGTCGTTCAACGCAAAAGCAAGCTCTTCGGCCGGCGTATCGCCAAGATGTTGAGCTTCCGGATGCTGCAGTACGCCGCGGATTTCAATGTGATCATTCCGGACCATCCGCCCCGTCGTAAGCCGGCACCTACCAAGCAGTACGCCGGCCAGCGTGCTTTTGCCGCTTCCGTTCGGACCTGCAACGGTTACCCACTCTCCGGGTTTAATGAGCAGCGTAACGTTGGATAAAGCTTGATGCACGCCCGAGCCGGTCGGGTACTTCACAGATGCTTCCTGTAATGCTATGAAGAAGGAAGAAGACATAGGTAAAAAATCCTTTCGTTTTTAAAAACCGTGTGCTATAATCCTCAATTGTTAACCGTATATAATAATTATTGGTTGACGATTTTGCCATCATAACCATACCAAAAAAGGAGGCATTCATCAATATGAAGCTCACGCTTCGAGGCATTGTTTTTAGTGCGCTGTTCGCTGCCCTCGTCGTGCTTTTTGGATTTATCAGCATTCCGCTCGGTTTTACGCCCGTACCTATCACCCTGCAGACGCTGGCCGTTATGCTGGCAGGCGGGCTGCTCGGCGCGCGGTACGGCTTTTTGAGCATGGCGCTTATCGTGGTGCTGACGGCCATCGGATTTCCGCTGCTGCACGGGACAGGGGGATTGGGCGTTCTGCTCGGGCCGACTGGAGGCTATGTGTGGATGTGGCCGATTTGCGCGCTTCTGATCGGTTGGCTGCTGCCACGGATACGTATTCGAGGCGTATGGGGATACGCTGCCGCGTTTCTTGTTATCGAGCTGTTCGGCTCGCTGCTGCAGTATGTAAGCGGAGTACCGTGGCTTGCTTATGTGACGGGCATGTCGCTCTCTAAAGCGATGGTTGCCGGCTGCTACCCGTATCTGCTGGGCGATGCGATCAAGGCTGCCGCAGCCACCCTGATTATTGCCTCCGTGCGTCAAGTGTTTCCGCCGGAACGGCTAACAGGCCAAGGAATCCAACAGTAGGATGATACGACGGGGAATTTTTCGTTTTCACGTTAATCGATGAAGCGTCCCTTTACATACACGTCTGCCTTCGGGCAGGCTTTTTTAACGATATAGAATTTATAAATTTTCAGCGAAGCTGAACAAATTCTATATCACAAGAAAACTTCCGCTAAACCGCGGTCGCTCATCCTCGAATAGACTTCGATAGAAGTTTTTCTTATTTTGCAGCGAATTTTGGGGTAAAATCGTAGAAATTCGTTATTTTGCTTCAATTTATGTTAAACTAGGAGAAAATGCCCCAAAAGGGGTTTGCCATCAAGCACGGTACCCATTAGAATGTTGTTAATCCAGAATCGACCCGATGAAATGAGGCCGTTTCATGAATATTAAAGAGAAAAAAATCGAACTTCGCCGCCAGGCCGAAGCGGTTCGTTCGGCCATTCCGGAGGACGAACGGAAGCGCAAGTCCGAGATTATCAGCGACAAGCTGATCGAACGGTTGGAATCGCTGCTTCGTCCCGAGCCGTCGATGAGAAGACGTCCGACGCTGCTCACCTATATGCCGGTCAAAACCGAAGTGGACGTGACCCCGGTCATGGAAGCCTGCTGGGATCGTCCATGGCGCGTCGTCGTCCCGAAGGTCGTGCCCGCCTATAAGCAGATGAAGCTGTTCGAGGTGCGTTCGTACGCCGACTTGGAGCGCGGAACATGGGGAATCCGCGAGCCCATAGCCAAAGCACAGCAGCTGTTCGATATCCGTCAGGTGGATGTCGCGCTGGTTCCGGGATTGGCGTTCGATGCCAATATGGGCCGGCTTGGCTACGGCGGCGGCTTCTACGACCGTTTTATGCAGCAGTATGTCCGCACCGGTCTGCCGAAGCCTTATATTTTGGCAGCGGCTTACGAGGAGCAGCTGATCCCGGAGGTCCCGATGGGACTGTTCGATTTCCGGATCGACGAGCTGATGACGGAAGCCCGCATTTTAACGGAGAAGGGAGCGGATGTCCATGACTGAGGAGCGGCAGCCGTCTCCGCTTACCCATCTGAACGAACAAGGCCGCGCGCGTATGGTGGACATTTCGGACAAGCAGGAAACCGTCCGGACGGCGACGGCCCGCACGACCGTTACGATGCTTCCTGCTACGCTGGAGTTGATCCGGCAGGGAGGCATCGGCAAAGGGGATGTGCTGGCCGTTGCGCAGGTTGCCGCGGTCATGGCGGCCAAAAAAACGTCGGATTGGATTCCGATGTGCCATCCGATTGCGTTGACCGGCGTCGATGTCCGGTTTAGCGATAACGATGAGGGACAATTAACCATCGAAGCGACCGTCCGCACAAAGGGACAGACCGGTGTGGAGATGGAGGCGCTCACGGCCGTATCCGCTGCGGCGCTGACGGTCTACGATATGTGTAAGGCTGCGGAGAAAACGATGCAGATCGGACCGACGCTGCTGCTGAGCAAAACCGGCGGCAAGAGCGGAGATTTTCACGCAGTCCTATAGAGACTTAATGAAATCCGGGAGAGGAGCAGATGTATGCGCTGGAAAGTGGCTATCTTGACCGCTAGCGACCGCGGTTCGCGCGGAGAGCGGGAAGACACGAGTGCACAGGTCATTCGGGAATTGATTGAAGAAGAAATGAACGGCGAAATTATCGAATACCGTGTCGTGCCTGACGAAAAAGATGAAATTATGGCGGCGTTGATCGAAATGACGGATTATTTCCGGGCCGATCTCATTTTGACAACCGGAGGCACTGGTCTCGCCGTGCGGGATGTCACGCCGGAAGCGACTTTGAGCGTTATCGATCGTCACGCTCCGGGCTTTGCCGAAGCGATGCGCATGTATTCGCTGCAAAAGACGCCGCGCGCGATGCTCTCCCGGGCCGTGTCCGGGATTCGCGGCAAGACGCTGATCTTGAACTTGCCTGGCAGCCCCAAGGGGGTTTCGGAAAATTTATCGGCCGTTATCGACCAGTTGCCTCACGCGCTTGCCATTCTGACCGGACGCGAGGGAGACCACGGCGATGAAGCATGATTCGATGCTCGAAGAGGTTCCTGTGGAACAAGCCGTCGGCATGGTGCTTGCACACGACTTGACCCAGATTATTCCCGGAAAGTTCAAGGGCCGTTTGTTTAAAAAAGGACACGTGATTCGCAAGGAGGATATCCCGGCGCTGCTCAGCATCGGCAAGGAGCATATTTATACGCTTCGTCTGGAGCAGGGCTATCTCCACGAAGACGAAGCGGCTCTGCGGATGGCGAAGGCTGCGCAGGGAACGGGCGTCACGTTGACCGAGCCGCACGAAGGCAAAGTCACGCTCAAGTCCGCGATCCATGGTCTGGTCAAGATCGACAAAGACCGGATCGACCAGGTCAATTCGCTGGATCAAGTCATCATGTCGACCGTGAAAACGAATACGGTGGCGGAACCCGGCCGTTCCTTGATGGGGACCCGCGTCATTCCGCTTGTTATAGAAGAAGACCGCATTACGGCGGTTGAGCGCATTGCCGCTTCTGCGGGACAGTCCCTGGTGGAGGTCAAGCCGTTCCGCCCGCTGCGGGCAGGACTGATCACAACAGGCAG
This sequence comes from Paenibacillus elgii, assembly GCA_042219835.1. GTDB lineage: Bacteria > Bacillota > Bacilli > Paenibacillales > NBRC-103111 > Paenibacillus_G > Paenibacillus_G elgii_A. The sequence goes on from JBHJMN010000062.1 coordinate 8,582, forward strand.
CGAAGTGTTCAAGGGCCGGATTGAGGATAAATTCGGTCCTGTCGTACGCAGCAAGCTCGCGGCGCTCGGCTCGGAAGTGATCGAGCAACGATTTGCGCCGGACGACAGCGAAACGATCGCACAGGAAATCCGCCGCTTCCTGGAGGAAGACTGCGCGGATCTTATTCTCGTTACCGGCGGCATGTCCGTAGACCCGGACGATCGGACGCCCGGCGCCATCAAGCGTGCCGGAGCGTCCGTTGTCAGCTACGGCACCCCAATGCTTCCCGGGTCCATGCTTTTGATGGGCTATCTGGACGGCGTTCCGATTATGGGGCTGCCCGGCTGCGTCATGCACGACCCGTACACGTCGTTTGACGTTCTGCTGCCGCGCATTTGCGCGGGAGAAACGATTACCCGGGCGGACATTACCGAGCTCGGTTACGGCGGGCTTTACGGCTGTTAGTTGATGAACAGGCAATATCTCCACTGAAGGAGGATTCTCGATATGCTCGGAAATATAGGATTCAGCGAAATTTTGCTTATCGGACTCATTGCTTTACTATTGTTCGGCCCGAACAAGCTGCCGGAGCTCGGTCGGGCGCTAGGCAAGACGCTGCGCGAGTTTAAGCAGGGCGCCCGCGATCTGATGGGGACGGATGCGACACAGTCGCCGCGGCAAGACGTTACGCCCTCGACGCCTGCGCAGCAGCCACAGCCGCATGCCGTACACCAGGAAACGAAACAAGACTCGCGTCGTTTGCCGGATTAGGGAGGCCCTCGAGCTCCCATTTTGACCGTGTGGAAGGTGAACCGATATGGAACATGATGAAGGCATGACGCTGGTGGAGCATCTGGCTGAGCTGCGCAAACGAATTATTTGGGTGCTGCTTGTCCTAATCGTCGGCATGGTAATTGGGCTGCTTGTGGCCAAGCCGTTAATTAATTATTTGAAAAGCGTTTCTCCGATCGCAACTCTGGACTGGTATGTGTTTTCCCCATGGGATGCAATTAAAATGTATATGAGCTTTGCTCTAGTTGCCGGTCTTTTGGTCACGCTTCCCTTTGCTTTATACCAGATATGGGAGTTTCTGAAGCCAGGACTCCGTGAGGTAGAACAAAAAGCTTCTTTAATCTTCATCCCCTTTGCTTTTCTTATGTTTTTGCTCGGTCTGGCGTTCGGCTATTTTATCGTGTTTAAAATGGCGCTGTTATTTACTACTGCGATTAGCCAGAGCATGGAGCTTAAAGAAAACTTCGGGATCGCGCAATACTTTTCGTTCATGTTCAATATCTTGATCCCGATTGCGCTCGTCTTCGAGCTGCCGATTGTCGTGATGTTTTTGACCAAAATCCGCTTGCTCAATCCGCTGCTTCTCCGCAAACTGCGCCGTTACGCGTATTTGGCGCTCGTCGTGATCTCCACGATGATCACGCCGCCGGATGCCGTGTCCGCCATTATCGTCGCTGTGCCGATGATTGTTCTATACGAGTTCAGCGTCTACTTGTCGTCGTTCGTCTACCGAAAGCAGTTGCTGCAAGATCAAGCGTGGGAGGCGGAAGCTTCTGCAAAGTCTGTCGAATGACAGGCTTTTTTGTTTGTCAGCTTGTCGTATATTTTGGAAAGGTCTGGAGACAATGATTGAGGTGTGAAAATGTTGTAAAACCACTTGCAAAATTGCTTGGAAATAGTTATCATAAGAATTGTTGTTAGCACTAAAGACGTTTGAGTGCTAATAAGATAAACCATCGTTACCCTAATATCAAAAGGAGGCTATTTTCTCATGATCAAACCGTTGGGTGATCGCGTAGTCATTGAAGCCATCGCTAAGGAGGAAACGACCGCAAGCGGTATCGTACTGCCTGACACGGCGAAAGAGAAGCCGCAAGAAGGCAAAGTCGTAGCTGTAGGCAGCGGTACACTCAAAGACGGCGAGCGCATTGCGCTTGAGCTGAAAGAAGGCGACCGCGTGATTTTCTCCAAGTACGCCGGTACTGAAGTAAAATTCGAAGGCCGCGAGCTGCTGATTATGCGTGAGAGCGACGTTCTGGCCATTCTGGCTTAAGAACCAGCGCCTCGATTCGATACTTAAGTGTTAGTTATTTACTTACGAAAATATTCGAACCGTTAAAAATAAACGATTAATTCTCGGGAGGGTTCATTCATGGCAAAAGAAATTAAGTTCAGTGAAGACGCTCGCCGCGCAATGCTTCGCGGGGTTGACGCGCTGGCGAATGCCGTAAAAGTTACCTTGGGACCGAAAGGCCGCAACGTCGTGCTGGAGAAAAAATTCGGCAGTCCGCTCATCACCAATGACGGTGTGACGATTGCGAAAGAAATCGAACTCGAAGATGCATTCGAGAACATGGGCGCTCAGCTCGTGAAAGAAGTAGCGACCAAAACAAACGACGTTGCCGGTGACGGTACGACGACGGCAACGGTTCTGGCACAAGCGATCATCCGCGAAGGTCTGAAAAACGTAACGGCTGGCGCTAACCCGATGGTTATCCGCAAAGGTATTGACAAAGCCGTTCGTGCAGGGGTAGAAGAGCTCGCGAAAATCTCCAAAACGATCGAAGGCAAACAATCCATCGCTCAAGTAGCGGCTATCTCCGCTGCTGACGACGAAGTGGGCCAACTGATCGCAGAAGCGATGGAAAAAGTGGGCAAAGACGGCGTAATCACCGTAGAAGAGTCCAAAGGCTTCGCGACGGAGCTGGAAGTGGTTGAAGGCATGCAGTTCGACCGCGGTTACATCTCCCCGTACATGATCACGGATACGGACAAAATGGAAGCTGTTCTGGATAACCCGTACATCCTGATCACGGACAAAAAGATCACCAACATTCAAGAAATTCTGCCTGTCCTGGAGAAAGTCGTTCAATCCGGCAAGCAGCTTCTGATCATCGCAGAAGACGTAGAAGGCGAAGCTCTGGCGACGCTCGTCGTGAACAGACTCCGCGGCACGTTCACTTGCGTAGCGGTTAAAGCTCCTGGCTTCGGCGACCGCCGCAAAGCTATGCTCGGCGACATCGCTGCCCTGACTGGCGGCCAAGTGATCACCGAAGAGCTCGGTCTTGAGTTGAAATCCACGACTCCGGATCAACTCGGTTCCGCTCGTCAAGTGCGTGTTTCGAAAGAAAACACGATCGTCGTTGACGGAGCAGGCGACAAAAAAGACATCGGTACGCGCGTATCGCAAATCCGTGCTCAACTGGAAGAAACCACTTCCGATTTCGATAAAGAAAAACTGCAAGAGCGCCTTGCGAAATTGGCTGGCGGCGTCGCTGTCGTAAAAGTCGGCGCAGCTACCGAGACCGAGCTGAAAGAACGCAAGCTGCGCATCGAGGACGCTCTGAATGCTACTCGCGCAGCAGTAGAAGAAGGCATCGTAGCAGGTGGCGGTACGGCCCTCGTGAACGTCTACGGAGCTGTAGCAGCTGTGCAAGCTGAAGGCGACGAGAAAACGGGCGTAAACATCATTCTGCGCGCTCTGGAAGAGCCTGTTCGCACCATCGCAGCAAATGCAGGTCAAGAAGGTTCCGTCATCGTGGAGCGCCTGAAAAAAGAATCCGTTGGCATCGGCTACAACGCCGCTACCGGCGAATGGGTGAACATGATCGAAGCCGGTATCGTTGACCCTGCGAAAGTAACTCGCTCCGCTCTGCAAAACGCAGCTTCCGTTGCCGCTATGTTCCTGACAACTGAAGCCGTTATCGCAGACAAACCGGAAAAAGACAAACCTGGCATGCCTGATATGGGCGGCATGGGTGGAATGGGCGGCATGGGTGGCATGATGTAAGGAAATCACCCTAAATAGGAAGGTCTCTCATCAATTCACTGAATTGTTGAGAGGCCTTTTTTCTATTCCTCGTGGAAGATGCCCAAAAGATATAGATCGCTATTAATTTTTGAACATAAAAAAGCCCCTTAACTCACGGCAGTGAATTAATAGGGCGAGGAAGTAAATCTACACACTCTCATTCAGCGGAGTCGGGAGAAATCACATCCCACTTTCCAAACAGCGTCAAACCCGCCGCTTTAGCCAGCGCCACGGACGCCTGGTTATCGAGCTGGCATCGGTACTGGGGTTCGTATCCCTGATCAAAGGCGTACTTGCAGATGGAACGTACCACTTTGCGGGCGTGACCTTTTCCTCTAAAGGACGTCAGAGTCAGCACGCCGAGATCCGCAATTTGTACATCATCCTCCCAGGGATACATGCTGGCGGCGCTGACCAGGCGGTCTTGCTCAAAAGAACCGAACACCACCCAGTGATCCAACTCCACATAAGCATCATCCAAGTCTTGTTCCGAGGCGGAGGACTCAAACTCGGAGAAAACCGCTTCATCTTGCTCTGTTAACTGGCGCAAGCTACCTTCCGGGTTTTCTTGCAGCAATACGTTCTTATCGGTTTCTGAAAAATAAAAAACATAATCTGCACCATTCATAGTGACTCCGGCTTCATTCAATTTCCGGCGAAAGATCTCCTCAGACAGGTCCTGTTGTTGATAAAAGCCTGCCTTATCGGCCAGCGCAGGCGTCAGGACCGCCATAACCTTGCCGTCGGTGGTTTCCAGCACCATGACCCGACTGTCTTCTTCCAGGTCTGGGTTGATGGCGAGAGTAAAGACTTCATCGCTATAGAGGACGTCTCCGTTCAAAAATTGCGCCCGCCAAAAGTCAGTTACCGTTTGCGAAAATAAAGGCATATTTTTCCCTTGACTTGTCATTATGTTCACTTCCTTGTACTTTAGGCTTATTTTGTTTTAACACAACCAACCATGCTCGTAAAGATACTAGTTCGTTTATAATTAATTTTTCCAACGTGAGGATAAGAGTTGCGAATTCCACCCTCATCGGCTTGCTGCCAACTACTTTTTCCGGCTACGTATGTGATATATTAATAGAGCTAATACTAAAAGTATTCCACATCTTCGGAGGCCGAAAAATGCTCCAATTGTCAATGAATTCGCTTGTGAAGGAAGTTTACCGTTACTTTTCGTATCCGATTCTGGAACGTGGCTGGCGCTACTATAGCAATGATAGCGTTATTGATCTGGACGAAGACGAAGCTAACGGAATGTACTATGCATCGGTTGCCGATCCCGACGGTGAGGTTTATTTTGCAGATATTGTTCCATTGTCTCTCAAAGAAAGTCAATGTGATTGCGGAAAAAACTACTGCGCGCATCTATCGGCGGGGTTATTTGAATTGTGCGAGCGATGGGGGCTGGAGCCCTATAAGCTGCTAAAACCGGGGGGGAACGCTTGGAGAGACGCGGGACAGAAGGCTGCGTCTTCCGGGGAAACCGGCTCATTGAGCGCCACGCAGATTCGCAGCAGCGGGACGAACGCCGCCGGTCCTAAAAAAACGCCGCTTGCCTCCGTCCCTCAACCGAATTCGGGCGTAGAATCTTGGCACCGATATTTTGAAAGCCAGATCGACTTGGACCGAATCCAATCGATCCAAGGGCTGCATGCGGAAATTTCAAGAAAGCTGCTGCCTCATGCCAATGGCTGGAAGCCGACTTTGCGCAGCTTATACGCGCTGCACATTCAGTTATTTGCTATGACAGCGGGGGACCGGGTGCTTTCTTCTTTATATCAGTTCAGGTATAACTTTTTCAATTCGGGATCTATCGATGAGCTTCATGCCTACGGCGATGAGATCTACCGCCATGTGGGAGAGCTTGTTCGAGGCGCCGATCAGGGTGATCTCCTACAGCACCGTACGCTTCTTGACGAAACTGCAGCGTACTTGGCGGCCCATGCGTTTCAGCAGGGCAGGAGTTCTATGCCTTGGAGTCTTGTCTATTTTACGATTTGGTGGAATTTGCTATGGGACGAAGAGCGGATGGACCGGGAAAAAGCCAGGTTAAACCGTGCCGCGCGCAACGAGGTGTTTACGCCTGTGCAGGCCGATCAAATCGTCGCCGCATTGATTATGTTTGATCTTCGGGTCGGGAACGATCAGGCGGCCATGAAGAAAACGGGGCGGATTCACTTTCATGTCTTGGAAGTCATGGTGCCTTTCCTAAACTCGTTTATTGCAAACGGGCAATGGGAGCGCACCATTTCCTGGTTGGAATTTTTAATTCCTGCCATGAAAGCTTCCCGCTATTACGGCATCGGGACGTATTTCCAGCTGTGGGATCAAGTGAATCAGCATGTCCAGTTGGAGGAGCGATGGAAAAAAGCGGTTTTCGAGCTGATGCCGGGCAGCTTCTCTTACTATGCTCAGACGCTGCTAAACCGGAACTTGCTGCAGGAGTGGGTAGATCTACATATGGCCGCCGGGTTCATGCCTACCGATTTCCGCGCGGCCGAGTTGAAGCCCGTCGAGAGTAAACGCAAGGATCTGCTGCTGCCGTGGTATCACTACAGCGTGGAGCGGTGTATTGCCGAGAAGAACCGAAATGCATATAAAACCGCCGTTCGCATGATGAAAAAGCTTAAGCAAATGTACAAGAATTTGAAGCAAACGGATCGGTGGGAACGGTATTTGGCGCATACGACCGTGAAATATTCCAGGCTCAGGGCGTTTCAGGAAGAGCTTGCAAAACTGCGGAACGGAGGGGACGGCGCATGATTGATTTTCATACAGTTAAGGGAGACGGCAGTCAAAATGCAGACGGCAGCATAACCGTTTGGGCCTTGTCCGCGAGCGACCGGGTGCTGACGCTTCATGAGCTTCGAATGCGGCTTTTTGCATGGCATCTGCGCAGCATGCACGGTATTTTACTGAAGCAGGACGACGACTATCAGGAAGGACGTTCGCTGGTGCTTTCGCCCGTCGACGCATTGGATTACTTCGCTTCGCCCGGTACTTCGCTGCATCTTCCCGTCGAATGGTCCGAATCGTTGAGCCTTCTTCGGCAGACGGCCGAGCTTTTTCGGGATGTGTTGGATAAAGGGTGGTATCGGCCGGATGCGGAGGCTTGGCAGGAAGGGAGACGAGGCTGGAAGCTGATGCTTCCGGAGGGACTGGCACAGAATGGGGAGCGCTTGGAGCGGGAATTGAAAGCAGCCCAGATTGATATTCGATTATGGTTCGATCGGATCATGGAGGAGTTGGGCCATAGCGATGAAGCGGTAAATGCCGCATGGGACGACCTTTGTGCGGAACAGCCGGTATTGCTCGCGCATGCGTACGGCTCAATACCGATGGAATCGGTGATATCGCTTGAAGAAGAGGATTGGCTTGTTTCGGTCGGCTGGCAAAAGGACGATATTCCGTTTCGTACGTGCTTTCGGCTCAACGAACCGTTCATGGACGGAGACGAGGACAGTGCAGTCTGGAAATTGGAGGTGCTGCTTCAAGATAAGGATGATTCGGCTGCGATCCTGCCTGTGGAATGGTCTGAAGGGAACGTTTGTACGGATCGGCTTCCCGAGGCTTGGGCAGAGCATGCTTCCCGGCGTGTGCCGTCAGACCTCCGCAGATGTTTGCAGCTATTGCCTTCGTTAAAAGCTTCGCAGGATTCGAATTCGATTGATCTGAAGCCGGTACTCACCGAAACGGAGGCATGGGACTTTCTGGAGAGAGACAGCCTGCTTCTGCTGAACGCGGGATACTCCGTGCTCCTCCCGGCATGGTGGGAAGCATTAATGCAGCATAAGCCGAAGCTGAAGGTGAAGCTCAAATCGTCCGTAGGTTCAACTGCGGAATCGTTATTTGGGGCAAGCCAGCTTGTTCGATTTGACTGGAAGGTGGCCGTTGGCGGTCTCGATCTCTCGGAGGACGAATTTATCCGTCTTGCTGCAGAGAAAAAACGGCTGATGCACATTCACGGACGTTGGATACGATTGGACCCGGAATTTGTCGTTCAGGTGCAGAAAGCTATGAAGCGATTCAATAAAAGTGGGCTGTCGTTTCAAGAAATATTGGAAATGCATTTGCTTGGACAGGCCGATCAAGCGGAAGCGCCAAGTGAAGAAGACGTGACGCCGGTTTCCGACGAAGAGGCGGAACCGAAGCTTCGGATCGAGGTCGAGCTCAACAACCATATGGCCAAGCTGATCGAACGAATGCAGCACACCGATCGGATTCCAATCGTTGCTCCGTCTCCTCTTCTCCAGGCGGAACTAAGAAAGTACCAGCAGGATGGCGTATCCTGGTTATTGTTTATGCGCAAATTCGGCTTAGGCGCGTGCTTGGCGGATGATATGGGACTTGGTAAAACGATCCAATTTATTGCCTATCTGCTTCGTGTAACGGAAGAAAGCGAAGCTACCCGGACCGCCCCGGCCCTTCTGATATGTCCGACCTCGGTGCTCGGCAACTGGCAAAAGGAATTGGAGCGTTTCGCTCCAACGCTTCGCGTCTATTTGCACTATGGGCCGCAGCGGCCTAAGGGAGAGATGTTCTCCGAAGCAATCCGGGACTTCGACCTGGTCATCACCTCCTACAATCTGGCGCAGATGGATGAAACGGAGCTGTCCTCCATCACTTGGAATGCGATCTGCCTTGACGAAGCGCAAAACATCAAGAACGTGTATACCAAGCAATCCGCAGCGATTCGCCGTCTGGATGCACGACATCGCATTGCGTTGACCGGAACGCCGATCGAGAACCGGCTGACGGAGCTGTGGTCCATTTTTGATTTTATGAATCCCGGCTATCTGGGCAGTCTTTCAGAGTTTCAGCATCGTTACGTGCAGCCTATTGAAAAAAATGGCGATGAGGCGCTCATCGGCCGCGTGCAGAAGCTGATACGTCCCTTTTTACTCCGGCGCGTCAAGAAAGACCCTGCGATTCAGTTGGATTTACCGGACAAGTATGAGAGTAAAGCGTACGTAACGCTTACGGCGGAGCAGGCCGCACTGTATGAGAACGTCGTCGAAGATCTGATGCAGCGTCTCGACACGCTTACTGGCATGGAGAAGAAAGGGCTTATTCTGGCTACGTTGACCAAGCTGAAGCAAATTTGCGATCATCCAGCGTTGTTTCTTAAAGAGAGGGACTCTTCTTCACAAGAGAACCGCTCGGCCTCAGCCAAGGTTACGCGCCTTCTGGAAATGCTTCAAGAAGCGCGAGAGGAAGGGGATCAATGTTTGATTTTTACGCAATTTGTTGAAATGGGGCACATGCTTAAGGCTACCGTGGAACAGGAAATGGGCGAACGGGTATTTTTCCTGCATGGAGGCGTCCCGAAAAAGCAGCGCGATGCGATGATCGCTTCGTTTCAGGCCCCCGACGTTCCGGCGAAAGACCGGATCGGGGTGTTTATCTTGTCTCTGAAGGCGGGAGGGACCGGTCTGAATTTAACAGCGGCCAACCACGTGTTCCATTTCGACCGCTGGTGGAATCCGGCTGTGGAAAATCAAGCGACGGACAGAGCATTCCGTATCGGGCAAACCCGCGATGTGCAAGTGCATAAATTCGTTACGCTGGGAACACTTGAGGAACGGATCGACGAGATGATCGAACGAAAGCAGGGACTTAACCGGCAAGTCGTAGGCGCCGGCGAAAACTGGGTGACCGAGATGTCCACCGGTGAACTGCGCGACTTGTTCGCCCTTCGCCGGGAGTGGATCGGCAGACAGGAGGTATAAAGGCCATGTCCAAACGAAAAAGAGAACGAATGAAGGCGAAGGAACGCCGCCATCAGCGGGATATACAGGATAAGGACAACAGCAAGGACGCTGCCAGTCCGGAGGTCCCGGCTGCCGGCGGTGCTAAGGGCGGCAAGCCGGAGACTTCGACTCCGGCTTCTACGTCAGCTATCGCAACAACACCGTCTGTCAAGCGCCGCGGACGGCCGCCCAAAGCCGCGTCAATAGCCGGAGCAGAGGGCCAGCAGCCGAGCGGGAGTGCTCCATCGGTCAAACGAAAAGGCCGTCCTGCCAAGACAACGGTTCGTGGACCGGACTCCGGGGAAGAAGGAGCCGGACGTCCGCGTTCGCGCTCGGCCGCCAAAAACAAGGCGGCACTTCCTTTGGAGCTCGACTTTGGCGCAAGCCCGCATCTTCAATACATGACGCCAGGATGGCAGCGGTTCTACGCAGCCGTACGAAGAGCATCCGGTAAGGAGTAAAGTTTGCGGAAAGCAAGGAAGCGGATCGTGTTAACGCCAGAAAGGCAGGCTTGCGGAGTAAGAGCCTTATTCCGTCAAGCAATAGAACGAATCAAAAAGAACCTCGAGGCAAGTAGCTCCGGGGTTCTTTTTGATAAATCTTGTAATTAGTTAATGAAGTCAGCCAGTTTGAGGTAACGTTTCAGCATCGTAGCTGCTTGCGAACGAGTTGCTTTCTCAGCAGAACCGATGGTGTCGTCAGTCAGACCATTGATGATGCCGGCATTTACGGCAGCAGCAATTTCTTTCTTAGCCCAAACGATTTTGGAAGAGTCTTTAAATTTCGCAAGCAGTTGAGTTTGGTTCGACTCGGAAACGTCGGAAGCTACGCCTGCATAAGTCAGGGAACGGATGATCATAGCAGCCAGTTCTTCACGAGTGATTTGTGCATCCGGACGGAACGTACTGTCTTCATAGCCATTGATAATACCTGCTTTGGAAGCCGATGCTACTACGCCAGCATACCAAGCGGAAGAGTTAATGTCAGTGAAATACGTATTAGCCGATACGGAGTTCAGGCCCAGGGAACGAACAACCAATGCTGCAAACTCTGCACGAGTAATGTTACGGTCCGGCTGGAATTGTTTGTCGGATACGCCTTCAACCACCAATTTGTTAGCAAGCAGCTCAACGTCTGCTTTGGACCAGTGGGAAGCGAGATCTTCAAACGATTTGTTTGCTTCGATTACCGTGTAGATGCTGCTGCCGTTACGTTTCAACGTAGCAACGGTTTGACCATCTTTCGTTTCGAACGTAGAAGGAACAAAGCTCAGCTTTTTCGTCGTCTCGTTGTAAAGAACGCCAGTTGCTTTTTTAGCATCCAGGTTTTTGTTTACATTCAACGTACGGGAAATATAAGTGCTTCCGAAATCAACATTGACAGATTTGCTGTTGCCAGAAGCGGTTACGTTGAAGTCAACAGCGTTCTGAACGGGGCTACCGCCTGCAGCTTGAACTGCTTTCGTTACGTCTTCTGCAGTAGCGTTAGCAACTTTAGCAATCGTTACGTTGATTTTCGTATCCTTCAGTTCAGCGCCCAATTCTTTCGCGAGTGCTTCCAGTTTCAAAGCCGCCAGCGGAAGAGTAATAGTGCCATTGTCGTTGATGATTGTTACAGAAACTTTGCCTTTTTTCAGCGCTTCTGCCAGTGCGTCAGCCGGGATAGCCAGCTTTTCACTTTTGGTTTTGATTTTAATTTCTTTGGAGTATTCGAAAGCTCTTTGCAAGGAGAAGGCATCTACGGAATCTCCAGATACTTCGATAACACCGTTGTTGGAGATAGAACCGCCCCATCCGCCGCCGCCACCGCCGCTGCAGCAACTTACGCTTCCGCTATTAGATCTGTAAACCGCTTGGTAAACCGCGTCGCTTACCTTAAATCCTGTACCGAAAGGACCATGTAGGTAAACATATTCGTAAACCCCAGCCGATACGGAGAAGTTGTAGTTATACACGTTGTTTTGAGCATCATAATCAACGTATGTAGCTTCTTGTACTGTTATCCGGTTACCGCTTGGATCATACAAATATACTTGTGCAGTTACATTTGGTTTATACACTTCTGAATATACAGTACCAGTTACTGTGCCATCATTAGAGTAAGAATAGTTTTTGAAACCTGTCGCAGCAAAGGCAAGAACAGGCAGCAGCATCGAGACGATCATCAGTGCAGCCAATGCTTGGGATGTTTTTTTCATTACAGTTGATTTCACTAGGGTCTTGCTCCTTTCACGATTATAAACATTTTTTTTCTCTATTTGACTCATTTCGCATTTCACCTCCCTCCCTGAGTAGGATCGACTAAACCATACCTTTTTCGAATAAAAATCATCTTTAAGGCCTAGAATCTATTTTAGCATTATAGACAAAAAAATGGTAGCAAATTGTAGTGTAAATTTAGCTACCATTTTTGTATGAAGTTTTTTAAAACTTAGCGTTTACTAGGGATTGGATTTCTTGGCGCTCGTTCGGATCTTGAGCCACTAGCTTATCAAAAAGGGCTTGGTCTGTTTTGCCTTGTTTTTGCAGCGAAGCTAAGTACCAGCGCATGTTTTGTTTTGTTGTTTGATCCTCCAGAGGCCCGCCGATACCAATCCGGAACATTGCTTCCGCGGCATCATATTTACCACGTATGAACTGAATCTGCCCTAAAGCTAACCCCATTTTTCCCGTTTCCGAGAAGTCTTGGCCTTGACCTTGCTCTTTTGGTAATAGGGCAAGCTCCTTTTTACGAGTTTCAAATCGGTTATAAATTTCAAATGCCTGATTCCAATAGTTATTCTGTTCTTGAACATTATTGGACTCACGAGCTGCATGGCCCATGTCGGTATTTAAAGAAACGAGAACCTCGTAAAGAAAAACTTTCCACGGGAAACTAGTTAGTTTTTCGTTTGTGAATCGTAATGCTTCTGCGGTTTGATTCTTTTGAATTAAACTATAAATCTTTCTTTCCACCAGTTGATAATTATGCGGCTCTTTTTGCAATGCCTGGTCTAGTAACGCTGTAGCTTCCGTATAGTACTTATCATCCTTAGTTTGATTATAGACCTGAAAAAGAATCGCTGCTTTTTGAAGAGTGTAATCCGGATGATTCGGATGCTGAGACAGCGCATGATCTAGCGGCGCCAAAATGTCGTTTAAATTGTTGTTTCCACTGGCAGTAATAGCTCTGGATTGATTGAATTGACTATCGGCGCTAAGCAATCTTACGGAAGTAAAGAAAAGGAACAAAGAAAGAAGAAGCATAACTGACGGATAAGCCCATTTTCTTGTATTCAGCACTTCCTTCCATTTGCCGCTTAGCCCCATGGTATCGTTCGAGATCATAATGCCAAAGCTTAAAAACAAAAGCATTCCCAAATAAACAAAGCTCAAGTCAAAGTCCAAACTGCTATGAACAAGTAAGGAAATCGATACAATAAAGAAAATAAAACGTTTGTTTCGAGTATGCTCGTCTTGCTTAATAAAGTTACGGATGTAAATGTAATAAATAAAAATAAGAAAAATCAGGAATGCAGCGAATCCGATAATCCCGACATCCGTCAAATACTGCAAGAAAAAGTTGTGTGCTTGACGGCTAATATACGGATTGTTCTGGTACTTTTCATACAGAGCCGGCCAAGAGCCGCCGCCTGCCCCGAGAACAGGATAGTCTTTAAACAGTTTCATGGCATCTTTGTAGAACGTACCGCGCTCTAATACACTGTGCTGTTGAAAGTTAATGTTTTCAATACGGGTACGAATGTTTTCCGGAAGCAACTTTGTTACTCCGGAATCGGTCAATAACAATGCGGCACCGATCCCGCCAATAACGACGGCAATAACAGGAATCACAAGGAAAGAGAAACGTTTTTCTTCGAATCGAGTTGTTAACTTTTCGATCCAGGGAGAAGCGAATTTTTGGATAAGTACTGCTAATACCGCATAAATTAAAGAGATTACCAATAGGTTTGTCCAACCCGAGAGCGAAAGATCGGATTTATATTCGTGAAACAAAGTAACCCCGATTGTCGTTAGTTTATTTAGAATGACAACAGATAATCCAAAAGATAATACAAAATGAATTAGGTAGGTGACTTGCTTACGCGGTTTAAGAAACGGTAGGACCAATAACAAAACGACAGGCAAAATGACCAAAGCGCCGCGCGATAATGTAACGAGAAAAGAAATGATAATAGGAACGACCATAAAAGCATGGATGCCTATCGAATACCATTTTGAAGAGGTGATAACTAAGAATATAGCGACCAGCAAGATTGCAATAAGAAAAGCCGCGTAAGAGTTGGCATACTGGAAAACCGATGTCAAACGAGGACCGTTGGAATCCGACATCACCGCGTGAAGGTAAGAGGTATTAGGCTCCATGTTGGCAGCGAACCATTTTACCAGCGCAAAAGCGGCTTCTTTATTGCCAAGCCAGTTCATCATTCCGAAAATTACGATAAAGTAGGAAGTGCTGACAAAACCGTATTTGAGTATCGAGAGGCCGAGATCCTGCTTTGTAAGATAATAGGCTAATGAAAAGAACGCGACATAAATGATTTGAATATATACCGAGTTTGCAGCATAATTAGTTGAAGCCGCTACGAACGTAGAAATGAAATAAGTAATGGGCAGAAGCCAGGCGAACATTACTGCAAGATCCGACTTTTCTTTTAGTTTCCATTGGAAGTACAAATAAATAGAAAGCAGGATTAAAACGACCGAGGCCCAAACGAAGGAGGAATAGATCGGTCGTTCAAAATCGAAGTTGTTACCATTGAACAATCCCCGTTGAAACGGAGCCCAAAGCAGGAAGATCAAAGTAATCGCTGATAGTAGCCAAAATAAGATGGAGCTTTTGTCGGCGGTTTCAGATGATTTTTTTAAATTAGCAGCATACACATGCTGACTTTTATTAGCACTCATGATTTATTTTTCTCCTTTTAATTTCTTGGAATTACGACAAAATCTTATCATAATTCGAAAGTTGACGCCATCTTAAATAAATTTTTAACAGAGAAAAATATACTTATAAAAAGTTGTGACTTGACATTTTCTTCGTGTTTGTGGTTATTTCTTTGAGCATTTTGCAAAAATCTGAGCCCTAGAGATACAAGGATTTTTGAACATAAAAAAGGGACTTCACCCCGACTTGGAGAAAAGTTTTCAAGCGACTAAACCCGAAAACAACCAAGAAAGTGAAGAAAGCCTATTTTCCTTTGAGGAATTGCAAAAACTTGAATCGAAAGAGCGATTGCCTATTTATTTCAGTGCTCTTGAGTTACGTCCTTATGCTAAGGAACTGAGAAGCCGTTCACCCCGAGGCGCTGAATGTCATTGCAGGCAGGCATTCTCCGTGCTTTGCTTCAATGCTAAGTCGTGTTTTTGCCGAGTTGATAAGAAAAGACCTGGCCAGGCGACTTTTTGAAGATCTTGTTGCTGGCTGCAAGCAGGAAGGCATTATCGTGTGGAACGAGTAGCGGCCCGAACCGAAGTGAACCTCTTGTTTTCGTTCCCAGATACGACCAGCTCAAAAACTATGAGATAGCCCGAAATTTGAAAGCATAAGCGATCATTCCGATGAACCTTCGCAATGAGAAGGAACCGCCTGCCGGCATGACATCGAACGGAACACCTTGTTGTTCTATGAGGTTCTCAATGATCTATTGGGGAGCGGATGACGATATTTGAAGTTCCGTTGTCCCTATGCCACAGGCAAGGTAGATTGCCCGCTTGGAATGGCCGCCTGCTCGTCGTCCAATTATGGAATGTTCGTTAGAATAAATACAACAAGTGATTTTCACCACTACCCCACACCGCATCAAGCTAGCAAGTGTTGGAAAGCAGGCCTGTTGATTAACCAAATTATGTAATCCAGACAACCCCCTGGGGGTTATGTGTCTGCACAATATATTGAATCTTTATAAGCCATTCAGCAGGCAGCAGATGAAGAGCGAATAAACGTGTAAATCAGTTCCACATGCCGAGATATGGATGCAGAAACGGAATCAAACAGCCATTTCAGCAGAACGTACACCATCAATGCTGCAAATAACTGTCCATAAACGGCGTTCTCTGTTGTCCCAAACAACGTAGGAATGTTTAAATGCAGCTTAATCCAACGAAAGAATACCTCGATCTGCCAACGAGCTTTGTACATCTGCGCGATTTGCTCGACAGTGACCTGCATTAGATCTATGGCGACTCGGATTTCCCACCTTCAAAGTCCCGAAAGATCACAACACGATGGCGATGTTTAGATCGACATTGGGCTGTTCCAAGTTGACACGTGATATCACGGATAATTGGCGAATCTTCCTTGATTTGACGACGCAAAGCACGCGGTTTTTCAAGATGAACGTTATCTCTTAACCGAACGACGAATGACTGTCCGTTTTC
>JBHJMN010000063.1:0-19645 GCA_042219835.1 Paenibacillus elgii
ACCGCCGTCCAACTCCACCCGCAGCGGCAGCATCGTATTGATGAATTCCGCGTCCTGCGTCTCTTGCGTGTAAATGGGCGAGCCGATAACGGCGTCCGCCGTCCCAGTGTATTTTTGAAGCAGGGCCGCAAGCCCCGACAACAAAATCACATGAATGGCATAGTCGGAATGACTGCCGACCTTCAACACCAATGCCGATAGCGGCTCCGGCAGTTTGAAGTCCGCCGACGTTCCAGCTTGTCCTGCTTCCGCCGCGCTCAGCGAAGCATCATACGGGAAACCGGTGATGCCGATATCGCCAGACAGCTTTTGCTCCCAGAACTGTTTTTCTTGCGTCCGTTGCTGAGCGATAATCATTTGGTTCATTGCATGGACTTTGGATCTCATTGGCAGCCTCCCGCTCTCAAAAATCAAATTCGATTTTTTCCTTGCTCGCTTGAGCGGTCACAAGGTTATGAGAGATTTCAATCTCCTGCAGGGTCAAATGCCGGTTTTCCGCAATCTGTCCTGCGATTTCCTGAAAGAAAGCAATAAATTTGCGGATGCTGGCTTCATGGAACAGCCCGGTGCGGTATACGGCCTCAAACACGAGTTCTTCCGGAGCCTCCCATCCGATAAATACCAGGTCGAATTGGGAAATTTGATGTTCAAACGGAACCGGCGTGATGTGCATATCCTCGATATCAAGCTGTTCCGAATAGACGTTTTGCCACTCGAACATCGTATCGAACAATGGATTGCGGTTCGAATCCAGCTTGGCGCCGACCTCCTCGACCAATTGATCGAACTGGTAGTCCTGATGATCAAACGCTTCGAGGACGCATGTCTTGACCTCTTTCAAATATTGGGCAAACGACTTGCCCCGTTCCGGGAACGTCCGCAGCGCGAGCGTATTGATGAAAACGCCCAGCATGGATTCCATCTCCACATGGGAACGTCCGGTGGCCACCGAACCGACTACAATATCTTCCTGACCGCTGATTTTATGGAGGAACACCTGGTAGACCCCAAACATCAGCATATAAAGGGAAACATCCTCTTCCATGGCCAGTGCCCTTAAACGCTCGGTCGTCGCGGCGTCGATAGTAAAATGAAGGCTGCTCCCTTCGAAGCTTTGCGCAGTCGACCGGTCATTGTCCGTCGGAAGCTTCAATACCGGTAGCTCCCCGGCGAATTTGCCCAACCAGTAAGCCCTTTGCTTTAGCATTTTTTCGGAATGCTGCCGTTTGTTTTGCCAAACCGCGTAATCTTTGTATTGTATGTTCAACGCAGGCAGAGCGACGCCCTGATACAGCTGCAAAAACTCCTTGGTCATCAGACCGATGGAGGTGCCGTCCGTAATCAAATGATGCATGTCAATGATCAGCAAATACTTGTCCGGCGCCAGCTTGGCCATCACAACCCGAAGCAGCGGCGCGGTGCCGATATCAAACGGGTAGACGAACCTCCGAATCAGCGGCTCGATCTGAGGCTCATCCCACTCCAGCGTATGAATTTCAAGATCCAGCGTTTCCAGTATGACCTGAACGGGTCCACCGTCCCGATATTCGAAATAGGTGCGCAAAGACTCGTGTCTAGCCACCAATGCCCGGAAAGCCTGCGCAATGCGGGCCGGATCGACAGCTCCCTCCATCACAAAGGCATACGGAATATTGTAGCTCGTTCCCGTTTCCCGGACCTGCTCCAAGGCAAACAGCCTGCGCTGCGCGGAGGACAGCGGATAGCTGTCCTGTTTGGCGGCAGGCTCAATCCGCTCGCCGGCCACTTCCTGCGGTACCGTCACAAATTCGCTCAGGTTCCGGATGCTTGCCGCCTGGAAAAACTCGACGAGCGGAATTTTCAAATTCAGCTTTTTATAAGTCATGGACAAGATCGTTACGGCTTTTAAGGAATCTCCTCCCAGTTCAAAAAAGTTGTCCTCCCGTGAGATGTTCGACATACCGAGCACCTGCCGCCAGATGCGAATCAGCGCATCCTCGATTTGTTCCCTCGTTTCCGGAACGGCTTCGCCGTCTTGCTGCTCCAGAAAGGAGCGGGACGAAGCCCGGGTCGCTTCCGGATCATCGTCCCGCAGCGATTCGCGTTTGATCCAGCGGTCGATTCTCGCCTGCATATCGCTCGTCGAAACGACCACCTGGCCGATTTCGCGAAGATAGAGCGCCCGTTCAAAGGCCTGAATGCCCTCCTCCGGGGTCATAGCCAGCTGGACTACCTCTGTTCCGACCGCCGTTTCCTGCTCCTCCTCGAAAATTCCCCAGGAATCCCAGTTCACGCTAATCCAGGGGACGGCACGTTCGGAACGAATAGCCTGCACAAACACATCCATAAAAATATTCGCGGCTGCATAAGGCGTATGCGCAAGCCCTCCTAACACCGACGAGATAGAGGAGGTCAGCAGGCAAAAATCCAACGTTTTATCCTTCAACAGCTCGGCAAGAACCATCGTACCGTAAATTTTCGGAACAAACTGTTTCTCGGAAGCCCGAGGATCGTGATTTTCCAGTAAATCCAGCGTATCATCCCTGCTGCCGGCGGCATGTACAACCCCGTCAAGCCGTCCGAAGCGGCTCTCGGTTTCCCGAATGGCCGTCCGCATCTGCCCAACATCGGCGGCATCCGCCCGGCAGGCCCATACGGCTCCTCCCGATCGTTCAAGCTCCTGAAGCTTCCTGATTTTCCGGCTGGTTGCCTCCTGCTCGGAATGATGCTCCAGCCACGCCGCCCATTGATCCTTTTCAGGCAGAGAGGAGCTCCCCGTCAAAACCAGCTTCGCTTTCCAAGATTTAGCCAAATAATCGGCCAGCGCATACCCGACTCTTCCCAGGCCGCCGGTAATCAGATATACTCCCCCTTCTTTCAGGGGAAGGCGCTCGCGCTTCGGCGGGCCAAGGAGGAACGGCTTGAACGTCTGAACCCAGCGGACATCCCCACGGTAAGCGACAACCGGGTCCGACGATTCCGACGTTAATTCGTGAATCAGCCGCATCGCGGTTTGCGACGTGCGCCATCCGCCTTCCGGCAGTTCAATATCGATATACCGGCAGGCGATATTCGGGTATTCTTGCGGAATAACCCGGCAAGGCCCCAGAATCGTCGCCTTCTCGGGGCGCAGCGCTTCATTTTGGGTGACGCTCATCGTCTGATTCGCCACAACGTCAATGGCAATTTCACCGGAAAGAATGTGGCTGCGCAAAGCGTTCGCCAAATGAATCAGGCTGTAAAAGCCGACGTCCTGCGCTTGCCGCACCGTCTCCTTATCCGGAACGAATGGCTGCGGTTCCGATACGCTCCAGAAATGGACAGCGCGGCTTAGCTTTTTCTCGCCTGTGAGGACCGATTGAAGCAAGGACACGTAATGCCCGTGTTCCTGCGGATCGATCTGGTACGAGCCGGACTCGGAGCGCCTGAACTCGCGTCCCTGCTCCACCATAGCCACTTCATGACCCGCCAGCCTCAGCCGGTCGGCAACGTCCCGTCCGATCCCGGTCTGATCCGTAAACAGCAGCCACACGCCGCCCTGGATGCCTTGTTCCTCCCGGGGCGGAAGGAACGACGACTCCCAGGCAGGCGCATAAAACCATTGCGAAACGTTAGGGTTTTTGCGAACTGTTTTCTGAAAAATCGAATGCGGCAAGCTCGCATACGGGTCCTCCTCGATTGTATACAGCTTGCGGTCGAATACATAACCCGGCAAGGGCAGGCGGCTAGGCCGCTTGCTTTCATGCAAACGATCCCATTTCGGCTCCTTGCCGCGAACCCAGCATTCGCCAAGAATGCTCAGGACATAGTCGATTGAATACGGCAACCGCCCCTCCTTATCCCGCTCAGGCAGGAGAATGACGGCTTCCGCCTTTTCCGCATGCGCGCACTCCTGAAGCCGG
This sequence comes from Paenibacillus elgii, assembly GCA_042219835.1. Lineage (GTDB taxonomy): Bacteria > Bacillota > Bacilli > Paenibacillales > NBRC-103111 > Paenibacillus_G > Paenibacillus_G elgii_A. Next base: position 3,882 of record JBHJMN010000063.1, read on the forward strand.
ACTGCACATGAACCGCTTTCCGCCGAGCCAAGCTCAATGAACAGCGCTTGGCTCTGCAGCAGTGCAGCGGCAGTTTGTCCGATATCCCCAATCGGAATAAACGGAATTCGGAACTTCCGGCCGTGAGCCGCAGAGCCGGTCTGTCTCTCCTCAGGCGCGCCGGAATGCATGCCTCCGCCCGCTTGAATCCGCTGAAAGGCTTCTTCAAGCGGCAGTTCGCCGGACAAGCAGGCGCACACCGCTTCACCCATCCAGTCTCCGGCCATCGATTGGGGCCGGATTCCCCAATCCATGAGCAATGCGCCAAATGAATAGGCGATACTGCACTGCAAGGGCTCCGCGTAGACCGAAAGGTCATCGGGCTGGCGGTCGCGGGACGCCGGATAAAGCAGCGGCTTCAAGTCCCGGCCGTAGAGCCGGCGCAAAATGCCGAAGCATTCGTCCATCCGCTTGCGAAACCGTTCCTCTGCCCGGTATAGCTCATCTCCCGAATGAATAGGAGACCACTGCTCTCCGATGCCGGAAAACAGGAAAATCACCGGCGGAGCATCCCCGCGAGCAACGTGCAGCCGAGGCTGCGCGGCCGATTTTAATGCCTCCGCAGCCTCGGCTGCACTCGACCCGATCACGAAGCGTCGGTATTCATGTCCCCGCCGGCCTGTTTGCAGCGTAAACGACGCCGCAGCCAAATCCGTCCCGGGGTATTCGCTCAAATGCTCCGCCAGGCGCTCGCTCATGCGCTGCAAGGACGACTCCGTCCGCGCAGACAGTACGATCAGCTGCCTATTGCTGGCTCCTTCGCCCGTCTGCTGCGGTTCCTCCGCACTTTCCGGCGCCTCCTCCAAAATAATATGGGCGTTGGTGCCTCCGATTCCGAACGAGCTGACCCCCGCGCGGAGTGGCGTCAGATCTCGCTTCCAAGGCTCCAGCCGGGCGCTGACCTCAAACGGGCTGTTCTGAAAATCAATCCGCGGATTCGGCACGGTAAAATGCAGGGTCGGCGGAATCAGCCTGTGCTTGAGCGCAAGCAGCGTTTTGATCAGTCCCGCAATGCCCGCCGCCGCGTCCAGATGGCCGAAGTTGCTTTTCACCGAACCGATTTTGCAAAATCCTTTTTGGCTGCTGTGAAACGCCGCTTTAAGCGCCTCAATTTCGATCGGATCTCCGATCGGGGTAGCCGTTCCGTGCGCCTCGATGTAAGTGATCGTTTCCGGGGCGACATCGGCAGCCCGGAGCGCCCCTCGGATCGCCTCCGCTTGACCTTGCGGGCTCGGAGCGGTAAAGCCGGTCTTGCGGCTGCCGTCGTTATTGATGGCGCTTCCCTTGATCACGCCGTAGATGTGATCTCCGTCGGCTAGCGCATCTTCCAGCATTTTCAGCACGACAACGCCCGCCCCGTTGCTGAAAACCGTCCCCTGTGCACTGGCGTCGAACGCCCGGCTGCGGCCGTCGGGCGATTCATGCATATGCTCGTGATACAAATATCCTTGCTGCTCGGGTACGGTGATTGATGCGCCCCCCGCCAGCGCCATATCGCACTCCCCGCCGATCAGGGCTTGACAGGCCAAATGAACGGCGACGAGCGATGTTGCGCAGGCGGCCTGCACCGTAAACGCCGGACCGGTAAGGTGCAGCTTGTAAGCTATCAGTTGAGCGAGCAAGTCCTTATCGCTAAGGAGCGATTTGGAGAAATCGTCAATCTCCAGTTCGGATACAAGCGTTCTTGCCTGCCAATCAAGATGATTGGAGCTGCCTGCATACAGGCCGATCGGTCTCGCATAGGCCTTCGGATCATAGCCCGCGTCCTCCAGCGCATGCCAGGCACACTCGTGAAAAATCCGGATTTGCGGGTCCATCAGTGCCGCTTCGGTGGGGGTATAGCCAAAAAAGGAAGGGTCAAACCACTCCGCATCCCCAAGAATCCCTTTGGCCTTCACATATGCGGGATCGTTGCGCAATTCCTTCTCAATGCCGGACCGCTCCAATTGCTCGTCCGAAAAAGAGGAGATGCTGTCCTTGCCGTTTTTCAAATTTTCCCAAAATTCAACCCAATTGCTCGCTCCGGGGAATCGGCACGACAGGCCGATGACGGCAACCTCCAGACCGTTGCGGTTCTCGTTTTGCTGCTCGCTCACTTAATCCCCTCCTCTGATTTGCCGCTTTCGCTGCTGCAGACGATTCTGCCTCCGATCGTCGCCCTGTCTCGCCAGCACGGCGCTTTCCTCCTCCGCGTCCTGTTCCCGGCCCTGCTCACCTTCCATAAACTTGCATAACGACGAAATGGTTGTGTAGGTATACAAATCCACAATGCCGATTTCGACCTGTAGCTTGTCAATAATTTTCATCCGGATTTGAATCAGGTCCAGCGAGCTGGCGCCGAGATCAAAGAAATTATCGTGAACGCCGATCTGCTCGAAACCTAAATGCTCCCGCCAAATGGCGGCAATCGCGGCCTCCCGGTCCTCCATCGCCGCCGTGACGCTTCCCTGCTGGGCGGACTCCTCCCGAAGCCCGGCCAGGATCGCGTCTTTGCGGTTGACCCGCATCCGGCCGTGAAGGTCGGTGGCGGACACGATCACCTGCGGAAGCCGGGTATGCAGTATCCGCTTCAGCGCTTCAATCCCTTCGGCCGCGAGCAATCCGTCCTCCAGCATCCAGCCGTCGGCCGGAGCCGCAGCCTTCATTGCTTGTTTCTCCGCCTCCAGCGCCATCCCCGTATCGCGCCACGTATCCCAGTTGATAGACAAAACGCGCATGCTTCCGTCTGCAAAACAGGCCGAAGCAAAGCTGTCCAGCACGTTGTTGGCCGCGCAATACGCGACCTGGCCGATCGGGGCCAACACCGAGCTGATGGACGAGCACAGCAGCAGAAAATCCAGCCCTTTGGGCTGGAACAGACGGTACAGATTCGCCGTCCCGTCCATTTTGGACCCAAGCACCCGCCACGAATCCTCATCCGACCGGAACTGCATTAGTCCCCCGTCCGGCAAACCGGCGGCATGGAAGACCCCATGGATGGCGCCAAACCGCGACTCCCCGTCCGACACGGCTTTCTGAAGCTGACCGGCATCCGTTACATCGGCTTGCAGAATCATAAACTCGCCTGCGCCGCCGATGGACTTCAACTTCTCCGCGCGCTTCAGCCGGTCGGCGCTCAAGGTGCGGCTTAAAATCAGCACCTTCGCCTGCAGCTCCTTCAGCAAGTAGACCGCAATCGCCAGACCGATACCTCCGAGCCCCCCTGCAATCATGTAAACGCCCTGCTTCCTCAACAGCGAAGGTACGCCATCGACGACTCGCAAGGGCATTTTTTCAATCGTTTGCGTCCAGCGGCTCGTACCGCGGTAAACGACGAGCTCATCCTCCAAGCCGCTCGTCATCTCGTCCGCCAACATGCGGACAAGCCGATCGTCCCACACGCCCGAGGCAGGCGTGACGACATCCACACTCCGGCAAGTTATATTCGCATACTCCAGCGGTATGACGCGGACCGCTCCCAGGGCGGCTGCCCTCTCGTAACAAAGCGGCTCTTCCCCGGTCACATGGTGCACCCCGGTCGTCATGACAATGACTTCGACCGGGCGGTTGATTCGCTGCCGCCCGATCGACTGGGGAATCCGCAGCAGCGGGAACAGCCCGCCGTCTCGCGATCGTCCGGCGGCTCCGCCTTCAGCTGACCCGCCGCCTACTTCCCAGGCATGAACGATAAGGTCGGGCCCTTGTCCAGAAGCTTCCAGCGCGGAAAACAGGCGGTCATAATCATCTCCGTGCGCAGCTCGAAGCGTGTAGGCACGGTCGGCGAGTCGGGCATATGATTCGCCGGAATAGACCACCGTAACGTCAACGCCTCTTGCTTGCAGCGTCTCCTGCAGCTTGTCTTCCAGCCCTCCGTCCGTCCCAGCAAACAGCAACGCGCGGGCAATGGATCGAGGAGTTCCGTTTTCCGCGGCAAGACTTCGATCTTGCTTCCACACCGGAACGTAGAACCAGTGGTCGAGCGGTTCCTTTGTGCCGGAAAACAACGTCCGCTCGCGCGCCGCCATGTCTTCGATATCCGCTTGCAGCCAGTAATAACCTCCCTCAAACGGATAGGAAGGCAGTGGAATGCGGCGCCTTAACGCATGACGGTGAAATTGCTCCCAATCGATTCGGACTCCCCAAGTCCACAGCTTGCCGATTTGAAAGATCAAATGTTCATCGTCCGCCGTGCTTTCTTTTGGGTGCCTCACCAAATTAAGCAGCCGGTGCCGTTCGGTCTTTTGGCTGAGCTGGTGGATAAAGCCGCTTAGCGACCGCCCCGGCCCGACCTCGATTAGGACGCATTGCTCATAGCGGAGCAGACGCAGCAGACCGTCCGAGAAACGGACCGTCGATAGCAAGTGCGCCGTCCAATAGTCGGGATCGGCAGTTTGGCCCGCCTCCATCCAGGTCCCGCTTACATTCGATAAATAAGGAATAGCCGGCTCTTTCATGCTCACTTGCTCGAAGGCCTCTTTGAACGCCGGGACCATCGGCGCCATCATCGGGGAGTGAAAAGCGTGCGAGGTATGCACCCGAAAGTTCGGGCATGCCTGTTCAGTGAGCTTCTCCTCCAGCAAACGGATCGCTTCCTCGGGTCCGGATACGACACAGTGCATCGGACTATTAATCACAGCGACCGATACGCCGGAGAACTGCACCTCCGTTCGGAGCAAGCGAAGCATTTCCTCTTCCGGCCGTTGAACGCTGAGCATCGCGCCATGCGGCATACTTTGCATCAGCCGGCCCCGGATTACTACCAGCCGGAGCGCTTCCTCCAGCGTCATGACGCCCGAAACGCAGGCCGCCACATATTCACCCAGGCTGTGTCCGATCATTGCGGACGGAGCAATGCCCCAGTTTATCAACAGCGAAGCGAGCGCATATTCAAAGCTGAACAACAACGGCTGGGCGTACCTGGTTTCATTAATCTTTTGTCCGACATCACCGCTAAGCGCTTCAGGATACAGAATGGACTTGAAATCCTCGTTCGTTTCATGTCCGATAATGCGCAAGCAGCGGTCCAGTTCTTGACGAAAGACGGGTTCGTTTTCATATAGCGCCTTTCCCATCTCCACATACTGCGAGCCTTGACCGGGAAACAAAAATACGATCGGCAGCGCCTCGTCCTTGCTGACAGACGTATGCACCTTCGCCGGGTCGTTTGCGGTCAGCCGCTCGATCGCTTCCGCGGCATTCGATGCGGCAAGCGCCCGTCTGTGCTCCCAAACGGCCCGGCCAATCTGCAGCGTAAATGCCGCGTCGCTTAAGCTGGCCTCGGGATTGGCCCGCAGGTAATCCACGAAACGGACTGTCGCCTGTTCAAGCGCCGTTGCGGTTCTAGCCGAAAACAGCAGCAGCGAAGCCCCCTCGCATGGGGCGGATTCCTGTTCCGGCTGCCCCGCTTCCGATTCCGCAAGCGGCGGCGCCTCTTCCAGAACAAGGTGGGCATTTGTACCCCCGATCCCGAAGGAACTCACGCCGGCGCGCAAAGGATACCGCTCGCTCTCCCACTTGGACGCCGCCTCATTCACATAGAAAGGGGTGTCCTCAAAATGGATCATCGGATTCGGCACCGCGAAATTCAGACTCGGCGGCAGCACCCGATGCTGCAAAGCAAGGACTGTCTTTATCAAACCCGCAATGCCCGCCCCTTCATCCAGATGGCCGATATTTGTCTTGACCGAGCCAATGCGGCAAAATTGTTTTTTCGACGATGCAAAAGCGCTGCTTAGCGCCTTGATTTCTACGGGATCGCCCAAAACGGTTCCCGTCCCGTGCGTTTCCACATACGTAACGCTTTCCGGATCGACACCTGCCATGCCCAGCGCCAACGCGATCGCTTCGCTTTGACCGATGGTGCCGGGGGCGGTATAGCCGATTTTGCGGTTTCCGTCGTTATTGGCGGCGAAGCCTTTGATCACCGCCAAAATATGATCGCGATCCCGAAGCGCGTCCTCCAGCGGCTTGAGCACAACCAGACCTGCCCCCTCGCCGCCGATGGTGCCTTTGGCTTCTGCGTCAAAAGCTCTGCAGTGGCCGTCGGGCGAAAGAATCATCCCTTCCTGATACAGGTATCCTTCTTTCGGGTCGGTGACGATGGAGACGCCTCCTGCAAGCGCCATCTCGCACTGTCCGGTCAGCAGGCTGCGGCAAGCCGCGTCAATGGCCACAAGCGAAGAGGAGCACGTCGTATTCAGCAGCACGCTTGGCCCGGTCAAATTCAATTTATATGACACCCGCGTGGGCAAAAAATCCCGGCTGTCCAGCAGCCAAGACGCATAATCGCCAAGGCGCTCCCTTTTGCCCGAAAGACGGGTCGTAATTTCCCAGCCAAAGCTGGAGCTCGCGGCCGCAAACAAGCCGATTCGCTGCCCATACCGCAAAGGGTCGTAGCCTGCGTGCTCCAGCGCTTCCCAGGCGCATTCATGAAAAATCCTGGATTGCGGATGCATAATTTCCGCTTCGGCAGGCGTGTAGCCGAAAAAGGCCGCATCAAAGCGGTCCTTGTCCTCCAGCACGCAGCCGCACGATTTCACGTAGTCCTTCTGCCTGTATGTTTCCGGACGGACTCCCGCCTGTTCAAGCTCTTCCTCCGTCAGAAACGTAACGGATTCCACCCCGTTGACGAGGTTATCCCAAAACTGCTCGATATTTCGGGCACCCGGAAACCGGCCGGCCATTCCGATCACGGCGATTTCCAGCCCTGTTCTCGGCTCACTGCTTTTCATTGCAAACCCTCTTTTCTTTGCCGGAATCGGTCTGGCCTACCCGCGCCCCTGCTGCTTGAATCTGGCTACATTGCTCAGCAGCCTAGTGTTTGCAGCCTGTAAAACCGCCTCCCGGTCCAAATCCTGCGGCGTCTCCTCCGGCTGCTCCAGCGCATGCTTGGAAAACTGCGCAATCGTGGGGTACATAAACATTGAAACGACTTCAAATTCTTTGTTAAACGCCTTTTTCAATTTGCTGGTAACCTTGATGACGTCGAGCGAGGTGCCGTTCAGATCGAAAAAGTTGTCGTGGATCCCGACCGTTTTCACCTGCAGCACCTCTTTCCAAATATCAGCAATCACTTTTTCAGGCCCCGTCGCCGGCTCCTTGAACGCCGTTTCCGCCGCCAAACGCTTTCCTTCCAAAGCGTGCAGCCGCTTGCGGTCCGCTTTGCCGCTCGGGTTCAGCGGGATTTCTTCTACCAGGACAAACTCCGCCGGGACCATATACTCGGGCAGCTTGCGGCTCAAATAGCTGCGCAGCTCGGCAGCCGACACTTCCTGTGCCGCCTTGACGTAAGCCGCCAGCTTTTTGTCGCCGCCCTCCTCACGGACAGAGACGACGGCGCCCTGCAGCTTTTCGTGCCCGTGCAGCGCGGATTCTATTTCTTCAAGCTCAATGCGAAAGCCGCGAATCTTCACCTGATGATCGAGTCGGCCCAAATACTCGATGGAACCGTCCGGCATCCAGCGCGCCAGATCCCCGGTCCGGTACAGCCGCTCGCTCAGGCCAGGCAGACCTGGTATGAATTTTTCGGCGGTCAGGGCTTCCCTGTTGCGGTAGCCGCGGGCCAGATTGGCCCCGGCGATGTACAGTTCGCCCGGAACGCCGACGGGCTGAAGCCGGTCATGATGCACAATGTAGATACGGGTGTTGTCGATCGGCTTGCCGATCGGAACTCTACGGATTGCCTCTCCCGGCGGACAATCGTAATACGTGACGTCCACCGTCGCCTCCGTCGGACCGTACAGATTGGTCAGCTCGGTGCCCCCGGCGGCATGGAGCGTCTCGTTGAACTTGTGCACATGCGCCTCCGTCAAAGCTTCGCCGCTGACCATTACCCGCTTCAGGCTCCCTAGCCTGTCAACTTCGGCCGATTCCTCCACGTAATGGAGAAAGGCAACCAGCATCGAAGGAACGAAGTGCATGACGGTAACGCGCTTTTGCTCAACGATATCGACAATCGCATCGGGGTTCTTTTCCGCTCCGGGCGGCAGCAAACACACCTTGGCCCCGGCGAAAAACCACCAGAACAGTTCCCATACCGACACGTCGAAGGTGAGCGGCGTTTTTTGCAGAATCGTATCGTTTTCGTGCAGCCGATAAGCCTCCTGCATCCAATTCAAGCGGTTCATCACCGATCGGTGCTCAACCATGACCCCCTTGGGCTGGCCCGTGGAGCCAGACGTATAAATGATGTAAGCCAACTGTTCCGGTCCGCAAGCTTCGTCCGGATTATCGCCGCATTCCGCATAGGAATCCGCATCATGAACGTCGATCGTCTCGTATTGGCCCGCAAACGCGCCGCCCCCCTGGATGTCAGTAATGATCCAGCGGACCCCGGCGTCTGCCAGCATATATTCGATCCGTTCCTGTGGATGCCCGGCATTCAATGGCAAATAAGCTCCGCCCGCTTTCAGAATCGCCAATACGCTGATAAACATCTCCGGCGAACGCTCGATCAGCAGCCCGACGGCCGCTTCACGCTGCACGCCCTTGGCCCTCAAGGTCCGCGCCAACTGATTGGCTCTGCGATTCAGCTCCCGGTACGTCATCGCCGCGCCCTCCCACAGCACTGCCGTCCGGTCGGGCGTAAGCTCGCATTGCGCTTCAAACAGGCCGTGGATCGTTTGCCCGTCAGGATAAGCGGCGTCCGTCGCATTGAACTTGTGAACAAGCGTCGCTTTCTCTTCGTCCCCGACCAGCTCAATTTCCTGGACCGTCCGCCCGTCCTCCGCCACCAGTTGGTTCAGCACAAGCTCATAATGCTTCGCCAGTCTCTCGACGAACGCTCTGCTGTGCACAGCGCCATTGAAATCAAACTGCACGTACAGCTTGTCGCCAGGCGCAATCAAAATATTGAAATCGTAATGCGTCTGCTCGAACGACTGGACGTCGCTAATTGTAAACTCCGCTTGCGCCCCGCCGGATTCGGCTCCCGATTGAACGGCCTGATCGAGCCGCTCGGCCAGCGGAAAGTTTTCAAACACGAAAATATGGTCAAACAAGTTTTGCTTCAAACTGCTGTCCGCTTGAATTTTCGCCAGCGAATAATAATGAAACGGCTCCGTCTCTGCCGCATCCGCTTGAACCCGCTTGAACAGGTCGCTCAACCGGGTTTGGTCCTCGGCCATAATCCGCACCGGAATTGTGTTGATGAACAAGCCTACCATATCTTCAACGCCGTCCAGCTCGGCGGGACGGCCGGAAACGACGCCGCCAAAAACGACATCCTGCTTCCGGTTGTACTTGGCCAGCAGGACGCCCCATGCCGTTTTCATCACCGTGCTCAACGTCACATGGTTTTTTCCGGCTATCCGGTTCAACGCATCGGTTTGCTCCCGGCTCAGCTCCAGCCTCACCTGCTCCGGATTATAAGCGGCATGTGTCAACTCCGGCAAGCTCCATGCCGGAATGGCGGTCTGCTCCTCGAATCCGCGCAGGTAATGCTTCCAGAAATCCGCCGTCTGCTGCCGGTTCTGCGCTTCCAACCACTCGACATAGGCGCGGTATTGCTTCACGGGCGTCAGACGGCTCGGACGACCGTGAACCAGATCGCTGTAGATATCCGAGAAATTGGACACCAAAATCTCCACGCACCAGCCGTCCATCAAAATGTGGTGAGAGGTCCAAATAAACTCGTATTCCCGCTCGCCCAGCCTGAAAACGGCGACCCGCATCAAAACATCCTTGGTCAGATCGAATTTCCGCTGTTTATCCGACGATTTATAGGCGGTCAGGTATTCCGTCCGCCCGGCTTCATCCGTCATCTCCCTTAGGTCCTTATAAAAGAAATCGACGTCCCGCTGCTTCAACACAACCTGAAGGGGAACGTCGACTTTCTCGTGATTAAATACGGTTCGAAGGATGTCGTAACGGCTGAACAACTCCTCCAGGCTCCGCTTGACCAGCGGCATGTCGAGATTTCCATGAAGCCGGTATACCGTCTGCTCCAAATACGCCAATGAATCCTTGTCCAGCAAATAGTGAAAGTACATCCCTTCCTGGGTCGGCGTCATCCGGTAGATGTCCTTAATGTTCTGTCGAACAAGCTCGCTCATCCTATGCTCCCTCCCGTTTCCCGCTTGCGAACTTCCAGCTTCAATCAAAAAAATGATCCAACTGTTCCATGCTCAGCTCTTTAAAGCCCAGATCGCTTGGCGTAACCTCCGAGCCCGTCCGGGAAGCGCAAAAAGCAATCAGGCCCAGCAGCTCATCGCGGAAAGCGTCGAGCAGCCCTTGAGCGGTGGCAGGATTATACTGCTTGGGGCTGTAGGACATATGCACCTGCAGTTTGCCGTCCATAACCGCGCCGTCCATGATAAAATCGTTCTCCCGCGTGCGATTGGCGCTTTCATTGCTGTCAAGCGCCTCATCAGCCATCGAAAACAGCGATTCGTTGACATCCTCGTCAAACCGTCCCAAATAATTAAAACAAATTTGCGGCCGTTCGCTGAATTGGCATGCCTGCGGATCACCCAAATATTTCAAAATTCCGTAACCTATCCCTTTGTTCGGCACCGCACGCAGCGTTTCCTTGACCCGTTTGATCTGGCCCGCCGGGTCATCTCCGCCAGAAACGTCTACAAGCACCGGGTACCAGCTCGTGAACCAGCCCACCGTGCGGCTTGAATCCAAATCAGGCACAATCGGCTCTCGGCCATGGCCCTCAAGCTCGACCTGCACCGCTTGGATGCCGAAAGCGCGCCAAACGCCGCGGCCGAGCGCCGTGAGCAATATATCGTTAATTTCCGTCAAAAATGCGTGGTGCACCTGATACAGCAAAGCCGCGGTGTCCGATTCGCTCAATGTCAGGGACAGCACCTCTTCATCCCGGACATAATACGCCGCATCAGGCGAATCCCGCTCAATCCGGAGCAGTGACCGGGCTAACGACGCAGACTCCTGCCAATACGGAATTTCCTTGGCCAACGCATCGCTGCGGGCATAGCTCTCCAACTGCTCAGCCCATTGCTTGAACGAGTCGGACTTCAAAGGCAGCGAAGCCGGTTTCCCTTCCTTGTACTGCCGGTACAGCGTATCGATATCTTCGATCAATATGCGCCACGAGATCCCGTCGATCACCGTATGGTGAACCGAAATCAACAACCGGTTTACCCCGTCCAGCTCAAAAAGCCCCACCCGCATCAAAGGGCCGCTTTCCAGATCGATGCCGGACTGCAGCTCCTTTTCCCGGAGGCGGAACTGCTCGCGGGCCTCACCGGACCCCCGCAAATCAAAGCGCTGCACCGACACCGGCAAATCCGTGCCCCGATTCACCTGGATGCGCCGCCCGCCTTCGAGCGGAAACGTTATCCGGAGCACATCATGATGCGCCTGCAAATGCGTAAAAATAAAGCGGGCCGCCGCCTCATCCAGTTCGGGCTCCGTCTCCAGCAGCACCGACTGGTTGTAATGGTGGATATCAGCCGGACAGCCGCCAAAAAAGTCCCGCTGAATCGGAGTCAACGGCACGATCCCGGTCACTTCGGACTGGTCGGCCTCCCGGTTCGTCCGGACGATTTTTTTCGCCAGCTCGGCAATCGTCGGAAATTGGAACACGTCTCGCACGGCAAGCTTGTACTGCTGCTGCCGCATCCGGGACACCAGTTGAATCGCCTTGATCGAATCGCCGCCAATGCCGAAAAAATTATCCTTAATGCCGATCGACTCGCGCCCCAGCACCTCTTTCCAGCATTCCGCCAATCTCCGCTCCTGTTCGTTCGTAGGGGCGGCTGTTGCTTCGGTGCCCTCCGTATAGACCGACAGGTCGAGCGACGGTAGCTTGCTGCGGTCGACCTTATCATTTTGATTCAAAGGCATCCGGTCCAGGCGGACAAAATACGCAGGGATCATGTAATCGGGCAGCTCCTGCCCCAAAAATTGCCGCAAATCGGCATTGTCCACAGGCCGGCTGACGACAATATAAGCGCAAAGCTGCTTGGCGCTGCCGCTCTGTTCCGGCGCCTTCCGGTTATCGCCGCCCAGCGGATCGACGGCAAGCACCTTTACGTCCTGGACCGCCGGATGCTTGCGCAGGCTGTTTTCGATTTCATCCAGCTCGATGCGGTAGCCCCTGATCTTGATTTGGGTATCCATCCTTCCCAGACATTCAACATTTCCATCCGGCAGCCACTTGGCCAAGTCCCCAGTCTTGTACATTTTTTGCCCCGGGCGGAACGGGTTGTCGACAAACGCCTTCGCATTCAGCTCGTCCCGGTTTAAATATCCCCGCCCGATATTGCCGCCTCCGATGCACAGCTCGCCGACCACGCCGACAGGCTGCAACATATGCTGCCTGTTTACGATGTACACTTCCTGGTTTGGCAGCGGATAGCCGATCGGCAGGCGGTGATAAAGCTCAATATTTTGTTCCGTTATATCAAAATACGTCGAGTCGACGCAGCATTCCGTTAACCCGTAGCTGTTCGTTATAATCGGCGCGGACGGGCCAAGCCGGCTGAAAAGCCGTTCTACGGTTTCCTTCGGCAGCGATTCGCCCCCGATGACCAACTGCTTCATCTCCAGCCCTTCGGGATGGTGCTTCATCGCTTCCAGCAGCAGCACAAGATGGCTCGGCGTGCCGTCCGACAAATCGATGCGCTCGCTGATAAAAAACTCCAGCAGCCGCTCCCCGTCCGCCCGCGCTTCTTCAGGCACAATATACAGACTGTGACCCAGCAGCAATGAACCGAACATTTGCTCTACGGACATATCGAATATAAAAGGGGCGAGCAGTGCGATCCGCAGGCACTGGCCCTCGTAATTTTTCAGTATCCGCTCCTGCAGACCGGCAACCAGATTAACGATGTTGCGATGCTCGATCATGGAACCTTTCGGTGCTCCCGTTGAGCCGGACGTAAACAGCAGATAGGCCAGATCGGTCGGCTCATTGACCGGCTCCGGATTGTCGCAGTTCTCCCGCCCGTCATCCTCCGCCAAGCTCTCCAGCAGCAGCGCCTGGGAAAGGGAGTGCCGCTGGGCCATTTCTTCCCGCGTGACCACAAGCAGTGGCCGGCTTTCGCTGATCATGTGAGCAATCCGGTTGCCAGGGCTGTTCGGGTCCAGCGGAATATACGCGCCTCCGGCTTTCATAATGCCGAGAATGCCCGCCACCATGTCCAGGCCGCGCTCCAGCATCAGACCTACGAACGTTTCCCGCCGCACCCCAAGCGATTTCAATTTGCGTGCGAGACGGTTCGCCTTTTGGTTCAACTCACGATATGTCATCCGCTGCTCCCGGTGAACAACGGCGACACGGTCCGGCGTCCGGTCCGCTTGTTCCTCAAACAGCCGGATTGCCGTCCGATCCGCGGGATAGTCCAGACGCGTCCGGTTGAACTCGGCCAACAGCACCGCCTCTTCCTCCCCGCTTATCAGCCTGGCGCTCGACAGGCCCAGCGACATATCGTCCAGCACTGCGCCGAGAAACACCTGAAAGCAAGGGAGCATACGCCGGAGTTCTTCTTCATCGTAATTTCTTCGGTCAAACGTAAAGCTCAGCTCGACGCGCTCTTCTTCCCGTTTGCACAGAGCCAGAAGCTGATAGCGGGGATTGCCGAGCACGCGTTCCAGGCGATGTACGTTTTCGCTGGCGAAAACGAGCTGGCACAGCCATTCGTCCGCTTGCACAGGATTAAGCTGCAATCCCTCGAACACTTCAGCCAGAGGATAATCCCTATGCTCCATCGCCTGAACAAATTCCTCCTTCATCGCGATGAGCAGCGAGCGGAAGCCCATGCCGTCTTCGATCGTCCCGCCGACCGGGAGCAGTTCATTGGCCTCGCTCAGGAGCCCGCTCTGGCGCTCGCCATCATAAACGGGAACGGCCACATACAGTTGTTCCTGAGCGGTATACCGATGCAAAAAGCCGATGAATGCGGACAGCAGCACAATAAAAAGCGTAACATCCGACTGGCCGCTAAGCTGATTCAGCTTCTGCGAGAGGTGCGGCGGCAAAACGAGACGCAATTCAGCCTTGCCGGATGCGGCCGCCTGCTGTTCCTGCGGCTGCCCTGCGTGCCGTCTGGGCAGAACGTCCTTGAGCTCCGCCGCTCGCAGCTTTTCCATCCAATAACTCTTCTGTTTCCGGTTTTTTGGATTGGCAGCGACAAACGTGCTATTCCCCTCCATCAGATACACATCCTCTGTTTATTAGAAATTAAATTGGATGCTCTCGCTTAACTTGATCATATCCTCGCTTGGCCTGGGCTCTACGGACAACCTCATATCGCCCAGCTGGATATGCTCGTCCCCGATAACCTTTTGAAGTGCTTCATAATAGGCATCCCATAGACTTTCGATCGTTTCCCGCTTGTACAGCTGCGAGGAATAATGAAGATGAAATTGCAGCCGCTCCTGTTCTTCCTCGACCGACAGCTCAAGCTCAAACTGGGACGTGTTGTTTTTCCGGTATGGATACGGGGTAAACAACAGTTCCCCGATTTCCTGCTGCCGTTCCTCGAAATACTGAATTTGAAAAAAGGTATCGAACAGCGGATTCCGGTTCAGATCCCGCTTCAAATTCAGCCGGTTGACCAGTTTTTCCAACGGATATTCCTGATGCTGAAACCCTTGCAGCGCGTTGTCATGCACCTCTTGAAGAAACTGGAAAAACGTTTTATGCTTTGCCGGAAAATTGCGCTGTGGGATCGTATTGGCGAACATACCCACCACCTGCTTCAAATCGTCATGGTTCCGGCCCGATGTCACGGTGCCGACCACTATATCCTCTTGTCCGCAGCACTTGGCAAGCAGTACATTATAAACAGCCAGCAGCAGCACGTACAGCGACACTTGATGGCGGAAAGCCAAGTCCCGAACCTTAGCGGTCCAGTCCGCGTCCAAGACAAAGCTGGCGATGGCGGCCTCGGAATCCTGAACACCGAAGTCGCGCGGATAATCAATCGGCAGCTCCAGCGGCTGAACCGGGCGAAAAAAAACGTCCAGCCAGTACGTCTCCTGCTTCTTGGCCAGCTCCTTCCGCTCCCGGCTCTGCTCCCACACGGCATAATCTTTATAATGAATGGGCAGCTTCGGCAGCTCGTCGCCGGCATACATGGCAAAAAAATCGGCCGCGATCAGATCGACGGACATCCCGTCGGCAACGATATGATGCATGTCGAGAACCAGCACATGCCGGTCGCTGCCGACTTGGACAAGCCCAGCGCGCAGCAAAGGCGCCCGCTCCAAATTAAACGGCCGAATCAAACGGTGAATCACCGGTTCCAGCTGTTCTTCCGGGCATGAATACTCTTCGAAACCAAGTTCCACGCGGTCCAGTATTCGCTGAACCGGAGAATTCTGAACGAGCGTAAAGCAGGTTCTCAAGCTTTCGTGTCTTTGCGCCAGCCGGTTGAACGTTTCCGCTATTTTCGGCTTATCCAGACGCCCTTGCACCAAGTAAACGAGCGAGATGTTGTAGCTGGTGCTGTCCGGGTAAATTTGCTGCTGGATGAACATCCGGTTCTGCGCGTAAGACAGCGGGTAGTAAGCCGCTGGCGGGGCCGGCGGGATGGACACGAACCGTTCCTGCTCAACCTCGCCGATATGTACAGCCAATGAGCGGATGGTCGGTTTTTCGAAAATATCGCGATAGGACAGCTTGACGCTCAATTCCTTGTGGATCAGGGTAACAAGTCTGGTTACTTTTAAGGAATGTCCTCCGCGCTCAAAGAAGCTGTCATGCACGCCGATCCGGTCCGCGCCCAGCACTTCGCTCCACAGCTCAGCCAGCTTCTCCTCGATTTCCGTGT
>JBHJMN010000064.1:0-19386 GCA_042219835.1 Paenibacillus elgii
TGCCGTAAACGCGCTGGACAGCGCCAGAACCGCTCCGACGGAAAGGTCGATTCCTCCGGTGGTTTTCACTTGTACGGCATGCCCGCTGATTCGAGGAAGAGATAGGGTCTCCCGGGTTACCGTTCATTCTCGATCTGTAACGTGCAAAGCTCTTAGACCCTGGAGCGCCGGTTCAAACTCACCTTATCGTTAGAACCGATTCTGCCTTCTGCATGTGTAACTACATCGGCCTGTCTCCACGTACTTTCGAGGCTCAATCACTTCAGCTTGCGCTTTCGGCCCGTTATGTGTTGCCGTTCTACGCTTAAATCCAACCGTTACCGATTAGCCTCCAAGAACTAGCTACAGGACTGTTGGTTAGGCTTTATCCTGATGGGGCTCCCACCCACTAGAATGAACGACCTTGCCCGGCCGCACTACAAAATTTACAGTCCCTATCAATATTTAAACGAAGCGCTTTTCTTTATCCAGCCGTTTAGTCACAAAAAGATTAAACAATTAATTCCGGAGCTTCCTGTGCTCAATGCTACATTGGTTAAACTTAGCGATCATGATGGAGAAAAATTATGGAACTACTTGATCCAGCATGGGGTTAAATCCAGATGAAAAACATTGCCACGATCATACCGAATTGATGAAAAAAGCATCAAGCATTCCTGAACTGTGACCCGAATCATGAAGAAGTGAGAACTGGGTTTACCGTTCAGCTATTTGCTTGCATAAAACGACAATATATCTTTCATTTAAACTCCATCGCTTACGTAGTACCAGTAAAATGTCACTTAACAAAACCAGTCAGTAAAAACGAATAAAAACATAAAAAAGCCCGCACCATCAAGGCATGGGCCAGCGACATATATGTTCAAACTCAACGACATTTTATCTTCAAATCAGCGACATTTTTAATTACAACTCACACACAAAAGAGAAAAGAGGCCCGGAGGCCTCTTTTCTAGCTGCAGCGGCTGTAGCCGCAGTTGCTGCAGCTTTTACAACCTTCGGTGTTAATCAGCGAAGCCGAGCCGCAGGACGGGCACAGGTCAAGAGACGTGGCCGCGCTGCGTGTTACCGCGTATTGAGCGGTCGTTTCCATCACGACCTCCTGCGTAGCGGTGATGTAGTCATCCGCGCTATCGGAGAAATCGCCGTGCATTTCAAGCGCTTTGGCGACGGCGTCGGCAATCGATTCGACGCGGTTTGCGCCGAAGCCGATCGCGCCGGAGCCGCCGATGCCCTTGAGGTGCTTGATCAGCAGCTGCACCTTGTTTCCATGGTCGCCGTAGCGCAGGAACAGCGAACAGACGCGTCCCAGCGCTTCGGACATCGCGAAGACGTCGGAACCTGCTTTGCCTACGTTCAAGAATATTTCGCTCGGGCTGCCGTTCATATCGTTAATCGTAATGTAAGCCATCCCGAACGGGGTGTTGAATTTATACGTCGCCCCGCGTAGAGCCTGCGGACGGCGTTTGTATTCCTTGTCGAACACCTGCTCCGTCTTGGCGTCAATGTTGACCGCCAGCGATTGGGACAGGTTGGTAAGCGACTTCTCCTCGCCCGCAGCGGATGGCTCGGCCGCGGCCGACTGTGCTGCCGGTTTCGCTTCCGCAGCCTTCTCTTCCTTCTTGTCCGTGCTAAGTACCTGCACGTCGCGGCTGCCGTCCCGATAGATCGTCACGCCTTTACACCCCAGATCGAAAGCGAGCTCGTACAACTGCGTCGTTTCTTCAACCGTAAAGTCGGCCGGGCAGTTCGCCGTCTTGGAGATTGAGCTGTCCACCCATTTTTGAATGGCGGCCTGTGCGCGAATATGATTTTCCGCGGACAAATCCATAGCGGTAACGAAATAGTCCGGCAGCTCTTCGTTCGGATGCCGATCCTTCCATTCCTGAGCGATCGGCACATACTGCTTGTCGAAGCCGAGACGGCTTTGACGGTAGTACTCGAACGCAAAGTACGGCTCGATCCCTGTAGAGGTACCCACCATCGTTCCCGTGCTGCCCGTCGGTGCCTGCGTAATGACCGTTACGTTGCGCATGCCCTTCTGCCGGATGGCGGCGCCCACTTCCGGGAAAACGGACGTCATATGCTTCATGAAGCCGCTCTGCAGGAACGGTTCCGCTTCGAACTGCTTGAAGGAGCCTTTCTCTTCCGCGATATCGGCAGACGCCAAGTACGCTTCCTTCGCCATGAAGCCATACAGCTTGTCGAGGAATTCGAGCGATTCCGGACTGCCGTAGCGGATGCCCAGCTTAATCATCAGCTCGGCAAGACCCATGGAGCCGAGTCCGATACGGCGCTCGTCCTGTTGGTTCACCCGGTTTTGTTCGAAATGATACGGCGTTTTGTCAATAACATTATCCAGAAAACGCGTGGAATAACGAACGACTTCCGCAAGCTCGTCCCAAGCCACGTCGTGACTATGCTCATCGTAAAACTTGGACAGGTTGATCGCGGACAGATTGCATACGCCCCACGCCGGCAATCCCTGCTCGCCGCAAGGGTTCGTGCAGATGATCGGGTTGAAATACCAGCTGTTGGACATCTGGTTGTAATATTCCATGAATACGACCCCGGGTTCCGCCGATTTCCACGCGGATTCGATAATCGTATGCCACACGTCGCGCGCTTTGACCGTACGGTAATGGTTTATTTTTTTACCGGTCTTTCTCCACTTGTCCAAATCGCCGTCCCACAGCTCGTCATATTCGGGGTCGGTCGTATCCGGATAGACCAATTCCCAATCCAGATCCTCTTTGACCGCCTTCATAAAACCGTTGCTGACGCATACGGACAAATTAGCGTTCGTGATCTGGCCCATCGTTTGCTTCACGGTAATAAAATCGACCACGTCCGGATGCCAGTCGTTGATCATCAGCATCAGCGCGCCGCGGCGGCTTCCGCCCTGTTCGATCAGGCCGGTCGTGTAGCTGAACAGTCCGCCCCATGACACCGCGCCGCTCGAAGAACCGTTGACCCCTTTGACAACGGAACGCCGCGGACGAAGCGAGGACAGGTTAATCCCGACGCCGCCTCCGCGCGCCATAATTTCCGTCATTTCGGACAGCGTCGCCATAATGCCTCCGCGGCTGTCATGCGGGGACGGGATGACGTAGCAGTTGAACAGCGTCAATTCGTCGCTTGCGTCCGCTCCTGCGGCGATCCGCCCGCCGGGCACAAGCTTCCAGTCGTCGAGCACAAAACGGAACTTGTCCGTCCATTCCTTGCGTTTCTCCGGAGTTGCTTCCACGGAAGCCATGGCAGCGGCCAAGCGGTCCCACATCTGCTGCGGCGTTTTTTCCAGCGTCAGCGTCAGCTTCTCGACGGAGGAATCGACAATCTCTCCGTTCCGCAGCTTGACTTTGACCTGGGTTCCTTGACGTTCAACGACTTCCCCTACTTCCTTGGCCGGAAATTTCGGATCGTCCTTCGTCAGCACCAGTACCGTATCTCCCACCTTCGTATTGCGGGTATCGGCATCCTTCATCGCGTAACGGTCAAGAAATATCTTTTCGCTTAAGCCATCCAATTTGGTCTGCTGCATGGTCTTCAAAACAACAACCTCCCGGAAATATTTTCAAAGATGAATCACAATATATGGTATGCGAAATTCATTATACAACACAATATATTGTGTTACGAGTAGGAAAAAAGCGGATTTAACGGTGTAGTAAGGAATACAAGCCCGATAGCTTCTTTTTACGCGGTCAGGCTCTCTTTTTCGTTGATGTATTATTCATCTTTTTCGACAAAAGCGATCTAAGTTGGCGGAAAATTAGAACGATGTACGCCCAAAAACGCGTTGATCCAACCTTGAAAATCCGTCCTTTGCTTCGTTTTGACAATGATTCAGCCGATTGTTAGTCTAGTGACAGTATAACCGAATTCAGCAGCATTATCAAAACGTATGTTCCCATCTCCAAAACCTACTTGATACGGGAACCGTCCCCAAATAAAAAACCTTCGAAGCGCTATCTCCGAAGGTTCCATTCTTCATTGCCATATTTTTCTTCCGCCAGCCGTTCCGCCAGTTCCTGCTCGTACTTGGTCAGCTCTCCGGGAACCAGCTTTACGCCCAATCCCTCGGCCATGCCGGCCAGAAACGCATCTTCCGTCTGCGCCAGCCCAGCCGGCGGTTGTCCGACACTGCGAAGCAGATCGTTGATCGCGACCGCCTTCCGCAAAAACTGCTGCTTCATCCGTTCCATGATCCGTTCGTTTTTGAATCTCAGCAGGCGGAACAACTGGTCCGCATCGAGATCGAGCAAAATCGACCCGTGCTGCAGCACAACGCCCTTCTGCCGAGTCTGCGCGCTTCCGGCCACTTTGCGCCCCTCCACAACAAGCTCGTACCAGGAAGGCGAATCGAAGCAGGCCGCCGAGCCCATCGACTCGTACTTGCTCTTATCCTCCTCGCTTTCAAGCTGCACCATATCAGCCGCCAGTCCGAGCTTGCGGAACCCGAGCAGCAGCCCTTCGCTCAGCACCCGATACGCTTCCGTCACGCTTCGCGGAATACCGGGATAGTCCTCGGACACGATAATGCTGTATGTCAGCTCCTTGTCATGGAGCACCGCCCTTCCTCCGGTCGCCCGGCGGACGAAGCCGATGCCTTCGCGCTCCAACGCATCGAAATCGATCTCTTCTTTTGCCTTCTGAAAATAACCGATCGACAGCGTCGGAGGATTCCAGCCGTAAAACCGCACGGTAGGCGGCGACGCTCCTTCGCCGTGAGCGGTCAATATCGCTTCGTCTACCGCCATATTGTAAGCCGGCGAACCATAACCGGACCGAATCCATCGCCATTCCTGCGTCATCCGCGATCCCTCCTATTTTCTATCGCCACCGGCCGCAATGCCGGCTAGCTTTACCTCGCAGCAGCAAGGCATTTTGCCGCACGCAAGCCGGGACCTGCATCTCCCGGTCGGGCTTATCCGCGCTGTCAGGCTTCGTTCGTTTTGCTGTTGACGCTGAATACCCGCTGATCTCCAGCCACGAGCAGATCACCCGTCTCATCCAAAGCCTGAGACGCTTCCGCATCAACCGGCGTCGTGCGGAGCGCGACATTCGAACCGAATATGGAGCATCCGGGGCAGGCCGCAGGCAGATACGAAAGCGTCTGCTCAAAGGCGGCTCTCCCTTTCTTTACCGACCTATCACCATGGAAATCAAGAGCCCGGCGTCCGTCCGCCAAGCCTCATTCCTTTCATCATAAAGCATTGCCCGTTCGTTTGAAAGACTTTATTTTCGTACATACTAAAAATTGACTCGATTCGTTACCCGATGGAAAAGGAGCGCGTCCGATGCAATCCACCGAGCGAAAAGAACACCTGCGTCAATTGAATGAGCATGTTCAGCTGTATTTTGAACGGGATTGGTTCGAGGAGCTGCACGACCGGGCGCAGCGCAACGGACCGTGGGACGACTGGACGATGTTCCGGCTGGCCGAAGAGGCTGAGCAATCGGGGCTGATCCGCAGCTTCGACGAGCTTCAGTGCTTGTCGCATTTGCCGAATCTGGTGCCGATGGACCATCAGATCGATACCGCCAAAAAAGTACTGACCGAAATGCGCGGACGGGCCATTCTGGCGGACGAGGTCGGGCTCGGCAAAACGATCGAGGCCGGACTTATTCTCAAGGAGTACATCATCCGCGGACTTGTCCGTAAGGCGCTCATTCTCGTGCCTGCTTCGCTGGTGCTGCAATGGGTGCGCGAGCTGAACCAGAAATTCGGCATTTCCGCCGTCGCCCAGAAAAAAGAATACATGTGGGCCGCGAACGATGTCGTCGTCGCTTCGATGGATACGGCCAAGCGCGACCCGCACCGGGACATCGTGCTCGGGCTGGAATACGATATGCTGATCGTGGACGAGGCGCACAAGCTGAAGAACAAAAAGACCACCAACTACCAGTTTATCAACGAGCTGCGCAAAAAGTACTGCCTGCTGCTGACGGCGACGCCGGTGCAGAACGACTTGAAAGAGCTGTATAACCTGATTACCCTGCTCAAGCCGGGGCAGCTTGGCGGTCAGGGCAGCTTCCAGGCGAATTTCGTCGTGGACAAGCGAATTCCGAAGAACGAGGAGCAGCTTCAGCACGAGCTGAGCAAGGTCATGATCCGCAACCGGCGCAGCGACGGCAACGTGAATTTCACCAAACGGATCGTTCGCAATATTCCTTTGCAGCTCTCGCCCGAAGAGCAGGCGCTGTACGACGGCGTGACCCACTTCGTCCGCGGACGTTACGAGGAGTCCGGCGGCGATATCGGCAGTATTTTGTCGCTTGTTACGCTGCAGCGCGAAGTGTGCTCCAGCCGGGATGCGGTATTCATCACACTCGTCAACCTGTTCAAGAAAACCGAAGAGAACTCGCCGCTGCGCTCCAAAATCTGGGAGCTCGTCGAGCTGATTCGCAGCATCAAAGCGAATACGAAGGCCGAAAAAGTGATGGAGCTAATCGGCGACATCGGGGAAAAAGTAATTATTTTCACGGAGTACCGCGCGTCTCAGGAATATTTGCTGCAATATTTGAAAGAGCGGAAAATTTCGGCCGTCCCTTACCGGGGCGGCATGAACCGGGGTAAAAAAGACTGGATGATGGATTTGTTCCGCAACCGGGCCCAAGTGCTGATCGCCACCGAAGCCGGGGGCGAAGGCATTAATCTGCAATTTTGCCACCATATGATCAACTTCGACCTTCCGTGGAACCCGATGCGGGTGGAGCAGCGGATCGGCCGCGTGCACCGGCTCGGTCAGCAGCAGGACGTAAAAATCTACAACCTGTCCACCCTCGGCACCATCGAGGAGCATATCTTATCGCTGTTGCATGAGAAAATCAACATGTTCGAGCTGGTCATCGGCGAGCTGGATACGATTCTGGAGCGGTTCGAGAAAAAAACGTCGCTCGAATCGCATCTGGCCAAATTGATCTTGTCTTCGCGCAGCCAGGAGGATATCCACCGGCAGCTTGACGAACTGGGGCAATCGTTCACCGTTGTCCGCTCCGAGGTGGAGCAGGAGTCGCAGGAGAACACGCGGCTGCAAAACGTGCTGAATGCGGTAGGCCGTCCTATCCCCGGGCAGGACCATGGCGGGGAGGAGGCCCGGCTATGACGATGACGGCGGATCAAATCCGCTCCTTCGTGCTGCGCTATCTGGAAGCGGAGCAGTGCGACATTATGGAGAAGCATCCGGCCTACGTGACCGTGAAGCTGTCGCCCTCCGCCGACAAGGATTTGAATCACCGCCCTTATTATTGGAGCTTCGTCGAACGGACCGGCGTCACCCCGGAGACGATGACGTGCACCTTCGTCTTCGACCCGGAAGCCTACCGCGAGCTGCAGCCGCACGGCCCTCCCGGCGGGCCTCAGCCCGGCGTCAGCACCGCCGCTCCCGGGCTTGCAGCCACGGCCGCGACCGGCCAGCCCTCTGTCGGAAGCTCCGCAGGAGCTTCGGCGCAGACGGGCACAGCTCCCAGCGGGGCACCACAACCGCCGCAGGGAGACAGCATCCTCGGCCGCTACTTCGGCTTCGTGCCGACAGCTTTTACCGCCCGCATTCCGCGGGACGAAGTCACCTACGGCAGCCGGCGGCTGGAGCAGTTGTTCGCCGCCGTTCAGGCCAAGGGCAAGTATGTCCGGCTGTTCGAGCAGCACGTGCCGGAGCAGCCTCGGCGATCCGCAACCGTGCCTTACGATACTTGGCTCGCCGTCAATTACAAGGTGGAGCTGACCTGCGATATGAAGCGCAGCGAAATTCACTCGCTGGGCATCCAGTTGCAAACGGGCGTGATCCGCGAGCGGTTCATGGATTGGATCGCCCCGGTCGCTTTTACACCGCAGCTGCCCGCTCACGTCTACATTACGCCGGACCGGATTGCGCTGCCCCGCGCGGTGCTTTATCTGGAAGAGCATCTGGAAAACAAGCTGGCCAAGTACGACCACCGCTGGGCGAAGGAAGCCCAGCTTCGGCTCGCGGATGAACAGGCCCGCGTCCGCGATTACTACGAAGCGCTGCTCAAGACCGCCGAGCCCGATCAAAGACCGGACATCGAGGCGCAGTACGCCGGCCGCTCCCGCGAAATCGAATGGCAGTACCGCCCGCGCATCCGAATATCCGCCATCAACTGCGGATTGTTCCACGTCTCCTCTGCGAAACCGCCCGCGTACTGACGAACAGGCGCGAAACGGTACGTTTTTCCGAGGAAAGTATTTTTGGACAGGCTACAGGTTCTAACAATCTTTTCGGCGCATACCTTGTACAATAGAGGCATATTCGCAATGGAATGCGCATAATGCCGATCTCAGGCAACGACTCCTAAGCGAAGCAGGTGAAACTATGAAAAAGCTTACGTTCGCGCTCGTCTCGCTGCTGCTCGGCACAAGCCTGCTTGCGGCCTGGCCGCTCAAATCGCCTCCCGCGCATGCGGTGCAGGAAACAAAGCCGTCGCCCCCTCCGTCTGCTCCGACGACAGAACCGGCAACCGACATTGCCGCTCCGACGCTGCAAGCGGCCGTGGAACGGTTTATGAAGCAGCTCGCGCTCCAGCCCGGCTTCGAGCCGTGGCAGCAGGCGTCCTGGACAAGCTATCCGCTTGGACCGGGCATGCGTGGCTGGGTCATCATCGTCAGCGCCGGAGGCTCGGAAGCGGGCTATCTGGTTATCCACGCCGGAGAAGCGGATACGTACCGGCTGACCGAGTACGGCAAAGGCGCTTACCCGTTATTCAGCTTGCAAACGCTGCATCAAAGCTTGGTGCAGCTTGAACTTATCGAATATCCGCATCAAACCGAGAGACTATACTTCGGTCCGCTGCAGGCGCTCTGGAAAATTACCGTGCAGAACGCGGACCGCATCTGGTATGTCGACGCCAAAACCGGCGAGGAAATGCCTTTCGCCGGCGACGCCAAGCTGCCCAAGAGCAAACCAGCGCACGCGCCGAACTCCACCAATACCGATGCCAAGCATACGATACAGGAAAGCGGACAAGCGGAGCCCGCGGAGCCTTATGCCCGGCTGCCTTGGTTGCAAAGCAAATCAGGCAAGCCGCTCCCCTTTGACGATCTGAAACAGTTGATCGCTCAAGGCAGCAAGCCGGTGTACGCCGCCGAGCTTTACGAAGGCAGCGTCATCGTACCGCTTCCCGTCGCAGGCTTTCAAGTGTGGTCCAGCGGGGATCGCTTCGTGCAATTCCGGCAGGACGATGACCGCTTTCTTCCCTACGAGGCGCTGCAGCGTCTCGGCAGCTTTTACCCATAACCTACGGTTTTCTCCTCTTCCCTATATCGAAAAGCTTCCCGCCAGACGGCAAGAAGCTTTTCCTTTTTTTATCAGGCACCTTTGCTTTAGCCGCTTTGATTTCACCGCTCCGCTCGTTTGCTTAGGCTTCTTCCGAAGCGCCGGGCGCCCTCGCGCAGAGGCTTCGTCCACATGTCGATCGCCACCGGCAGCATGCCGAACCAGCGGTACTGCCACGGCTCCTTGCCTTCCCTCCGGTCCGCCCGTACCTGCCTCCGCACCTCCTTCGGCGTCTCGATGTACCGGACGAACCGCTCAGTTACATATTTTACAAGCTCGTCGCTTTTCGCCACTTTGCCGTTCACCTCTACATCCCAGTATGATCCGCACCCGGTTACGGCAAACCTGCCTTCGTCATATTAAAGCCGGTAACGGTCGGTCGCGTGCAAAAAAACACCCGAATACCGGGCTGTGTCTACGACAGTCCGACAATCGGGTGCTTTTACCATATGATGTGATGAGGGTTAAACTTTTTCCGGCGCTTCCAGACCGATCAACGCCAGACCGTTCTTCAGCGTAATTCTTACGGACTCCACGAGCGCAAGACGCGCTTTGCGCACCTCGGCATCCTCCGCCTTCAATATCTTGCATTCATGATAGAAACGGTTGAAGCTTTGCGCCAGATCGACCAAATACCGGCTGACAATGGAAGGCTCCAGCTTATACATCGCCTGCTCGACCCGTTCCTTGAACAAGTACAGCTGCCTCAGCACGCCTTGCGCCTCTTCATTCTCCAGGTGCTTCGGATCGAAGCCTTCGAACGACTGCGTCTCCGACGGATCAGCTTTGGCCAGTACGCTGCACGCCCGCGCATGCGTATACTGCACGTAAGGACCGGTTTCGCCTTCGAAGTTCAGCGCTTCGTCCCAAGAAAAGACGATATCCTTAATCCGGTTGTTGCTCAGATCGTTGAAAATAATCGCTCCGACGCCGACCTTGCGGGCGACATCGTCTTTATTTTCGAGATTCGGATTTTTCTCTTCGATGATTTCGCGGGTCTTCTCGATCGCTTTGCCGAGCAGCTCTTCCAGGTTGATCACATTGCCTTTCCGGGTCGACAGCTTCGCGCCTTCCAAGCTGACTTTGCCGAACGGCACGTGCTGCAATTGCTTCGACCAATCGTAGCCCATCAGCTCGATCACCTTGAACAACTGGTTAAAATGCAGGCTTTGTCCCGCATCGGTCACATAGACGGCTTTGTCGAAATCGTACGTCTTCTTGCGGTATTTAGCCGCCGCCACGTCGCGCGTATGATACAGCGTTCCGCCGTCCTTCTTCACCATGAGCGCTGGAGGCATATTGAAATCGTCGAGCCGGACAAGCAGCGCTCCGCCGTCTTCTTCCAGCAGGTTTTTCGCCTTCAGCTCGTCCAGCACCTCGGCCATTTTATCGTTATAGAAGCTTTCGCCGGCATACGAATCGAACTTCACGCCGAGCAGGTCGTACATCTTGTGGAACTCCTTCAAGCTGATGTCCACAAACCAGCGCCACAGCCTGTTCGCCTCCTCGTCCCCCTGCTCCAGCTTTACGAACCAGGCGCGCGCCTCGTCCTCCAGCTCCGGCTTCACGTCGGCTTCATCATGGAACTTGACGTAAATGCGCTGCAGCTCGTCGATGCCTCCCGCTTCGACGGCCGCCTGATCCCCCCACAGCTTGTAGGCGACGATCAGCTTGCCGAACTGCGTGCCCCAATCGCCGAGATGGTTGATGCCCACGCTGTTGTAGCCCATAAAGTTGAAAATGTTATAAAGCGCATTCCCGATGACCGTCGAGCGGAGATGCCCGATATGGAACGTCTTCGCGATATTCGGCGAAGAGAAGTCGACCACGATATTGCGTCCTTGACCGTATTCCTGCGAGCCGTAACGGTCTTGGCGCGCCAATACTTCACCGACCACTTCTTTGGCGAAATCGGCCGGGTTCAAAAATACGTTAAAATAACCGGACACCGCATCCACCCGCTGAACCGATGCGTTGTCGCTCCAGCCAGCCTTCAGCTCTTCCGCAATCGCCTGCGGCGCCTTCCGGAGCTGCTTGCTAAGCTTGAAGCAAGGCAGCGACAAATCCCCCATCTGCGGATTCGGCGGATATTCGATCAGCTCCGCCAGCGCTTCCTGCGATATGCCTTCGAGCTTTGCCGCCAGCTGCCCGGCTAACCATAGTTTGTAATTCATACACGATGTGCCCCTTTCTTCGAACGAACGCCGCCATCCCGCAGTACGCTTTCATACAAGAAAGCACCCCGGTCGGGGTGCCGTTTTTCAACGTCGCACGTAGGTCTTGACTGCCTTTGCATATGTTCCATTATATCGGGCGCGAAAAACCGAGTCAAGCCGGGTTTGCTGCGTCATCTCAAGGATTTTGGCGGTCCGGAGGCGCTTCGTTCCGGCATCGGACACGATGCTTGTATGAATTTTGGACTTCAACGAAAAAATAAGGGAGGAAATGCAAAACAAACTATAACCGGGAGGCGTTCGTTTATGCCGTTGGTTCCTTTCGAACCGTTTAGACGTGTGGACCATTGGAAAAAAGAAATGGATAAGTTTTTTAACGAGGGGCTGCCTTCCGCTTTCGGATTCCAGCAGGAATTCGGCGCGCCGCGGATGGATGTCTACGAAACCGAGCAAGAGGTCATCGCCCACTGCGAGATTCCGGGTCTGGAGAAGAAAGAGGATGTAGACATCCACGTGGAGCAGCAGACGCTCACGATCGTCGGCACCGTACACAAAGTGCAGGAAGCGAAGGAAGAGCAGTTTCACCGCAAGGAGCGTTATACCGGCCGCTTCCAGCGCACCGTTGCGCTGCCGGCGGAAGTACAGGCCGAGGGCACGGTTGCTACCTATAAGAACGGCATTCTCGAAGTGAAAATGCCGAAGACGCAGAACAACGCCAGAAAGCGGATTGACGTGGAGTTTCATTGATTGTTTTCATTTCGTAAAAAACAAAAACCGGAGCTTCCGGCTGCCGCCGGTTTCCTCCGGTTTACGAGTTTTAAAGCATTTTCTGCATCATAACGACGTCCAGCAGCTTGTCGAATTTGAAGCCGACCTCGCGCATCGTGCCTATGGTGTCGAATCCGAACTGCCAGTGAATGTGAACGCTGCTGTCGTTGCCTTCTACGATCCGCGAAAGCACCGTATGCAATCCGGCCTTTTTCCCTTCGGCCAGCACGGCTTCCAGCAGCTTTTTCCCGGTCCCTGACCACGGCGCCCGTCCCGGATATATAAGGATAGCTCCGCCGTACGCGCATAGGCCAGCCGGTCGGAGTACCGGTTCAGCGCAGCCCAGCCGAGAATTAAACCGGCATCTTCGGCGACGACAACCGGGTAAGCTTCGCCATGCTGTTCGAACCACTCCAGCTGCTGCTCCAGCGTGCGCGGAACCGTATCGAACGTCGCTAACGTCGTTAGCACGGCTTCGTTATAAATATCCAAAATATGCGGTACATCCGCACGTCCGGCCCGTCTGATCTCCATTAGAAGCCCGCTCCCTCTCCCGAAATCCTAACAACTTTTCCGCCTAATATAGCAAGGTTTCGGGAGAAATGCAAGGCTCCGAACAAGATGCTGTATATTACAAACCGAGCGTCTCCGCCATATCCTTCAGCACCGCTTCATCCTTCATCATGCTCACGGCTTTTCGGAAGTCCGTGTACATCACGCGGTCTTCGTCCAGAAACGGCACCTGGTTGCGGCACTGGGCGTATACCCAGGCCGTTCCCTTGCCCAGCCCGTCGGCGCCGCGGTAATCGGCCGCTTGCGAGCCGCAGAGCAGCTCGATCGCAACGACGTTGTAGGCATTTTCGACGATTTTGGCCGCTTTTCTCGCGCCGATCGTTCCCATGCTCACGTGATCCTCTTGATTCGCCGAGCTAGGAATCGAATCGACGCTGGCCGGATGTGCAAGCGACTTGTTTTCGGAAACGAGCGAAGCTGCGGCATACTGCGCAATCATGAAGCCCGAGTTCGTACCGCCGTACTTCGTCAGAAACGGAGGCAGTCCTCCGCTCAGCTGGGGATTGACCAGCCGTTCGATTCGCCGCTCCGATATATTCGCCAGCTCCGCCACCGCAATGGAGAGGAAATCCATCGCCAGCGCAATCGGTTGGCCGTGAAAATTGCCGCCGGAGATCACTTTCTCCTGGTCGGTGAATATGAGAGGATTATCCGTTACCGAATTCATCTCGATCACTAATTTATCGTGAATATATTGAAGCGCATCGGCCGAAGCGCCGTGAACCTGCGGTACGCAGCGCAGCGAATAAGCGTCTTGGACGCGCAGCTCCCCTTGGTTTGTCATCAGACGGCTGTCTTGGGTCAGCTTGCGGATATTCGAAGCGGCCTGCTGCTGGCCGGCATGCGGGCGGATGTCGTGAGTTTCCGGGTCGAACGCCTGCCTTACGCCCTGCAAGGTCTCGGTGGTCAAAGCGGCGGCGCAATCGGCCCATTTGGCCAACTGCAGCGCGTCCCAGCAAGCCAAAGCGCCGACGGCGGTCATCACTTGCGTACCGTTAATCAGAGCCAGGCCCTCTTTCGCTTCAAGCGACACCGGTACGATTCCGGCCTTGTCCATGGCTGCTTTTCCATCCAGCTTCTCCCCTCGGAACAATGCTTCCCCTTCCCCCATTATGACCAGCGCCAAATGGGACAGCGGGGCCAAGTCGCCGCTTGCGCCGAGCGAGCCTTGCTCCGGAATCAGCGGAACGACGCCTTTGTTCAGCATCTCGACCATCGTCTCCACGACGGAGTAGCGTATCCCGGAATAGCCCTGAATCAAGGCGTTGATGCGCAGCAATACGATCGCTCTCGCCACTTCCTCCGGGAACGGATCGCCGATCCCGCAAGCGTGGCTGCGGATCAAATTGACCTGCAGCGTCTTCGCGTCCTCGCTCGAAATATACGTGTCGCTGAATTTGCCGAAACCCGTGGTCAAGCCGTAGACGACCTTTTTCTCCGCCAGCAGCTTCTCGACGTATTGTCTGCTCTTTGTTACCTTCGCTCTAACCGAAGCGTCAAGCTCGACTTCGTAGCCGTGGCGTGCCACGAGCACGACCTCTTGCAAGGTCAGCTTGCCGCCGCCGATCGTAATTGGCGCCGTTTTTATCATTACGAATCACTCTCCTTATAAAATGGACACAAAAAAAGAGGCCACACCAAATCAATGGTCGTGACCTCTAAACGAAACTATAAGACTATGGTCTACAATTATTCAATTGAAACGCCTGAAACTGCGATCCGTCATTCAAATATGATTGATACCGAAGCCCAGCACCTCGTGCTCGAAGCCTTTTTTCGGAGCGCCGATCGTGCCGTACATGCATACGCAGATCCATTCCCCTTCGTCCGGCTGATCCTCCACGGTTGACAAAGGGCCGCGAACGATGGCGAAGGTCAGCCCTACCGTACGCAATACGTCCCGAATCTGTGGGGTTCCGCGGCTTACCCCCTGCAACGCCTCAAGAATCGCGTGGTATAAGCCGTGCGTCTCGCGATAGCGTTTTTCGTCGATGACCCGATTGTTTTTGGCTGCCGTTTCGATGGCCGCAACGACTTTCGCGCTGTCCATGGAACCGACTTTCCCGACAGTATGCCGGTAACCGTCCGCTTCCAGCTTTCGTACGATATCCGCCCCCAGCGCATGGTCGTGCATCATCGCCAATAAGGCGGTTAATTTGCCGATCGTAGAAGGAATCCCTTGCTGGCCCGTCACTTGCATGCCCCTTTCCTGCGGAACGCCACAATAAAAATAAAAAAGACGCTACAACAGCAAATGGGAAAGCTGCTTCCCGCTCCCATAAAACTTGCCTTGTATCGACCCGACTATACGCTAAATGATCTAAAAGGATTTTACTCATCGCTAAAGTATCTGATGAAATTGTATCATACATCACGCGGGTTGACAACGAGGCGCCGATCGGCAGAGGAAAAAATACCGATCGGCGATTGACAAATACGATATATCGTATTACATTTTTTTATAACGATATATCGTATTGTTTTTTAAGGAGTGGCGCTCATGCTTTATTTCAATCGGGATGATGGAGAACATCGTAAGAGCGAAAGAACTAGAGGACAGCATATGCTTTGGTTGCAAGAAGACCACCGAGTGCGTTACAAACGCGGAAGATCCTCCGGCGGCCTCGGCGGCTGCGAGGAGGGCAAACAGCGGTTTTTCAAACGCGGTGAGTTCAAATATGCTTTGCTTGAGCTTCTTGTTTCGGAACCCATGCACGGATATCAGCTCATCAAAGCGATGGAGGATAAAACCGGCGGATTGTATGTCCCTAGCGCCGGTTCGATTTATCCAAATTTGCAGTTGCTTGAGGATATGGGCTTGATTACTGCAAAGGAAGAGGACGGGAAAAGGCTGTACCGCATTACGGAGGCAGGCTTGGTATGTCTTCAAGAGAAGAAAAGCCGGGATCAAAATTGCTGGGAAGGGGAAGGCCGGCGGCGGCCGGATGCCAATCTCGAAAAGAGCGACTTGCGGGAGATGATGAAGGAATGGTCTGAGGTCATCTTTCTTATTGCAAGAGCGGCGAAAAAAAGCGGTTGTTCCCCGGAGCAACATGCTAAATTTCGCGGAATTATAGAAAAGCTTCAACTGGATTTAACGCAATTGCTTGACGGCTGTGACGATACCCTTTCGGAAGGCAACCGTTCCTAAACTACAATAAAGCGGGGGGGCGCATGCCTATGTCCACGAACTCGAAGGCAAGGCGGTATGGATTGCTTGCCGCCGTAGGTCTTGGCATTCTATTGAATCCTTTGAATACGACAATGATTACCGTTGCCTTTTCAAGGCTGGAAGCAGACTTTCACATTGGTTACGACGTGATTTCCTGGTTAATTGCTACATATTACGTAGCCAGCGCCATCGCTCAGCCTGTCATGGGAAAACTCAGCGATTTGATTGGGCAAAAACGCGTATTCCTATTTGGGCTGGGGCTTGTTACGATTTCTTCTTTGTTGGCCCCATGGTCTCCAAGCATAGGCTGGCTGATCGCTTTTCGGGTCATTCAGGCGATCGGCACTTCTTCGCTGTTCCCTTCCGGTATGGGGTTGATACGCAGTTCCATAACGGAAAAACAAGCCGGCGCTTTGGGCGTACTAACCATCTTTACGTCCACGTCCGCCGCCTTTGGGCCCGTGATCGGCGGATTTTTAATTCATTACGGAGATTGGCCGGCTATTTTCTGGGTCAACTTTCCGGTTATCGCGATTTCTTTTTTATTGTCCGTCAAATTTTTGCCGAAAGACGGTCCACGAAAACGTTTGGGTTCCGGCGTATTGGATATCGCGGGGATTGTTCTTTTTACGGCACTTATTGTTGTCTGGCTGCTTTTCTTCCTTTCCTTTGGGTCCGGACTCAAAGTCTGGATATTGCTTTTGACCGGTATTGTGCTTGGGTTCTTGTTCTACAAGTATGAATTAACTCGTACCCAGCCGTTCATTGACATTTCTTTTTTGAAAAAAAACCTGCATGTTTGCCTTGTCTACTTGCAATATCTTGCCGTAAACATCGTGTTTTATGCGATACTGTTCAGCATACCGTCCTACTTGAAGCAAGTCCAACATTTGGATGATCGAATCGTTGGCGTCACTATGCTTGCGCTGTCCGGCTTCGCGGTAGCCGTTACGCCGCTGGTCAGCAGGCTGGCAGATAGATCAGGCATCAAAATGCCGCTAATCATAGGCTCGTCGTTCCTTTTGGCCGGTGTTCTTCTTATCTTGTTGTTTCCTTCGCCTTCGACGGGCCATATGATCGCGGTTTTATCCGTCTTTGGAGTCGGGATAGGGTTTCAAAATCTTAGTTTGCAAGCCGCTATTTTTTCATTGGTTCCCAAGGAGGAGACCGGTATTGCTTCCGGGTTATTCATGACATCCCGGTTTATCGGCACAATCCTCTCCTCAAGCATTTTGGGGGCGTTTTTCAGTGGCGGAATTACCGCTGCGGGAGTACAGGATATGGCTATGATTTGCGCTCTCATCGTCTTGGCCTTGCTGGCTTTGTCGATCGGCATGCCGGGCGGTTCGAAAGTCGCCCAAACTTCGAAATCGTTAGACAAGTGATTAGGCAGTAAGGCGGCCAGCAGGCCGCCGCTGCTTTCAAGGCCTCGGCTGTTCACTTGGCGACGGTTTGATAACCGTTCGCGGCTTTGCGGTCCAGACGATAGCTGATGAAGGTCAGCAACGATGCGGCGACCGCTGCGATTGCCCCGAACCAGGAAACATCGATCAGCTCCATATTCGTCGTAACCCATCCGCCCAGAGCCGATCCAAGCGCAATTCCGACGTTAACGGATACGGGCGTTAAGGACGAAGCCAAATCTTTGGCCGCAGGGAAATGCTTATCCGCCAAATCGATGAAATACAATTGCATGGTGGAGCTCATGACATAAACGACAAGGGCAATCAACGATACGCTTACCAATCCCGTGACAACCGAGTTGGAGGAAACATAAAGCGACGCGAGAATGGCGGCTTGAATCAGAAACACATACCGGAGCTTTCCAATCCCGTTGCGGGCCGCCAATTTTCCGCCGATCAATGTGCTGAAGATGGATACGACTCCGTAAAGCAAAAATATAAGGCTGATATATCGGTCCGGGACAAAGAACACTTCTTGCAGCAGTGGGGTCAAATACGTATAAACGGTATAGGTCGCCGCTATGCTTAACGCCGGAATAAAGAATGCAATCACAATACGCGGGCTGGTTAATAATCCGATTTGTTTTTTCAACGAACTCCGCGTTCCCTTCAGCCCTCTTGGGATGATCGCCGAGCTGGCGATGAGCGAAACGACTCCCAATAGAGCGGTAAACCAGAATGTCATATGCCAACCGCCCCATTGTCCGATATAGGTGCCAAGCGGCACTCCGATGACACTGGCGATTGTAAACCCGGCGAAGATAATCGAAATCACCGCGCCCCTTTTTTCAGAAGATACGGTTTCGCTGGCAACGGCCATGGCGAGAGCGATCAAAACTCCGGTAACAACGGCGGTGATCACTCTGGAAACAAGAAGCAGCGCATACGACCCGGATACAGCGGTTAACATATTCCCCGCGATAAATACCGCGATCAAAACAAGCATGAGCGGGTATTTGGGGAATCGGCTGAATACAGCCGTCAAGATTGGCGTACCTACGGCAAAAGCGATGGCAAACGCCGATACCAGAGCTCCTGCTATCGATATGGCGACATGTAAGCCGCTTGATACTTCCGTCAACAGCCCGACAATGACAAATTCGCTCGTTCCCAGAACGAAGGTTAATAAAAATAAATTTAAAGTCAGAAGCTTTTGTTGTTTCGTCAAAACCGAATCTCCTCTCCAATCATAACGATCTTCAATCAAGCTCTCTCGACGGCAATCTGGACCTCGGAAACGTATGCTTCCGGATCATCCGATGTTTCATGAGGGATGCAGATTTCGCGTCGCGGCTCATTTTCCTTCATTCGATATCCGTTTCGTTCGATCCACATCGCCAATTCCGTACTCGCGGTGCAGGGGCTCGTTATCCTGCAATGATGAATAAGCGTGGCCATCATCGGAACTTCCGGTAATCGTTTTACCGTAAAGAGGGATCGGCTCGGCATATCGTGAGTGAGCACCCGGGCCACTTCGATGTCCATATCGTCTTCGCATTCCTCGCATCCATGCCAAAGAACCATTTGGGACAGAGAAGATACGCCGCAGCTTTCCAAATGATCGTCGAGCTGGCGGAAAAGCTCGGGAAGCTGACGAAACGAAACTCTTTGCCGGTAAGACACTACAAGCTGCGGAGCCACTTCTTTTAGAACGACATCGTGCGACGTCTGATGTTTCCCCTCATTCTCGATGGCATGCAGACGTTC
Source organism: Paenibacillus elgii (assembly GCA_042219835.1). Classification (GTDB taxonomy): domain Bacteria; phylum Bacillota; class Bacilli; order Paenibacillales; family NBRC-103111; genus Paenibacillus_G; species Paenibacillus_G elgii_A. Next base: position 19,151 of record JBHJMN010000064.1, read on the forward strand.
CTTGATTCGGACAAGCTTGGCCTGCTCCTTATCCAGAACGGACTGAATCTCGTTTTGCTTGATCCGGAACATCCCTCTGATTTGCTCCAGCGGGATTTCCTCGCCTATCATCTGGCGAATTTGATCCAGCGAGAAGCCTAATTCTTTATAGGCCAAAATGCGGTGGAGCTGAAACAGCTGGTCGGCCGAGTAATACCGGTATCCGGTATATTTGTCAGTGTGGGCCGGCTTGAGCA
>JBHJMN010000065.1:0-18080 GCA_042219835.1 Paenibacillus elgii
GTTGTTACATACGGAAAAACAATTCGACAAACGCCCCGCCAACGAGCCAGTAGCTAACGATGCAACTAAGCACGATGAGGATAACGTTTTTCAAAAACTTCATCTCTTCAACTCCAATATCATTTAGGTTCGCCCACGTAGCGCCAAGTTTCCTATCTATTTTCGGCGTACAGTGCCTGAGTGCGGCTCCAGATGTCATTGGACAGAAGGACCGTTATATAGTAGACGAGTGAACCTGCTAATAGGTTTCAACTCCCTATTTTCACAGAAGGAACCGCGCTACCCCATGAACGCCAATCGCCGCCAGCGCTTCTGTACCAAGGCAAGGTACTCGGACGCCGGCGGCGATGGTTTATTGAACATTCAATTCAGCCTATACGCTTACACCCAGCCGCGGGCTTCCATCGCTTTGGAAATGCGCTTCATCGAGATCATGTAAGCGGCCGTACGCAGATCGGTTTTGTATTGGGTTGCCAGATCTTGAACCGCGCGATACGCTTCCGTCATCGCCGTCTCAAGCTTGAGGTTTACCTCTTCTTCGCCCCAGTAATAGTTCATCAGGTTCTGAACCCATTCGAAGTAGGAAACCGTCACACCGCCGGCATTCGCCAAAATATCCGGAATCACCTTCACGCCATTGCCGAACAAAATTTCGTCCGCTTCCGGCGTCGTCGGTCCGTTGGCCGCTTCCGCTACGATGCTTGCCTTGATCTGGGCGGCATTTGCCGATGTAATGACATTCTCAAGCGCGGCCGGCACCAAAATATCGACATCCAGCTCCAGCAGCTTCTCCGGTTGAATAGCGAACGACGCGCCGTATGCGGACAGGTCTCCCTGATCCTTCAGCTGCTCCACGCGGTTCAAATCCAGTCCCTGCGGGTCGTAAATCGCGCCACGCGAGTCGCTGACGGCCACAATGCGGCAGCCCAGCTCCGACAGCAGCTTCGCCGAAATCCGGCCGGCGTTGCCGAAGCCTTGAATGGCTACCGTCGCGCCTTCCGGCGTCTTGCCCATATCCTTCAGCGCCTCTTGAATCGTGAAGACGCAGCCGCGGGCCGTCGCTTCGTTTCTTCCCTTGGAGCCCCCGATAATCAGCGGCTTGCCGGTAATGACGCCCGGGCTGTTGAAGCCCTTCAAACGGCTGAACGTATCCATCATCCAGCCCATAATTTGCGGGGTCGTGTATACGTCCGGCGCCGGAATGTCTTTCTCCGGTCCGACGATGTCGGCGATCGCTTCCATGAATCCCCGGCTGACGCGCTCCAGCTCGCCCTTGCTCATTTCGCGCGGGTCGCAGATGACTCCGCCCTTGCCGCCGCCGTACGGGAGGCCGACAACGCCGCATTTGAAGCTCATCCACATCGACAGCGCCTTAACCTCGTCCAGCGTCACGTCCGGATGGAACCGGATGCCGCCCTTCGTCGGGCCGACTGCATCGTTATGCTGAGAGCGGTAGCCTTCAAATACGCGGACTTGGCCGTTGTCCATCTTCACGGGGAACGTGACGGACAGTACCCGTTTCGGATGCTTCAAAATTTCTACGACCTCTTTGGGCAAACTTAAAAGAGAAGCCGCGTGCTCAATTTGCCTTTGAGCAATTTTAAACGGGTTTAGATTTTCTGCAGTCAATGTAGTAACATTCATCGATTCTCTCCATCTCCTTCTATGCTTTAACGTAATACTGAAATAATGAGTTGTTCTTTATTTTATAGGGATCGACTTTCACTTTCAACCGTTTTTTTTGACAATATTCAAAAAAATATCAAAAAAACTCAATAAACCTTTCATCTCATGTTATCTTTATTTTAATAATGATGTATAATATAGCTGACGTACATCCAAAATTTGCACGACAGGAAGAGGAAATCATGCTGACGTTTGAGGAAAAGATTACCGTGATCGAATCGTTTGCGGAGCTGGAGAGGAAAAACGTGTCCTTGGGCCGGGTAAACTATCACTATGAGCAGAGCGCTTATGACAAGAAGACTGTTGTCTATCATTTGCACCCGAACGGCAACGGCTTCGTCTATGCCGGCCATCTGTCCGGTTACGATACTGATGAGCGAGGGATGGTGAACATCCGGGACTTCACCGCGGATGCGCTCCGCTCGATTGTCGAAGCCTCGATCCGCTCCCTTGCGCCCAAGACGGAAAAGGAACAAGCCGTCACCGGCGACGCGGAAATCGAAGAGCGCTGGATCGGTCCGGATAAGCAGACCTTGATGCTGCTGTATGAGAACGAGCTGTGGTGCGTCTATGCCGGTTTGAATCTCGAAGCGGCCTTCGAGGCGTACGAGGAAGCCGAAGAATATTTAACGGAGGAAGGGTTCTCGCGGCAATAGCCCCTTCCCACCTGCGAAGGACATGCCTGCCGGGGGTGGACATGTTCTTATCACGACCGTCGGATAACAAACAGCTTACGCTTCAAGCTGAGACGGACATCTTGGATCTCTCAGCTCCCCTTCTCCGGCCGTGACCCGCCTGACGCGACGACTGCTGCCGTGCCGATTTCAACCGATCTTACGACGACCCGTCTCAGGTCCTCCACGAACAAACGCATAAGCCCCGGCCTGCGCCGGACGGCAAGCGGATGGTAGCTAACAGTTGTCGGCAGCCCAACGATATCGTACCAGCTTCCCCTGAGCCGCTTGACCTCCGCTTCCGGGTCTTGAAAAAACGCCTGTACCGCCACGTTCCCCAAGCAGATCATGAGCTTCGGCCGCTTCGGCTCCAACTGGGAAAGCAGGTGCGCCCGGCAGCTATTCCTCGCGGCCTCTTTGTCGTATTTACGAATCGGCCGACATTTCAACACATAGGTCACATAAACGTCGTTCATATCGAGTCCTGCTTCTGCTGCACCGAGCTGCAGTGTGGCGCGGGTACCGCAGACAAAAGCGCGGCCTTCCCGGTCTTCCCGCGCCCCGGGGTTATCCAGCAGCATGATGACCCGGCCTTCCGGATTGCCCTCCCCCCATATAACGCGAGTCCGCTGGTTCGCCAACTCGCATAGCCGGCAGGAAGCCGCATATGGCGGTGCGGCTTCCTCCGGCAGGGTGATTGGATGATTGTTGGTGGTCATGGATTCGGCTTCCTTCCTGATAGGATTGTCGGTTCTTCACAGGATGTTACGGAAGCCCTGAGTTTATGCATGCAGCGTGGTACAGTCTTCCATGGCTTCTTCCGACGAAGCCCGGCCATGGAAAAAGCCGAAGCAGCCCTCCGGCTTCTTCTTTCGCTGTCGTCTCCGCTACATCCGCTCCACAATGGACCGGGCAATCCACACTCCGGCTGCGCCCGCTTGGGCCAACCCCCGGGTCACGCCCGCGCCGTCGCCGCCACAGTACAAGCCGCCGATCACCGTTTCAAGCTGCCCGTTCAGCTTCGGCCGGGCCGAATAGAACTTCGCCTCCACGCCGTAAAACAGCGTATGCTCCGATGCGATGCCTGGCGTCACTTTGTCGAGCGCCTCGATCATTTCGATCAGACTTTTCATCGTATTGTACGGGAGCACGAGGCCTAAATCCCCAGGCACAGCCTCCTTCAGCGTCGGCTCCAGAAATCCTTCCTGAATGCGCCCTGCCGTCGAGCGCCGGCCGCGAATGATGTCGCCATACTTCTGAACGATCACGCCGCCGCCCGACAAATCGTTTGCCCGCTTGCAGATTTCCCGCGCGTACTCGTTCGGCTTGTCGAACGGTTCGGTAAACCGGTGGGAAACGAGCAGCGCGAAGTTCGTATTGAGCGAGCCGAGCGCCGGGTCCTTAAAAGCATGCCCGTTGGCCGCCATAACCCCGCTGTGGTTCTCGACCACGACATGGCCCGACGGATTGCTGCAAAACGTCCGCACTCGCGTACCAACCGATGTGTTGAAAATAAATTTGCCCTCGTACAAGTGCTCGTTAATCTCGCGCATGACGACATCGGATGTCTCCACCCGGACGCCGACGTCCACCTGATTATTGAACATCGGGATGCGCCGCTTGCGGAGAATTTCCGTCAGCCACGCCGAACCGTCCCGTCCCGGCGCGACGATCACAGCGTCCGCCTTCAATTCCTCGCCGCTGGACAGCACGACGCCTTGTACCCGGTAGCCTTCCGCTTCTTTCACCGTCAGCACGTCGGCCACTTCCGTCTTGAACCGCATCTCGATATGCTGCTTCAAATAGTCGTTGATCGATTTCAGAATTTCCAAATTTATCTCGGTTCCCAGATGCCTGACCTGCGCTCGCAGAAGCTTGAGTCCGGCCGCATAGCCCCGCTGCTCGATGGAGCGCACGACCTCGGTCATCGGGTCGGTGATCGTATCAGGGGCGCCATGGCGCAGATTGAGACCGTCAACGTAACGAATAAGCTCAAGCACCTGCGACGGGGGCAAATAATCGGTCAGCCATCCGCCGAATTCCGTCGTAATGTTGAACTTCCCGTCGCTGTAAGCGCCCGCTCCGCCGAACCCGCCCGTGATCGAACAGGCCGGCAGACAGCCCGCGTACTCCTTCTTCCCCGCCGGGGGAGGACAGAGCCGGATCTTTTCCTCCAGAATCGGACACCGACGGCTGGCGATATCGTGTCCTTTATCGATTAACAAAACGCGCTTGTGAGGCGCTTTCAACGTCAGCTCATAAGCGGCAAAAATCCCCGCCGGTCCGGCTCCTACAATAATCACATCAAAGTGCTTGCCCATCTTCGCTTTCCCTCCATAGAACGAATAGTCTCGCGCCTACCCGCCCGAAGACGCAAGAAATCCCGGCCTCGAACGGGTATGGAAAACCCGCCGCTCGTAGCCAGGAATTGTCGGTTCCTTGTAGAGACCTCCGGCCCGTTATGCCGAAGATATACGAACAGTTTCATCTGTGACGCTTATTCGGTTTACGTTATTTAGGGTAGCGAAATTTCAGATCGGTGTCAAGGGATTATCTTAATTTTGTTCGTGTTTTACAGAAAAATTATACATTAACCCTGTAATCTCGTCCAATATAAAATGAAATCACGAACATTTACACTGTCCCCGCTTCATGTTCCATCGTTTGGGAACCGCGATACTTCTGAATCCGCTGACGAGCCTTTTGCTGTTGGCGGGGCGTCTACAACTAACTTAATACGATCTTCGAAGACCCGTTACTTTGCCTAAACATGTCGATATGCTCGCGCAGAATCCCGAGCAGTTTACATGAAGCTATATCATGGGCACACCACAATGGAGCAGTTATCCCTATTTAAGAAAAATTAAGGATTACTACAAGACGAACATTCGGCTTCACCAACCCGATCTGCGCCATTTTGTCGAGGACTTGAAACAAGTCAGACTGTTCATGGATTCTGCACATCATGCAGCGTTGGATAGTTTAATCGATGCCTTGAGTCAATGAGCGTGAGGATATCTTCCATCGTCAACATATGCAATGATTTTCCACGCTGACGAACCATACTTTTGAGTGTAAAAATAACTTCTTCGCATGTTTGAATCTGCAACAGTAACTTGGTTCTTTCACCTAACAAGATCTTATGCCTGGCTGCATCTTCCATACTTGTACCTCCTGTCAATGTTTTTGTTACCTTTATAAGTACAACTCTTAAGAGTATTAAAATACTATATTACTTTTAAGCGTAAGTTTCAATGATAACTTTTAATTCTCATGTTATAGTATTTGTGATTTATACTGTTAAACGTAACTTCTCTTTAGTGGAGGAATACCATTTGAGAATCAAAATCCGTTTAAAGGAACTGTTAGAGGAAAGAGGAATCAGCCAGCGGCAGCTCTCACTGAAAATGAATATGCGCCCCGCAACCATCAGCCACCTCTGTTCCGATTCTGTAGACAGAGTCTACATCCGCACGTTAGAGCAAATTTGCGAAGCCTTGGATATTACCGTTGACCAACTCATCGTTTCGGTAAATGAGGAAGAAGACGTGGCCGATAAATAGCACTCTTGTGGCGCTGCTGGATGTAGTCAATGGATTGCAACTATTCTTAACTTATGGCTGGGCAGTAGGAAGCTATTTAAGTTGATCAAACGGAAGCGAAACAAGCGAAAAAACCACCGTCAATAAGGTCGCTGCCCTGACCGGTGGTTTTTTCGCTTAGATTGTAAAACTATGCGCGCCGTGGGGTAACCACAGCTTCGTTTATCCAAAGAGCTGTCCTTCCGATACCGCTACGTTTTCTACTCCGTAGCCGGCGTAATGTTCCGTGCTTTGAACACTTCACCGACTACATTCAAGGCCCCGCATGCTTTCGGAAACCCGGCGTAGCCTGCACAGTGCAGGACGATCTCCAAAATTTCCTCCGGCGTCAAGCCGACGTTCAGCGCCGCATGCACATGGAACGGCAGTTGCTCCGTCGCCCCTTGCGTGATGAGCGAGGTGATCGTAATAATCTCCCGCTGCTTCAGGTCCAGCGTCTTGCGCGAATACAAATCGCCGAATCCGAAGGATACGATCTGATGCGCCATATCCGGAAAAAAAGCGCCGATATTCCCGATCGTCTGCGCCCCTTCCTCTCCGACCATCTCCACCAACGTCTTCATACCCCGTTCGTACCGCTCACCGTTCGTCAACCGATCTTCGTTTCCCATCGTACTCACCTCTGCTTATGTATTTACGACCCTCTCCAGTTACCCGCGCGCCATCGTCGGCGGAATTTCCAGCGGGTCGGCCATCACTTCGATCACAGCCGTACGCCTCATTGCCAGTGCCTGCGTCACCGCAGCATACAGCTCGGCTTCGGTTGAGCAGCGGAACGCTTCCGCTCCCATCGCTTCCCCGAACTTGGCGGCGTTCACCGGCACCGTGTAATTCGTCCCGATCGCGCGGCCCAGATGCCGGGCCATCCCTTTCTCCACCATATCCAGACAGCCGTTGTTCAACACAACGAAAATGACCGGAGCTCCGGCATTCACCGCCGTCGATATTTCCGTGCCGTTCATGAACAGGCATCCGTCCCCCGTTAGGCATACGATCGTTTTGTCCGGCTCCGCAAGCTGAGCGCCGACGGCATACCCGATGGCGCGCCCCATCGTCGCATAGACTTCTTCGAAGTAGAACGTCCCGGGCACCTCAATGTTAAAGTGCTTCACCGCATAAAAGGAATGACTGCCCGCATCGCCGTACACCACGGCCTCCTTCGGCAGTGCCGACCGCAGAACACGCATCGTCTGCCGCCCGGTCAGCCAGCGGTTCTCCGCTGGTTCTTCCGCTTCGGCGGCCGGCTCCGACGCAGTTGCAACCTCAGCATAAGAGCTTGTCAGCTCTACCCGACGGCCATCCGTCAAGCGAAGCAGCTCCCGAAGATTGCCCTTCAAGTCCCCAAGTACCGGAAGCACCGGCACAGGTACCGCTTTGCCGATAAACGTCGGCTCATAGTCGAAATGGATCATCCGCTGCGGGTACATGGCCGGCGTCAGTCCAGGCAGCTCCAAGTCGCTGAGCTGGCTGCCCACGACCATCATCACGTCGACGCCTTCGCTCATATAGGCTTTAGACATGTCGTTGCCGCCAAGACCGAACGGTCCGAGCGACAGCGGATGCCCAGACAAGAACGCGCCTTTACCTCCCGGCATCGTCATCACAGGGATGTTCCATCGTTCGGACAACAGCCGAAGCTCTTCGTAAGCCCGGCAAGCGTGCACGCCGCCGCCCACGAACAGCACCGGACGTCTTGCCGCATCGAGCCATTCAATCACTTGGTCGAGGTTGGCGGAAAGAACGGCCGGATAATGCGTCGGCAGCGGAATTTGAAAAGGTCGGACTTCTTCCGTCAAAACGTCCAGGGGAATGGAAAGATGGACGGGGCCCTTTGCCCCAGTATAGGCTTGTTCGATCGCATGGCGCAGGTACGTCTCTAACAGCTCGCCGCGTTCGATGCGCGCGCTGAATTTCGTCACCGGCTCGAACATCTTGACGAGATCGGTTCCGAACGGCGTGCTGTCCTGCCCGAGCACCTTGCCGATCTCTTTGATCGGCGGCTGACCGGTCAAGAACAGGACCGGTACGCCCGTCGCCTTCGCTTGTCCCGCGGCGGTCAGCATGTTGACGCCGCCCGGCCCCGCCGTGCCCAGCGCCGCGCCGAGCCGCCCGCCTTCGAAAGCGTAGCCGGCCGCTGCGTACCCCGCTCCGCCTTCATGCTTGCTCAGCACGAAGGCGATGCCCTGCCGATCCATCTCTATGACCAGAGGCGTCACCGGCTTGCCTGGAATGCCGAATACATGGGTAACGCCCCATTGAATCAAATGCTCCACTACCAATTGAGCCACAGTTTTCATGATGATCCCCTTTTTTGAAAACATCAATATTTTCTTTTGACCTTCTCCTGCAGCTCCTGAAAATGCAGCTCAAACCTCTCCGCCGGAATCGGCTCGCTGAAGTAGTACCCTTGCACTTCGTTGCATTTTTGGTACTGCAGGAAACGGAGCTGGTCTTTCTCTTCGACGCCTTCCGCAATAACCTCTAGCCCCAGATTGTGCGCCATCGCGATAATGGTGCCGACGATGTCCGAATCGTGGGAATTGGTTATAATATCCCGCACGAACGACCGATCGATCTTCAGACGGTCGATGGAAAACTTTTTCAAATAATTCAGCGAGCTGTACCCCGTTCCGAAATCGTCGATGCTGATTTGAACCCCAAGGTCATGCAGCTGCCGCAGTGTCGGAATCGTATGCTCCACATCCATCGTCATCGTTTCGGTAATTTCCAGCTCCAGGAATTTCGGCTCAAGCCCAGTCTCCCCCAAAATGCCCTTGACCATCTCAGCAAGATATTCTTTGGAAAATTGCTGGGAGGACAAGTTCACGGCGACGCGCATCGGCGGCAGCCCTTTTTCCTGCCAGCGCTTGTTCTGCATGCAGGCGGTGCGCAGCACCCATTGATCCAACTGGATAATAAGTCCGGTTTCTTCCGCTAGCGGAATGAACTCAAAAGGAGACACAATCCCGCGTTCGGGGTGGTTCCAACGGATCAGCGCCTCGGCGCCCTTGATATCCCCGGTTTTGATATCGATTTGCGGCTGGTAATACAGCATGAATTCGTTATTGTCGATCGCGCGGCGCAGCGACGTTTCCATCTTGATCTTCTCGTGGGACTTCGTCTGCATGTCGTCTGAATAGATGACATATTGATTTTTGCCGCGCTGCTTCGCCCGGTACATCGCCGTGTCCGCATGAATCATCAGCATCTCGATGTCGAGACCGTCGTCCGGATAAAATGCGATGCCGATGCTGGCCGTAATATGAAACTCGTACCCGTTCATGTTAAACGGATGCTGGAACAGGCCCAGAATGCGCTCGGCCCGATGCACGACCTGCTGCTCGTCCGTCACGATCGGGAACAGGAACATAAATTCGTCGCCGCCCATGCGGGCTACCAGATCCGTCGATTCGAGACTGCTCGTCAGCCGTTCGGCAATTTGCTTGAGCAGCAGATCTCCGTTGGAGTGCCCTAACGTGTCGTTGACCAGCTTGAAGCGGTCGAGATCCAGATACATAATGGCGATTCCGGAAGGATGCAGCCCCCGCTTGGCCCGCTCCAGCAGAGGGACAAGCACTTGCTTGTAGTACCTTCGGTTGGGCAGCTTGGTCAAGTCGTCGTGATTGGCCAAATAGTTGTATTTTTCCTCCGCCTCGTACCGGTCCGTAATGTTCCGGAACTGGCCGAAGGCGCCGATGAGCCGTTTGTGCTCGTCATAGATCGGGAACGCGTCGAACAGACACACCGTGCGTGCCCCGCCCCCCTTGCGTTCAAGGCTGATTTGAATATCTTCGTATTTTTTCCCATGGCGGATGACATCGTAGATGTATTGTCCCATGGGTTCAAGACACAGGACCGACCTCCCTAGCGCTTGCTCTTTGGACAGACCTGTAAGGTCTTGAGCAAAGTGATTAAAATCCGTAATTTCCCCCTCTTTATCGGTAATAATAATGCCGGTGCGCGTATTGTCCATCAGAATCTGATTCATAATGTCCAGCTTGCGGTTCTGCTTTCGAAGCATCAGCTCCCTCTCGATCGAGTCCACGGCGGTCGACAGCATGGTCACCATCAGCGGATTCTGGTATTCGATCGCCGTCATAATGATGATGCTTCCGAGCAGATTGTTGACATCGGAATAATGAAAAGCTACGGCGTAGCAGGCGGTTTGATGCAGATATTCGTGGTAATGATCGGGGCCAACCAATTGGATGGCGTAGCCGCTGTGCTTCAAAGAGAGGCTCACCACATTGGTGCCCATCACTTCCTCGGAAAATTGAATGCCGATGCGGATGCCGAGCTGATTGATCGTGTTCTTGATCGCTTCATCCCCCATCATATGCAGGATAAATCCCCGTGCGTCGGCAACCGCTAACAAGATCGGCGTGCCCTTCATCAAATCCAGGATTTTGTTTCCAAAAAACTGGATGACTGACAAGATTTCTTCGTAGTCCTGTCGCTTGTCCTGCAGCTCTCTCGGCGTCATCACGACTCTGGGAAACGGAATCTCTTTCGGATTCATCCCCGCATGGCTGCAAACCGACTTGGACTCCATAATGTAGTTACTTAGCGACATACCCCCACCCTCTTCCAACGTGACATAAGGAATGTACGATCCCCTTGTATAACGATATGTATATAGTATACTTCGCCACAAGAGCGACGATAGTGAATAGGGAAGCAAACTTTCATGCCCGCTTTATTCTGATGGCGCGTTGAAGTGGCTTGGCGAAAGCGAAAGGTTCATTGCCGCGCTGCTTGCCTTTTTTCGGGCCCGCTCTCGATCTTTGTCGATGCGCGGGGGAGTGCAACAAAAAAAACGGAGGCGTCATGTGCGTCTCCGTTTGTTAGCGTGCGATGATGTGTTTCTATTGAATTGCATACAGAACCATGCTAAAATGGAGATTGGTCGCCACCTATATTGTGGTTCCATTCTTTAAATTTACCCACTATCATATTAACACATTACTTCGGAGATTGTCAAATCTTTTGAAAAAAGGGGCGGTAACGTGGTTAACATGCAGCAAGTGTGGCAGGAAGAGCAGGAGCGGGTCGAACGGGTAACCCGGGACATCGGCAAGCGCATCGATACCCTCCAGCAGGAGGTCGGCGAGCTGAGGACGGATATCGTCGATATCCGCAAGCATTTTTGGGATGACGTGACCGTCAACTTGGACGCTCCCGACGAAGTCATAGAAACGTACGCAAGCTTGAAGCAGCAAGCGGAGGTGCTCACCGGCCGCGAACACAGCCACCGGCACGCCCAGAAGCAACTGACGAAGCTGCAACGATTGAAGACGACCCCGTATTTCGGACGCATCGATTTTCTGGAAGACGGAGAGCGGCGCGCCGAAGCCGTGTACCTGGGCATCGGATCGTTCTTGGACGAGAGCGGCGAGCAGTTCCTGATCTACGACTGGCGCGCTCCCGTATCAAGCCTTTACTACGATTACCCGCCGGGACCGGCGCAGTATGAGACGCCCGGCGGCGTCATCTCCGGCGAGATGGAGCTGAAGCGGCAATATATTATTCGCGACGCGGTCATCCGCAGCTTGTTTGACACCGGCGTCACGATCGGCGACGAGCTGCTGCAGGAAGTGCTCGGCAAGCATTCGGACGCTCAGATGAAGAGCATCGTCGCCACGATTCAGAAGGAGCAGAACCGGATCATCCGCAACGAGCGCAGTCGTCTGCTGATCGTGCAGGGCGCGGCGGGCAGCGGCAAAACGTCGGCCGCCCTGCAGCGGGTCGCGTACCTCCTGTACCGGTACCGGGGAACGCTGAGCGCGGAGCAGATCGTGCTCTTCTCGCCTAACCCGATGTTCAACAGCTACGTTTCTACCGTGCTGCCCGAGCTCGGAGAGGAAAACATGCAGCAGACGACGTTCCAGGAATATCTGGAGCACCGGCTCGGCGGCATGTTCCGTGTGGAAGACCCGTTCGAGCAGGCGGAATACACGCTCACGGCAGCCGGAGACCCCGGCTATGACGCGCGAATCGAAGGAATTTTGTTTAAAGCGGGCACTTCGTTCATGCATATGCTGGAGCGGTATGCGGAGCGGCTCGGAAGAGAAGGGCTGCTTTTCAAGGACGTGAGCTTCCGCGGGGAGCCTATCGTCGCGGGCGGACAGATCGCAGCCTTTTTCTATAGCCTCGATTCGGCGCTGCCGATTCCGAACCGGATGATCCTGACCTCCGAATGGCTGCTGAAGGAGTTGAAGCGGCTCGGGCGGAGGGAGCGGTCCAAGCCGTGGGTCGAGGACGAGATCGAGCTGCTCGACAAGGAGACGTATCTGCAAGCCTACCATCAATTGCAGCGCAAAAAACAGTATGCCGAAGACATGTTCAACGACTTCCAGCGCGAACAGGAGCTGCTGGCCGCGATGGTTGTCCAGGAACATTTCAAGCCGCTCCGCGTGAGCGCCAAGCGGCTCGAATTCATCGACGTCCCCGCCGTATACCGGCAGCTGTTCGCCGAGCCGGGACGCTTCGCGGACCTTGCGGACGAAGACGGCCTGCCGCCGCATTGGGAGGTTATATGCAAGCAAACGGCGGAGAAGCTGGAGCACGGCGAGCTGGCCAGCGAGGACGGGGCGCCGTATTTGTACTTGAAGGAGCGGATCGAGGGCTTCCAGACGAACAACACGGTCCGCCACGTCTTCATCGATGAAGGACAGGACTACACGCCGTTCCAATTCGCGTTTATCCGGCGGCTGTTCCCGCGCAGCAAAATGACTGTGCTCGGCGATTGGAACCAAGCCATCTACGCGCATGCCTCCGCTAATACGAACGGCTTTGCGCCGCTGACCTCGCTGTACGGATCAGAGCATACGGAAACGAACGTGCTGACGCGAAGCTACCGCTCGACGCGGGAGATCGTCGAGTTCACCCGCGGCCTGCTGGCGGACGGCACGGCCATCGAGCCGTTCAACCGCGGCGGCAGCCTGCCGGTCGTCACGGAAGCGGCCGATCGGGCCGATCTGAGCGCCAAGGTCGCCGGGCGAATCCGGGTCCTGCTGGCGGACGGGCACAAGACGATCGGCGTCATCTGCAAGACGGCGGCGGAGAGCCGGGAAGCGTACGACGCGCTGCAAGCGGCAGGTGTCCCGCTTCGCCTCGTCGGGACGGAGACGGCCTCCTTCGAACCCGGCGTGCTGGTGATCCCGTCGTACTTGGCCAAGGGCGTCGAGTTCGACGCGGTCGTCATCTACAACGCCTCGATAGAGCAATACGGCCGGGAAGCCGAGCGCAAGCTGTTCTACACGGCTTGCACGCGAGCGATGCACGAGCTGTACGTGTACCATATCGGCGAGCACAGCCCGTTTCTGGACGGCGCTTCCCCCGACACTTACACCACCGGTCATTGATCGGTCGCACGAATAAAGCCTCCGGCGAGCCTATGGATGCTGAGTCCATAGGAGCCGGAGGCTTTTTTTAATTACGCCAATACGATTATTTCAGGCCGTCCAAGAAAGGACGGTGGCTGTTGACAAAGCCGTAGCCGCTCGCCGCATCCCAGTTGATGGACCAAGTCATGAGTCCTTTGAAGCCGGGATAGCCGGCCGGGTTTTGCAGCTTGTAGCTGCCGCCGAACGACGTACCCTTGACGAGATACGTGATCGCCTTCTGTACCTCGGCTGCCGGCGTATATCCGCCTCCAGCCGCGCTCGGCACCGCAGGTACGCCGATGGCGACCTGTTCCGGACGCAGCGCCGGGAAGACGTTGTTCGCATTGTTATTGACCGGGAAGCCCTTCAGCAGCATCTCGGCCATGGCGACGTGAAAATCCGCCGTGCCTTGTGCGTAAGAACGGCCGTCAAGCCCCGTCATCGAGCCGCTGTTGTAATGCTGAACGTGAATATAGTTCAGCTTGTCGCGCAGCGCGTGGATGATCGGCAGGTACGCACCCCAAGGACCGCCGTAAGAGCCCATCCCGCCTTGCACATACGCCGTCTCCGGGGCCATCGTCAGCACAAAGCCGCTGCCGAACGTGCTGCTGAGCGTACGAACCGCGTCAATCAGATTCACGATGCCCGGCGTCGTCGGGTTTTTGAAGTCCGTATCGCTGCCGTCCAGAGCTACTGAGCTGCCCTCCAGGTCGATATCGATACCGTCGAAGCCGTACGTCTGGATAATCGAAGTCATCGTGCTGATAAATTGCTGCTTCTTCGTCGCATCGGACAGCGTAACGGTGCCATTAGCGCCGCCGAGGGAGATCAGCACTTTTTTACCTTGACCCTTCAAATACGCAACATCCGCCTTGAATTCGTCCACCGTAGCATTGAATGGCGTAAAGGCAATCGTACCGCTGCCGGGAGAAACCGGCTCGGCAAAAGAGACGTTAATCACGTCGTATTTCTTCGAAACGTCCCGCAGCTTGAGCACCGAGGACCCGTTATCGAAGTTGTGCCAATAGCCGACAACGATCTTGCCCCCGCCTCCGGACGGCGCCGGTTCGGTCTTCCCTTGCACGCTTGCTCCGGCCGAGACGTTGCCGGCCGCATCCTTCGCCTTCACGGTGAACGTATACGCCGTGTTGGCGGCAAGCCCGGTCACCGTCGCCGTAGTACCCGCGACGATCAGAGAGCCGGAGCCGTAATCCACCGTATAGCCGGTGACGCCCACGTTATCTGTGGAAGCCGTCCAGGACAGCGAGATGCTGGACGATGTTTTCTCGGTAACGGTCAGATTCGTCGGCGCTGTCGGCGGCTGCGTATCGCCCGACGCCGGGTCCGTCGTTACCGCGACGGCTTGGCTTGCGGCGGACATGTTGCCTGCCGCGTCCTTCGCTTTCACCGTGAACGTGTACGCCGTGTTCGCGGACAAGCCGCCGATTGTGGCAGTCGTTCCTGTCACGCTGGCCGCGACTGCAGATCCGTTGTACACGTCGTAGCCCGTGACGCCTACGTTATCCGTCGAAGCGTCCCACGCGAGAGTCACGCTGTTGGACGTTTTGCCGGTCGCCTTCAAACCGGACGGAGCGGTCGGCGACTGGGTATCCGTTCCGCCGCTGCCACCGGCCTTCCACAAGGCCGGGACGTTCGGCGGCTCCCAGCCGTTAAGCGATGTATGCGGTTGCAAGCAGGTGTACGTCTGTCCCGAGTAGGTTACCACGTCGCCGGTTTTGTAAGCGGTGTTCGGCTGCCACTCAGCCGCGCCGAGCGCCATCGCCGGAATCAGACTAAGCAGGAGCAAAGCGACTACAGTTAAGGAAAACGCTTTCCTAAAGGTGCGCCGAAACGCGATTTGCGCAAAAGTCATTCATTAATCCCTCCTGAAATATGGATAAAAAATACCGGAATACCCTCCATCAAACGACGACGGCTGCGGCAGGCTCACCCCCTTTCGAACTAATCTCGTACTCTCATTTAACCATGGCTTCGACAGGGCAGGTAGGGATACATTCCATTTTTTAGGGGATAAAATTGTGCAAAAAACGGTAGCCGACAAACCTGAACCATGGTCCCCGGCAACAGCTTCGTACTGGTAACATTTGCCATCGTTTAGCGTTAAAATTTTTATTGACCTACAAATTTGCGTTCAAGTAAAATTAAACACGTTAATGCGATTGATAATGATTATCAATGTTAATTAGGTTCCATTTTTTGAGAGCGGGGGTTCCCATGCACAAACCGTTATTCGCTTTACTTGGCTTTGTTTTCGCGTTCAGCCTGTTGTTTCAGCCTCTGTCGGTGAAGGCTTCCAGCGAAGGCGTCGAGCATATGGCCAAAGCTGGCCCGGTCATCTCGCAAGCGTTGGAGGCTGCAAAACAAGATCAGGCCAAGGCCAAAGCCTTGTACGATCAATTCCATGATCAATGGATGGACGTGGAGGATACGGTCAAGGCCGATTCCAAAACGGCCTACAAAGACATTGAATCCCAGATGGGGCAAGTCGATTATGCGTTTCTGGTCAATCAGCCGGAAGATATCGTTTCCGCGCTCCAGCAGCTTCGGGAAGTGCTGGAACGTTACGTCCACGGCCAATATGCCAAAGAAACGGACGGCAAGGAAAACAACATCACGCTTCCCGGCTTTATTACCCTGCTGAAGCAAACGAAAGAAAGCGTTGCCGGACACGACCAAACCGCGGCTTTGCAAGGGATCGGCAACGTGCGCGAGAGCTGGCTCAGCGTTGAAGGCCATGTCGTCGCGCAATCTGCTTCCGTTTACAGCGATTCCGAACGGGACATGGTCGTGATCCAGGCCATGATCACCAAGCAGCAGTACGATGCCGCGGAGAAACGGATCGACGACATGATCGCGTATCTTTCGCCGCTTGCGGAAAAGACGACCTACACCATGTGGGATGCGGCCATGATTCCGATTCGGGAAGGGCTGGAGGCGCTGCTTGTCGTGGGCGCGCTGCTCGCGTTCGTGAAGAAGTCCAATTCGGCCAAAGGAAGCCGGTGGATCTGGTCGGGGGTTCTCGCAGGGCTTGCCCTGAGCGGCATTTTGGCTGTCATCGTGAAGTTTGCGTTTTCTTCGGGGGCTTTTGGCACCAATAACTTTCTCATCGCGGGCTGGACGGGAATTTTCGCTGCCGCCATGCTGCTGTATATGAGCTATTGGCTGCACAGCAAATCCAACGTCAAGCAGTGGAACGACTATATCCGTGCGAAAACCGAAACGGCGCTAAGCACAGGCAACGTATTTTCCCTTGCCGCACTATCCTTCCTTGCCATTTTCCGGGAAGGCACCGAGACGGTGCTGTTCTTGATCGGAATGGTGAATCAAATCAGCTTGCGGCAGCTTCTGCTGGGTATTTTGCTGGGCTTGGGCATTTTGGCCGTCCTCGCCTTCCTCATGCTGTACGTGGGCATGAAGCTGCCGGTCCGGCCGTTTTTCCTGGTGTCGAGTCTGATCGTCTTTTATCTGTGCATCAAATTTACCGGTCTGGGCATTCACAGCCTGCAATTGGCCGGAACGCTGGGGACATCGAACAGTTCTCTGCTGCCCAGCCTCGATTTTCTCGGAATGTTCCCTTCATGGGAAAGTGCCATCCCTCAGTTCACGGTCGCTTTCGGCGCTCTCGCCTTCCTCATTGGGAGCCGCATCAGCAAACGCACGGCCAAATTGACACCCTAGATCCTTTACATCGGAGGTAATTGTAATGAACAAGCATGTGTCCCTGATCACCGCTACCCTGCTCCTCTCCGCCTCGCTCCTGTCCGCCTGCGGCTCTGCGCCGACTCCATCGGCTCAAGCGAACAACGGACAAGCTTCCCCCGCACCATCCAAAACCGAGAATAAATCCGTATCCGACGCTGCCATCAAAGAAGGAACCGCGAAACTGCTGAAAACGGCAAAGCAGCTGAGAAAAGCCGCAACAGCAGGCGACGAAGCCAAGATCAAAGAGCTGGGACCTAAATTGGAAGATGCTTGGGGCGCTTTCGAGGATGGAGTCAAGCCGAAATACCCGGACCTGTACGAGAATATCGAAAAAAATCTCGACCCGGCCATCGCGGCGACCAAAGCATCGCCCCTGAATAAAGAAGTGTTGTCCAAAGCCAACGACCAATTGATCCAAACGCTGTACGAGCTGTCGCAAAAATTAATTCCCGCCGACCAGATCAAAGCCGGGGCCACTCAAATGCTCAGCATCGCTGGCGATTTGAAAAAAGAAATTGAAGCCGGGAACGAAGCGAAGGTGAAGGAGCTGGGACCTAAATTGGAAGACGTATGGAGCACCTTCGAGGACGGCGTGCGCCCCCGCAATGCCGAGCTGTACGAGAAGCTCGAAAAAAGCCTGAACCCCGAAGTGGCGGGTTCCCAGAAGAGCCCTCTGGACAAGCAAGCGTTGTCCCAATTGAATGACGGATTGACGCAAGCCTTAAACGAACTGCTGCAAACGATCAAGTAATCAACGAAGAGCCTGAAGGATGCGCTTAAATAGTTCAGTTAGTCCAATTCGCATATGAATTGGACTATTTATTTTATTTTTGTTGATATGCCAATGTTTATGTAATGTTAATTTCGATGCGAAAGTTGTTATAATTATATAAGGAGGCTGCGATGTGCAGTTTATCAAACCGAAGAATGTGCATGCAGATAAGGTTGATTGGCTAGATTAAAACAGTAGATGGTGAACTACCCGCCACCTACGATTTGCTTAGAGGTAA
>JBHJMN010000066.1:0-17837 GCA_042219835.1 Paenibacillus elgii
GGTTGTAACGGCAAACCCAATGACCACTTGTGGGCGGTCCGGACGGTGGTCCTTGGAATAACCGCGTTGCCGGAACTCGTCTTCATCAGATTCCTCGGTCTCAAAGTAAGTCGATGTGGTTCGAAGAAGAGTAGGTCAACCTCTAGATTGAGCAGATCAGCAACCGTATGAAATACTTTGCGCTGCACAGCCTCCTCCGACTCCAGCAAGAAATCCATAGCACGGTAACCGTGTTGGACATCGAATGTCGTCAGCCGGGGATGACCACATCGTGCTCTACCCAATCCTCAATGGCAAGCTTGCTAGAAGGATCTGATGCGCGGCTGGCAACCATCGCGAACAGCGTACGTTCAACAGGTGCCTAGTGCCCCATCAGCGAATATAAACCTGAATATGGAAAGGATATTTAGGCCCTCCTGATGAAGTAATAGTGGGAGGGATTTCTATGCTTTTTGTCCGCGAACTAACGAACCAAGAAGGTCAACATCTACTCCGAGTTGCTCGCCGAAACACGTCCGGCTTTGTTGTGCGGAGAGCGTACATATTGCTAGCGTCTGCGCAGAAAATGAAAATCAAAGACATTACGTCCTTGTACCATTGCGCAGAGGATCACGTCTGCGATGTCATTCATGCCTTCAATAAGGACGGGTTGGACTGCCTCAAACCGAATTATCGCGGCGGAAGACCTGCTACGTTCTCTAAAGAACAGCGGAGCTTGATTATTGAGCTTGCCCAAATTCCTCCGCAGACCATTGGCTTACCTTTTTCTCATTGGTCCCTCACCAAGTTGGCTCAAGCGGCCATGGACCGGGGTATCGTGACAAGCATTACCGCGGAAACCGTGCGAGTCATCTTGGATGAAGCTCATATCACCTATCAAAACACCAAGACTTGGAAACAATCTAATGACCCGGAATTTGAAACAAAAAAAAACGAATAGAATCGCTATACAGCCATCCACCTCAGGATGGTCGAGTGATCTGTGTGGATGAATTCGGTCCTTTGGAAGTCCGGCCTTACCCAGGCAAGGATTGGAGGAAAGAAAAGAAACCTAAACGTCTGCCTGCCGATTACACGCGAAAACACGGTGTCCGCCATCTTTTCGCTGCTTATGATCTGAAAAGTGACAAGCTCTACGGGCATAATCGAAAACAAAAAACAAGCCGCGACTTTTTGTCATTCCTTCAAGTTCTTCGCCGCCGCTACCATCGTTCTGAGCGGCTTTATATTGTGTTGGACAATTTCAGCATCCACAAAACCGTGAAAGTAAGAGAGTTTGCCGCAGAAAACAATATAGAACTTGTTTTTACACCCACTTATTCGTCATGGCTGAATCGCATCGAGTGTCATTTTGCGCCACTTCGTTCTTTTGTTCTGTCCGGTTCTAACTATCGGAACCACGATGAATTAGCTGATGCCATTCAGAAGTATCTTCGTTGGCGCAATAAGAACGCTAAATCCAGCGAACTACTACGCCTTCAAAAACGGGTTAAGGTAGCCTGATGGGGCACTAGAAGTTACGATCTTTCAATTGTCGGGAAATCGCGTCACCTATGCCAAGCTTCTTCCAAAGCTCATGGAGGAGCCATGCGCCGCCCAAAGATCTTCTTCGAACGAGAGATAGCTCCGGAGCAGAAGCTGAGGAAGACGTTGAAGGCGATTCCTCCCCTAGAAAACGTCCGATGCTTGCAGCAAGACGGCGGATCGAATCAATATTGTGTTCATCCGCTCGACCGAAATTATAGAGCACCTGGGCCTCGGAATGGCCTGTTACAGGATGTCGGACATTATGAGCAAGCTAAAGGTATCTTACGGAAGAGCCGTCTTTATTTTTACGGGAAGTTGTTCGTATACACATAGGTATATGTTACCACTAAATTAACAACGAAACAGGACTAAAATAAATTATTTACAGAAAATGTGTGCCTACAAAATTTCGGTCATAGTTGTCCACAATTTTAATGGTCAGTCCAGAAAAAAAATGCGCCTCTTAAGGGACTCGATAGACATTTTACATCCATTGTTATTCCATATAATCGGCAATTTCCAAACTAGGGTCATTTCCAGATGTTTGAACAAAAAGAAAATTATCTTTTTCATAATATGATGAAATTTGATTAATTGGCTTAATTTTTCGAAGTAAATCCTTGGAATTCAAAACTACACTTTCATTATTTTCTTGAATAGTAATCGATGCAATTTTTATAATTCTTTGATGTGTACCAGGGTCTAATCTTATCTTTTTAGTATTATTGGGAATATTGAATTTTAATTGAGCATTCTTGCCTTCGTCTATTGATTCATCTAAATACACCCATGATGAATCTTTTTCATTAAATCCATTCCCTATATCATAAAATACTTGATAGACATCTATTGGTGGCGAATTTATTTCTATGGTGACTGAAGACATGGTATTTAAACTTTCGGTTGCCGCCATATAATTTTCTATTCCAGTTAATTCAAAATTCGGGTCATTTCCCGTAGCTCTAAATTCTAATACATTTCCATCTAATTTTACATTGTCAATGTGATTTAGTGGCAAGAAATTTTTATATAATTTTTCTGAACTAACCTCTAGTTGCATGTCATTTTTTATAAAAGTCATTGACTTTATTCTATGCATGCCTGGTTTTATACTAGGATCAAATCTTATTTTTTTTATTTCCCCCTCTGGTAAACCTAAATAAACCTCGCTCAAATGGTCCACATATTCTGTTGTAGATTGCTTTTCATTATACCCCTTACCAGTATCATAATAAATTTGATATAAATCTGTTTGTGGGAAATCAAACTCAATTTTTATAACTGCATAAAATGATTTGTTATCAATTTTAATTGAATTAAGATTGAAGTATTTTGCATAATCTTTATTATATGGATGATTTGGATTTAGAAAGATTTCTTGAGGGGAAAGAATATATCGGTTCCCTTTGTTGGACAATTCCGGAACTTCTACATCTAATTTTCCTTTGCTCAATTGATCTTTAATAATAAAAAACCTTTTGTCGGTTTCCTCTTTTACTAATTTATATCCATTTAAAGTTGTGAGCATTGAACTAGTTAATAAAACAAGAAATGGTAACAATAATATCATAAAAAATTTGTTTTTAAAATTTTTGTTTTTGAAATCAATAAGTATCCCAAATGAGATAAGAAAGAAAATACTGCTACAGAATGATGCCCTTGGAGGAAATTGAGGTGAAGCAATCATTGCAAAAAAAGAAATCAACCCAGAACAAAGAAAAATTAAAGATTGTAAAAGTTCATTACTTATCACTGTTTTTTTATCATGTTTTTTTTTGTAAATATATAATACAATATGGTATAAAACAACAACCACTAAAAAAATGATAACATACTTTTCCTCTATTAAATTCGCTTTAACATTATACAACCAGTTAGAAAGCCACTGACGAAGAGAGAAAACTGATTTACTTGCTCTAACAAAGTTACCCGGAGCACTAATTAGCATAACAAAACCGAATATAAAGAATACAAATCCAAAAATTGACCATTTTGGGACTGTTTTTTTCTTTATTATTAAGAATAAAAAGCATACTATCAAAAAGAATAACGAAATAATTGATGCATTTTCCTGTGACCATCCCGCAAATACTCCCATTATCGAGATAAATATCCAATTTTTATAGTTATCATTGATTATATATTTATCTTCAATAAGATACTTATATGGAAGTAAAAATATTAATACACATACAGTTGTCCAGAGATAATTTACTGATCCAGATAACCATATAATAGTTTGTGAAAACTCCGGAACTCCAAACCAAAAAAGGATTAAAATAGGCAAAAAGGCGAAAAGACTTCTTAATTTTTTTGTATAAATCAACACTAATACTATCAGTATGACAAACATGATAGAGTTGAAAATATTAAATAATTCTTTATCAAAAATTAAAAAGAATTGTATGATGAAATGGACAAGATTCCTTCCTGTCCAATGGTTAAATAAATAATACTGCGATTTTACTATATCTGTAACAGAGCTAATTCTATCATTTGTACCAGCTATAAAACTATAAACAAATTCATCATGCCAAAGAGGTGTTAAATGATTTAATATATATATATATATAAGCTGTAAGAATAATAAAAATAATATAAACTTGTTAATGTTAAGCTTTCTCAATAATTGAATCATGTAATCTAACCTTTCAATACTATTTTTTGCGTCCGTTAAACTAAGTGTGAAGCCTTTGAAAGTAAGATATAGTGACTCAGCGCCGCTGATTAAACTCATAGCCCCTAGCAAACATATTTTTCTAGCGATGAAAGCGAATGATTCAAATGCTATTTTACGCTGACAGCCTAGCATGCCCTTTCTTACACCAAGCGTCTTTTCTGCACGCGCCCGGTGTTTTTGCGCAGCGTCTCTATCATAGAACAGATATAACTCACATTTCGAGCCCTTAAATTTCCATCCGTTTAACTGGCGCAGGTTTGTAGGTTTCCGTGAGGAGTTCGACTTTCACCGTTTCCCAGTGTGCTTTCAGATAAGCTTGTAGCTGTGCTACCGTTGTTGCTGCGTCCATTGCGGGCGATCCTCCGTTTTGAACGACTCGCTTGTAGGCACCCCGGAGGTTGTTTCCTTCGACATTCGCTCCAGCAAGCCGCTTTAGTCTTCGCGAGAGGAAAAGGCGACTTGTGCCGACGAAGAACTCGGCGCTCCGGCATACCCTTGGCTTCACTGCTACCCTTTGCCTCGAGCTCCTTTTCGGTATATTCTGCTCTCGTTTCGTGTCACCCTTTGGGTGCGGTCCGTAGGTTCAAATCTGGAATTAACGATAAGAAGTTGACAATTTGTACTTGGAGTAGAGAAGAGATTCGGGTAGCTTCTTCCATCCCGCATTGCGCTAGCGTTTGAAGCGGTGGCTTCATATTCACCTTATAATCAGCGTTGGAGTCGGTTGAACAGCTTTCTCACTTGGGCTGTGGGTGATCTTTGCTTTGTTCAGGTAAAGCGTCAGTCCGAGCGACTTCAGAATCATTTTTTGCGTCCGTAGTGCTCGCGCAGTCCCCGCTTGCGTCTTGCAGAGGACAACCCAATCATCGGCGAAACGCGTCAGCCGGTACGCTCTGCCCGTCATTTCGTGGTCGAACCGATTCAGGTAGATATTGCTGAACAGCAGGCTGACTACGCTCCCTTGGGGTGTTCCGTTCGGTGTGGCGTATTTCTTTTCTCTTTCCATGTATCCGGCTTCAAGCATTTGCCTGACTAGCTTGAGGATTCTTCCATCACTGACTTTGTTCCGCCACCATACCAATAGGGGTTCGTGATGGACCGTCCTGAAGAAATCCCGCAGGTCCGAGTCACGATCCGCCTTGTATCTATCCATTATTTCGCGATAAATCTTCCGCGTGGCTTGGTGTGTAGCTCGTCCCGGTCGGTACCCGAAGCTGCATTCGCTGAACAGAGGTTCGAAGATAGGCTCCAGCCTGTTTTTCAACGCTTGCTGACATACCCTGTCTCGTATTGTCGGAATGCCGAGCGGACGCTTTTCGCCCGGTTTCCCTTTCTTGGGGATGAGAATCCGTCTGACCGGCATCGGTCTGTACGTACCCTGTTTCAGTTCTTCATGCAGTCGTTCCAACTCCACCTCAACTACTTCCTGAAATGCCGGGATGGTAATCTTGTCGATTCCACCGCTGCCTCCGTTTGCTCTCACCGTCTCCCATGCCATTTCCAAGTTTGTTCGGTGATACACTTTGTCGATTACCGAATGAACTTTCCGTCCCGTGCCTTATGCTTTCATGCGTTTCGCGTCCTCCGATTGCAAGTTCTAGGTCTTTCACATAGGGGACTATCCGTTTCTTGTCGCCTACTCGTGAAATTCATTCCAGTTTCGGTCTCCATAAAGCGATCCGCCTTCTCCTTCTGCTTCACCTTTTGAGTGAGTGGGTAAAAGCCAACCACACTAAGGTGGTTGATCCAGACGTTTCTGTTGTTCGTCCGTTTAACAGTAGCACGCAGCTCTCCGACTTCTCGCCATGCGTCCGGGATTTTCCTTATAGCATCCGTTACTGAAACTGCCGAGCGTTCTTTGGAAGCGGCAGGCGCGGCGCGACCGCTTCGACGTTATTTACCCACAGATCTCAGTGGGTCACATCGTCATCCTCCGTACAATGCCGCCCGCGCACACCTTGATACGATGGGTGGACTAGAAGCGCCTTCGTCTCCTTTCTGCCCGCGACCACTGGAGTTTACAGGGCTAGCCCTTGGCGGCTTTGGATTTCGTTGTGTACAGGCAACTCATCCGACTAGCCCTGCCTAAAATCAGTTCGTGTACCTTGGCCCGTGCATTTGCCTCCGGCTTCCTTCAGATCCCCCCTTGCAGTGGGCACCCTTGCCCTAGGCTACGGTAGGCGCTCGCCAGCCTTCGTTCGGGACCACATTTAATCCCCACTCCTAATCAGAAATCTACTATAGAAATTAAATTACTTTTTATCTAAAACTTTTTGTCTTAGCTGAAATAACACATTCATCGGGCTTTTAGAAAAGCTCCAAAACGATTGCAAATTACAATTTCCAATGACTCTTTGAAAATTTTCAGGATAGTTTAATTTAGAAAAAGTGATATTGTTCCTAAAATTCCCTTTCCTAACTTCTTTAAAAAAAGCACCGAGAACAGTAGCTACTTCTCGATTCATAATTTTACTTAAAGATCTAAACGTATTATTTCCATGAAGTCTGTAACAATAATAAGTTGAACTAATATAAATTGGCTCTGTAACAAGAGTAGCACGAAGAATAAAATCCCAGTCGTGACAATACCGTAAATTCTTAAATTTCCCAACTGCTTGAAACAAAGAATTTTTAAATACCATATTGCCTGTAGAAATAGCTACGTTATGCGGTACCATCGAAAAACCAACGGTAGGGAAGTTAGCAATGTTATCTTGCAAACTATTAAAATGTTGTGCTTCTTGATTATCGTTCGATATAGGATCATCATTCTCATCGATTACTTTAACTCTTGAAAAGGAAATATCCCCCTTATTGATTTGCATTTGAGTGATTATTTCTTCAAAACGATTTTCTTCATATAAATCATCTGCATTTATGATCGTCAAATAATCTCCTTGAGCCAATGAAAGTCCAAAATTTATTGCATTATGAGCACCTTTATTATGTTGATTTACATGGAGCTGTATTCTTCCATGAAATCGGCTCTTAAACTCTTCTGCATTGATAATACGACTAATAATTTGTACACTTTGATCTTTTGAGCAATCATCAACAATAATAAGCTCTAAATTGGGATAAGTTTGATTGAAAATCGAATACAAACAACGTTCAATAAACTTACTATAATTATAAGATGGTACTACCACACTAACTAATGGTTTTTGAGTATCCTCCATAGCTACCTTCCTTAGCTTAATACAATCATTTAGAGTCGATTGCTTTTTTTGTTGCTTTTAAGTAAGCATGTCCATGTTTTTGGTCAGGTTCCAAATGTGTTCCCTCAGCCCATTCGTTCCACGCGTTAATAAAAACAAGTTTATTTTCTTTTCCGTGGAATCTCTTGGAATAATCAATAACACCAGTTAACCATTTATTATATTCTGAAGGTGATGCGTTATGAAATATATTCGAGGACAGGTTTCTGCGCGCTGTATTATCCCAACCTAACATCACTCCGCGGTAAAGAGAATAATCCGGTCTGGCCTTTAATAATGCTCTATCCACTACCTCTTCATAATCGTAAATGTTACCTTCGAAATCAGGGTTTAATCCCTCTATAGAACTAGATATTTCGGCTACATTTACCCCATGAGGCGGAAATTCTACGGCTGAATCGCATCCATAGGTTCTAGGATCATTTATACCAAAAGATTGAACTGCACAAACATGAATTTTAGGTATCCCCGCCTCAGAACAACGTTTACGCCACATTTCAATAGTTTGTATTGGATCCGGAAATAGGTTAATTCTATAAATTAAAAGAAGCGGTTCTTCATTAATTTTTATATATCGTTTATCTTTAAGTATAGGGATGACATCATCAATAAATTTTTGATCGGTCTCAGGGTTATGTTCTTGAAGCATTAGAACTTCCTTTTCAGCACCATCCCATCTCCGCGTCCAACTTTCATTTGCCCAACAAATACAAAAAGGATGATCTGGCTTCCCGCTCGATAAGATATCATTCAATGGCCTTTCAAGTAATCTCTTACCATTAAACCAATAATAATAGTAACAAAAACCGTATACTCCATATTCTTTAGCCAATTCAGCTTGCTGTTCCTTTACTTCCGGAACCCGTAAATCATAAAAACTTAAATCAGCCGGAAGATGCGGTTGATAGTGTCCGGGAAACATCGGTTTGCCTCTAGTCACATTTGTCCACTCAGTAAATCCTTTTCCCCACCATAAATCATTTTCCGGAAATGGGTGGAATTGGGGCAAATAAAAGGCTATCAGTTTCACATCATCATTAGATTCTTGATACCATTCTGATGGAACTGCTCTCTTATGATATAAAACTTTCGGAATATGTTTTAAAATAGTCGCCTTGGCTAATAATTGATTATAAAACTCATGCATTGTATTACTAGAATCCAAATCTAATGTAAGTTCTTTTTTATACACTCCTAGGTTTTGAATCATCTTTACAAAAGCACTATCTTCTTTTGAATATATCTCTTTATAAAAAGGAGCAAAATAGTCCCCTTCTTCATTTACCCGATCCTCGTCACTATAAATAATATCAATATTCGGGTTTACATTTAATGTATTTACTACATGTAACAGCGCATTTATGGACAATTCATCTTCTTGTTCTAAAATAGTAATATATTCACCGTCCAACAATTCCAATCCGGCTTTAACTACAGTTATCATTTTATCCGTTGGTGCATATATATACTTGACATTAGAGCGTTTAATTATTGAAAGATTGCCGTAATTTCCGTCTGCATCGACCAAGACCAATTGCCAATTTTCGTATGACTGACTAGCTACAGACTCTAAACACTTATTTAACCAATTCTCACTGACATTCGACACAGGAAGTAGAATGGATATTAATGGTTTATAAGATATTTTTTGCCTTATCAAATTTATCTGTTGATTACTATCTTCAATTACTGCATATCTTCTATAATCTACATATGGGGTATCATTAAGTAAGTTTCGATTAAAAGTGAGCTCTTTCACTTTTTTCCATAATCCTCGTATTCCCTCACTTTGAATCTTCAAAAATACCTTTTTTGCAAGAGTTGGTAAAGTCATATTTTTTCTTTCCAAAAAAGAAAATAATACTTTTATCGCCACTTCAATTCGACTTATATTGGTAAAAGTTACTTGATTTAATGTAAACATTCCTGGGTTATTTCCAGGGTCTAATCTTAAACCCTTTATTGACTTACCCAAATGAATCATTGTTTTCTGGGTTATTATATTTTCTCCGGCAATAAATCCAATATCCATTGCTGTTTCTTCAGAGAAGCCAGAACCATGGTCAACATATAATCTTAGATAACGAATGCCATCTGAATAACCGGACCAACCTATTTGTACCCATCCACTCGGAAAACCGGTTCCTGATACAGAAAACTGAGGATCATTGCCCAAGCTTTCCCATTCAAAATTAATTTTCTGAGCTATTATTTCATTTGATGGTACTAAATTTGCATAAAATTTCTTTCTAATAAATAACCTTGTAAAATCGTTCAACAAGTTTCCGTTATTTGACACTCTCATTGCCTCCAACTATCTATTAATTTTTTAATTTTCTAAGTGGAGCAGTATATCTCCACGATCTACTATTTTTAATTTTCTCCAATTCATTTCTCACGCCTTGTAAATTTACAAGAATTTGAGAATATTCCTCATCCAAAGATTGATATTTTTGTTCAAGCCTAATATATTGGTTTTGATGCTCGGTTAAACGTTGATTTAAAGTACTAACTTTTGAATTTAACGATGTAACTGTCTCTCGCAAGATCAAAATTTCACTTTTTTGTTTTTCAAGCTTCTGCGATTTATTAAGAATATTTTCTTCAGCCTTAATCTTATACTTTTCATATTCCTTATTATGAGTTTCAAGTCGTATAACTTCTTTGTTGATTTCTTCAAATTGCTTATTTATATCATGTAAGTTTTCTTGCACTTCTTTTAAATTTTCTTCACTCTTAAGTTGGAGCAATTGAATAGTTTCCCTGGTCAAGTTTGTTTCGATTCTCATAATAATTCTCAAAATCATCTCTGACTCTACATTAGGAATATTAATTATTAAACTTGGGTCACCTTCGTCTGCCAAAAGATACAAATTATTGTCACTATTCAACAATTGAACTTGTTTATCAAGTAAAATACCTTCATAACAATTTTCGTTAGACCATAATAAAATCTGTTTTCGGCCTAATACATTATTTTCTTGTTCTTGAAGTAACTCTACGGATTTAACTACAACAACTGATGGGAAATTTGTAGGGTCAATTCTAAGACACGATTTATTTGAAGGTATCTTAAAAATATATTCATGGAAAGCATTATCTGCCACAATTTTTGAATATGTTGAATCTTCTTGACAGAAAGTGTTGCTATCAGACCAAAATACTTCAATAATTTTGCTGCCATTAGCAAGAATAGCTTTTTTGTTGTTTATTAATCTGCTATATTCAGCATAATCGGCATATAATTCAAGAATTTGCTTATTAAAGTCATGAGAGTGCAACAGAGCTTTATTAAAACAGGCTTCCATTGCTAATTTAAAAACATCTTTTACAGGTCTGGGAATATTACTTGCTAGCAAATCATCTAAACTTGATTGGCTATGTCGTAATCTAGGTTTAATAAAAGAATTCATATTTTCTGTCAACTTTATCTCAGCTTCGCCTAATGGCCATTTGATGTCAAATAAATCCGATATTTCTCTTAACGTTAGCTCCCAATTTTCAAGTAGATCGTCAAATTGAATTATTATTCTTTTCGTATCAATTGTCCAATATAAAGCCGATAAAGTATACAGAGTCCAAATTCCTAATGATTTATCTATACTGAAGTTATCTCTTTTAATTAACGAATTCGCGACATCTAAAGGATTTCTTAACGAAATAATATAGTTAATTTCTATTTGAAGTTCGTTAAGAATTTCCTGCCATAAAGGGAGCATTAAACAGGTTCTTGGGTCTTTCCAAGACCATACTTGTTTATCTAAAAATTGTTCACTAATTATCTTCTTTAAATCCGCTTTATAAGGCTCTATATCGTTGGATTGCCACCACTTCTCTGGGAGAGGACTTGCCGTATCCCAGTAACTTGAAAAATACTGTAGTATTTTTTCATGAGTTTCTACAATTCCTAAATGTTCCCAAAAGCCCTCGGGATTATTACCTGCTAGTGGTTGAATTATTTGTTCCGAAGGTCCTATATCAACACCAAGTAGGTTAATTGCTCTAGTTAATACAGAAGTACCACTTCTGTGCATTCCTAGTATACAAATAACCCTCGATTTTTTTAACATATAAACCTCCACATATTTTAATAATTAAGTTCAGAACTTATGTTAAAATCAATTATTCCCGTCATTAAAGATTTGTTATCTTTATGTAATATTTTAAACGCAGCCAGATCAATGCACCTTGCTATATATACCTCTTCATCATTTTCCATTTCAAGAACGCCTGCATTTAAAAAATAGGTACCTGGACATAGCTTGGGTGTAAATGTAAATTCTACTTTTATAATCGCGCCTTCTTCTACAAATGGAACTCCATATCCAGCTTTAGCAGTAGCAGAACCGCCTAATTCGAATCCACTAATACTTTTTATTAACATTCCAAAACGTACATTTGTACAGTTTTTTACGAATTTAACTTTGTATCTCCAAATGTACTTATCTCCGGAAATTAATAAATTTACCCTTTTTCCATCAAAACCAACGACTTCTGAATCGATTATTTCGGCCCCTCTCGATTCGTAGTTCATAGTTTCTTTAGCAATAAGATAGGGATCGTACATAGCTTCTCTTACTTCATTTGACTCCTCTTCAGATAAAATCTCTTCGGCATTTACTTGAGTTAATGATTTGTTCATGCTTTTAATTTCATTACGCAGATCATCTTTTTTCTCCGTGGGTGCATACATTAGCTTTTGATATATGTTTACTACCTTTTTGCTTGTATCGACAAGCAATAATTCACCACTATCAATCAATACAGCTCGATCGCAAAGTTCAATTATAGTTGAACCAGAATGAGAAACAAACAAAACTGTACCACCTTGTTTTTTGAACTCTTCTATCTTAGAAAAGCATTTTCTTTGAAATAGCTCATCCCCAACAGCCAAAGCTTCATCTACGATTAATATTTCTTTAGGCACCATGATTTGCACTGCGAAAGCAAGTCTCACAGCCATACCGCTGGAGTATGTCTTTACTGGTTGATCAAGAAAATCACCAATATCTGCAAAGGCGACAATATCATTGTAATATTTATCAATTTCTTCTTTCGAAAGGCCTAGTATTGCGCCATTTAGATAAACGTTTTCCTTACCTGTAAATTCTGGATTAAAACCACTCCCAAGCTCAAGCAAAGCAGCGACTCTCCCAAAAACTTCCGTAGATCCAGCAGTCGGTGTAAGAGTACCAGCAATTATTTGTAAAAGGGTACTCTTACCAGAGCCATTTTTCCCTATAATGCCTACGGTCTCACCTTTTTTCACATCAAAAGATATATTTTTCAATGCCCAAAACTCTTTGTAGAAATTTTTTGAACCTCTAAACAGACTCTGTTTTAATCGGTCTTGTGGCTTTTCGTATACCTGGTAACACTTACTAATACCGTTTATTTTAATAGCAAAATTAGACTTCATTTAGTGCCTCCTTACAAAACATCTGAAAACGTCTTCTTTGACTTTTCAAACCAAAAGAACCCTGCTAATAAAACAATCAATCCAATAACAGTTCCAATTAAAAGCCAAAACCAATCTGGTTGCTGTCCCCAGACAACAACTCTTCTCATATCTTCTACCACATAACTAATAGGATTAATATAAAACAAATATTGTAAAGAGACAGGAATAGATGATATAGGATAGAAGATTGGACTTAAAAACAAAAATCCTGTTACAGCAATACTTATCACTTGACCAACATCTCTTAAAAATACTCCTAATGATGAGAGTAACCATGCTAGGCCTAATGAAAGTAAGATAAGTGGTAATAAAACAAGAGGTATAAATAAGATTGTCCAATGCAGTGTACCCATAAAAATAATAAGAGCTATTAATAAAACAAATATACCTATCAAACCATGCACTAGAGCCGAATTTACTGCTACAATAGGCAGTATTTCCAGTGGAAAAACAACTTTTTTTACGTAGTTTACATTATTTATTATCAGCCCTGGCGCTCTGCTTACAATTTCTGAAAAGATGTTAAATGCAACTAAACCACAAAAAAGTAACATTGCAAATTCCACTTTATTTGTATTATGAACACCCCATCGGGATTCAAAAATCACACTAAAAACAAAAGTATAAATTGTTAACATCAGGATCGGAGTAATAAAAGACCATAAAACTCCTAAATACGAACCCTTGTACCGCCCAATTACCTCTCTAATGGTTAGTTGTTTTATTAAATTTGTATGTTGAAATATTTTGAATAAAGACCTCATGGGATATCTCCTGATTAAATAATAGTTGCCGGCAATGGTTAAATAGACAAACTTCCCTATTTTAAACCATC
Source organism: Paenibacillus elgii (assembly GCA_042219835.1). GTDB lineage: Bacteria > Bacillota > Bacilli > Paenibacillales > NBRC-103111 > Paenibacillus_G > Paenibacillus_G elgii_A. Next base: position 13,722 of record JBHJMN010000066.1, read on the forward strand.
CCCGGCTATCAATTGATCATTGACCTAGATACTACTTTTTATATATTCGTTAAGTGCTAGTCTCCAGTTACGCAAATCAGAGAAGTCATTTATCTTAATTGATAAATGTTCCATGGCTGAATACATGGGTCTGGGAGCCGGTCTTTGAAACTCGTCTGTGGAACATGGCTCGAGTGTTGTTTTTGCCTCTATCTCTTCAAAAATTGCCCTAGCAAATTCGTACCATGTACAGATTCCTGTGTTTGATGAATGATAAATTCCATACTTTTCTGTAATAATTAGCTCTTTTAAGAAATTAGCTAAATCAACCGTATAAGTAGGAGAACCATATTGATCGTTAACGACTTTAATATGTTCTTTTTCTTTTGCGAGTTTTATCATGGTTTTAACAAAATTATTTCCATGACTCCCATAAACCCAAGACGTTCTCACAATAAAATACTTAGAGCATAGTGATTGAACTAATACCTCACCTGCTCTTTTGGATTTCCCATAAACACTTAAAGGATTAGTATTATCGTATTCACGATATGGGATAGTCGAAGTTCCATCAAAAACATAATCCGTACTAATATAACACATTTTAGCTCCAACTTGTTCTGCACAAATTGCTAAATTTCGAGTTCCTACAGCATTAACTCGATATGCTTGTTCTTCCTCGGTCTCAGCTAAATCCACAGCCGTATACGCTGCAGCATGTATTATTACATCCGGTCGCAGTTCGTTTATCACATTCTTAGTCTGTTCTAAGTTTGTAATATCTAATTCTTTTCTTCCTAAACCGAAAACACAATATTTTTCTTTGAAAATATCAACAACATCAGTTCCGAGTTGCCCTCTTGCTCCTGTTACAAGAACCTTCATAACAATTAAACCCTCGAACCATATTGGCTTTTATAATAATTTTGATATTCACCAGATATAATACGTTTCCACCAATCTTGATTATTCAAATACCAATTAATTGTTTCTTTTATACCCGTATCGAAATTATGCTTAGGGGCCCAATTTAGTTCCTTGGTAATCTTTGTGGCATCAATCCCATATCTTCTATCATGTCCCGGCCTATCTTTGACAAACGTTACTAAAGATTCTGATTTTCCAAGCTGGGATAGGATGCTCTTTATAATTTGCAGATTGGTTCTCTCATTGTTTCCACCAATATTATAAACCTCGCCGTTTACGCCATGATGCAAAACTAAATCTATTGCACTACAATGATCCTCCACGTAAAGCCAATCCCTAATGTTCAACCCGTCCCCGTATACAGGTAGCGATTTATCTTCCAAAGCATTGGCAATCATTAATGGAATAAGTTTTTCTGGAAATTGAAACGGCCCGTAATTATTAGAGCAACGTGTGATATTTACAGGAAGATCAAATGTTTCATGGTATGCTCTAACTAACATATCTCCCCCAGCTTTACTAGCTGAGTAGGGACTGTTAGGAGACAAAGGAGTATCTTCTGTAAAAAGCCCGTTTGGTCCCAAAGATCCGTAAACTTCATCTGTTGAAACTTGAACAAATTTTGTTATTCCGTAATTTTTGGCAGCATTCAACAATACTTGAGTACCCAATACATTAGTTTTGACAAAAATATCAGGTTCTACAATACTTCGGTCAACATGAGATTCAGCTGCAAAGTTTATTACATAATCGATGCCAGCTAAAAATAAGTCTTTTATTAGGGTCTCATCGGCAATGTCGCCTCTAACAAAGCTATAATTGGGATTCCCTTTTATACTTTCAAGATTCTCTAAGTTACCAGCATATGTTAAAGCATCAAGGTTTATTATTTTATATTCAGGATATTTCTTTAACATATATAAAATAAAATTACTACCAATAAAGCCGGCCCCACCTGTAATCAACAGTCTCACTGTTTAACCCTCCGTCACTAAAAATTAGTCTCTGCATCTACAAGCAAAGGATGTCTTTGGTCTTTTTCAGAAAGAATGGGTGCTGAAGTCGGCCAATCAATAGCGAGAGCAGGATCGTTCCATAAAACCCCTCTATCATGTTCTGGAGAATAATATTCATCTACTTTATAAAACACTTCAGTATTAGGGACCAATGTACAAAAGCCATGTGCAAATCCTTTAGGTACAAGGAGTTGTCTTTTATTGAAACTGCTCAGTATAAAACCCATCCACTGCCCGAAGGTCGGCGAACTCTTTCTGATGTCAACTACTACATCATAAATTGCACCAGATACGACCCTCACAAGCTTAGTTTGAGCTTTGGGATTTAATTGATAGTGCAATCCCCGAAGTGTACCGACTTCTGCTGATAAGGACTGATTATCTTGCCTAAAAGAATATTGTACGCCTGTTTCTTTAAAGAATTTTTCCTCGTTATAACTTTCCATAAAAAAACCTCTAGAGTCACCAAAAACAACAGGCTCAATCAACAACACGCCTTCAAATTTTGTCTTTGTTAGCTTCATCATTTAGACCCCTTTGTTCTTACCGAAATCATCGCCAAAATCTATATTCTTAGACAGTTCATTTGCGGTAATAAGGGATGAATGGGTTCCAGCATCAGTCCACCATCCTTTAATTACATCATAAGTTAATTCTTTATTTGCCAAATACGCATTGTTAACGTCTGTAATTTCAAGCTCTCCTCTGTCGGAGGGCCTTAAAGTTTTAATAATATCAAACACCTTCGAATCGTACATATATATTCCAGTTACAGCAAAATCACTTTTTGGCGATTTTGGTTTTTCCTCTATAGATACAATATATTCACCTGAGAGTTCAGCTACACCATATCTTTGAGGATCATGTACTTGTTTGAGCAATATCTTCGCACCTTGCCCCTGGGTCCTGAATTTTTTCACATATTCGTTAATATTATCAGAAAAAATATTATCCCCAAGAATCACTACTACAGAGTCATTAGACGCAAATCCCTCAGCTAATCCTAAGGCTTGGGCAATACCCCCTGCTTGATCCTGAACTTTATAAGTAAAAGTTACCCCAAACTCATAGCCACTCCCTAGAAGGTTCACAACATCCCCCATATGATCACGGCCTGTTACTATAAGAATATCTTTTATACCTGCTTGTCTTAATTTATAAATGGAATGATACAACATTGGATATTTTCCTACAGGCAACAAATGTTTATTCGTTACTTTTGTTAATGGGTATAGTCTAGAACCAGTTCCTCCGGCTAAAATAATTCCTTTCATGAAAAAACCTCCCAATCTGCCCTGATAGGCAATTTATAAATAATTTTTAAGTAGACACCCATGCCACTACGCAGCACCATCAGATGATGAAATACAGTTATTTCAGGATAGATTATGTAAAGCATTTTTTGAATATGCATCGGCATTTTAGGAATACTTCAGTCATGGTCTTCAAATTAATATCATTTAACAGCCCTTCTCCTTAAATTTCAAGATCCTCTGAATAAATAATCCCTGTTGGTTTAGCTCATAATTTGTTGTAAAAAGTGAATGATCACTTAAGATATTGTATCAAATACGACATATAAATACTAGAGTTCTATTTATTTTGGAATTTACTGAGAAAAAATTCTCTATATGAAAAAAATTTATTTTTCCCCTTATAGAGGTCATTTGGCTTACAAATTACAAGTATTCGACGATCTATCATATATTCAGATAGGCGCTCATTTAATTAACCTTTCGTCATGCCAAACTTCTTGTCCTAATGTAACTATGCAAGCGCATAAATAAAAAAAAAATGAGCATTTTTGCATAATTCATATTGTTGGGAAACAACGGCATTAAGGTAATGGCGAGTTGTGACTTTGCAGATTCCCCACACTTGCATTGCACCAACTGTTATATTCGTTTTCAAACGGGAGTTACATCGCTCCACGCTGGTTCTTTCGTTGTACAGTTCTTTCCAACCTAAGTTCCCGGAATTTTTAATGAGGGAGGAGCTACCCCGAGCGCTCGGTACAAGTCCGCCTGTTTTTGTGTCACTTCGCCCAAGATCCGGCCGTGTCCAGGCGCTTCAAATCGCTCTATGGTGTCCAATTCATCGAGCAGCCCCTGCATCGTCCAGGATTCAAAGAGTCCAGCATCTTGCATGCGTTTCTTGACGTAGGAAGGGTACTGGACAGTGAAAAGTTCTCATG
>JBHJMN010000067.1:0-17727 GCA_042219835.1 Paenibacillus elgii
CACTTTAGCCACCTTGTTGCTCACACCGTCTACGTAGATCTCGTACGACCCAGCACTTAAATTTACATCCTTGGGAGCTCGTACTTTCACCGCTGCCGGATTTACTTTCGTTGAGACCATATATGAAATTGTACTGTCAATATAAATATGGGTATTATACGTTCCCGTCTCATTATTGTGCTTGCTTAACAAAATAGTAGCTTTCCATACGCCTTCCGTTACCTTTTCCCCCTGCAGCCACGGGTTCTCTAAATCATCCTGTCCATTATGCTCCGTCCACGTAGGAAACTCTACTTTCGTTGCTCCTTCAGATACTCCAAAGACATAAATATCATAGGAAGCAGCGGAAGCATCTATCTGTGCCGGAATGCTTACGCCCGGAGTGGGTTGGGTTTTTCTGGACATTAGATTTCCGTTTTTATCATATGTAATAATTTGAATAGAACCATTAGGATTAGTAACAAAAGTCATTCTTCCGTTCTTATCGTAGCTATGATTGTAACTAGTTGAAGCTTCCGTTGTACTTGAAGAAAAATAGAGTGAGGCCGCTAAACTCAGCCAAATTAACCAGAATATTTTGCCGCTTTCTTTTGAAAAGAACATGAAATCTTATCCTCCGTAGTATGGATTTACATCTTATTTAAGAGTCTTCGGGATCATTGCTACTTATACTTAAGTATAATTTTTCCGATAATGTCTGTATAGAGGGGATATAAAAGAGGAGCTCTTCCCTTAGAGGCCAGCCTGACAACGCTGTAAAGCTGCGGAGTAGAGTCCTGGTTAATAAACCACTCGTATCACACAAAGAAGGTGGATCCAGGATTCCCCAGATACCACCTATATTGTATCAACCTACTTGTTTATTCGAACACCATAGGTTTAACATATTCAGTTCGGTTCAACCACGCTAAAACCGAATGGTTTGGACGCAAAATTAAGACACCAAAGCTTTCAGCACCTTCCCGATCGAGTCGCGGATGACGTGAGTCGCCCGCCTGTCATACGGCGTCGAAGACTGATTGATCAGAATCAGCTTGTCACCGGCATATTCTCCAACCAGCGCGGCGGCCGGGTTGACGGTCAACGACGTGCCGCCGACGATCAGTACATCCGCTTCCGCAATATGCTTTCTGGCCTTCGACAGGATGCCCCAGTCGAGGCTTTCCTCATACAGCACCACGTCGGGCTTTACAATCCCTCCGCAGGCATCGCAGCGGGGAATCATCGTCTCGTCGCTCGTCACGTGGTCGAGGTCAAAAAACTTGCCGCAGCCCATGCAGTAATTCCGGTGCACCGACCCGTGAAGCTCCAGCACATGACGGCTGCCCGCCATCTGATGCAGTCCGTCGATATTCTGGGTGACGACGGCCCGAAGCTTTCCCGTTTGCTCCAGCTGCGCCAACACCTCGTGAGCCTCATTCGGTTTGGCTTCCCTATGAACCATGCACGCGCGGTAAAAATCGTAAAACTCCGCTGGACGTTCCATAAAAAAGCTGCGGCTCAGCATGACCTCGGGCGGAAAAGCATGCTTGGAGGCCGTCTGATACAGCCCCGTTGCCGAACGAAAATCGGGGATCTGACTCTCCGTCGAAGTCCCCGCTCCCCCGAAAAAGACAATGTTCCTACTGTCCGCAATCCATGATTTGATCTCTTCAATCGCCATACCCGGTCCTCCTTGATTCCTGATTCACACGGCTCCATCCGCCGGAAAACGAAGCCCGATCTGCTTGCGGGCCTCGTCCATGATCGAGATCGCGGCCAATGAATTGGCGTGCGAGTTCGTTGCAGACTCCAGCCTTCCGGCTTGCAGTACGTCGATAAACTCCTGCACTTCGTAATACATCGACTTGCTGCTTTGCGGACGGGTCAATACCTCGACCGAACCGTCGCGGTAACGGATTTCCACATGCTCCGGCTGACTGATTTTGTCGATGATGAGGGTGCCGTGCTCGCCTTGAATTTCTGTCGGCGCATACGAATTGACAATCTTGGAATGCGTCAGCACCGCTTCCATCTGCCCGTAGTTTAGCAGCAGGCTTCCCTGCCCGTCCACGCCGGAGTCAAGCAGCAGCCCGTTCGCCTGCACGCGGTCCGGCTGACCGAACAGCACGACCATCGGATAAATGCAGTACACGCCCAGATCCATCAGCGACCCGTTGGAAAAGGCGGGATTAAACGCATTCAGCACCGTCCCCTGCTTATAAGCGTCGTAACGGGAGGAGTATTGACCGTAGCTTGCCGCATAGCGTCGGACCGGACCGATTTTGGACAAATGCTCCTGTACTGCGCGGAAATTCGGCAGCAGCGTCGATTTCAACGCCTCCATCAGCAGCACCCGGTTCGCCTTCGCCGCGTCGATCATCTCCATCACCTCCGTCCGGTTGGAAGCCAGCGGCTTCTCGCAGAGCACATGCTTCCCGTGATTCATCAGCAGCACAGCCTGCTTCGCGTGAAAAGCGTTCGGGCTGGCGATATAGACAGCATCGAACGCATCGCTCCGCGCCATCGTCTCCAGGTCCGTGAATTTGTGCGGGATTTCGAATTTGGCCGCGAAGGCTTCGGCTTTCTCTTCCGTCCGTGAATAAACTGCCGTTAAGGCAAACGCCCCGCATTCCCGCGCCGCGCGAATAAACTCTTCCGTAATCCAGTTCGTTCCGATGACTGCAAATCGTATCATGTTTGATTTCCTCTCGTCGTGTATTTGTCGTCATGCCTATCCTCTTATTGTATAGGAGGAGAGCGCGAGAGGCCAACTGAATTTTCCAAATTTACTCTTCGATCGGATAGTTGTACAAAATTAGGGTAAAATATCCATAAAATCTTATGTTAAGGAGCCGCCATGATCAGCAACCGCGAACTGAAGGGACAAATCGAAGAATTATCCGAGCAAAACCAGTTTCTAAGCGACGAGCTGCAGAAGATTAAAAGCTTGATTGAGAGCCAATCCAACAACCAAAACTCGAACCAAGACCAGAGCAATCAAGGAGGGAAACAAAACAACAACGGCTCCGATGCACTGTTCGATATGGCCAACGATTTCATCAAGCTCAAAAAGCTAACGAGCGATCTGCAGGCGAAGATGCAAGAGTATGCCTCGAATCAGTGTCGCGGCTCGCAGTTAACGGACGAGGACGTCATCAATCTGATCATCAATATGATGAACGGGATGATCGATTGGACCATCGACTTCGTGTCCAAGCAGAATCAATCGCAAGGGCAGATGCAGTAAGTAAAAAGGCAACGGGGTTCTGTGCCTTGATAAAAGAGTCAGCGGTAGTCCAATACAGACGTGAAAATAAAGTTCTAGGCTGCTGCTGTTTCATTTAGATGATGAAAATTTTAGTGAGGAAAATTCGTGGAGTTTAATCGGACGCCGGGGGAGAATAGCAGAACCGGGAGGGTCCCTTGGGTCAATAAAATCATACCGCCCTCCAAAGCCATAAGGTTAGGAGAGCGGCTTTTTTACTTATCCTTCGCTCCGAAACACACTTTGACCGCCTCTTCCCAAATTTCCTTGTAGTTGAACTTGAGGCCGATCAGCATACAGTTGCCGATGTTATCGATGACCATCGTGAGCATATGCGCCTTGGCCGTAATCCGTTCGCCCGGGATGATGCCAAGCTTCGCGCCGTGCGTCAGCAGTTCCTCGAATCCGTTGGCGAATCCTTCGATAACCTCATGGAGTCGATGCTCATATTTCAGTTCATTGCGTGAGCCCCTGATCATGTATTCGTTCACGACGCGGGGGAAATAGTCGTCCTGTCGCTGCTCCTCGATCATCCGATAGCCGTCGGCCAGAAGCTTCGCTTCGAAGTTGTCTTTCGTATAGTCTTGGATGGAAAAGGATTTCGAAAAGTTGATTTCCTTCTTGATTTCCTCGAAGAGAACCTCGATTAGCACATCTTTAGAAGGGAAGTGATAGTAGATCGCTGGCTTGGAGATCCCCACTTCTTTGGCGATCATGGACAGGCTTGTTTTGTCAATCCCGTGCTCGGCGAACAGCCGGTAGGCAGTTTCCAAAATTTTGGCGTAGGTTTCGTTGATAACAATCACTCCGTTAATCGTTTTATGGCGGGCGACGTCTCAAGAACGCCCCCGCTTGTCGGGTATCAGATAGCTTAACCAGAGGAAGCAGCACAGATGAATATACTCTCATGCACTCTCTGTGCCGCGAAATGCACCGATAACGTGCGGGAATTTGTAGAACCCGATAAACCCAAGAAATCTAGCCACCAATACCTCTACTTCTGCATCTTCTTCGTGTTAAACTCCTCCTTTTCGGAAGGGTGACATGTGGCCACAGGTTAGTATCAGTCAGATCTATGAGCAAAAGTCAGTCTTCCTTCGATTAAGAAGACCGACTTTTATTTTGCTTCTTCCCTTATGTGCGTTTAGGTCAAGCACGTATTCAAGCAACATCAATTCGTCCGAAGTCAATTAAGTAAGCTAAAGTAGAACTACATTTTCTTCGGCCGGACGCCTATCGTGGTTCTGTAGCCTGCATCCGCCAGTATTGACGCGCCTCTTCGTCACGGACAACGACGCCGCGCTTGGCTACCTCGCTGCGCAGCTCTTTGGCTTCGCGCCCCTCCTTATTCTTGAGCGCTTTTTCGCGCGCCTTCAACAGCGCGTTGACCGCAGGCGGCAGATCGGGGGTGTCCTGCACCCAGCGGTGGTACTGCCCCTTGTACGGGTCGCCGTCGGGTGACCAAGCATACCCGTGTGCCATTAAAGCGCTGACTATACGCTCGCTCGCCCATTCGTATTTTTCACGAGCAAGCTCCTGCCCCGCATGCCCAAGGAACACAAGCTGCTTGCCGTCAAGGAAAACCATGCTTATATTTTCGAAACTGAGCTCTTGACCGGCCCCGTCTTTTTCCAGCCGAATCGTTTCGCCAGAGACCACTACAGACAGCGTATCTTTGATCACCTCTTCGGCGAACCAAAGGCCGGCGAGCAGGCCAAGGAGCGAAGTGACGACGGTGGTCACCCATGCCCCCGAGAAGGACGAAATTAGCTTAAGCGGCCCTTGAAACGGTATCCAAGGCAAGGTCGAAGCCCACTGGGCGATCATCGGGATGAAGTACCCAAGCGCAATACCGAGGATGGTACACCCTACAAAAATCAGGGCACGGATAATAAAGGGAAAGCCGATTACGGTCGGTTTTTGGGATGACGGCCGCGATGCACTCATATGATGTTGCCTCCTAAGATGACTCATGAGATAGCGGATTAGGATCGCTACACCTCTTATTTACCTAACGGTAAGTCAATATTATCACAAAAACTAACATTTGCAAATAACGGATTTACAGCAGCCCCAGAAATCGCGGTGACTTCACTTTCCCAAAATAAACCTTTATAGTAAAAAAATCTAACTTGGATATTCGCTTAAGCATGTAAAAGACTCAGCTGCGGTAAAGACAACCTTACCCACCATTTATTTGAACTATTTCAGAATCACTCAACTTGTTGTTAATTTCATTTGATGAAACGTACTCTAATCCAGGCAATACACCCGCAAAATAAAGAGTCATACGAACGCCTCCAATTTTTGAACGCCGTTTTAAGAACACAAGAAAGCCGTGAATGAACCACCTCAAGATTCATCACGACCTCACCGAGAAAAAACGTTTGAAGCGAAGGATAGGAAACGTGCAGAAACGATGAGAAGGATGCAAACACGCATCGCTGGTAATAGGTGGCATGGACTTGCGTGTACAGCGGTATAGCATATAAACGAAACCAAAAATTGGAGACGATTTCAAGGAATACCCCAGAAAATATAGGGAAGGATACCACTTGAATTTCAGATTACATTAGGAGGAGTTATCAAATTTATGAAAGCCATTTGGATCATCCCTGTATTCGCTTTGTTGGTATGCTCGGGTTGTGGCCAATACAAGACAAATCAAGTGTCGCCTCAAGCGACGCCGAAAGGGACAGCCATCAACAGTATAAAAACTTCCCAAACACCGGATTTGCTTGAAGGACCGGAGGGAGCAATCCGAAATCCTCACCCGCTTTCGTTAGCCGATTTGCACGCCAAGTATAAAAGTACTTTTTTAATGAATGGCCCATCGTCGAAACGCGAAGTCGCTTTAACGTTCGATGATGCCCCCGACGACAGGTTCACCCCTAGAGTGCTGGATATTTTAAAAAGTGAGGGCGTAAAGGCAACGTTTTTTCTCATCGGCAATCGGGTCGAAGCCCATCCCGAAATTGTCCAAAGAATGATTAATGAGGGCCATGTTGTGGGGAACCATTCCTACAATCATGCGAATTTGCCAAAACTAAGCGATGTTGATTTCCAAAACCAAGTCGTTAAAACAGACAATATCATTCGCTCGATTTCGGGGTATACACCAAAATTTATTCGCCCCCCCTATGGAAATATCGGCGAAACTCAAATTCAATGGCTGGCCAGCCAGCATAAGACGATTGTAAACTGGAATGTTGATTCGTTGGATTGGAAGGGATTAAATGCAGAACAAGTCAAGACTAATGTCTTGGCCCACGTGCACCCGGGTTCGATTATCCTTCAGCACGCGGCGGGGGGAGCCGGAGAGAATTTGACGGGCTCCGTTCAAGCCCTGCCCGAAATCATTAAAAAACTGCGACACGACGGCGTGAAGCTGGTAACTATTCCCGAATTGCTAAATCTCCCGGCAGGCAAATGAACATGAGGAATCAATAAATAGATACGGGAAGATGATTGCTTTCACCGTGCTGCTCCTTTTTTCCCCTAATCCCCTGTTCCTCCACTTTGGCGAGAACACCAAGTATCGCACATAAGGAGCAATTTCGGGCTTATGAATCTAATGTCTCCTCCGGATTCACCTTATACGCAATTGCTGTAAAGGTTTCCGAAAGGGACGAATGTAACGGGAGTTCCCGATTGGCGAACAGCAGATCGTATACCGTAAACCCCCCCGTCCTGTGGAAAGCATAACTGCCAGTAATCGACTGATGCGTCTGGTTCGGCACAAGCTGGTGCTGTACGTTGTTCAACGACCTAACGTCTGTTACCGTCAGTTGACGGCAAATCAACAGGAAGTTGTCGGCAAAACTAGCTCGGTAATAGAGTGCTCACAGGTTCGGGAGGAAACACGAGCCAGACGCTCCTGATCTGCTTCTTCTCCCTCCTGTCCGACTTGAACTGCAAGCTGTCTGAAGCTGCGTTCGAGCTTAGCCAAATATTCATTTTCAATGCAAGCGACGTCGCCGAACCAGCGTCGTTGCCTTAGAATCCGGATCTAGATAAGCTGATACGTCGAATGCCTGCTCGCGCTCCGCTTTCAACAGATAGTGCCGCCGGAGCGGCGAAATGATCTTTCGCTCGAATTCCTCATAGTCCTCATTCGTATATGAAGAGGATCCGGGCACCTCCTTGACTTCACGATGGAACGATTGGAAAGAACGGGCTGTCCGCTCTTAGCGTTAGACTTGCCCAATTATAATCGAAGAAATTTTGTCGAACTCTTCAGAAATCCGTCCAACGCCATACAGAACCTAATCCTCAGGCTGCGTGGAGAATCGGATGGCTGTAGTACCCGTCGTGTTTGTCATCGGTGTCAGTTTGGTATAGGAGGTCAAGTAATCAGGCCGGAGCAGCGTACCAATCTCGTCGGCCGGAACAGGTAGCGCGAGCATTCGCCGGATAATAAGGCGCGCAAAATTGAAAAAGTCGCGTCGAAAGGAAAGATAACTCGGTACCGGAAATTTTCTTAAGGGCGTCAGCATTAGATTGGATCGTTTCGGCCTTCGTCGGGGATTTCATGAAAGGCGAGTATAGCGGCGTCCATTTCCCCGATAAGGGCATAATTGGGACCGGATAACCCATAGGCGGTATGAAGAAGCGATCGTCTGCCATCGGCATTATGACCCGTAAAGCGCAGGAAGGATCTGATTTGATCCGGTTTTGCCGCTGGGTCCTTGCCGCTTGCCACGCCGCAAGGATCGAAACTGGCTGAGAAACCGATATAATCATTTCCGTCCTGCGCAAGCATGCCCCATCCGTTTCGGCTGGGTAAACAAATTGAAAGCCGGTGCGAAGCTTATGTCTCCCAACGACCATGCCTTGATATACAAGGGGGCTATCTGGATGCAGCCCGTTGCGCGCCCATCAACGGGATAAGCGCTTTCTGCATGCTTTGTACGGCTGATGCTTGGCGACCGCCGAAACGGAGCAGCCTTTGCCGTTCTGAGATAAGCTCGGTGGCTTGTTCTTTAAGGAATTCGAGCGATGATCCTTCGGGCAGTATAAGCCGCCAGCGTCTGCCGTTGATGGCGACGCTGCCCGCCAAAGCGCGAGCCGTCTGCCTAAGGCACTGATCTGGATGCGGAATACACTGGAGGCCGATATTGCGAGCGGGTCGCGGAGCCAAACGAAGCCTCTTGCTGGCGGAACCGGCAGAACGGTCAGCAGCAGCTTCATGAACTTGGCGGTATCCGCCTTGGTCTTACACGGCAGTCAAACAGCCTTGGTATGCAATTGACAACCATAAATTTCCAAAAAAAATTCACAATGGCAATCATTGCATAACAGTCGGATAGCAGGAGCCAGTACATACACCTTTCGATCGCCTGCGCTGCAATGACGTATTTTACGAGTTCGGTTGCTTCCTTTACGGATGACCCGGGGGTTTTGATTCATGAACCCATTTTTCTTTATTCATCGTGGTGGTGATGGTGACCAAGCTTGACGAAGTGAGCGTACTCGCACGGACGACCAGAGTGGTCAACGATGAACAACATGTAAGGTCCGGGCGGCGCGACATTCCCGTTCGGGGGAGCAAGTGCAATGAGTCGGTCACCGCCCGTCTCATTGAATCGCAGGTAGACTGCACGTTGGTCAGAGTTAAAGGCATGGGTCGAAGAGCCGCAGCGCATCAAAACGACCGTTCCAATCTCGTTGGCCTGGGAAGAGTGAATTACAAACTCTTCGTGATACCTGACAACGTGCGGTGCAGACGTAATCTTAGGCCGCGGACCGGCCGGATACGGCGGGTCGTAGATCTCGATCTTTTTCTGTTCTGCCGTCGGGGGCATATTGGGCTGCTGTGCGGAATTGCCGCCGGCGGTCCAGACCCGGCCGTCTGGCATAAGTAATGCCGAGGAGTGGTAATTACGCAGGACCGTCGCGGGGTCGTTGATCGTTTCCCATTGGCCAACTCCTGTGCTGTACTCGAGGGTTATACGGTCCAAGGGCGTGCGGTAGATCTCGGGTTGCATTACCCCGGTTTGGTCGTTCGTATTGGGTTGTGTACCTCCCGTCAGAAGAACGTCTCCGGTTGGTAACAGAGTTGCACCAGCGTGGATTCGGCCCATATTGGCAGTCACCCCGTTGCGAGGCACGGTCTGCCACCCCACACCGGTGTTACCCATCTCAAGGAACTGTGAAATTATACCTCCACACAGCAAAAACCGTGCCCGGTAACCGTCCTCTGGCACCAGAGGCAGCATTACAGAAGGGAAGTCAAATCCGTGATAGCTTGGTTCCGGAAGAGCAGACACCTCTAGCACATCACTGGTAGCGATATCTACCAGAATGTTTTTGTCATGGCCGGGAATACGTGATGTCACGAACAATCTGCCGTCGTTTAGCAGGTGGACGCGTGGATACAAGATGGGATCGGTAGAGACGTCGCCGATTGCCGGCGTGATGACCCAACTGTTCGTTTTCGGTTGATAGCGTTCCGGCGTGTTGTTACCGTGGCGGCTATCGGTCCCCAGTGGGTGTCCCTGGAAAGCGTATACTTCTCCGGTTCCTAGGGTGCAGAGCGTCGGGTACCAACGTCCCCCTCCATTCGTGCCGTTATCGGGCTGGACCCCCATATCAGCCAGGTTGCTAAACGTTCCGCTTGCGGGGTGGTACACCGCACTATGCCGATGACCTTCGAAATGCATGCCGTGGTGGATTCCACCCGCATCTCGAGGGAACTTCGCCGTGCCTCCAGCAATCATGAAGCGCCCGTCTGGTAGGAAAGCATGACCACAGCAGAACAAATCAAACGCTGGTGATACGACTGGAATTAGGGCATTATTGGGATGTCGACAGTTAAACCGTGCGCTATGATTGAATTGGTTCGCTTCGGCAGCCGCAAGGTCGTGATTATCGCCACCAAAGAGAATAATTTCGCCATCGCCATTCTTCGTCGGCACCAGGGCCGCGTGAATTGCGACGACATCTCCTGAGGAGATTGGTGTGGACCAACCCATGTGTAAACCTCCAATCAGAAGAACTGCGAATTTTCGCGTGTCCTTCGTTCAGTTTGTATAGTCGGCGGCGTCTTGTTGAACGGAAGGAAGGTACATGAGAAACTGGTAAGGGGAAGACAGATCCTCTGCACGTATAGCCAACAACGACGGTCGCCCGTTGCCCAGTATACACTACCGGGATACTAAGTATTATGTCCAATGAATATACATTTCATTTCATATTATCCATAAATATATTATAAATATATTCAAAAACGGTCATAACTGGAATTCACATCTAGACTATAACCGTTTATAACCGTATCCTTTACAACATGAATTGTAATCGTACAAGGGTCTACGCTATAGGTGTAACCGACTTGCTTTTTTAATGAGTGATCGAGAGCGTCAAAAATCGATCCATTGTATTTGGCCAAACGAAGTCCCCTCTGCACAAGATATCGTCCGGATGGCCGCAAATAAGACTGAATCACTTTATACAAAGAGGCGGAATCGACGTGTGTGCTTCCGGACTTCATAACCGTTTCGGACCTTATTGACTCTGATGACGCCGTTTCCCCCGCTGCCATAATTGGGTTTGATGAAGATCGTCGAATACGATCTCAGCATCCGCAAAGCCCTCGCATACGTAAACCAGAGCGTTTCAGGCAGATGTCGCCGCAAAACGGAATGTTGCAGGATTTCCCTATGTTTTTTCATCTTTCCAATTCCCACCCTCTTTTCACATTAATATATTTTAAACATTTTATGGATAAATGTGAAAAGCAAATACGGCGCTAATTTGTGTCCCACAACTCGCTAAGATACCACTTGCTTATGGTTTGCTTACAAATCAGCAGTTAATAAGTCCGCTCTCTTTATAACTGTATTTGTAATAGGGATAGAGACGTTCCAATAGTCACGCCAGCTTTCGCCATAGTTCGAGAGTAATTTCCCTGAAGAGCCAAACATATCATATTGGAACTCCGAATCGAAAGGTACTGTTCCTTACAACACCTTGTCGGCGCCGCTTTTTTTGCAAAAAATCGAAGATGACGTTATAGTAACCCCCTTCTACATGATCAATACACTCCGGAAAAAGATAATCGCTGAAGCAAGCGCAGAGTGATAATAAAGTAATAGATCGGTACTCTTTATCTATTAAGGAATCCCGGTCATTTTATTCAGTCAATAGTTTTAGACCAACAAAATGGTATTAAGTGTTTCTTAAGTTAAATTCGAATATTAAAGTTATAGACTGCCCTATCGTTCTCTCTCCATCCATGCGCTGTCGGGCACTAGATGATGAAAATTTTGGTACGGCGTTCTATACTATCTTACGGCTGGTGGGGAAGGTCGTTGAGCCATGATATCATGAACCCAACCGTCAGATACCCTGCGGGCATCATCAACAGTTACGAACATAACACGCCGAAGGGATCGGTGGATTTCTGCTGTATGTTGTATGAGGATGGAATGAAGGAGAGCCTCTTTCGTCATAAGGGGAAGTTCTCTTAGACCGGATGGACTATAGTTCAATCGCTCTGCATAAGCCGATTCTTCAATTTAATGTCTAATTCCATTGCTTGTTTCGCGTCATTCAGCTCGATAACGGAGTCTGCCTCTTGTTCAAAACAGTGAAGGCATGCTCGATCGACGTTTCATATGTATTTCCGCCAGACGAGAAAACTTCCCGTTTTTCAGCCTTGGTATACTCATGAAGTGTTATTTCCATCTGGCCTCTGCGCAACATCAATGTGCTATTACCATACTAATGACAGGTAGCTCGTGTCATCTTCCCATTGATTCAATGTCTCTCCCTTCGACAATTCAAGCACTATGAAGGAAGGTATGCACATGCGGCATAGGTTATTCAGGTTAGCGAGCCAACCCCAATACCTGTTATTTCCACGCGATTAAACGCATCTGCCAAATCCAATTTTATAACTTAAAACGACATAAAAAGTAGCCACCACCACTATTTGGTAAACTTTACTATAAGCCAATCCGAAATCCCTCTTGTTACTTATAGTTTGTACTACTGTTGGCGACTATTGGTTTTCGTTATTAAGAGCTTACGAAATTCAGGGTAAATATTTTGTATATTGTTTAAGGAGTTAAGCAAACTAATTCATGGGAGGTGAACAGGAGCTAACTATGGAAAAACAAATGAAAACCGAAGCAATCGAAGGTCATAAAGTTGAAATTTTGAGACGCGAGGACGGTAGGGAGGAACTATGGATAGACGGACACCGTCGAAAGTTCTTCGTAACCGAAAAAGGTTATATTCTTAATGACGATGCTTTTTCGCCTCCGCAAAAAACATTGATTAAGGCAGTAGAAAACTATTTACGAAAGTATTCGAATTCAAAATAAGGAGAGAAAACGATCTTGTATTGCCGTAAAAATTTTATCGATTTGACTGTAGAAGAGCGAGATCGGTTAGCTGCCGCCTTTAACGATCTTTTCACCAGAGGGCTGATTGATACTTATGCTCACGAGCATGGAGATCACTTTTTTCATGGTATCCATCGAGGACCTGCGTTTCTGCCTTGGCATCGATTTTTTTTGTTACAGGTTGAGAGGGAACTGCAAAAAACGGACGCGAGGATTTTCATCCCCTACTGGGATTGGACGCGCAATGATTCTCAAGATCTTGATGTGGAACCTTGGAAATCGTTCTTCGGCGGGCGTAACAACATTGGAGGCAGATTTAACAATTGGAACTACACGCGCGCCACGTCACCGCAGGGGCAACTTCCAAATCTTGACCAAGTCATTGACGAATTGCAAGCAAACTCATTTGCTCAATTTCGCGCGATGGAATTTGGCAGCCATGTTAATGCCCATAACTGGACAGGAGGGACCATGGCAAGTACTGGATCACCAGGAGATCCACTCTTTTATTTACACCATTGTAATGTTGATCGGCTGTGGGCAATTTGGCAGCGAAATCATACAGGAGTGCCACAATATACGTTGGACAACTGTACGGGCTGCGATAGAATTCAAGAAACTTTCGTTGATTTAAACAGCCCGATGATCGGTGGAGCTACGCCTGCGTCAATGCTGGATCACACTGCACTAGGATACTATTATCCAAATGACGACGCCCTGGAAGCTAGAGAGCGCGAGCGGGGTTTGCCACCTATTATTTCTGGCGATCTCAACACAATAAATCTTGACACAGCGCAGGTCGTATTTAATGATGTTCCGGAAGGCGATACGACCAAACGTGCTGTTTTATTTCACGTTACCGGTTGTAAATCAATTTCATTTCACGTTACAAACGGTCCAACAGGGCCATTCTCACTCTTTGCTCCTGGACCGTTTATGGTAGGCCCTATGGTAAATGATCAAGTTCGAATTTGGATTATGTACACAGGTCGAACACCGGGCAGCACCGATAATGGTGTTATATCGGTAGTAGCCCGCAATGAATTTGGGGACGAAATTCAGCGCTGGGAAAACATCCCCATAGTAGCTAACTCTGTTACCCGTCCTAAAGCTGCAGTCGCACTTGTGCTTGATGGATCCGGCAGTATGCTTTACGATGCTGGAAATAACCGAAAACGAATAGATGTGTTGAGATGAGCTGCCACTACATTCGTTGATCGACTTTATGACGATAATGGTCTTGCGATCATCTCTTTCGCTGATACAGCACAGAAGCTTACTGACCTTCAAGCCGTCGGAGCCATGAACTCTCCGGTCCGAGTGGATGCCCATAATAAAATCAGGGATCACGGTCCACCTGACGTTTACCCGCATACCTCGATTGGAGCAGGCTTACAGGCAGCTGCTAATGTATATAATACATCTCCGAATGCAGCACATTTTGAAATAAAAGCAACGATTGTATTTACTGACGGTTTCGAGGATAGAGCACCGTTCATCGCTGACGTGGAGCAACTAATCAATGAACGGGTATATGCTGTAGGTATTGCTGACGCTGCTAATGTTAGAAATGACATCCTTCGTGCTCTCGCGAATAATTCCGGCGGATATATGCTAGTGACTGGATCACTGGCTCAGGATGATGAGTTTCTGATTGAGAAGTATTTTATACAAATAGCTGCTGGTGTCATGAATCGTGATATTGTTCGAGACCCAAAAGGTTGGGTACTACCAGGACAGATTGCCCGTGTTCCGTTTTCTATCACTCGCTCGGACATAGACTTTGATGCTATAGCATTGTCTCGAACTCCCCAATATGTCGTTATCGGTTTGGAAACACCGGACGGTACAATTGTGAATCAGACACAGGTTCCTGTTGGGTCATACCGACCAGGAATTACCTCTACTAGTATGCGGATCACACTGCCCCTTGTCCTTGACGGCAAAGAATATTGGGAGGGTGAATGGAATTTGTTGCTAGCGGAACAGCGAGGGCCTTCAATTTTAGAATTGTCTAATGGGGCAGCACTACCATTCCATGCACTGGTACATGCCCGGTCAAACCTTAACATGCGTGCCTATATCGATCAAAGCGCCTCTAATCCCGGTGCCGAAATCCATTTGCGGGCGGTAATTACGGAATATGGCCAGCCGCTTGAGACGCATCCGAAAGTTAAAGCTACGATGACACGTCCGGATCAAACGACAGTTGAACTGTTGTTGAATGAGACAGACTATGGTCAATTTGAGATATCAACTATTGGGCTGCAGTCAGGCGTTTATCGCTTCTATATACAGGCTACTGGCCTATCGTCACGTGGGCAAGCCTTTAGCCGAGAACAATTGTTTACTATTATAGTGGGCCAGGCCCCCCGCGATTCGGGAAACACACAACCAGACTCAGAAAGCACGACGCTTTGTGAATTTTTGAAGTGTTTGTTTTCTAAGGGTGTGATAACCGAACGTTTAGACCGAAAATTAGAAGAAATCGGGATCGACCTGCCTCAACTACGACATTGTATATCTGGTATTTGCTCAGAAAAAAAACCAGATTAAACCATCAAATAAAGCCCGAACATATTTGACCGAAAAAGGGGCCGTCTCTAATTCATCTTAGATGACTTTTGGAATAGCCCCTTTATGCTATTTTTAGCAAGATATTCGCTCAAATTCCCGCGGCAGCCGATTTTGCTTCGTAGCAAAATCTCGGCTCTGGTCGTAAAAAAAAGCGAAAGAACCGTTATTCGTTTCTTTTCAGTTTTCTCGGAATATCAGGCCAACTAACGAAAAAGAACGAGCAGAGGAGGTTATTATGTTAAAACATAAAGAATATTAGAAGAACTGAAAACCAGCATGATTTTTTACCACAAGTTCAGAAAATCGGGAGTCGGTACTTCTCACCATTCCAAGTATGAACGATCGCTTCTGAACCATACAGTTTAATAAGGGAAGGTTCTTCCATCCGATTAACTGTGAGCTTGCTGTGTTTCAAGGCAGAAAGAAGTGCTGGGATCTGTTTTTCATCTGAGCCAAAAAATTGTACAGGAACTAGTCGTTCGTTAAATAAAACAATAGATTGATGCATAACATGATCCTCCGAACGTAGAATGTGCCCCCACTCTGCTACAATGGATGAAAAGCTCAAACGACGAGTTCCTTCGCTTCCATATTCTTAATAATTACCTTTGAAGCTATTTGTCAAGACAGGAAGAATTTTAGTGGTATGAACCATCTCTGATTTACAAAACAGGCAAATTGGAGTTGTTTCAAAAGAAAAATCTTCTCTTATCCAACCTAAGCAGTTTTCTTTTTTGCACATCCAAACTGATGTTTCAACCGTTAGTATCTGTTGCGTACTCTTAGAATATTTCAAATAATTCAAATTGAAACCTCCTTATTAAAACATATTCCTTATAATATATGCCGCTTAAACCGTCTAACATGCGGTATCCTCCTACTCCAAACAATATATTTTTCGAAATTACTATCCATCGTAAAGGAAAGCATATTGTTTCCGGGTTCAACGGTTTTTTCTTATTTTACAGTGACAGCTAAATGTGTACAAACACAATCCTCCATCAACTTCGCAATATCCTGATACTGGCCCTTTCCTTGTCCGTTAAGGAGAGTGTATCGTATCTTCGATCCCGCAGATCAGGATGGCGATGAATCAACTCTAGTTCGACCAACTGATTGACTTGGCTGCTTATGGTACTTGTGTCGATGTTGAGAAGCTGGAATAGATCATTTAATGAAATTTTCGGTCTTTTGGCAAGTTTCGTAAAGAAGATGACTTTGGACGACAGATAAACCGCACCATTACGCTCCATCTTTTTGTAGAGGGCCAAAGCGTCCTGGGCCTGAATCTGTTGTGGGGGCAAGGATTGAGTATCAGGAACTACGCTTTGTTCTGGTCAGGCGGGGTGACCAACTTTCCATTTTAGCGAGCACCAACCTGACGGTTGCAGCGGAGGACATCATTCGCTTGTACGGCTATCGATTCAAGATCGAATGCACGTTTCGGGAAATGAAGCAAGTGATCGGTGCATTCGGCTACCGTTTCTGGAGCAAGTCGATGCCAAAGCTGAAGCGGTATCTCCGAAAAGGGAGCCTCATCTCTTGAAGCAAGTGACCCATGAAACGGACAGACAGCGGATTCGATTGACCCTTCAGGCCATCGAAGGATTTGTGATGTGCAGTTGTATTGCGACGGGGCTGGTGCAACTGATCGCCTTGCGTTTTTCCCACCGGGTTTCCGGTCTCTTCTTTCGCTATTTGGTAACCCCGTCCAAGACCATCGTTTCGGAAGCGACCGTGACGGTGTATTTACGCAAGTCGATTTTTCGCCTGTTTGCCCAAAATCCGCATTTATCCATAACAAAAATAATCCGTTCCAAGCAGGACACGTCTATTGTTGACGCCGATTTGTTGGCTTCTTAAGCATGAGAACTTTTGACTGTCCAGTAACATTTTTAAAATGATTACTTGATTTATTTTGTCCTACAATGACAATCACAATAAAGCAATAGGATAATAGTCCAATCACTTTCCTTTTGTTCAACATAATTTGAGATTATCACACAAGAGGAGATGATTTTTTGGTACGTATTCTCGATAAAGCTGCCGTTGAACCCCGGCGTAGATTCAACTTAGCAAATTCATTTATTATCAGACGTTCGCCTGCAAGGTCTCGCCTAGCAACAATTCGAATCAGAATACCCGTATTGAACGCTCAACCTAACCGGGTTGAATTAGTTGCAACTGTTGGTGTCCGTGGAGTTACTGGTATCGCACAAATCCTCTTTAGAATCTTCCGTGACGGAGTAGAGATTTTCAATACGCAACAAGGTATTGAATCAGCTGGTTCCGAACAGAACTATGCTGTCACATTTCAGGCAATCGATAGAAATGTAAGAGCAGGCAATCATGTTTACACCGTAACCGCAGAAAATCGAACTGCGAATACCAGAGCTGATGTTGTCGGTCCAGTTTCATTTAGTGGGCTGGCCGTTAAAACGAGAACGTAATTTGGAAATTTTCCGCACCTGAATAAGGTGCTTTTTTTATGGATCTACGCCATAATCAGTGCTTGAGGATTTTTTGAGGTAATTTTCGATGATTAAATAGAAA
>JBHJMN010000068.1:0-16333 GCA_042219835.1 Paenibacillus elgii
TGGACCACTGTCAATAGATTGGACGCATAGAATCGAGAGAATTACGCAGCAGGTCGGTACATACGTTCGTACTGATTGGGTGTAAAATACCCGATGGAGGAATGGATTCGCTTTCCATTGTAGAAGCACGCGATATACTCAAAAATCCGTTCTCTAGCTTCTTTACGGGTCTTGAACTTCTCCAAATATACGAGCTCTTTCTTCAGCACACTGTGGAACGATTCGATACAAGCGTTATCGTAGCAATTCCCTTTGCGGCTCATGCTGCTCTTCATCTTATATTTTTTAAGCCGCTCCTGGTACTCCAAAGAAGCATATTGACTGCCCCGATCAGAGTGGTGGAGAACTTCACCGCGTGGCTTCTGAAGCCGATAGGCTCGATCTAGCGCCTTTATCACAAGTGACTTCGTCATTCGTTCATCCATATGAAACCCTACGATTTTACGGCTGTATAAGTCCATGACGCTTGCTAAATAAAGCCATCCCTCATCAGTCGGGACGTAGGTGATGTCTGTCGTCCAGACCTGATTGGGCGCGGTGGCTTGAAACTGTTGATTCAGCACATTCGCAGCTACCGGCAAGTTATGCTTGGAATTCGTGGTCGCTTTATATTTCTTAACTGTTCGGGATTTCAAGCCGAGCTCCTTCATGATTCGAGCAACGGTTTTCTCGGCTACCTGAATGCCCTGTTTCTTCAGGACTTCCCAGATTTTCTTGCTTCCATACAGACGCCTATGGTCAAAAAAGATCCGCCGAATCTGCTTTTTAAGCCGCTCATGACGTTTGCTTCGACCGCTTTCTTTCCGTCGGGTCCAATCATAATAACCGCTTCGGGAGATTCCAAATACGGCGCACATCTTCGCGACACGGAGCTTGAAGCGGTGATCATTGATGAATTTATAGATCAGCGCCGGTCTTTTGCGAAGTAGTGCATCGCCTTTTTTAAAATTTCGTTCTCCTCTTCCAGGTCACGAATCCGCTTCTGAAGATCACGCATGGCCTTGTCTTCCGGTTTTAGTTGCCCACTACCGGGAAACGCCCCGCTGCCGTCCTGTTTAAATTCAGCGATCCAGCGATAGATCGTATTCTCGTGCAGACCCATTTCACGGGCTACCTGCGCCACCGGCTTCCCTTCTTCTTGAACGAGTCGAACGGTTTGTAGTTTGAATTCTTTGTCGTATTTTTTCGTCATGTCGGACACCTCGATTATGGATGCTTTTATTTTCGCACTCTCGGTTCTCCGTGTCCAATATTGAGTCTAGCATCAACATTTTATCCTGAATCCTATATCACCCATCAACTCACCACTATTCATTTAACTAATTTTTCTATTAGATTCTAAATATCCTATTCGATGTCTTATTCAATTGACTTATACTTTTTAAAATAAGGGTAGCCTCTAATTGATATGCTCCCCATACGGTAGACAGGTGAAATAACAAAAACCTGTAACCGTAAGGGGAGCATTTTTATGCATAAAAAGAAACATACTGCTTCATAGAAGTTAGCAATCATTCAGGAGATTGAGAGCGGCTGTATTGGCGTAAAAGCTGCAACAAAAAAGTTCGGTGTCACCAAAACATCCTTAGCGAAATGGCGACGTAAGTATCGGTTGTTTGGCTACACGGGGTTAGAAGCACGAGTACATTACCAGAGCTATTCCGTCGAACTTAAGATTCAAGCTGTTAAAGACCATCTTGAAGGAGGATTGTCCCAATACCAGGTTATCGACAAGTACAAGATTGCGAGCACAACCCAACTCGCAAACTGGATAAAGAAGTATAATGGTCATAGCAGCCTACGAACTTATACAGGGGGAAGCACAGCGATGACCAAGGGACGCTCAACAACGTGGCAGGAGAGGATGGACATTGTTCTATATTGCCTGGCGAATGGACAAGACTATAGGAAGGCAGCGAATCAGTTTCAGGTCTCCTACCAACAAGTGTATGGATGGGTAAAGAAATATGAAGCAGGCGGCCAAGAGGCTTTGCGGGACGGAAGAGGACGCACGAAAGCGTCAGAGGAGCTGACGGAAGCAGATCAACATAAGCTTGCCATGAAGAAGCTAGAGTATGAGAACGAACGGCTCCGGGCGGAGAATGCGTTCTTAAAAAAGTTGCAGGAATTCGAAAGGAGGCGTCTCTAAGCGGGCAGCGACAAGAGAACGTCTACCTTGCGATCCAAGCCGTACATCAAGCGGAGTTGCTCAGCATACAGGTCCTGTGCGAGGTTGCCGAGATTCCGCGATCGAGCTATTACAAATGGCTTAATCGCACTCCTAGTGCTCGAGAAACGGAGAACAAAGAGCTGATGAAGGCCATGATGGGCCTTGTACGAGAAGGTCGGGGGTACTTTCGGCTACCGTCGATTAACGCTACATCTGCGTCGACGAATCCAAAAACCGATTAACCACAAACGAGTACAACGCCTGATGAAGATAAAGGGGATCCAGTCCGTGATCCGTAGAAAGAAAAAGAAATATGAACGATCCACGCCGCAGCAAGTGGCGGAAAATCTGCTTAATCGCAAATTCCAAGCGGAAGTACCGAACGAGAAATGGGTAACCGACGTAACGGAATTCAAATATGGGAACGGACGAAAGGCTTATTTAAGTGCTATTCTCGACCTCCATGATAAATCGATTGTCTCCTATGTATTGGGGCACTCCAACAACAATCCGCTTGTCTTTGAGACATTGAATTTGGCCTTACAGGTTGCGCCAAAAAGCAAGCCAATGCTCCACAGTGACCGTGGATTTCAGTACACGTCCTTGCACTTTAAAGAGATGTTGGACGAAGCTGAAATGAAGCAGAGCATGTCAAGGGTTGGATGCTGCATCGATAACGGTCCTATGGAATCCTTTTGGGGAACGTTGAAATGCGAAAAATATTATTTGCATACCTATCTTACGTTTGAGGCTCTCAAAAAAGACATAGATGACTTTATTCACTTTTACAATTACGAACGATTGCAAGCAAAACTAAACGGCCTCAGTCCGATGGAATTTAGGACAAAGGCCGCTTAACTGACTTTATTATTTGTACTGTCTACTTGACGGGGTGCAGTCCAAATAATTAACTCACCAAGGACTACCCTCTTCGTTGTACGTGATATTGTAAATCACTTTCTGAGTTTTTTACTGCACTCCGACTTTTTTTACTACTTTCAAACTTTCTTAACTACTTTCCGACTTTTTTACTATCGCCCCGCCGCTACGCCCTTTTCCACCCCTCTACCCTGAGTTATCTGATAACTTGAGCAAATTAAAGTCGTATCGGAAAGCAGGGAAAATACAGGGATTAGGGCAGAGGGAACCCTTGGGAAATATAATTTAGTCCTATCAAAGGGCAGAAAAAGGGCAGGGAAAAGATCAGGCTGAAGGGTCAGGAATAGCCTGGGTAAGAGCCTGAGTAAATGCCTGAGTTAAACCTCGAAACGCCTGGAAAAAAACTCTGAGGTATGATTCGAGAAATATCTTTCATTCTCCTGCTTCTCCCTAATTCCTGCCCCCTGCCCCAAAAAGAAAAGCCGAGCAAATGTCAGGAAATAATCCTGCATTCGCTCGACTCTGATACGACTATTAATTGCTCAATACGGGTTTAATTTGCTCGAAACGACTTTAATTGCATTGCATAAAACTATGTCCCGAATTTAAAGTCGTTCCAATCCATCCCAGCCCGCTCAAACCCTTGTCCCGACTGGTTTTTCTCGCCCTTCCCCTCCAATTGTCCGAGAACTTGAGCAAATTAAAGTCGTATCAGGAAAGGCAGGGGAAAGGCAGGGATTGGGGGTTAGGGGTGGCTTGGGAAATGCAATTTAAAGTCGTATCAAAGGGCAGGAATAGGACAGGGACAAGATCGGGCTAAAGGGTCAGAAATAGCCTGGGTAAAAGCCTGAGCAAATGCCTGAGTTAGACCCACTCCAACGCCTGAGAAGCCCTGATACGCCTGAGTTTAAACTGAGTAATTGTTGGATATAATATTCGATAAAAACCCTGTATTTTCCTGCTTTCTGCCTCTCTCCCCGCACTAAAAAAGCCGAGCAAATGTCAGGAAATAATCCTGGATCTGCTCGGCTCTGATACGAGTTTTAATTGCTCAATACGAGTTTAATTTGCTGACATACGACTTTATTTGCATTGCACAAAAACCTCTATACCTCCAACCAACCTACTCCACCGTCACGCTCTTCGCCAAGTTCCGCGGCTTGTCGACATCGTTGCCGCGGGCCAGCGACGCGTAATACGCGAGCAACTGCAGCGGCACAACGGACAGCGCCGGGGTCAGCAGTGGAAGCGTTGACGGGATCGCGAACGTACGGTCGACGACCTTGGCAAGCTCGGCGTCGCCTTCGGCATGGATGCCGAATACGTGCGCGCCGCGCGCTTTAACTTCCTTGATGTTGCTGACTGTTTTCTCGAAGAGTTCGTCCTGGGTCGCCAAAGCGATCACTGGGATGCCTTCCTCGATCAGCGCTAGCGTACCATGCTTGAGCTCACCGGCAGCATACGCCTCGGAGTGAATGTAAGAAATCTCCTTCAACTTCAAGGAGCCTTCCAGAGCCACCGCATAATCCAACCCGCGGCCGATGAAGAACAGATTGTTATGCGTCGACACTTGCTCGGCAATCGCCTTGATTGTATCGGCTTGGGCCAAGATGCTTTCGACCTTTTCCGGCAATTGTTGCAAACCTGCAACGACTTCAGCGATGTAATCCCCGTCCACCGTACCAAGCGTCTGGGCCAAGTACAGCCCAAGCAGGCAAAAGGCGATCAACTGCGAAGTATACGCCTTTGTGGAGGCTACGGCAATCTCGGGACCAGCCCATGTAACGATCACATCGTCCGCTTCCCGGGCAACGGAGCTGCCGACCACGTTCGTAATAGCTAACACCCGTGCGCCGCAGCGTTTTGCTTCACGGAGTGCAGCCAACGTGTCTGCCGTCTCACCGGACTGGCTCACGACGATGACAAGCGTCTCCGGTGAAATAATTGGGGCGCGGTAACGGTACTCCGAAGCGACATCGGTTTCTACCGGAATCCGTGCCAGCTTCTCAATCACCGATTTTCCGACAAGACCCGCATGATAAGCCGTACCGCAAGCCACGATGTGGACTTGTCGAATGGCGCGGATCTGCTCCGGCATCATGCCTATTTCGCTCAGCACGACCTTTTCGCCGCTTGCATCCAAGCGGGCTCCCATCGTATCACGATAAGCCTTCGGCTGCTCATGGATTTCTTTCAGCATGAAATGATCGAATCCGGCTTTTTCCGCCGTAACGATATCCCAATCGACATGGAATAATTCCCGGGAAATAAAATTCCCCTCCAATGTCATTAATTCGACACCGTCACGTGTCAAAGCGGCCATCTCGCCGTCGTTCAAAATATACACGTTTCGCGTATATTCGAGGATCGCCGGAATGTCCGAGCCGATGAAGTTCTCGCCTTCGCCGACACCGATAATGAGCGGGCTGGACAACCGAACCGCAACGAGCTTATCCGGCTCGTATTCGGTCAATACGCCGAGCGCGAATGCGCCCTTCATGCGCGAAACTGCCTTCTGTACCGCTTTCACGATATCGCCTTCGTACAAGCTTGCGATTAAGTGGGAAATGACTTCCGTATCCGTCTCCGAAACGAATACATGACCTTGCACGATCAATTCTTCCTTGAGCGCAATGTAATTCTCAATAATGCCGTTGTGTACGACGGAAAATTTAAACGAATTATCCGTATGCGGATGCGAGTTCTCATCCGACGGCTTGCCGTGCGTCGCCCAGCGCGTATGACCGATCCCGATCGTGCCGCTGAGCGGCTTCTCGCCGAGCTTCGATTCCAATACGGCCAAGCGGCCTTTCGACTTCTTCACCTGCAGACCATCGGTCGTATACACGGCAACGCCAGCCGAGTCGTACCCGCGGTACTCCAGTTTTTTCAAGCCGTCAATCAATATATCTTGGGAATTTCGTTTTCCCACATAACCGACGATACCGCACATATGTTCAGGACCTCCTGATTGTCAAAGAAAGTAAAATTCCACATGATCCCGTCAAAAGCTTTGTCGGTCCGGTCACCCGAACGTTTTCAGTTTTGACGATACGGCTGGATCGATGGCCGGAAGGTCCCCGCCGAATGTTTCGAACACCTTCACCTCGTCAACTGAATGCCAACCTGAGATACCTGCTTCCTGCGTTGTCTAAGAGATAGTGGAGTCCATACCCACCGCTTCCCGCGGCGACAGACCCTGTGACCGAATGCGCAGAAAACCAAGCAGCCCCGGATAAGTCATCCAGCCCTGGCGCTTGTCTTGCTAAGTAACCCCGCCCCACCTTTCCGTTTAGAGTAAGATTCTATACCAATCTTATTCATTTTGACCCGAAAGCGCAACCTCTATTTTCATCGGCTTTCATTTCCGCATACACAAAGCGAAGATCCCGGTTGCCATTCCGGCATCCGGGATCTTGGATTCCGCGTCACCGAGAACAGCCGCGCAACGTTCCTTTTCTCACGTTAACCCGGTTACACCAGCTCTCGCTGGATCACATCGGCGATCTGCTGCACATAAGCTTCGACCCGGTCTTTGTCCGGCCCTTCGGCCATGACGCGGATCAGCGATTCCGTACCGGAAGGGCGCACCAATACCCGGCCATTGTCGCCCAGCTCGTCCTCGACTTGACGAATAACGGCTTCGACAGCAGGATTGTTGTTGAGTTTGCTTTTATCTGCCACACGCACATTCACGAGCGTTTGCGGATATTTGCGCATGATGCCCTTCATCTCGCTCAGGCTTTTTCCGGCTTTCACCAGCGTATCCACAAGCTGAAGCGCCGTCAGAATGCCATCCCCCGTCGTAATATGGTCGAGGAAAATAACATGGCCGGACTGTTCGCCGCCCAGATTGTATCCGCCTTTGCGCATTTCTTCCATCACATAACGGTCGCCTACCGCGGTCTTCGCCGCCTTTAGACCTACCGCTTCGATGCCTTTGAAGAACCCGATATTGCTCATGACGGTCGTCACGATCGTCGAGCCGCGCAGCTGGCCGGCCTGATTCATCGCATGACCGCAGATGCTCAGGATGAAATCGCCATCCACTTCTTCGCCGTTCTCATCAATCGCAATCAGGCGGTCCGCATCCCCGTCGAAAGCAAGCCCGATATGCGCCTGCTTCTCAACCACCAGCTTCCGCAGATCTTCGGGATGCGTCGAACCGCAATGGTCATTGATATTGCGTCCGTTCGGCTCCGCCCCCATCGTAATCACTTCCGCGCCGAGCGCTTCGAACACTTTGGGCGCCAGCTCGTAAGCCGCGCCGTTGGCGCAATCCAATGCGATACGATAGCCCTTGAAAGAAGAGGTTACCGTCGATTGAATATAGTTCAAATATTTGAATTTCGCTTCTTCATTGTCGATTACATTGCCAATAGCTCCGCCGGTCGGCCGCGGCAGCTCGTCGTTTACCGCATCCATCAGCCGCTCGATCTCGAGCTCCGTCTCATCGGACAGCTTGAAGCCGTCCGCGCCAAAAAACTTGATTCCGTTATCTTCCACCGGATTGTGGCTGGCCGAAATCATGACACCGGCGTCCGCCTTCAGCTCTCGTGTCAAATAAGCCACGCCGGGTGTGCTTAGCACGCCGAGCCGAATAACATTGGCGCCGATAGACAGCAAACCTGCGACCAGCGCCGCCTCTAGCATCGGACCGGATACCCGCGTATCGCGGCCGATGACGACATTCGGCTTTTCCACTTTACCTGCCAAGACATAGCCGCCGCAACGGCCGATTTTGTACGCAAGCTCCGGGGTTAACCCTTGGTTCGCAACTCCGCGGACACCGTCCGTGCCAAAATATTTCCCCATCGAATCTCTCTCCCCTTGCAGTGCCTTATGTCGAAAAACTACTTCCCATTATCACCGATTCGTCTCAACCGGTCAAATCTTGCCCATCCTAGGGCGCGGCAGGCGGGGTAGCAGGCGGCGTTTCCGGCGGCTTGCCTGGCTTCGCGCCGATCTCTACCGTCGCTTTGAAATCCTGCTGCGGCCCTTTCTTCACGAACGTCGGCAAGTTCCAGGTCACCGGCACCTCATGCTTGCCGGGCGGCAAATTGCTCACATCGAGAATTCCCTGAACATCCTGCGGCTTCAGCTTGTCAATCAGCTCCTGCGCGCCTTCGACGGTCAGGTTCAGCTGCCCCGACTCCGGTAGCACGACTTTCGTATCAAAACCGTCGTTTTGCCCGATAATCGACAGCGGGATCGCCTCCAACGTCTTCGTTACCGACGGCACGATCGTGACCGTCACCGTCACTTTATCCGGGTCAAGCTGCTTGACGTTATTTCGCGGCGGAATAGGCAGAATGAACTCCTTATTCTCTTTCAGCTCGCTCAGATCCACCTGCGGTCCTTCGTAAAATTCCATCCGATCCAGCACGTTCTGCGGCCCAAATGCCGTGACTTTGTCCGTGCTCTGCCGGACAGAAGCTACGGCGTAGCCCCGAGGCGGTTCGCCCACGAGCTTTACCTGGAGCGGCACGAGCGTGAACGGGCTGGTGATAGGCACTTCGACCTCTACCACGGCCGGATTGATCACAGCAGTCTCTATCGGCTTGCCGTCCTTGTTATAGGCCACCAGCTTCACCTTGCTGGAAACCGCCGATTGCGCTTTCTCTACATTCACGTCCGCGCGAACCGATTCCACTTCATCGTAGATGCGGCTTGGGACGGATACGGTGACCTGCTTCGGCTTCGCGACCGGCTGCCCGGCTTTCAGCCCGACAGCAGGGATTCCCGTCACGTTGACAGTAACCGGCATCGATTTATTTTTCTTATCGTCGATCACGACCCGGACGTTGGCCGGCGTTGCCTTCACGGTCACATTCGACGGAAAGCCTACCGGAGTGACCGGAAGCAGATACTCCCCTTTACCTACCTTAGTCAGATCCAGCTCCACCGAATAGGCCCCCGAGTTCATGACCTTTTTCATGGCGGAATCCCTGCCCGTTAGGCTTAACGTCACCTGCGCAGGATCGATCTGCACGACATAAAACTGGTCCGTATCATACTTCGGCGTCACCGCGACGTTCCCGATTTTTTCCTCTAAAATACCTTTGCCGGTCGTTCCCGCGATCGGAGCGTTGTCCGAACGAACGACCGCCCACAGCAAGATTCCTATAATCAGCGCAATAACCTTTACGATGTTCGTGTTGCGCAGCCATTGATCCATATCTACCGTCGCCTCCATTTCCAAATGGAGCGTTTTTCCTTCGTCTTCGCTTTCGGCTTCAATTCCTCGAACAGCTTGGCCAACAAGGCATCCTCTTTCACATCCCGCAAAATATGACCGTTCATCGCGAGCGAGATAGCTCCCGTCTCCTCAGACACAATAACGCACATCGCATCCGATACCTCGCTCATGCCGATCGCCGCCCGGTGCCTTGTCCCGAGCTCCTTACTGATAAAAGGATTTTCGGACAGCGGCAAATAGCAGCCTGCCGCCATCAGCTGATGCTTCCTTAAAATAACCGCTCCGTCATGAAGCGGCGTGTTCGGCACGAAGATGTTAATCAGCAGCTCCGAGCTGATATGCGATTCGATTGGAATGCCCGACTCGATATAGTCGGTAAGTCCCGTGTCCCGCTCGAACACGATCAACGCTCCGATTTTACGCCGGGCCATATAGCTGACGGCCTTCAGCACCTCGTTGATCCGGCGGTTCACTTCCGTATCTTCCTCGACGTTTGTCCGGCTGAACAGCTTGCCGCGGCCAAGCTGTTCCAGCGCCCGTCGCAGCTCCGGCTGAAAGATGATGATGACCCCGACGAGCCCGAAGGTGAACATTTGATTCATCATCCACTGCAGCGTATTCAGATTAAACCATGAGCTGAGCGCCCAGGTCACGACAACGACAAAAATGCCTTTGAGCAATTGGATGGCGCGGGTTCCCCGGACCACCAAAATCAATTTGTAAATGACATAGCTGACAATCAATATATCGATAATATCTTTAATGTCGATTTCTGTAATCCAATCCATTGCGTTGCCCCCAAGCCTGCCTCCGTCATATCGATTCCCCTGTAGTATTCCCCTTCCTTAGATCATACCATATTTGCAACAAAAAACCCTCCCTTTCTACCACGCGTAAGGGAGGATTTTAAAAAATCGGGTCGCTTGGCCTATTTCATTCCCGAAATAGCTCCGGCCCACTGATTCATTTTATACCAAAGCCAGCTGAAGGCCTGGTCAATTTGTTGAATATGCCCAGAAATATGCGCCGTAGAGGCCAGTTGAACCGATCCGTCAATCACCGTAATATTGCCCGCGATGTCGCCGTCCACCTGCAGCTTTCCGTTCTCTACCGTTAAATCTCCTGCCACTTTGCTGCCTGCCGGCACATAAACCGTATCCCCTTTAATAACGACCGACTGCAGGTCATTTCCCTTCACGAGCAATTCGCGATCATCGTTCCATGAGGAAACGAAGGTCGAGAGCATCACAAGAAAAAAGACCGCCGCCACCGAGGCCGCCGGATGCTTACGGATCCACCGGTACCATGGATTTTGCCGTTTGACCGGTGGCAGCGCCTGCATGATCCGCTCCGTCAAGCCTTCAGGAACTTTCTGCGGCGGCCAAGCATGAATCAGCGCTTCCACTTTCTCAAACTGCTGCAGGCGCTTGCGGCAATCCGGGCAAACAAGCAAATGCTCTTTGAGCACCGCCGCTTCCCTTCCTTCCAAGCTCCCGTCCAAATATTCATGCAGCAAAGGGAGGGCTTCCTCACAATTCATCCTGAGCCACTCCTTTCTTCTGTCCATTAAATCAGGTTGTGTCATACAATACGTTTGACGCCGAGAGATGTTTCAAAAAACAACTATAAAACCTGCTCTATTTTTTTACGCAAAAATTCCCTGCCCCGGTGTAATCTGGTTTTGATCGTCGTTACCGGCATCGACAGCACATCGCTAATCTCCTGAAGCGACAAGTCCTGGAGATAGCGCAAAATCACGACCGCCCGATATTTCTCCGGCAGCGTTTTGATCGATTCGCGAATCTGCTCCTGCGTCTCCGACAATACCACCTGATTGTCCGGCGTTTCTTCACGGCTTGGCAAGGTGGAATACCAGTCGCTTCCTTCCCCGTCGCTCATCTCGGCATCCAGCGAATAGTTGATCTTCCGCTTGCGAAGCCGATCAATGGACAGGTTCGTCCCGATCCGGTATATCCATGTCGAGAATTTCTGCTGCTCGTCGTAACGGTCCAAATTTGTATATACCCGCAAAAACGTCTCCTGCACGATTTCCTCCGCCTCATGACGGTTATGCAGCATACGATAGGCGAGATGGTAAATTTTATCCTTGTACAGCTCCACCAATTCGGCAAAAGCCGCTCGATCCCCGCTCCGGGCGAGCTTGGCGAGCCGGGTGTCCATTTGATTCACCGACCTACCTCCAACCTCCGAGCTTGGACCCGCTTGCTTGCCAAACGGTCAAATTCGGATTCTTCCGGACAACGCCTGACCTTTCTTCGATCACCGTTCCGTCTACTAGTAAAAGCATACCAAACGACTGCATCGCCTGTATAGTCTCTTACAAAAGAAATTGCGCGCCGGTCCCCCTCCGTATTCGCGCTTTAGCAGATTCACCACTCTGCGATTTAGTAATAAATTCTTGCGATAAACGACGGCTTTTGACTTCGGCACATCCACCGTTTCCCTTCTTAGGTTGCGCAAGGAGAAGTCCGGCATACCTGTGAAACCGAACATGAGAAAAACCGGGCCGCTTGGCATAAGCCAAGCTCCCCGGCTTTCGGTTTGCAAGCTGACAATCATCAACCCGTATTGCGAAGTCCAGCAGCTATTCCGTTAATCGTAAGAAGCACTTCGCGGAGCAGGAGCGAATCGTCGCCTCCCTGCTCACGCAGCGGGCGAAGCTCCGACAGGAGCTGAACCTGCATATAGCTTAGCGGATCGACGTACGGATTGCGCAGCCGGATCGATTCTTGAATGACCGGGACATTGTCCAAAATTTCCTGTTGACCCGTAATTTTCAGAATCAGGTCCGACGTCCGTTCGTACTCTTCATCGATCATACGGATGATCCGTTCGGCAATCGTCCGATCCTCGATCATGCTGCCGTATTCTTTCGCAATCAGCAGATCGGCCTTCGCGAGCGCCATCTGCAAGTTGTCAATGAGCGAACGGAAGAACGCCCAGTTGTTGTACATCTCCTGCAAGATGCGCAGGTTTTCCGGATTCCCTTGGTAGAAGCTGTACAGCCCGTACCCCGAAGCATACCAAGCGGGCAGCAAATAACGGCTTTGCGTCCAAGCAAACACCCACGGGATAGCCCGGAGGTCTTCGAAACGGTCGCTATTCTTCCGCTTGGACGGACGGGAGCCGATATTGAGTTCCCCGATCTCCGGCAGCGGCGTCGACTGCTTGAAGAAGGTCAGGAAGTCCGGATCGCGGAAAATCAGATCCTGGTACTTCTGCTGAGCCTGCGCGGAAATGTCGAGCATAATCGTTTCCCAGCCCGGCTCGGAAGGGTCTGCCTGCGGGTTACGTGCCCACAGCGCGCTTTTGATTAGCGCGGATGTCGCTTGCTCTAAGCTCCGGTAAGCGATCCCCTTCATGGAATAACGGGAGGAAAGTACTTCGCCTTGCTCTGTAATTTTGATCCCGCCACCTACCGTATCGGCTGGTTGAGCCAAGATACTCCGGTTGAGCGGCATGCCTCCACGGCCAAGCGCACCTCCGCGGCCGTGGAAAAACTTCAGCTTCACGTCGAACGGCTTCGCCGCCGCCGTAATGCTGCGCAGCGCGACCCGCAGCTCCCAGTTGGCGGTAATCACGCCGCCGTCTTTGTTACTGTCGGAATAGCCGAGCATAATTTCCTGAAGATGATTCGTGCTGTTCAGGCTGTTCCGGTAAGCCGGAATTTGGAACAGGGTCGTCATAATCTCCGGAGCCGCGTGCAAGTCGTCAATCGTCTCGAAGAGCGGGACGGATTGCAGCGTACAGGTGATGGAACCGTCCGGCTCGTGCAAATACAAGCCCGCTTCTTTTCCGAATACAAGCACCTCAAGCAGGTCGCTGGCTCCTTGCGTCATACTGATCAGATAGCTTGAGATACAGCTTCTGCCGAACTCCTGCTGTGCCTTTTGGATGACGCGATACACGTCCAGGCATTCCTGCGTAGACTCGGAATAATGCAGGTAAGGCGAAGTAATCGGCCGCGGGTCGTTCAAAATATCGGTCAACAGCTTGATCTTTTGCTCCTCTGGAAGCGCACCGTAATCGGAGCAAATGCTCATCTTAGCCAAAATCTCCGTCATCGCGGCTTCATGCTCTTTACTATGCTGTCTGACGTCCAGCGAAGCCAGATGGAACCCGAACAGCTCCACCTGACGAATCATCTTTTGCACATAGGCATCGGCGATGTAATCGGCATAATGATTGCGCAAACTGCGCTCGATAATCAGCAAATCTTCCTTGAATTGCTGAGGATTATTGTATTTTTTGCCCTCCGGCACGTTCAGTTTGGCCGTATTGCGAATTTTCTCGACCATATACCGGACTTTGATGCGATATGGCTCTTTTTCGTTAGGCCATACTTGGTCGGACGGCAGTTCGACCAAATCCCGGTCGTGCTGGATTGAATCCAGCAGCTCCTGCGTCACTTCGACGATATTTTTGCTAAAGCTCATATGCTTCAGCAAATCCGTCAGCAGTTCCTCGTACTTCTGCAGCGCGAGCTCCCGGTGCATGCTAAGCGTCTCCCACGTCACGTTGGAGGTAACTGAAGGGTTCCCGTCGCGGTCTCCCCCAATCCACGATCCGAATTTCAGGAACGTCGGCACGTGCCAGGATTGCTCCGGGTAGTACTTATGAAGACATCGCTCCAGCTCCTGATACACTTGAGGGAGCACGTCGAACAACGTTTCATCAAAATAATACAGTCCATTTTTAACCTCATCGCTGACGGTCGGCTTCCGATCGCGCAGTTCATCCGTCTGCCAGAGGGTGATGACCTCACCCAGAAGCTTTTCACGCAGCTGCTCTCGTTCACGGAACGTCAAGCTCGGGTTGTCCAGTTCCATCACGTCGGCCGCAATCCGCTGATGAATATCGAGCACCGCGCGGCGGGTCGCTTCCGTCGGATGCGCCGTCATCACGAGCTCCAGCGAGATGCCCTCGATCATATCCCGGACCTCTTCCGCAGGCGTACCAAGCGTTTTTAGCTTGCGGACCACGTCCTCGATCGAACCCGGCTGCACATTTTCTCCTGCGGTACGCTCATAATCGCGTTTGCGTCGAATCCTGTGATTCTGCTCGGCAATGTTGATCAATTGAAAATAAACGGCAAACGCACGGATAACCTGATGGCGAATCTCCGGAGCCAAACCGTTTATCGTATCCTTAAACTCCGCGTACATTTCCGGCGTAAACTCGGCGCGCAGTGATTTACTCATCTCTCTTATCTTCTCTACGATGGTAAACAGTGTATTGCCGCCCTGGTGAACCAGCACCTCACCCAAAATATGCCCCAAAAACCGAACATCGCGGCGAAGCAAATTGTTGGACGTGTTTTTGTTGATCAAACTGACAGAATCCGACATGGTTCTCCTCCATCTCTAAGCCAAGATCATAACCCCTATTTTAGCACAACCTTAAGCAACCATGTAGTCCATTTATGCGGTAAAGCGAAAAAAACCTTTGTAAATTTATAGGAATTGATCGAATAGAAGCGATGTGAACACCATTCGGAGGACCAACCCAGAGGAAAAAGCGGGACTTGCATCGGAAAAGCAAATTTAGCGACGACGTAGGCTTCCCATTTAGAAGTCTCGTCGTTTGTAGCTTACGGCTTGTAGCATGTAATCGACGTTCGGCTGTCAAGCCCAAACCATGACGTTAAAAGCAGATAACCCCGATCGGTATTATAAACGATAATAACAAAACTACAGCATAGTCGCAATATTTTAACGAAAAGTATCCGCTAGCAAAATCTGGCCGGATATCGCTGCCGGATCTCCTTATTTCTTACAGAAAGCCTTGTTTAGCATTGTGGTGTTGTTAGCGAGATTACGCAACACTTTTGGCGGAACTTCCGTAACGTGGAAAAAGCCGCCAACCCAAACGTTTACATCCGTCAAAGAAGTGTGGAACGATTCAATGAAATGGCTGCTGGGTGTTGAATCTCTGCTTCGAGGATAAATCGGGTTACGAATACAATAAAAAACCGTGCCTAAGCGATATGCTCTAGCACGGTTTTTACCGATAAGCGGGTGATGGGAATCGAACCCACGCTACCAGCTTGGAAGGCTGGAGTTCTACCATTGAACTACACCCGCATAAGAAGAAAAATATGGTCGGGACGACACGATTTGAACATGCGACCCCCTGGTCCCAAACCAGGTGCTCTACCAAGCTGAGCTACGTCCCGAGATGATAAACGATTATGTGAAGTGGCGTGCCCTGAGAGATTCGAACTCCCGACCTTTTGATTCGTAGTCAAACGCTCTATCCGGCTGAGCTAAGGGCACAAACTGTCATTATGGAGCGGAAGACGGGATTCGAACCCGCGACCCTCGCCTTGGCAAGGCGATGCTCTACCCCTGAGCCACTTCCGCAAAGATGGTGCGCGTAGAGGGACTTGAACCCCCACGGTCTCCCGCCAGATCCTAAGTCTGGTGCGTCTGCCAATTCCGCCATACGCGCCTATTCGGCAACGATTCAAAGCATACTCTCCAAAGCTGTGAAGAAAGTGAGCCATGTAGGACTCGAACCTACGACACCCTGATTAAAAGTCAGGTGCTCTACCAACTGAGCTAATGGCTCATGCATGGCTGGGGATCTAGGATTCGAACCTAGGCATGACGGAGTCAAAGTCCGTTGCCTTACCGCTTGGCTAATCCCCAATATAGTGTTGTTGCTGGTGCCGCCGAGAGGACTTGAACCCCCAACCTACTGATTACAAGTCAGTTGCTCTACCAATTGAGCTACAGCGGCATGGTGGAGGCTGACGGGATCGAACCGCCGACCCTCTGCTTGTAAGGCAGATGCTCTCCCAGCTGAGCTAAGCCTCCAGCAGAACAATGACCCGTAGGGGATTCGAACCCCTGTTACCTCCGTGAAAGGGAGGTGTCTTAACCCCTTGACCAACGGGCCGAAATGGAGCTTCCAACCGGGATCGAACCGGTGACCTCATCCTTACCATGGATGCACTCTACCTACTGAGCTATGGAAGCATATGGCTCCCCGAACAGGACTCGAACCTGTGACAACTCGATTAACAGTCGAGTGCTCTACCAACTGAGCTATCAGGGAATACC
>JBHJMN010000069.1:0-13460 GCA_042219835.1 Paenibacillus elgii
TTATAAACTATATCTTGTCAATCGCGTCATAACAAACAGAAGCACGGTCCGCCATCCTATCCGCTTCAAGCGAATGCTATGCCTGGATGGCAAACCGCGCTTCTCTTCTTAAAGTAAACTGTCTACGCTCTGGGCAGCAACCCTACTAGGCCTGTTTAAAACTCAAGAAACGCATCATTCTCATAGTAATAAATAAATGCACGTAATAACTGGTCTAATGATGGTTTGTCCAACTGAGCTTTTGCATTTTCTACCACATCTTCAATTCCCGCACTATCCAATGTTTCTATCCAACCATATTTTTTAGCTTGTTCTGGCAAATACTCGTCAGAATCAGGCGGAAAATCATAACTATCTAATTCAAATACCCCTTCTGTATCCAAACTCCATTCAGCTTGATTTGGCGGGAGATAAAACCAAGTGTCTGGATTTTTTTCCGGGGACATCAAAACATCCCGAATACGAATTAATGTCAAACTTTCCCTCTTCATAAAATACCTCACCTTTCACAAGATTCTTAAATACACTGGTGAGGAATTCAATGTTTAGTCAAACCGGAAGTCGTCGTCGGTCAGCGGCTCGACGTGAATCGTGCGCACATAGCCGTTTCCTTTTTTGGAAAAGAAATCGTGCTGCTTCGTCCGCGTGCTGATGCCGTTCAAGACGATCGGGTTGATCTCTTCCTCCTCGAACAGCGGGTCTTGGCCCAGATTCATCATCGCTTTGTTCGCATTGTAGCGCAGAAACGCCTTCACCTCGTCGACCAAGCCGACGGAGGCGTACAGCTGCTCCGTGTACCGCTCCTCGTTGCCGTGCAAATAGCGCAGCAGTCCGAGCAGCGTCTCGGTGGCGTCTTCCTGGTCCTCCTCGCTCAGCCCGGCGAACACCTCCTGCGCGAGCACGCCGACATACAGACCGTGGATGCTCTCGTCGCGCAAAATGAGATCGATGATTTCGCCGCTGCTTGTCATTTTCCCCTGCCCGGCCAAATAGAGCGGATAGAAGAATCCGCTGTAGAACAAGTAGCTTTCCAGCAGGACGGACGCACACATCGCCAAGTACAGTTCCTTCGGCGTCCGGATGTGGTTGTAATACTGGGAGATCGTCTCCGCCTTCGTCTGCAAAAATACATTTTGCTCCACCCAGCGGAACACGCCGTCGATCTCTTCGGTTGTCGCCAGCGTCGTAAAGATGCTGCTGTACGATTTGGCGTGAATTTGCTCCATCATGCCCATGAAACCGAGCACCGCCTTGCGCTGCAGCCCTTCTACGTGCTCCAGCAGCTTCGGCATCCCGACGCCGCCCTGAACCGTATCGAGCAGCGTCAATCCACCAAGCACCTTCATATACAGATCGCGTTCGTCGTCGTTCAGCGTCAGCCAGCTCATCTTGTCGTCGGACAGCGGAATTTCGTCGTCGGTCCAGAACTGCATGATGTTCTGGTTCCAGAAGGTTATTGTAAAATCGTCGTCCGGACGGTTCCAGTTGACCGCCTTCAACACGCTCATACCATCGGCTCCTCTCTCTTGCCTTGCTCGGATGCTGTCGTCGTTACACGGAGCAGCTAATGCATTCTTCCATCGTCAACCGGTTCGTCCGGGTGTAGTACAGCGACTTCAAGCCTTTGCGGGCCGCATAAATGTAATATCGTGCCAGCTGTCTCGTCGTCACGTCGCTGTTGACGTGCAGCACGGTCGAGATGCCTTGGTCGACGTGCGCCTGAATCTCCGCGATCAGATCCAGTACCTTGAACTGGTCCATCTGGTAAGCGGACTTGTAATAGAAAAAGTTGCCCCGGTTCATGTACGGCATCGGGTAATACGTCGTCGAATTCGCGTACGTCCGCGTCTCAATCGGCTCCACGATCGGCATAATGCTGGAGGTCGCATTTTGGATATACGAAATGCTTTGCGTCGGGGCAATCGCCAGCCGGTAGGCATGGTACAATCCATGCGTGTGAACAGCCTCCTGCAGCGACCGCCAATCCTCGGGAGAAGGAACCGCCATTTGCCCGAATAGCGCCTTGACCTTCTCTGTCACCGGCCGGTAATCCGTATCGGTATAACGGGCGAAATAACTGCCGTCGGCGTAATCCGACCGTTCGAAGCCCGCGAATGTAACGCCCGTCTTCTTCGCCGTTTCCATGCTGGCTTCCAGCGAGTAGAAATTCATCATCATGAAGAAGCTCCGGACGAAATCTTTGGCTTCTTCGCTTTCGTACGCGATCTTGTTCTTTGCCAGAAAGCCATGCAAATTCATCGCACCAAGCCCGACCGAATGCATCTCGCGGTTCGCTTTCGCTACGCCCGGCGCATTGGCGACATGAGTCATATCGCTGACCGCCGTTAACGCCATGATTCCTTCGCGGACCGATTCGCGTATTTTGCCCTGCTCCATCACGTTGACGATGTTCAGCGAAGCCAGATTGCAGCTGATATCGCGCCGGATGATGTCCGGCTGTCCGTAGTCGGCGATTTCCGACGTCTCCTGAAGCTGGAAAATTTCCGTGCACAGATTGGACATTTTGATCGAGCCGATATTTTTAAGCGCATGCGCCCGGTTGGCGTTGCTTTTGTTCATCATGTACGGGTACCCGGATTCGAGCTGCACCGTCGCGATCTTCACGAGCATGTCGCGCGCGCTCATCACCGCTTTCTTGCGCACCCGGTCGTCGGCCAGCAGCCGGTCGTACATCTCGTCCATGTCCATGTCGTCGAGATGCGTTCCGTAAGCCTTCCAGACGGAGTATGGCGCGAACACGTGAAGCGGCTCGTTCTCCTCAGCCAGCCGGTAAAACCGGTTCGGGACGATCAGCCCGATCGAGAGCGTCTTCAGCCGGCTTTTTTCGTCCGCGTTAATCTTCTTGCTGTCCAGAAACTCCATGACGTCCCATCCGAAAATGTTGTAGTAGGCCGCGCCCGAGCCTTTGCGTTGTCCCATCTGGTCGGCATACGAGAACGCGTCCTCCATCAGCTTCAGCACTGGCATGATGCCTTTAGCGGCGCCTTCCACGCCCTTGATCGGCTCTCCGCGTCCGCGCAGCTTAGACAGGTTCACCGCCACGCCGCCGCCGATCTTGGACAGCTGCATGCACGTGGCGAGCACGTAGTTGATCGAATTGAGCGAATCGTCCATCTCCAGCAAAAAGCACGACACCATCTCGCCGCGCCGGCTTTTTCCGGCATTGAGGAACGTCGGCGTCGCCGGCTGCAGCCGCTGCTCCATCATCGAAGCCGCCAAGGCCCGTGCCGTGGCCGCATCGCCGCGTCCGAGATACAGCGCAACGATCGCCACGCGGTCGGGATAATGCTCCAGGTAGAGCGAGCGATCATTGCTTTTCATCGCGTAATCCGTATAAAATTTCGACGCCGCCATGTACGACTGGAACTGGAAGCCGTAGCTGTGCGTAATCCGGTAAATGTCCTCAACCTCTTCCGGCGAATAGCGGTCGTATACGTTCTCGTAGTAGTCGTTCTCGATCATATAACGGACCTTATCGGCCGTATCGGCGAAACGAATGCTGCTGAGCTCCACCTCTTCCATAAACGCCCGGACCGCTTCCCGGTCCTTCTCCAGTTGAAAAAATCCGTCCGCTTCCCGCCGCATCAGCTGGTTGTTCAATTCAATATGCCGCAACGGTGTCCACCTCGCTTCTAAACGTTTCTATATCGCGCTTCGTTCCTGCAAGCTCGAATTTGCTCAAGACCGGCACGCCGTACATGGATGCAATCCGATCGGCGCTCTTGGCGAAGCCGTCGCCCCAATTGCGGTTGCCGCTGGCGGCGACCCCAAGCAGCCGGTTGTGATTGCGCTCAAGAAAAGCGGCCGTTTTGTCCGGAACCTGCCCGAAGCCGGTCGTATACGTAACAAGGACGAAAGGCTCGTCCATCTGCATGTTCTCCTCGATTTGAACCGATGGCATATTCAGCTTACCGATAAATCTCCGCACATTCCCCGTTCTGGAATCGTACGCAATCAGCATGGGTCTTCGTCTCCTTTTTTCTCTCCCGCCGACGTCCTGGCACGGCAAAAAAAAGACGCCGCCAGCCCGCGGAACGGACCGAGCGCGCCTCAAAAACAGCATGTAAATAAAACATGCTGTCTGAGCACGATGCCGGACACGTTCCTATCTCCGTAGGGCGGGTGTCGAATGAACAGGCAGGTCTCCTGGCTCGGAGTCATCGCTCCCTCCCCCTTCCCGGCCATTCATGCATCAAGACCAGTGGGCGAACTTGGAGGGACACTCTTCCTTA
Source organism: Paenibacillus elgii (assembly GCA_042219835.1). GTDB lineage: Bacteria > Bacillota > Bacilli > Paenibacillales > NBRC-103111 > Paenibacillus_G > Paenibacillus_G elgii_A. The sequence goes on from JBHJMN010000069.1 coordinate 4,254, forward strand.
CAGTGGCGGGACCGCGCCGGCTTTGCACCGGACTTCCCTATTAAGCCAGTCCGCGTCTCTAGCGGAAAGGCGCCTGTCCAATCACGATATGTAGATGATAGATTCAAATCTATATCAAGATATTGTGTTTGTCAAGACTCATACTCATGGCTTGAACGGGGTTCTGCGGGTGATTTTTGGGGCAAATCCGGCCCCGTCTGCGTCCTGATGCGGGTTCTTCAAATGTGGATATTTGTTGACGGAGCATCCGCTTCCGGCCATGCTGCTCCGCAAAATCCAGACGAAAGGGACCGCTACCATGGTCGGCTCGATCCTGCTGGCCTGTTCCGTCAACGATTCGGAGCTAAGCGACAAAATTTTGAGCGTGTGTCGAACCGACTTAAAGCAAAGAACTGCTAGCCCCGTTTCTTAGCGGTGCGGCAGTTCTTTTTTCTCATTAATTATTAATATCATTAATTATTTATCACGATATCAAAATGAGTGCGAAGCGCTTCGTCATACTCTTCTTCGGACTGCGGTGTGAACGTCTGGACGCCCTCGGCGGTGAAAATCCGAAACTCCTTGCCGAACAACGTCTTGCGCCCGTCCCGGGTACGAATAGCGGCTATGGCATCGCTGATAAAGACCGAGTCGGGAGCGTTCTGGCACCAATAGCTCGCCATGATGTAGTCTTTAGGCAGTTGCGGCTCTTCGGTAAAGGAGTACAGCCAGTTCCATTGTCCGTGCTTAAGCTCGCTGAGCACCCAACCGTAATAAGGGTCGCGCTCCATCCGGTAGCATTCGTCTCCCTGCTGCTGCTCCAGCCCCTCGATCAGTTGGACGGGCTGGCGGGGCACAATCCCTCCTACTCCAACATCGCATAGATACGTTGCCCCCCCTGCCTCGACCTTCAAGACTTGGTGGCGGCGCTTGGGAGGAGGGCTCGACTCGTCGCGCCAGAAGCGAGCCACGAAATCTGTGACCGGGTACCCGAGCTCCCGCAGCAGCCAGCCGAAGAGCGTGTTAAGCTCGAAGCAGTATCCGCCGCGGCGGCGAACGACAATTTTGTCGATAAGATCTTCGACCTCCAATGATAACGGAATGCGACGTACAATATCCAGGTTTTCGTAAGGCACCGAATGAATATGACGCTCCTGCAATTCGGCCAGCACGGCCGCGCTTCCGTCCAACGGACCGTCGTATCCGATCCGCTTCAGATAAGCGCTTACTTCGGGCCTCACATCATGGCGGCGATCGATCATCGTTTCAACTTCACTCCTTGTCGGCATTGATTAGCGTGTGACAAGGAAATGTATTCGAGGAGCATCCTATGACAAAATATTGCCCGTCTTTGCCCTGAAAACCCCGTTCAGCCCTTGCGCGACAATGTTTCTCGGTAATTTTCAATGCCCGTCTTTGCCCGCCTCAAAACGAACAAAAACAAGCCAAAATTCCCCCCATTGTGGGCGATTTGTGGGCAACGTTGCCCCGGTCTATACCGGGGACTCCCCGAATCAATCCTTGACCAACGGTTCCATATATGGTACTATATAAATAGAAAGGAGGTCAGACATGGCAAGGGTCGAAAAAATCATCGAAAAGATGAAAAACCGCCCTAACGGAATATCCTTCATGGAAGCGGCAAAAGTCCTCGAAGCCCACGGTTACAAGAACGTAAGGCACAAAGGAAGCCATTACCAATTCCGAAATGATGCTGGAGACGTCATAACGGTAAAGAAAGATAATCCGCTCAAGGCGGTCTATGTGGTGGATGTTCTGGAACGAATCGGGAGATGACTCCCGGTTCGGCTTCCCCCACACCACTTATTATAACATGGCCCTTGCTAATTTCCATGGCTGATAAAAACCTTGAGTATTACATGAGTTTGCCGTATACCGTGATTGTACGGGAAGTAAATGACGAAAGTGGTCACTACTTTTACGGGAAGTATCTTGAATTAGATGGTTGTCAGTCTACCGGCCAAACAATTAAAGAATTGTACGAAAACCTTAAAGAAGCCTTAGAAGGATACTTGGAGGTAAAACTGGAATACGGCGATCCGATCCCTGAGCCACAAGGGGATTATAGCGGCAGCATCCGGGTACGTATGCCTAAGACACTGCACCGTGATCTAGCTGCCGCCGCTGAGCTTGAAGGTGTTTCCCTGAACCAGTACATGCTCTATAAACTGAGCAAATAACCCGCCTGACGAGGCCCGCAGCGGAACGGGCCGAACTCAAACCCTTGATATTCAAGGGTTTTTTCTTCGTTCTGATCCGTTATTCCTAGCAATTTTAGTTGTTAGAAGTAAAGATTGTCCCCAGTTCATCTCTTGACGTGGTATAATCACCTATAACGACATGATAAAGCAAGTACTCCAGCCGATGGAGAATACCACGGAGTAAAGGCATGAAATCGTTATACATTTTGTTACTTCTCGCTTTGGTTACTGTGGGTTGCAACGAGACAAAGCAACCAGCTTCAGAACCTGCAGTTTCTCAAGCATCGCAAACCAAGCAAGCTCAACTAACGAGTGGACAAAACGTACCCGCTCCAAGCGAAAAAGAAAAACCTGAAATTACTGAAAAACAAAAAGCTGAATTTGAGAAGCGCCAAAAAGAGATCGAAGAGAAAAATAAAATAGACGCAGAGGCGAGCGCTAAACTGGCCGCAGAGGAAAAAGCAAAAGCCGCATTGAGGGAAAAATTTGATATCTTCGAGGTAAGCGGTACAAAATTTGAATCTGATCAATACGGCTTCCGGTATGTTATCGGAACCCTGAAAAATACGACCAGTTCAGAATTAAAATATGTAAGCATCAATATCAACTTATATGATGATGAAAAAAACCAAGTAGGGAGCACGTTGGCCGCTGTACAAACTTTGGACGCTAACGGGACATGGAAATTCAAAGCTCCTGTAACGGAGAAGTCGGCGAAAACATTTAAAATTAAAGACGTGAAACACCTCAATGTAAAGTAGCCCTGGTATATAATAGCTGGGGCTTTTCCTCTGTCCCCTACCATACGATAAGGGAAATGGTAGATTATAGGGGGATATATGTTATAATATTCCCAGTACAATAGAACGGCTTGCAAGGGCGGTCGGCTAGCCTCTCGGAAGGGAGGTGATGCCTATGGAGGTTAAGGACATTTTGACGCTCATGATCAGTTTCGGTTCGCTTATTATCGCGCTGCTGTCGTTGGTCGTGACTATCGTCTTAGTGCTTATCCAAAACAAAAAGAAATAGACCGCCCTTTTTAGCAGAGGGGAAGCGGTCTATTTCAGCACCAAACCTTTGTTAAAGCCAACCGCCCTTAAAAGCGGCTACTGTACTGGGGGAGTCGTGTTCGAGCACGGCTCCTTTTTTAGTATATGCATACCCGTTAATACAAATACTTAGCTTTACTATATTTTACCGAACGCTAACTTATAAATCAATATAGAATTCTATATAATACCTGTTTGTTCAATCCATTGCCATCCACCGCGGCGCCCCCGGTTCCCAACCTCGAATGACGCGTAGCTTATCCTTGCCAACTTCAACGCTCCTATATGCGAACAAAACACGCAACAAAAAAAAGAACAGCGAGGTTATTCCTCCTGCTCTTTTGCGGATTCAACCAACTGGTTGACGATTATACTTACCGTACACTTTTGCTTTTCTGCTTTTTCACGAAGCCACTCTAATAGCTCCGGTTCAAAATATATCGCTTCCCTGATTTTTTTATCCTGTTTCGGCGGTCTGCCTGCCATGAGATCACACTCCCTTATATGATCACAATTTTACAGCATTTAAAATTATTTTACAATATTTAAAACCAACTATTTACAAAGCATTTTAAATGCTGTATAATTAGGTTAGAAAGTTAAAGATCAGCCTTCTGAAAGGGTGAGGAAATGAAAGATTGGGTACTTCTTCTTACGGCGCTGCTCCAACTGCTTACAGCAATCATCACACTACAAAATGGCCGCAAGAACAACAAAAAAGGAACCAAAAAACGCCGCGCACCACGCAAACGTAAATAGGTTCCCTAGAGAGGGTCGGATGCACCCGGCCCTCTCCCCCCAATCTTAACATAAAATAAGATCAAATAAAACAGGAGGGATTAGGAATGGACAAGCTCTTTTGGATCGTCTGGATTCCAGTGTTAGTTCTCTCAGTGATCGGTTTAGTTAGGGCTCTTAGGAATCGGAAATAACGGCCGACGGGCCTTAAATGGGAGGGAAACATGGTTGAAGAGGCAAGAAAAGTGAAGGATGATCTTCTTTTTCTGCAGGCATTCTGGAGTACAGAATCTATCGAACGCCAGGACGAAGCCGGCCAGCAGTATGCCGCGGGTGTGAGCTACGGATTCAAGCTTGCAGCGGCGATCCTGGAGGCGCAGAAATAATTCGGGGGCTTCGGCCCCCAGATAAACGCAGGAGGACACATATGTTCTATGTAATGGAAAGCAAAAATGATGTTATCATCTCCGCTGCAGATCAGCGACAGCACAACGAATCCGTCGGATTTAAGGTCGTAGGATCACGAAAATCATTAAAGGGCGCTCAAAAACTGGCTGAGAAGCGCACCGCCTGACGAGGCCCGCTTGGAACGGGAGTAATGCAGGGTGAATAAATACGTGATAAGTCCATACACATATGGACAGTACAACAATCCTATCGTCGGCGGACGGTAAACGCGGGGGTCACGATGAAAAGCGAATTAACCATTGCTGATTGTCCTCAAGTCTTACAGGATCGGGTTAAGAAGTCGCAACAATCAATTGAAGGCACTATATTCTCCGTACAAAAGTGGGATAGCACACCCTACAAAGATAAGTCTGTGGTAGTTTCTACATACAGGGTGTTCGTTCAATTCGGATATGAAGTGGCTATATATAAGTCCACAAAAACCGTTGGCGGAGACGTATTGGACGACGATGTTAGGGTTGATATTGTGAACGCGGCCGAAATAGAGGTGATTGCTAGGAGTGCAAAATGGATCGGAGAAGATTTACGAAGAATTCTAAACAATAACCCCGCCTGACGAGGCCCGCGCGGAACGGGCCTAAACCTACCGGCACAAGCTGCCGGGATGGTCACGTATATCCGCAAATAGACAATTTTGGAGGAATTGAAGATGAACGTCATCAATCTTACACCACACGCTATCCACATCATGCCGGAGGGTCCGGACGGTCCTGTTCGAACGATCGAATCGACCGGTTTTGCCCGTGCGAAAACGGAACGGACGAAAATTGGTGATATTGACGGAATCCCCGTATTCCGCACCGTGTTCGGAAATGTCGAGGGCCTGCCGGACCCCCAACCGGAAACGGTCTACATCGTATCTGCTCTGACAGCACAGGCGGTCCCGCATCGGGATGACGTATTCATTCCGGACGATGCGGTTCGGGACGAGCAAGGCCGCGTCATCGGGTGTCGGGCACTCGGGCGGATCTAACTAACATACCCAAACAAAAAGAGCAGTTACCTACTGCTCTTTTTGTTTTTCTTTTTTCATAGCCTCCGCTACCCTATCCTGTATCCTTCCCGATATTTGTTTCTGCCAAATACAATATCGGCTTGTCCTACTTAACTCCCCCACCTTGTTTAAGAAAATACAGGCTATAATACATTGTTATATGTTGCCTATTACCGATTTTGTGAATGATTTTGAACTTACATTTTCATTACCATTTCGATTATATGAAAGAGCATTACTCGTCACGGTGATAAAGTTAGATGGTCCAGAAAAATCGAAAGCTTCTATCCCCCAAGTTTGTAGTAAATTTGGTCTATCATCATACGATACGTTCCCTGTAATTGTTAAAAATGAACAACTATCGAAACCAATACCCGCCTTACAATATGCGGAGTAAGTAGTGGAACTATTACCATTGTTATTTACCACACTACCGCTTATTGTAACCCGGGCAGAGTGTGGTCTAAGAAAAATACCTGCTAATGCGTTCATCTCACATATGTTATTACTTAATACTGAATTAAAGAATACACCATTAATTCCAAACTCAGTATTGTAGGCACAATAATTATTAATTATTCGCATATCTTTTTTACTTGTATCATTATAAATCCCGCCTGCCCCAAGGGCTCCTCCAGAACCAGGATTTTGTCCATTATAAGTAAACCGACTATTAATAATTGTTGTATTTGGGCAATTGCAAATGATTCCATCTAAGTCATTATAATGAGATGCGATATTATCAAAAAGGTGGTTCCCACGATTATATGGGTCAACATTTGTATCTACATCACACCAGAATCCTGGCGAGTTCGCGCCACAATAAGTAACGCTACAATCCCTGATAATATAATTCCAGCATCCTGAAAGACCAATACCAATCCCTCTTTGATTTAATACAGAAATTCTTTCAATAATATTATCCGAGTTTCTATACCCCAGAATTCCGTACCCGTTGCCTAATATATTACTCTTGTTTCCATCAATTGATAAATCACAAACCTTTATATTATTACCATTTAATGAAATAGCCCCGCCTGTTGAGGATCCATTTAGCACTTTAAGTACGGTTAATTCACGACCAGCCCCAATAAAAGATATTTTTGAGGGAATAGAAAACACAGAAGAATGCATATAGGTTCCCATTGGAAGAAAAACTATTCCTCCGCCAACGTTTGCACAAGCCCTAATAGCATCATTAATTGAACTTGTATCATCGGCTATTCCGTCTCCAATTGCACCAAAATCCTTGACGTTGAAGCATGGAATTGATCCAATCAGTACGGATGATGAGGTCGCAGAGTACGTATCATAAACAGAATTTGTGACTGTTTGTGCTGTAACAGAATTATTTAACAAGCCACCAGTAGCCATTGCCGCTCCGGCAATACCAAGGGTTTTAATAAGTATTCTCCTGCTATACTTCTGATCTTTTTCCATATAACAACATCCTTTTTTCGGGAATATTTAGTATGCAATGATGTAATTACTTCTATAATTATATTCAAACAGATAATGGAAGTAAAATTCACCATACTTAAGTTATATAGTAGGGACATTTTACTTTTGGAGCAACTGAAATAGGTATCCTGCACACATGCCCCCTATACATACACAAATAGACCCCACCAACATAGGCTGGTGGGGATCTTGTTTCCATCGGCTACACTAGCTACCGGAAATCAATTTTAATTCACTGTAATGTAATAAACGTATTTTAATTCGCGTCCATCCTTTACCTCTACTACGGCGTTACCCTTTTTCTTTCCCGTTACGAGGCCATATGCATCTACATCAATAATTTTGGGCCAACCTACTGCCGGGAAATATTGGTAACCTTTTGGCAATTGCAGAGTCTTCCCAACTTTTAGCGTCTTATTCCTTTCAACCGGACTTGCAAATGTTGTTTCAGCTGCCGCTAGGCTGGGGTTGGTTTCTCGACTAGGCTGTACTTGTTCTGCATGTGCGGCAGATGTAATGCTGGCAATAGCTAGTGCCGACAGTAAAGCCAAGGATGCAAATTTTTTCTTCATAAAAACACCTCCCGAATATGATTTTTGATTGCATTCCCAAATTACCATATTAAGTTATTATTTCATATATGTCCCTTTGCCTATTTTTTCAATTCTATATTTTTAAAATTTATTATCGATAAATGTCGCATGTTGATGTAACCAGTTGAAGGATAGGTATTGAGCATAAAAAAACACCCCGTCAGCCTAGGTCAACGGGGATTAAGATGTGCTTTTTTTAATGAGTTATAATTAATTTAATTTGGTCTTTTAAAATAATTTCAAACTTAGAAAAAAAATCTCTGCGAAATTGTTTTCTAAATTCTCGTGTATAAGGTCTCATTTCTTGAAAGTTTGAATGAAGATTAGATATCAACAGATTGTAATTTGCAGGCAAAGTCTGAATTACGCTTATGATACCAAGTATTGGTGAACATAAGACAAGTAACACAAATTTAAAAACGGCGGATTTTCTAAGTTTTTTCATACCATCATCAACAAATGGGAAAAAAATCGCAAACAACGGAGTAATTAAATGAATGAGTAAAAAAGCGGTAAAAAGAAATAGTGAGAATAATATTTCAAATGGAGTACGTATTTTTTCAATGTATAATCTTACTAAAAAACCTAAATACACAGAGAACACTAGCGCAAGAGCAGCGTATATTAAACCTTGATATAAATTCATGCCGCTACCTCCTCGATACTTTCACTTTTTTGCGCAGGAACCATCTTTTCTATAACCGATAAAATTGGGTACCCTAACATAAATATTACCACATTTATCCTACTGACAACAAATGAAATTTCTGTTTTTGGAAAAAAGATAAAGTAAGAAAAATCAGGACCTAATTCTGCCAAATTCATGATACCTGCTAAGGAAACTACAATCCATACAACACTATACAATGTCAAGAACATGTAAAACCTTTTGTGTCGTACCCTACCTTCTTTTTTAGCTTTTGTCAGCTCGTTCCACCAGTCATATGTCATACTTAAGGTAAAAATCACCATTGTTCTAAAAAAATCAATGGAGCTGCTTGGAGTTGGTACTAGTAAAGCCCAGCTAAAAAATACTATTAAAACCCTGACGATGCCCACAATAATTCCCCCATAAGTGACAATAATATACAATAAACAACAAATACATTATAGCACTATGTCCTACTTATGTGGGAAATTTTTCATGGGCCCATCTATTCAATTCATTTCACACCTCCTATATTTTTCGGCTGATAATAATTGCCGTAGATTTAACGTACAATTTAAATTCCGCATTCTTTTTGAAAGTTTATTCAATAAAATTTGAATTATTTTGTAATGGGATTTCTTTTCTCTGGAGCGACGGCAGCCGGGTTCTCGGCATCCACATCAATCCCCTGCGCGCGCGCGTTTATCACAGCTAATACGTGTGTGTATTCCCCTGCTGTCATCGTTCTGTCCAGAACCTTCTGGCACCAATTCCATTCGATTTTTCCTTCATTATACGCTTTGCCAAGAATGTTATATGCTTGTTTCCAGAACCAGTTATCCGCTTTGATTGCCATGTTATCCTCGTCCTCCTCATTTTTCAATGCTGCATATAACCGGCTCCACGGGAACTTCGGACCGGGACAATTCGGCTTCCGTACCGGGTCAATCTGAAAGTGGCCGATTACGTGGTATTCATCGAACGGCAATTCCTTCCCCCATTTATTCCGGATGTACTGCCGAATATACCGATGCAGCCAAACGGATGCTTGGAA
>JBHJMN010000007.1:0-178738 GCA_042219835.1 Paenibacillus elgii
GCGGCTGGCCGCGCTGGCCGCCGAAGGCGGGCGCCGCGAGGCGCAGCTGGCGGCGCTGCGCGCGGAACAGACGCGCGAGCGCGAGCTGTGCGAGAAGGCGCTGCAGCGGCAGGCGCAGCTGCGCGACGAGCTGAAGCGGGCGGAGGTGCCCGCCGCGCACCGCGAGCGCCTGCAGGAGGCGCTGCAGGACAAGCGCGAGCTGGAGCGGCTCGCGAAGCAGGAGGCGGAGCAGCAGGCGGAGACGAACCGCCTGCAGGCGGAGCTGCAGCGTCTGAGCCAGGCAGAGGCGTCGCTGCAATCGGCGCAGCGGGAATGGGAGCGGCGCGCTGAGGAGTGGGCGCAGGAGCTGCTCGCGGCTTATCGGGCGTCGCGGGAAGCGGAAAGCCGGCTGACGGGGCTGGAGAGCCGCATCGCGGAGGAGATGGCGCACCGTCGCAAGGCTCAGCAGGAAGCGGAGCTGTCGGCGATGGCCGAGGCGCTGGCGGCGCACCTGCATGACGGCGAAGCTTGTCCGGTTTGCGGCTCCGTAGCGCATCCGAATCCGGCGCTGCCGCAGGTTGCGGGAGCCGGAAGCCCGGCCGCGCCGCAAGACGAAGCGGCGATGCTGGAGCGGCAGCAGAATGAAGCCCGCGAGAGCCGGTTTGCGGTCCAAGGCCATTTGCAATCGCTGCAAGCGCTGGAAAGACAGTGGCGGCAGGCGGTGGAGGAAGAGTCCCAAGGGCTGCCTGCTGCACTAGGCGAAGCGGCCGTCTCCTCGGCCGTTTCCGCAACGGAATCTTCCGCGGACAACGTGCAGCCAGTCATCCCCGGCGAACGGATCGCGGAAACGCTGCGGGCAGCGGCGGAATCTGCTGCAGAGGTCGGTCGCCGGATTCAGCAGCTGCAAGTGAAGCTTCAAGAGCTGCTGCAAAGCAAGCGCCAGTTGGACAAGCAGCGGCATGACGGCGAAGCGCGCAAGCAAACGGCGCAAACACTGTTCGACGCCCATGCGGCCAAAGCGGGAGAGACCCGCGAAGCGCTGAACGCCGTCCGTGCCGGCTGGCAGGCCAAATTTCCGGAGCTCCGGGCGGACGAGCTGGAAGAGCTGGCGGAGCTGGCGGAGCGGCTGAAGCGTCAGGATCAACTGGCAGAGGAGCTGCGGGGCCGCTTGGACAAAAGCGTGGAGTTTTTGGACGAGAAGCGGAGCCGGATGGAGCAGCTCCAGCAGGAGCTGAGCGAGGCCGAGAAAGAGTCCGTCCGGTTAACGGCGGAACGGCAAGCGCTGGAGCAGCAGACGGGACAGCAGGCGGAGCGGCTGCGGGCCTGGGTAGGCGACGAAGACGCTTCCGCTTTGGCTGCCAAGGCGCAGGCGGAGCTGCACAAGCTGCGCACAGAAGCGCAGCGGTCTGTGCAGCTGCTCGACGACGCTCAGGCCCGCGAGCAGGCCGAAGCGAAGGCGGAAGCCGCGGCGCGGCAAGCGGCCGAATCGGCGCGGCTCGCCTGCGAAGAAGCGGAAGCGGAATGGACGCAGCAAGCGTCAGTGGAAGGCTTTGCGACGGCAGACGAAGTGTCGCAAGCGCTGGTTGAACCGGAGCAGCAGCAGGCATGGGCTGCCGAAGTGGAAGCCCACGGCAAGCAGGAGCACCAGCTCGCTGCGAGGCAAGCGGAGCTTGACGCCGAGCTGGCGGGGCGGCAGGTTACCGAAGAAGAGTGGACGGCGCTGGAAGAAGAGCTGGCCCGGTGCAAGGCCGAGGACGAATCGGCGCTGCAGGCGACGGCCAAGGCGGAGCGCGACCACGAGGAGCTGCAGACGAAGCATGCCCGGTGGAGCGAGCTGGAGGCGGAACGGGAGAAAAGCCAGCAGGAGCTGTCCATGCTCGGCAAATTGCAAAGCGTGCTGCGCGGCAACGCCTTCGTCGAATTTTTGGCGGAGGAGCAGCTCATGCACGTCAGCCGTGTGGCATCCGAACGGCTCGGTCAGCTGACGCGGCAAAAATATGCGATCGAGGTCGACTCCGGCGGCGGCTTCGTCATCCGCGACGACGCGAATGGCGGCGTGAGGCGACCCGTGACCACCTTGTCCGGCGGCGAAACGTTCCTGACCTCGCTGTCGCTATCGCTTGCCCTTTCGACGCAAATCCAGCTGAAGGGAGAGCATCCGCTCGAATTTTTCTTCCTGGACGAAGGGTTCGGCACGTTGGACCAAGAACTGCTCGACACAGTTATCACCGCGCTGGAAAAGCTGCATTTGGACAAGCTGACCGTTGGCGTCATCAGCCACGTGCCGGAGCTGCGAGCGCGGCTGCCGCGCAGGCTGGTCGTTCACCCCGCCGAGCCGAACGGACGAGGCAGCCGGGTGACGCTGGAAACGATGTAGCATACTTCTACGTGGACGGTCATAGCTAATGAAAGAATAAATAGAACAAGCCGCAGCGCAAGGGGGAACAGGAATGACCGTTTCCAATCGCAAGCCGGACCGTCCGGGGAGCACGGCATGAACCGCCGGAGCGCGCGCCGTTTGCTTGCGACGCAAACAGTCCAGACAATCCTGCGATCCGGGATCGACCTGGTGGCTGGCGCGATCCCGGAAGGCTCGGTTCTTGAACTCGCAGTCTATAATTGCGAAGGATAGAAGAACGGCTCCCATTCGTTTCCGATCACCTCCAGAACGTCGATGTGGACGGAGAAGCCTGCCGTAATCCTCGTTCACCGTCATTGCGCTCCCAAAGGAGCGTAAGTCGCCGTCCGATATCAAACCGGGGCCGCTTCAGGCGGTCGGCGCATGGTTTTGACTGGTTAGTGCAGCAGCTAACCAAGTTTTGGAACGATCTGGTATAACGTATAACGATTGAATTGCCAAAAAAGCTCGAATGGACGGTTCCGCCTTTCACAGAACCGAGCCCATTCGAGCTTTATATTTCGCACGTCTATAATCGGATTATGCTTTTTGAAGCTGCGGAGTTTCCTCCAAGATCGCTTTGGCTGCTAGCCGCGCGCTGGAGAAGGCGCGTTCCGCAAGCTCGCCTTTGCCTTGACAGCCGTCGCCGCAGAAGTAGAACGGCACGTTCTCGATCCGGTTCGGCAGCAGCCGGTTGCTTGCGATATTTTTGACGCTCGACACCATCGCTTTTTTCGAAACGCGCTTCACTTCCGTCGCTTCTCGCCAGCCCGGATAATGCTGATCGAACAAAGCTTCCATCTGCTCGGTCTTTTTATCCAGATACGCCTTACGCTCATCATCGCCTTCAAAGTTGTCGTTCAGGTACGCGATGCCCTGAAGCAGCTGCCCGCCTTCCGGAACGAGCGTATGGTCGGTCGCCGAGACGTCGCTGATGAACAGCTTGTTGTCCATGTCGCTGATGTAGCTGAACGGGCGGGCTACTACACGATTCAGGCCAATGTCGTACACCATGACCTCCGTCGACGTATTATCCTCGTAAGGCGCCATGAACGGCTCCCACGGCGTATCTTTGAGCAGCTTGCACACCTGCTGTACCGGCATGGCGAAAATAACGCGGTCGAATTCGAGCTCGCGGGTTTTCGTCTGCAGCCAAAACTTGCGGTCAGCGTACCGGATGCCGTCTACGCCTTCGCGCAGCGCGATTTCCCAGCGGGAGGTCAGATCGATTTTTTGCTTGAGCTGGTTCGTAATGACCGCCCAACTGCCGAGCACATAGTTGACCGGGCGGCCCGACAAAAAGAGGTTTTGGTAATAATCGCTGATCACCGCGCCCGAAACCTTCCGCGCCTCTTCCGGCGTGATGAAGAAGTTCGAACAAACAAGATGCTCCCACAGCTCCTTCACGTCTTCGTCCGCGTCCGACTGTGCCAAATAATCGCCCAGCGTATTGTAATTGCGCACGTTGTGAATGTTGGCGATGATCGCCGTAATTTCCCCGACGAAGCGCATCTTTTGGAGCGGATTCAGCAGCTCCGTCCGCATCAGGTTGACGAAATCGAGCGGGGCCGGCGTCAACTGGTCGTTCTTGTAATACATGACCCGCCGTTTGTCCACCTGCTTCGAACTGAACGATAGTCCCAGCTCGCGCTCCATATCGCCGATGGTATGGCGGTCGATGCCATAAATCGCGTGCGCGCCGTAATTCAACGTAAAGCCTGCTTTTTCATAAGTAAACGCCCGTCCGCCCAACTGCGGACTGCGCTCAAACAGGACGCCTTCGATTCCTTGATGCTCCGATAAATAAGCGGCTGCGGTCAACCCCGCAAGCCCTCCTCCGATGATAGCAACCTTCATGTTGTGTTCTCCTTTCCGTTCTGCTTCCAGCAGAATCGGTTCCGCTTCCTTGTCATGGCGAAGCCCTGTCCAAACCCAAGCGAGCTGCTCCCGCATCCGCTCGGTTAAATCCGTCTCTTCTTCGATCGCGCACCATAGCATGACCGTGCCGAAATAAGCGGTGGTCAGCATTTTGGCTTTGCCCGGCTCGGGCAGCCAGCGCATCAAGCTTTCGTACAGCGTTCGTTTCAGCTCTTCCATAGCCGCCTTCAGGCCTTCGTTTTGCATCGAAAGGGCGATCCAGCTGCGGATCAGCCGCCTGGAGGCGCCCAGCGCTTCGGTCAAATCCAGCATCAGCCGGTTGACGTGGCTTTCCAGTGACCGCACCTGCGAAGGCGTGTGGCTGCACCAGGCTTGAATAAGCTCCATCTGTTTTCTCGGGATCTCTCGTAGAATTTCGTCTTTGCCTTTAAAATAATGGTAGAACGTTCCTTTGGACGTCTGCGTCGCGGCGATGATATCGTCCACGGACACATGCTCGTACCCGCGTTCCACAAACAGCTTCAGGGCGACATCCATCAGGTAGTCGCGTTTTTTTCGCGTCGACGCTCTCATGAACCGGTCCACCCCTAAACCCCCTTTGGTTAGCACTGTTTGCCAAGCATTGAATCGTTCCAATTAGTATTATAGATAACATTAGACCGATAGTCTATAAATGAATCCCTGTTTTCGGGCCTAAATCGATGCTTATTTTCGTTAATATAGATCACTTTTTGAGAACGATCAGATCACGATAGACAGTGCCGCGCAAAAAAACGTGTCCTTGTCTTTTTACCGCGATGAGTTTTCTTTTTGCCAAGTTTTCGGGTATAGTGGAAGGAGACAAGCCTGAACCTGATAGTGGAAGGAGGGGAGAACGTGGACTGCATTTTTTGCAAAATCGTCGAAGGGTCAATCCCTTCGAAAAAAGTGTTCGAGAACGAGCATGTCGTTGCCTTTCACGACATTCATCCGGCCGCTTCCGTACATATTTTAATCATTCCCAAAAAACATATCGCATCGATGAACGACGTCGGAGCGGACGACTGGCATCTGCTTGGAGAAATCCACAGTGCAGCGCAGCAAATCGCCAAAGAACAGGGCGTTGCCGAATCCGGCTACCGTCTGATCAATAACTGCGGCAAGCACAGCGGGCAGGAGGTATTCCATATTCATTATCACCTGCTTGGCGGAGAAAAACTGGGGCCGCTCAATGCCCGCTAAACCCGGTGCGGCTCATTTTTGAAGTTTTGTTCCGGATAGGTTGACACCCAGTTTCCTTATCACCTATAATGAAGTTTGATGAATGTCTTTTTTCGTCTTGGACGGTCTGTTCGGAGGGAGGGAAAACTGGTGTCAGAAACTCGAGTTCGCAAGAACGAAACTATAGATGCTGCACTTCGTCGCTTTAAGCGTTCCATCGCCAAAGATGGCGTTTTGGCGGAGGTCAAAAAACGCAAGCATTATGAGAAGCCAAGCGTGAAACGCAAGAAGAAGTCAGAGGCTGCTCGCAAGAGAAAGTTCTAGGAGGCTTAATCGATGAGCTTAAGCGACAGACTTAACGATGACATGAAGCTTGCGATGAAGAGTCAAGACAAGTTTAAACTCTCCGTAATCCGTATGGTTCGTGCAGCTATCAAAAATCTTGAGATAGACCAGCGTAAAACCTTAGATGAACAAGAAGTACTTGACGTCTTGAATCGCGAGATCAAACAGCGCAAAGATTCCCTCCAAGAATTTGAAAAGGCCGGTCGTGACGATTTGGCGGAGAACCTGAAGGCCGAGGTCGCCATACTGATGGAGTACATGCCGCAGCAATTCACAGATGAAGAAGTAAAAGCCATTGTACAGCAGACCATCCAAGAAGTGGGGGCTTCTTCCAAAGCGGACATGGGCAAAGTCATGGGCGCATTGATGCCAAAGGTTAAAGGACGAGCAGACGGCAAAGTCGTCAATCAGTTCGTCCAACAGTTATTGTCTTAACAACAGCGAGAAACACTCCGAACAGTAGGAGTGTTTTTCTTTTTGTTTGCAGAGTTATGAATCAAACTTGCAATTATTGCGTAGTACCTCTTGGAAGCATTGCAAAAAACGCGCGAAAAGGAGGTCATCTTGTGCATTCACTCGGGAATAAGCGCTCAGCGCTGCTTTTTCGGCTTCCGCTTGTCTTTTTTCTCGCAGCGGCGCTTCTGCTGTCCGCTCTAACCGGATTTCTGCCTGCGGGACCCGCAAGCGCCGAATCGTCGTCCTCGCCGCCGAAAGCTGCCCCGGTCGTCGTGATTCCGGTGCAGCAAACGGTGGAAAACGGACTGCAGACCTTTTTGCAGCGGGCGCTGCAGGAAGCGCAATCGATGGGCGCCTATTACATCGTGCTGGACGTCGATACGCTTGGCGGCCGCGTCGATTCGGCGCAGGAAATCGGTCAACTGATTAAAAACAGCCCGGTTCCGACAATTGCTTACGTTCACGGCAAAGCCATCTCGGCAGGCAGCTATATTGCGCTGAATGCCGGCAAAATCGCCATGGAGCCGGGAAGCTCGCTTGGCGCGGCAGCCGTCGTGGACGGGGCCGGGAATGAAATCGAAAGTGTCAAAGTAGTATCGTATTGGTCCGGCCAGATGAAAGCCGCCGCGGAACTGCGCGGACGGAAGACGCAAATCGCCGAAGCGATGGTCGACAAAAACGTCGGCGTGTCCATGCCGGAGATTGGCCGAACGTTGCCTAAGGGCGAAATCCTGACGCTAACCGCGGAGGAAGCGCTTAAGGTGGGCTATGCGGAGAAAGTGGCCGCCAGCTTGCAGGAGGTCGTGCAGTTCATCGGCGGGGAAGGGCATCCGCTCGTCACGCTGAAACCGAGTCTGGCGGAATCGTTCGCCCGGTACGTGACCCAGCCTTTGGTATCGACGCTGCTGCTGATCATCGGGATCGCCGGCATTGCGATCGAATTGTTCGTCCCGGGCTTCGGTCTTCCCGGAATCATCGGCGTACTTGGCTTCGGTCTATACTTTTTCGGACATTATATCGCCGGATTCGCCGGGTTCGAGGAGATTACTCTGTTTATCGCCGGCATCCTGCTGCTGTTGATCGAGGTGTTTGTATCGAGCTTCGGGATTTTGGGTTTTCTCGGCGCTGCCTGCTTGATCAGCGGCGTCGTGCTTGCCGCCTACAACACGAAAGCGGCCGCGATGAACCTGGGTATTGCTTTCGTCGTTGCGGTCGTCGTCGTCGCCGTTGTCGTGAATTATTTTAAGCATCGCGGCGTCTGGAACCGGTTTATATTGCGGGAAAAGCTCACCGAAGATAAAGGCTACGTTTCCGCGTCGTCCCGCAGCGATCTGCTCGGTCAGTCAGGCAAGGCGGTGACGCCGCTCCGACCGGCCGGGACCGCGCTGTTCGGCGACGAGCGTGTCGATGTCGTCACAGTGGGGGATTTTGTCGAAGCCGGCCGAATGGTCAAGGTTACGCATGTCGAAGGCGTCCGGGTCGTCGTACAGGAAGTCAAGGACCTAAACTGAACGCGCCTTGCCGGTACGTCGATGGACTTACAACAAAGGAGGAATTTGTACGATGGATACGTCCCTTATTTCAATTTTCTTGCTGGCAGCCGTCGTTATTATCGCGCTGTCCGTATTTTTTACGTTTGTCCCGGTCATGCTGTGGATTTCCGCGCTGGCGTCCGGGGTGCGGATCGGCATCATTACGCTCGTGGCGATGCGGTTGCGCCGGGTCATTCCGAGCCGGATCGTCAATCCGATGATCAAAGCGACCAAGGCCGGACTGGATCTAACCATTAACCAGCTGGAAAGCCACTTCTTGGCCGGCGGTAATGTCGACCGGGTAGTCAATGCGTTGATCGCGGCGCACCGCGCCAACATTCATCTAGAATTCGAGCGTGCGGCGGCGATCGATCTGGCCGGCCGCGACGTGCTTCAGGCTGTGCAGATGAGCGTCAACCCGCGAGTGATCGAAACGCCGGTCGTCTCTGCCGTCGCCAAAGACGGGATCGAAGTGAAGGTTATCGCACGGGTGACGGTGCGCACCAACCTCGACCGGCTGGTCGGGGGCGCAGGAGAAGAAACGATCATCGCCCGTGTCGGCGAAGGGATCGTCACCACAGTAGGTTCCAGCGGCTCGCACAAGGACGTGCTTGAAAACCCGGATATGATTTCCCGGACGGTACTGGGCAAAGGGCTGGATGCCGGTACGGCGTTTGAGATTTTGTCCATCGATATTGCGGATGTGGACGTAGGCAAAAACATCGGGGCGCATTTGCAAACGGAGCAAGCGGAAGCCGACAAGCGGATTGCGCAGGCGAAAGCGGAAGAGCGCCGCGCAATGGCCGTTGCCCAAGAGCAGGAGATGAAGGCGAAGGTCGTAGAGATGAAAGCGAAGGTTGTGGAAGCCGAATCCGAAGTGCCGCTCGCGATGGCGGAAGCGCTGCGTGAAGGCAAGCTCGGCGTCATGGATTACATGAACCTTAAGAACATCGACGCGGATACGCAAATGCGCTCCAGCCTCGGCAAAATGAACGAGCCGGGCAAAAACGACGACAATGCCTGATAACCTTCAGCCGGGCGGAAAGGCGGGATAACCGATGCGTACCATCTTGGATCTGATATTGAGCAACTGGTTTGTCGTCGTTATTTTGTATATCGTTTTAAGCGGCATCGTGAAAAAATTAAAGACCGGCGGCATGAGCGGGCAAGGCGTTCCGCAGCCGCAAAGAAGAACGCCGAAAGGCAGCATGCCGCCCTTCGGTGGCGACGGCTCCGGCTGGCCGGGCTCGGCCAAGCCGATGCCTAAGGCACAGCCGGTCCAAGCGCGGCCAGCTGCTTCGGGCAGCGTCCGCCCGCAGCCGGCCGAAATGGACCGCCGCAGGTCGCAGCGGGCACCTCTGCCCGAGGATGTCGCTGTGGCTTCTCCGGTGCCCGAGCAGCCATCTGCGGCCGCTGCAGCGTTTCCTTCCGCCGAGCCAAGGGGCTCGGGCGAAAGCGCATCCGCTGCCTTCGGCGGCTTAACGCCGCAGGATGCGGCGCGCGGTGTGCTGTGGGCCGAGATTCTCGGCCCTCCGCGGGCCAAACGCCCCTTCCGTCGTTAATCGTTCATACGAAGCGTCTTCCTTTCGATCCCGGTTTCCGGGATTCGCGGGAAGGCGCTTTTTGCTGTGGCCGAGAGGAGCATGCCGCGTACCAGGTCATATTTTCCAATTCCCGGCATAAGGTGTAAATAGCCGTGTTATGCTTTTTGGACTGCGGAGGAGGTTGACTATGCGAAAGCTGACCCGCCGATTCAATCAATTGACCGCCAAATTACTCGACCTGCCGCAGGATGTCGTAATGGACTTGCCCCGAATAACGATGATCGGAAACCGGCAGCTTTATATCGAAAATCACCGCGGCGTATTGCATTTTTCCAATGAGGTGCTCAAGCTGGCGTTGACGGCAGGGCGGGTGGAGGTGTACGGCTCGGAGCTTGTGATCCGCGCCATCTTGACGGAAGAAGTGTTCATCGAAGGCATGATCCGCGATATCAAATATATTCCGTAGCCCGGAAAGGAGAAGTCGATCGTGAAATCTTCGTATATCCAACACCTGCGAGGCTTTGTTCGGGTCGAAGTAAAAGGCGGGCAGCTCGAAAAGCTGCTGAACCGTATGACGGAGCGGCAGATGGCCGTCTGGGACATCCAGTATACGGCGGAAAATAAAGCCGAGCTGTCGATCACGATCCGCGACTTTTTCCGGCTTCGCCCGCTATTGAAGGAGACAGGCTCTCGCACCCGGATTCGCCAGAAACAGGGGTTTCCTTTTTGGTTAGACAAGCTGGAAAAACGAAAATTTTTTGCCCTGGGCGTGCTTGCTTTTGTTATCGGAATCTATGTGCTGTCCTCGCTCGTATGGCATGTTCGCGTAGAAGGCAACGAGAAGCTGGGCCAGGAGCAGATCCTGCAAGCCGCGAAGCAGGAAGGCATCTACAAGCTGCAGTGGAAATTCCGCTTGAAAGACCCGGCCGAGCTGTCCCGGGCGCTGCAGCGGGAGCTGCCGGGTACCGCTTGGGTCGGTGTGGAGGTAAGCGGGACGCATGTGATTATTAAGGTCGTCGAATCGACCGTGCCCGATACCCCCCCGCTCCTTAGCCCGAGGCATCTGGTCGCTTCCAAGAGCGCATTGGTCACGGAAATTTTCGCCGAAAAGGGCAGGCCGCTTGTTAAGCCGAATACGTACGTGCGCAAAGGAGACATATTGATATCCGGCATCATCGGCGTCGAGGCCAACCAGCAGAGTGTTGTCGCCGCGGGTAAGGTTAAGGGAATTGTGTGGTACAAGCCAACCGTCGAAGTGCCGCTTACGCTCCAGTACAAGACCTATACGGGCGAAACGAAAAACCGCTCGTACCTCGTCCTGGGCAGCCGCGGCCTTCAGCTAAGCGGCTACGGGAAAATTCCGTTCGAGCAGTACGAAACGGTCCCCGATCGGAAAACGCTCAGCTGGCGGGGCTACACGCTCCCGATCGGATGGCTCAGCGAAAAGCTGCTGGAGGTGCAGATCATCGAGCAGACAGTTGACCCGAAAGAAGCTGCGGAGCTCGGTATTGAGCAAGCCAAAGCGCAAATTTTGTCGGCGGCGGGCAGCGATTCGCGTGTCGTTTCGGAAAAAATTTTGCATGAAAAGGCGGAGAATGGTAAAGTTTATATGGAAGTACTTTTGGAAGTGGAAGAACCGATCGCAACCGAACAACCGATCGTCCCATAAAGACTACTGACGGAGCGGTTTACGGCCGGAAGGTTTTTTAGCAGTCGTGTCTTGGCCTTGGGTGGAGAGCGATATAACTGCCGGAGAGTTTACGTGCCGCCTTTGAATTCGGATTCTACCCGATTATCTATTATTCTTAGAATCCGAGTTCAACAGCGGCCGCAGGCAGTTATAGTCGTCTCAGAGCCTAAGGCCCGCACATAGGATGCTAAACCGCCTTCCCGCCGAAAACCCGGAGGAGAGATTAAGCCCTGTACATGGATCAACAGACCACCGTAAAAGTTACACTCAAAAATACGGCCGAAGCCCTCGCGCTCTTCGGGCCGCAGGACAAATTCCTGCACCTGATCGAGCAGCATACGCAGGCCGCCATCTTTACCCGCGAGGAAGAGATCGTCATCCAGGGCCAACCGGCCGATACGGCGCGCCTTGAGCAGCTGTTCACCGTGCTGCTGGAGCTGATCCGCAACCAATACGCGCTGACGGAGCGGGATATTCATTACGCGATTGACTTGGCCAAAGAGATGAAGGCCGATCAGCTGCTCGATTTGTTTAAAGGCGAAATCGCCCTTACCCACAAAGGCAAGCCAATTCGCATCAAGACGATCGGGCAGAAGCAGTATGTCAACGAAATTAAGAAAAAAGATATCGTCTTCGGGATCGGGCCGGCCGGCACGGGCAAAACGTACATCGCCGTCGTGCTCGCCGTCTCCGCGCTCAAGGAAGGCAAAGTGAAGCGGATCGTACTGACGAGACCCGCGGTCGAAGCGGGCGAGAGCCTCGGCTTTTTGCCCGGTGATCTGCAGGAAAAGGTTGACCCCTATTTGCGTCCATTGTATGATGCTCTTAACGACGTGCTCGGGCCGGAGCAGGTGCTCAAATCACTGGAGCGCGGCCTCATCGAGATCGCCCCGCTCGCCTATATGCGCGGCCGGACGCTCGACGATTCGTTCATTATTTTGGACGAAGCGCAAAATACGACGCCGGAGCAGATGAAGATGTTTTTGACGCGCCTCGGATTCGGATCGAAGATGGTCATCACCGGCGACGTGACGCAGATCGACCTCCCGCGGGGCAAATCGTCGGGGCTGGTGGAGGCGCAGCGCATCCTTGCGAACATTGAAGAGCTTGGATTTATCCAGTTTGCCGAGCAGGATGTTGTCAGACATTCATTGGTGCAAAAAATCATCATGGCCTATAATGAGGACAAAGAAGGCTGAGGAAGGGCTGACCTTTCGTCATGAACAACCGCGTTTCCATTCAAGGCAAATTTCAATACCGGCTTGCCGGCTGGAGATACAGCGCCATCGTGCGCTTTCTTCTGTTTTTAGCGCTTGCCGTCGTGTTTTACGTCGCTCTGCTGCAGCGGATTGTCCCGCAGACGTATGACATTCAGTTGGGAAGCGTTACGGAGAAGGATATTTTGGCCCCCAGGGCGATTGCGAACGAAGTAGCAACGGAAAAAGCGAAGGAAGAAGCGGCCGTACGGGTGCAGCCGGTCTATAAGATCGCCTCGCTGCGAAACGAAGCGGCGGTCGAAGCGATTTTTGAGAAGCTGCAGCAGATCAACAGCGATGCCGAGGTTTCCGTTGCGGACAAAGTCAACATTTACAAAACGGTCATTCCGACGATCATTCAGGACCATTTGGACCGCCAGACCAAGAGCTTCACGGATAGCGGTCAATATAATGACCTGTTACTGGCGGAAATGCGCAAAAGCATCCGCGAGCAGCAGTACCGGATTCCGGAGGAATCGTTCTACAAAATTCCACGGCTCGCCAAAGAAGATCTGACCGCCATGGAACCCGTGGCGAAAGAGATCGTCGTCAAGTTGATGAGCGACCAGATTACGGATGCGCAGACGGCCAGAGTCAAGGTACCGGAATTGGTGAATTCTTCGACGCTGACCAAGAACAATGCGCGTGAGCTGGTTCAGGAGCTCGTGCGGGCGGCGCTTTCGCCGAACAAATTTTACGACCAAAAAGGAACCGAGGAAGCCAAGGGACACGCGCGCGACAATGTTAAGCAGGTGATGATCAACAAAAACGAAGTGCTGGTTCCCAAGGGCGAAAAAGTAACGGAAGAACTGTATCAACGTTTGGCTTCGCTCGATTTGCTGAAGGACGAAGCCAGCTATTGGCCGAATCTTGGACTCTTTTTATTTATCGTCTTATGCTGCCTGTTTTTGTATATGTATGTCAGACAAAGCTCGCTCCCGATCAATCAGAATAACGCTCAGTTGTTCATGTACGTGCTGATCGTCGTCTTGACGATTGCCGGGATGAAGCTCTTCTCACTGCTGCAAAATTTGGATTATCCGTATATCGGCTACTTGGCCCCGACGGCGATGGCCGCCATGATGGTGACGATTTTGCTCAATTCGCATCTTGCTTTTGTAACCGCGGTCGTTTTGAGCGTCATTTCCAGCGTCATTTTTAACTCGGATCATCTGCAGTCGTTCGAATTCAAATACGGCTTGTTGACGTTGACCAGCTCATTTGCGGCGATTTTCTCGATTCAGCGGGCTAGCCAGCGCTCCTCAATCCTGAAAGCGGGGATGATGGTATCGCTGTTCGCTGTGGCGCTCGTATCCGCGCTGCTGCTGCTCGAAGATCACGAAACGAGAAAGAACGTGCTGTTTGCCGCTTCGTTCGCCTTAGGGAGCGGACTGCTAACCGCCGTGTTTGTTATGGGCCTGCTGCCGTTTTTCGAAGTCGCCTTCGGCATTTTGTCGCCGCTCAAGCTGGTCGAGCTTTCCAACCCGAACCATCCGCTGCTGCGCAAGCTGCTGACCGAGACTCCTGGAACCTACCATCACAGCATCATGGTCGGCAACTTGTCGGAAGCTGCGGCCGTCGCGATCGGCGCCGACGGGCTGCTCTGTCGGGTCGGAGCCTATTATCACGATATCGGGAAGACGAAGCGGCCGAGTTATTTTATCGAGAATCAGTCGCATTCGGAAAACCCGCACGACAAAATCGAGCCGGCGCTGAGCAAATCGATCATTATAGCCCATGCGCGCGACGGCGTCGAAATGTTGAAGGATCATAACATTCCGAAGCCGATCCGCGATATTGCGGAACAGCACCACGGCACGACCTTGCTGCAATTTTTTTATCATAAAGCGAAAAAGCTCGCCGAAGAACGTCAGGAGAAGCCGCCGGGGGAGATGGAGTACCGCTATCCCGGTCCGAAAGCCCAGACGAAGGAGGCGGCGATTGTCGGCATCGCCGATTGCGTTGAGGCGGCCGTCCGATCCCTGCGCAATCCGACCGTCGAACAGATCGACTCGATGGTGCGCAAAATTATTAAAAACCGGGTTGACGACGGCCAGTTTAACGAATGCGATCTGACCATCAAGGAGCTGGATCAGATCGTTAAGATTTTGAACGAAACGCTGCTTGGCATTTTCCACTCGCGAATCGAATATCCTGCGGATATGCCTGAGCCTAAGACGGCGGAGAAGCAGGGAAAGACGAAGCTTGAAGCGAAGATGTCCGAAACGAAGAAAGAGGTGAAGCCATGAGCCTGAAGCTTTCATGGAACAGCGATCAAACCGCTTACGAGATAACGCCGGCTCTCATCGAGAGGCTGGAAACGCTGCTTCGCCTTGCCGGCAAGCAGGAAGAGGTTCCGGATGGCGAAGTGGCGTTGACGTTCGTCGACGACGCGGCCATTCAAGAGCTTAACAAGCAATACCGGGGACTGGATAAGCCGACGGACGTGCTTTCGTTTGCCATGCGGGAAATGGGCGCAGACGAAATCGAGATCATTTATGGCGACGACGGCTTCGAGGAAGTGGAGTACGCGGACGAGACGGGCGGAGAAAAGTCCGGGACGGCGGAGGACGATGATAGCGACGACGACGGCTATGAAGAGCCGCTCGGCGATATTATCATCTCGGTGCCGCGGGCAATCGTCCAGGCGGACGAATACGGCCATTCCGTCGAGCGGGAGCTTGGATTTCTGTTCGTTCACGGCTTTCTGCATTTGATCGGTTACGATCATCAGGACGAGGAAGAAGAGAAGGTCATGTTTGGCAAGCAGGAGCAAATTTTACAGCAGGCGGGATTGACGCGGTGAAGCAGCCGGTCAAATGGCAGCGCAGCTTTCGGTATGCTTACGAAGGCGTCAAATACGCCCTCGCGACCCAGCGGAACATGAAATTTCATTTTTTCGCCGCGTTGGTCATCCTGGCGCTTGCCTTGTTCTTCGGCCTGCCGAAGACGGATATTCTATTTATTTTACTCGCCGTGACGCTCATGATCGTGACGGAATTGATCAACACCGCCGTGGAAAAGACGGTCGATCTGGCGATGCCCGACCTGCATCCATTGGCCAAAATCGCGAAGGACGTGGCCGCCGCTTCCGTATTGGTCACGGCAGTGTTTGCCGCCGTAACGGGAATGATCGTATTTTACGATCCGATCGAACGGCTCATTCAAACCGGCCGGGCGGGAGGCTACCCCATCACCGCGGGAGCGGTATGGATTTTACTTTGCTTGGTCATCCTGACAGTGATTGTGGTGCAGACCCGCTTTTCCTCCAAAGGAAATGGGGTGAAGCCGAGCCTGCTGACTGCCGTCGCTTTTGCAGTCGCCGCTCTGATCGCCTGCCGGGTTCAAGATACGCTTGTCGCATTGCTGGGTTTTTTGTTGGCTACGGTACTGCTGCTGGCGCTTCACGACAAACGCAAGCGGCCTTTCGGTTCGCTGCTGCTCGGTGCGCTGCTTGGCGGATTCATTACGGTATTGGCCTATTATTTATATCCCATGTAGGTTGCGAAAGGGGAGCTTCTCTTGGAAAAAACGGAATTGATCGCATTGGCCAGAACGGCGAGAGAGCAGGCCTATACACCTTATTCCCATTTCAAAGTCGGCAGCGCTTTGCTGGATTCCAAAGGGCGGGTACATCTCGGCTGCAACGTGGAAAACGCCGCCTACGGACCGACGAACTGCGCCGAACGCACGGCGTTATTCCGCGCGATTGCGGACGGCGAACAGGCGAAGTCGTTCCGGGCCATGGCGATTATCGGGGATACGCTTCAGCCGATTTCGCCTTGCGGCGTTTGCCGGCAGGTGCTGATCGAGCTGTGTCCGCCGGATATGCCGGTATATTTGGCAAATTTGAAAGGGGATATCAGCGAGACGACTGTAGCCGAGCTGCTTCCCGGTGCATTCACATCTTTAGATTTGGACGGAGGAACGATTGATTAATGTCTTCGAATAGCAAGGCTGACTCTAAATTCAAATCCGGTTTTGTGGCGATTATCGGACGGCCGAACGTCGGCAAATCGACGTTGATGAACCAGGTGATCGGCCAAAAGATCGCCATTATGTCCGATAAGCCGCAGACGACCCGGAACAAAATTCACGGCGTCTATACGACCGACCAGGCGCAGATCGTCTTTTTGGATACGCCCGGCATTCACAAGCCGCAATCGAAGCTCGGCGACTATATGATCAGAGCGGCTGAAGGCGCGCTTAACGAAGTCGACGCGATCCTGTTTTTGATCGATGTGGCCGAAGGCTTGGGCGGTGGGGACCGGTACATTATCGAGACGCTGAAAAAGGTGAAAACGCCGGTCATTCTGGTGATGAACAAAATCGACCAGATTCACCCGGAAGCGCTCCTGTCGGTCATTACGACCTACAAGGATTTGTACCCGTTTGCCGAAATTGTGCCGATCTCGGCGATGCACGGCAATAACGTCAATACGCTTTTGGAGCAGGTCATCAAATTTTTGCCGGAAGGACCGCAGTATTACCCGGCGGATCAAGTGACGGACCATCCGGAACAATTCGTGTGCGCGGAGCTGATTCGGGAGAAAATCCTGCATCTGACCCGGGAGGAAATTCCCCACTCGATCGCGGTTTCCATTGAAGACATGCGCGTGGAGGCAAATGGTGTTGTTCATATCTCGGCTGTCATTTACGTCGAGCGCGACTCGCAGAAGGGTATCATTATCGGCAAAAAGGGTGCGCTGCTAAAAGAAATCGGACAAAAAGCGCGGGCCGATATCGAAGCGCTTCTCGGTTCG
Source organism: Paenibacillus elgii (assembly GCA_042219835.1). Classification (GTDB taxonomy): domain Bacteria; phylum Bacillota; class Bacilli; order Paenibacillales; family NBRC-103111; genus Paenibacillus_G; species Paenibacillus_G elgii_A. The sequence goes on from JBHJMN010000007.1 coordinate 17,042, forward strand.
AAGACGTTCCTAGAGTTGTGGGTCAAAGTGAAGAAGGACTGGCGCAATCAGGACCGGGTTTTGCGGGATCTCGGCTTCCGGCATGAGTAATCCGGCGTTCCGGCCTGTTTCAATCAGGTTTCGCCGCGTTTAATCAACATACTATGCAAAGAATACATGGCAGTTTTTGCAGAGCATACTTCGCATCGGATCGATCCATCCTAATCCTAGAAACAGGTTGTTAGTCATGTCATCAAGGGGAGGATGTGCCATGAAAGACTTTTCGTGGAAGTACTTTTCAATGACTGGAGATGTGGATGCTTACCTGCTATACAAAGAAGTGAATACCCGGGACGGGGACGAGGCGGAGCCGGAAGAAGAGGACGCCTTGGACGCTTCCGATTGGGTACAGTAAGTTTCGCCCAATATCAGGTTACCGGTGCGGTAACGCAGGGAGAGGCTGTAAGGTGCAGTACAGAGTTCAAGGTATCGTCATCCGAAGCATGGACTATGGGGAAGGCAACAAAATTATTACGCTGTTTACCCGGGAACACGGAAAGCTGAGCGTCGTGGCCCGGGGCGCCAAAAAAGTGAAGAGCCGCTACGGGTCTTCCGCCCAGCTGTTTACGTGCGGCGACTACTTGTTTTTCAAATCCGGGCAGCTCGGCACGCTGAATCATGCGGAAATTGTCGAGCCTTTTCATAAAATAAGGGAAGATTTGGACAAGGCTGCCCATGCTTCCTATTTGTCGGAGCTGACCGACCGGATGTTGGGCGATCAAGAGGGTCAGCCTTTTTTATACGATCAGCTGAAAGCCAGCTTGCAAGCGATCCAGGAAGATAAGGATCTGCAGATTATCGACCACCTGTACGAAATGAAAATGTTCGTCCTGGCCGGATATACGCCCGAGTTGGAGCAATGTATCGTTTGCCGCGAGAATGCGGAACCGTTTGCCATAAGCGTCGGCATGGGCGGAATGCTCTGCGAGCGCTGCAAGCTGCGAGACCCGCAGGCGATCCCGCTGACGCCCGGGGTATACAAGCTGCTGAGGTTGTTCATACAAATGGATGTGCGCCGGCTCGGTCAAATCGACGTGAAACCGCAGACGAAACAGCTGCTAAAGACGATTCTACGGGCCTACTTCGATACGCATGTCGGACTGAAGCTGAAATCGCGAGATTTTTTGGATCAAATGGACAAATACGGAGTATAGCTAAAAAATTGACATGTTTTTACCGGAATGCTATTATAATATGATATATCCGCTAGAAAACCTCTTGTTAACGAAGTCTGAGCACGACTTTGTCAGCGGGGTTTTTTGCTGTCCGAGAAGAGAAGCCTTTTTCTGGGGCGGAGCATTTAACTGAAGTATTGAAACATTTTTTCTATTGCAACGTAGTGTAATTGAAAGGCCGATCTTTTCCTAATGATCGGCCTTTGTTGCAGCCTGACAAGAGGGACTTGGCCAAAATCTAACGTGCCGAGGAACCGCGAACGGTCGTAAATGCACACGAAGCTGCGAAATTTGTGCGCAGATTGTACGGAAACCAGGGAACAGCATCATAGCTCATCTCTGTAAAAAAGCCAGGACGAAAGGCGGGTTCGCATGGAACGGACGGTTAAGCCGGTAGTGTTTGTAGCATCGGATTCGGCGGGGGAAACGGGAGAAGCGGTAGTTCGGGCGGCAGCCGTGCAGTTTCATCCCCAGCAGGTGGATATTCGCCGGATGCCTTTCCTGACTGATCCGTCGGATATCGATCGGATGATCCGGACGGTAATTGAGCGCAGCGGCGCGATCGTTTTTACGCTCGTCATTCCCGAGCTGCGGGATTATTTGATCGAACAGGCGGAGCGCTACAGGATTCCTTACATCGATCTGCTCGGTCCGATCATACGGACACTGGAGCAAACGCTGCATCAGGAGGCAAGGCACCAGCCGGGCATGATTCACAAGCTGGACGAAGATTATTTCAAGAAAGTGGAAGCTGTCGAGTTTGCCGTCAAGTATGACGACGGCCGGGATTTTAACGGGATTTTGCAGGCGGACATCGTACTTGTCGGGGTATCCCGCACGTCGAAGACCCCGCTGTCCATGTATCTTGCACACAAGAAATTCAAGGTGGCCAACGTGCCGCTTGTCCCGGAAATTCAGCCTCCCGAGCAGCTGTTTACGGTGTCCGGGAAGAAGATCGTCGGTCTGCGGATCGACCCGGTCAAGCTGAATGTCATCCGTACCGAACGGCTTAAGACGCTGGGTCTGCCGGGCAATGCTACTTACGCAAACACGGAACGGATTCACGTGGAATTGGAGTACGCGGATAAGATTATGAAAAAAATCGGCTGTACGGTGATCGACGTCTCGAATAAGGCGGTCGAAGAAACGGCCAGCATCATCATCGATATGTACCGTTCGCGATAGCGGTCTATTTTGAGGGAAGGAAGCAGGATTTTTTATCCTTTCATCGTATATAATATTACGGTAATGCTTTCAGTCTTGAATTTCACAGTCGGCGGGGAATTATGACGTATAAAATTGTAGTAGATGCCGACGCATGCCCGGTGAAGACGGAAATTGCGCAAACGGCATTACATTTCGGAATCCCGGTGCTAATGGTCGCCTCGTTCGATCACCGGCTGCAGCCGATGGACGGCGTCGATATCGTTCAAGTAGACCGGTCGGATCAGTCGGTAGACCTGTATATCGTCAATGGCATCGCGCCCGGAGATGTGCTGGTCACGCAGGATTTCGGACTGGCCGCTTTGGCGCTTGGCAAAAAAGCGCTGGCTCTGTCGAATCGCGGCCAGATCTACAATGAACGGACGATTGACTTTTTGCTGGAACGAAGGCACGAGCAAGCGAAACAGCGCCGCGGAGGCAAGCATACGAAAGGTCCTAAAGCGTTTACCGACGAGGATCGCCAAGCCTTTCTACAAACTTTGACAAAAGTTTTGTCGGGCTTGCAGGAGAATCGGGCAGAGTAGCGAATACCTATACGTGTTAATTTGAATGAAGGTGGATAGGATGAGTAACGGACGCATTCCCGAGCAAGTCATCGACGCGGTCTTGAAAGCCCACGATATTGTCGAAGTCGTCGGAAGGCACGTTCATTTGACGAAGCAGGGACATTACCTCAAAGGTCTATGTCCTTTTCATTCAGAGAAGACACCTTCCTTTACCGTCACGCCAGAAAAGCAGATTTATCACTGCTTCGGCTGTGGGGCGGGCGGGAACGCCATCCGGTTCGTTTCGGAAGTCGAAGGGTTGTCTTTCGGTCAGGCGGTCCGCAAATTAGCCGATGAAGCGAAGCTCGATATCGGACTCGGGCTGCAGCAAGGCCAAGCCGATACAAAGGAGCACGCAGACCGGGCGAAACTGATCGAAGCTCATGAGCTTGCCGGCAAGTTGTACGAATATCTTCTGCACAACACCGAGCAGGGCAAAGAAGCGAAGCAGTATTTGCACGCTCGGGGAATGACCGATAAGCTGATCGAAACGTTCGGCATCGGCTATGCGCCATCACGCTGGGATACGCTGACGAATCTGCTGGATAAGAAGCAGTTTCCGCTGTCCCTGGTGGAGCAAGGTGGGCTGATCTCGGCGAAGCAGGACGGAAGCGGGTATGTCGACAAATTTCGCGACCGCGTCATGTTTCCGATTCGCGATGGGAAAGGGCAGATCATCGCCTTCGGAGGAAGAGCGATGGGCGACGTACAGCCCAAATATTTAAACAGTCCGGAATCGATGCTCTTCCATAAGAGCCGTACGCTGTACAATCTGCATGCCGCCAGACCCCAAATCCGCAAAAGCCAGGAACTCGTATTGTTCGAGGGCTATATGGATGTCATTCGCGCTTGGGAGGCCGGGGTGCACAACGGCATCGCGACCATGGGAACGGCGCTGACACCGGAGCATACGGAATCGATTCGGCGTCTTGCGGAACGAGTGGTCATCGCTTACGACGGGGACCATGCTGGACAATCCGCAGCCTATAAAAGCATCCCGATTCTGGAAAATGCAGGGTGCCATGTAAGAATTGCTATGCTGCCGAACGGGATGGACCCGGACGAATATATTTCCGCTCACGGTTCTGAACGATTTGTACGGGAGGTTATCGAAACCGCCGTACCGTCGATCAAATATAAACTTTTTTATTATCGTAAAAATTATAAACTGCAGGAGGATGGAGAAAAGCTTCGCTATATTCAACAAGCGCTCCGCTTGATCGCAGGACTGACTTCACCCATTGAGAGAGAGCACTATGTGAGAGAGCTTTGTTCCGAATTTCACCTAACGTTTGAATCCGCGATGCAAAATCTGAACGAGATCAGGCTCCAAGCCGAAAAAAAGGACCGTTCCGGGGATAATAAAGACAATTCGTGGAATAATGTTATGAATGACGGAAGGCTTCGAGCGCAACCCCCTTCGATGGTCCCTGCCTATCAGAATGCAGAGCGTCAACTGCTTGCCGTCATGATGTTGGACCGGGACATATCCGGTTATGTCGAGCGTCAGCTGGGAGACGGGTTCAACATGGAAGCTCACGCGGCGATTGCCGCTTACTTGTACGCCTACTACGCACAAGGATTCGAGCCCAACGCCAGCACGTTCATCGGCATGCTGCAGGATGACAAGCTTGAGAGCTTGGCTAGCTCCTTAACCTTAATAGACAATCGCAGCGGTATTAACGATGCCGTGATCGACGATTATATCCGGCAAATCAAGAAGTACCCGCTCTTGCAGACATTGGAACGAAAAAGAGAAGAAATCAAGCAAGCAGAACGTTTGGGTGATATTCCCAAAGCCCTGCAACTAGGCAGTGAGATTATATCCTTGGAAAAGCAGTTGAAATCATCCTGATTCGTCTTGACCGATACCGGGGTGTATTCCAGGGAGGAGGGAGTTGGATTATGGCGAACGATCAACGTACGGAACTAGAGACAGAGTTGACGCTCGAACAAGTAAAAGAACAGTTGATCGAACAAGGCAAGAAACGTTCGGCAATTACGTACAAAGAAATTATGGAGAAGCTCGCGCCGTTCGATCAGGACCCGGAGCAAATCGATGAATTTTTTGAGCAAATTCAAGAGATGGGGATTGATGTCGGAAACGAATCGGACGATGACAATGAACTGACTCCGATGGAGCATGAACACGACGAGTTCCATTTTGACGATGATTTGTCCTTGCCGCCCGGCATTAAGATCAATGATCCAGTACGGATGTATTTGAAGGAGATCGGCCGGGTTCCGCTGCTGTCCGCTGAGGACGAGATCGATTTGGCGAAACGGATCGAACAAGGAGATGAGGAAGCGAAACGCCGTTTGGCGGAAGCGAACCTGCGTCTGGTCGTCAGTATCGCCAAGCGGTATGTCGGCCGGGGGATGCTGTTCCTCGATTTGATCCAGGAAGGAAATATGGGATTGATCAAAGCGGTGGAGAAATTCGACCATATCAAAGGCTTCAAATTTAGTACGTATGCCACGTGGTGGATTCGTCAAGCCATTACGCGTGCGATTGCCGACCAAGCGCGTACGATCCGGATTCCGGTGCATATGGTGGAAACGATCAACAAGCTGATCCGGGTATCCCGTCAACTGCTGCAGGAGCTGGGGCGCGAACCTACGCCGGAGGAAATTGCGAAGGAAATGGATCTCAGTACGGACAAAGTGCGTGAGATTATGAAAATCGCGCAAGAACCCGTATCGCTCGAAACGCCGATCGGCGAGGAAGACGATTCGCACCTCGGAGATTTTATCGAAGATCAGGAAGCGCTGGCTCCGGCGGATGCCGCAGCTTACGAGCTGCTCAAGGAGCAGTTGGAAGATGTCCTCGATACGTTGACGGAGCGCGAGGAAAACGTGCTTCGGCTACGCTTCGGACTCGACGACGGCCGGACGCGGACGCTGGAGGAAGTCGGTAAAGTATTCGGGGTTACCCGGGAACGGATTCGCCAGATCGAAGCCAAGGCGCTGCGCAAGCTTCGCCATCCGAGCCGCAGCAAACGGTTGAAAGATTTTCTTGAATAATGAGCTTGTCACCACGACCTTTCCGCCGTCTGCGGGAAGGTCTAATTTTTTGCTGGTTCCAAGCCGATGAATGAATTATGTATCATGTATCCCATGAATTAAGCGACGACGGGCTTCGGAGGAGCATTAGGGCTATGGATGATAAAAAGAAAATGATTATCCGCGAAATTGAGCATTGGCGGCGAAGCAAGCTGCTGCCTGAGCGGTACTGCGACTTTTTGCTGAATATTTATTTGGAAGACAATCAAGAAAAACCGAGAAGCTCCGGTGGATTGTTCGGAATTACAGCGTCCAAAATAAGCGACAGCAATTGGAAAATATGGGTTCTTGTTTTGGTTGTCGCATGCGCTTTTTCTTTTACTGTTCTTCATTTTAACGCTTTTCAATTACCAATGCAAATAGGGGTCTCGCTTTTGTTTCTCGCCTGCTGTTATGGCTATGGAGGGTACAAGCGGGAAAAGGACCCGATGGGCTCGCAAATTTTGATCGGCATGGCTTCGTTGTTCTTGCTCTTTATCGGGGTTTATCTTATGAAGCTCCACGGGATGCAATCGTCCGTTTTCGTCGTTACCTATGTGTTTCTATGCAGCCTGGTGTGGATTGTCACGGGTTTGCTTGCAAGGCACGTTCCGTTCCATCTCGGCGGCTGGGTGAGCCTCGTATTTTGCTACGGCTGGCTGCTGCATTATCAGCTGGATTCGATCAGTTGGGTTACGCTGGAGCTGAGCTGGGTGCCGCTCAGCATTCTGTTCTGCTGGATGGGATGGATGGTTCACGAGAAGAGCCGTCATATGGGACTGGTATTCTTTTTGCTTAGCTTGATCGTTTGGTATATGCCTGAATTTTATGGTATGCTGTATGCCGAACAGTACGGTGAAATGACGCTGCAATGGATGCTGTTGGTTAAGATTGTGACTGAGGCTTCCTTGTTGTTTATATGGAGAAAAAAATGGACAGAATGGGTTGTCTGATATGATACGATTATCAAAACGATTGGGTAGAATTGCACAGGAGGTTCCTTCGGGAAGCCGTCTGGCGGACATCGGCTCGGACCATGCGCTGCTCCCCGCTTATTTGGCGAAGCAAGGCACGATCGTAAGAGGGATTGCGGGCGAGGTGAATCCCGGTCCGTACGACGCAGCCGTGAAGCAAGTGCGCGCATCGGGGCTGGAGAACATTATCGACGTCCGGCTGGGCGACGGTCTGGCCGTCATCGCGCCGGGCGAGGCGGATGTCATCACGGTTGCGGGGATGGGCGGAGTGCTGATCGCTTCGATTCTGGAAGCCGGAAAGGCAAAGCTGGAAGGCGTGCGTCGCTTGGTGCTTCAGCCGAATGTCGGCGAAGCGGCGGTCCGGGAATGGCTGCTAAGTAACGGTTGGTTGTTGACCGGTGAGCACATTTTGGAGGAAGACGGAAAAATCTATGAAATTTTGACCGCCGTTCCCGCCTCGGATTCCGGGGCAGATCCGGAATCGCTGTATGAACCGCGGACTCTGGCAAACGGAATGACCGCTGATCGTTCGGTTCTGCTGAGCATGGGGCCGTATTTGGTGCGGGAGGCTTCCGCTGTCTGGGCGAAGAAATGGACTTATGAATTGGATAAGCTCCGTAAAATATGCGATAATCTGGCCGGGTCTGAAACGGAAGCGTCCCGCAGCAAGGAAGCGGAGTTTCGCGCTGAGATGAAACGAATTGAGGAGGTATTAGCCGCATGTACGCCAAAGGCCAAGCCGTAATTCAGTTGATGGAAGAACTCGCGCCCAAATCGTACGCCGTGGAGAACGATAAAATCGGGCTGCAAATCGGCACGCTGCAAAAGGAAATCCGCAAGGTGCTTGTCGCGCTTGACGTGACGGAAGAAGTGGTCGACGAGGCGGTTCGCGAGCAAGCCGATTTGATTATTGCGCATCACGCTGTCATTTTCCGCCCGCTGTCACATATTCAGACGGATACGCCGGCAGGCCGGCTTTACGAACGGCTGATCAAGCACGACATCGCCGTCTATATCGCCCATACGAATCTGGATGTGGCCGACGGGGGAATCAACGACATGATGGCGGAAGCGCTCGGCCTGACCGATACGCAGCCGCTTGACGAAGTACATACCGATAAGCTGAAAAAGCTCGTCGTCTTCGTGCCGACGACGCACGTTGAGGCGGTGCGCCAGGCAATGTTCGAAGCGGGAGCGGGCGGTATCGGCCGATACAGTCATTGCAGCTTCAATATCGAAGGCGTCGGAACGTTCAAGCCGGAAGAAGGTACGAACCCGTTTATCGGCCAACCGGGGAAGCTGGAGACGGCGCAGGAAATACGCGTTGAGACGATCGTCCCCCAGAGCGTGGAACGCAAAGTCGTGCAAGCGATGCTGAGGGCGCATCCGTATGAGGAAGTCGCTTACGATTTGTATTCGCTCGATTTGAAGACGCGTACGTTCGGGCTCGGCCGCGCCGGAAAGCTTCTGCAGCCGGTAACGCTGCAGGAGCTGTGCGAGCAGGTCAAGCAGGCGTTCGACGTGCCGATGCTGCGCGTTGTTGGCGATCTCACGCGGACCGTGCGCAAAGCGGCCGTGCTCGGGGGATCGGGCAGCCGTTACGTGAAGCACGCGCAGTTCGCCGGAGCGGACGTGCTGATCACCGGCGATATCGACTATCATACAGCGCATGACGCCTTGGCGGCCGGTATCGCGTTGATCGATCCAGGTCATAATGTGGAGAAAATTATGAAGCGCGGCGTCGCCGACCACCTGCGGCGGAAGCTGGAGGAGCGAAAGTGGGCTACGGCAGTCACTGCTTCGCAAATCGATACGGAACCGTTCCGGTTCGTGTAATTTGCCGGAATCCGGCAGTTGAGTTTTGATCCGATTCCTTGTATACTAACAGAATGCATCTATTGCAAAAGAAAGTTTGACAGACAATCGCTGGTGGCGTTCGCCACGAGAGGAAAGTCCGGGCTCCATAGGGCAGGATGCTGGATAACGTCCAGTCAGCGCGAGCTGAAGGCTAGTGCCACAGAAACGGACCGCCGATGGCCGTGCATGCGATCTTTGATCGCTGCCGGCACAGGTAAGGGTGGAACCGTGGTGTAAGAGACCACGAGGAGCTATGGTGACATCGTTCCTGGTAAACCCCATTTGGAGCAAGACCTAGAGGAACGCGCGTCCCGGAAGGGACAGTCTTTGCCCGAGACGCGTTCGGGTTGGTCGCTTGAGCTGTTCAGCAATGGACGGCCTAGATAGATGATTGTCGCTTCAATGGTGGCAGGGTGGCACCCGCTACGACCACCGGAAGCACAGAACCCGGCTTACGGCAAACTTTCTTTCAGCCGCTTACGCAATAGAGCTTCATGCAAAAAACCGCCTCAGGAGGCGGTTTTTTGCTTTTTCATCCATTATTTATTCCCGTCTAAACCAGCGCTGCATCCAGTCCGGCCATCCCGGCTGCGGAGCCGTCTCGATTGGGGCGCCGGCCGCTTGACCGGAAGTTTTCGGTTCCGCTGCCTTGAGCGCAGCGACCACGTCGATCAGGCCGTGGCCGAAATATTTGTCTTTCCCGGCTGGCCCCAGATCCATCGCCGTTTCCTTGATGATCCGGACTACTTCCGTATTTTTCAGCTTCGGATTGACCGAACGGATGAGCGCCGCCAGCGCCGTAACGTGCGGACTGGCCATCGAAGTTCCGGACAGTGCCGCATACTGGTTGTTCGGATACGTGCTGGCGATGTTGACGCCCGGGGCGGCTACGCCGACATAGTCGCCGTAGTTGGAGAATGCCGCCTTCTGTTTTCTGGCATCCACCGCAGCCACGCCGAGCACTTCCGGATAGGCGGCCGGGTAACCGGGACGATCCGTGTTATCGTTGCCGGTAGCGGCAATCAGGACGACGTCGCGGTCGTAGGCATATTTGATGGCGTCGTGCAGGAACTGGGCGTCGGCATAGTTACCGAGGCTCATGTTGATGACCTTGGCCCCGTGATCGGTCGCCCAAATAATGCCCTGCGCAACAGCATAAGTGCTGCCTGCGCCGCTGGAATCAAGCACTTTGACCGGTAAGACGCGGTTATACCAGCTCATGCCGGCGACGCCCAAGTTGTTGTTCACGATGGCCCCGATGACTCCAGCCACATGTGTGCCGTGTCCGACGTCGTCGACCGGTCTGGCCCCGGGCTGGATCGCATTGTAGCCGGTCATCAGATGGCCTTTCAAGTCTGCATGGTTGACATCAACCCCGGTATCAACGACTCCGACGATGACATCCGTCGATCCCTTGGAGACGTTCCAGCCGGCCTCCGTTTCGATCTGCGGCAAATTCCATTGGTACCGCCGATATAGTGAGTCATTCGGCGTAATTACCGCTGCCGAATTCGGGGGCTGAACGGGTGCAATTTCGTTAGTCAAGTAAAGAAAATGCGGCTCGGCGTAATCGATGTCCCATTTCCCGAAATACCCCACGAGCTGCTTGGCTTCCATGCCCGGCGATTCGAAGACGTAAGTATAACCGAGCTTGTTAACATGGCCTCCGCCAATTTCTTGCCGGATACGGGCAAGGTCGTTCTCGGAAGGCTGCTGCTTGAATTTGACGACGACTTGATTCGTGTGATAATGGCTCGTTCCCTGGTTGTCTTCAGGGTGACGAACCTGCACGTTCTGAAGCGATTTCGAATCGACCGATTCGATCTTATAGCGGCCTGCCGCCGGGTATGGCTCGATTCTTAAATTTTTCTTCTGGTGATCGGCCACCTGAGCGAGAATTTGCTGGCGCACGGCGCCGATAATCCCGGATGCGCCATCCGCTGCAGGAACGCCAAGAACGAAATACGTGCTGCCGTCCGCTTGAAACGGCGGGGATTGGTACGTCTTTCCGCCGTCGACCTGCCGCTTTGCTTCTTCCATGTAAGGGCGCGAGGCTTTTGCCGCCGCCTCGTTCAGTGTGCCTGCCGCGATGCCTTGGTCCAAGCTTTGGTCCCGCTTAGTGCGCACCAGACACTCCATATGCGGATGCTCGGCTTGGGTCGCTTGAAGCGTTTCCTTCGCTTTGCCGTCCGCTTGCGTATGCATGTCCTGAACGACACGGTGCAATTCCAGGCTGCACTGATTGCGGCTCAGTTCGTCCGTGCGGGCCACATCCTGATTCAGCATCGTTTGCTTCATTTTCAGCTCGGCGGCAGGCGTTACCGTCTCGGGTTTGGGAGCCTGATTGCCACGGGGAAAGAAAAGCGCTACCCCGGCAATAACAAGAGCGATCGATAAAGCGTATTTCCACATGGGCCGTTGCCTCCTGATTGGACAGTGTGTACGTCAATAGAATCCCCTTCGCGGACGGTTTAAAAAGCAGCAAAGTTATCCAAAAAGAAGCAGTCCGAAACAAAGAACTTCTGGATGTTTTTCATATTACTTTTACATACGTTTTATGGTACGATGGTATCGAGAAGGTCGTTTTGCCCATACGTTCTGTTTTTTTAAGTTGAGGAGGTCTTTAAAGCGATGGCAGTATTTCATGTAAAAACACTTTGTGAAACGACAAGGACCAAGCTGAGCGAGGCAATCGCCAAAATGGAACAATTCCTGAACGGACATTCTTTGCAGCAGCTGAATACCGATAACGACGAAGCGATGGAAGAATTTTATAAAGGTTATTTGACCGATACGAGACATTTGTTAGTGTTCTGCGAGGTGGCGTACGAGAAGCTCGGCGTGGCGCTGCGCCGTCCGAATTTTAACGTCGATTATGCCGAAAAAGTGCTTTACGACGTTTACCATAGCTGTGTGAACAGCTTCTTTTATCCAAAAAATGAATGCTATTCCGAAGACGGCCGTTATGCTTATACCGGTCAGGATGCCATCCGCTTCCGTAAAAAGCCTGTACGCGACGTGCGCGACTTGACGATTGAGCTGTCCAAAATGTTTGAAACGCTGCGCGAAGATCTGGCTTATTACGAAACCGACTATATTACGCAAAAACGGATGCAGGGCGAGAAAGTATAATTCGTCCGATCCGAGACATATTGTGAAGAGATGCTTCGATTCGGGCATCTCTTTTTGTTTAATTGAAAGAAAGGAAGGGGTTCTCTGATGCGGCCAAAGATGAATGAGGAAGAGCTGGTGGAAGCGTCCATACGGCTAATCAGGTTAAACCAGCACCCTGAAGGGGGATATGTGGCCTGTCCGCTTTTTGCGCACTATGCCTACGGCTGGTTAAGGGACGGCAGCTTCGTCGCATACGCCATGGATACGGCCGGAGAGCACGACAGTGCGGCTTTATTTTATGACTGGGCCAACCGGATTATCGCTTCCAAGCAAGCTCATATCCGCTATTTGACGGACAAGCAAGCCCGAGGAGAGCACGTGGCGCTTCACGAATTTTTACATACCCGTTATCATCTGGACGGCCGGGACGATACAAGCTCGGAATGGGGGCATTTCCAACTGGACGGCTACGGAGCGTGGCTGTGGGGGGTGACGGAACATCTTCGCGCGGTCGGATCGGACCGGATTCCGGATTCGTACCGAATTAGCGTGGATGGGGCGGTCGATTATTTACGCGCGTTTTGGCGGTATCCGAACTTCGATTGCTGGGAGGAATACGGCGAGCGTGTGCACCCATCGACGCTGGCCTGCATTTACGGCGGTCTGGAAGGAGTTGCCCGGCTGGACGGCAATGCGGAGCTGCATCACGTATGCTCGGAAATAAAAGAGTTTCTGCTGCAGCATAGCGTACATGCGGAAAACGGTCATTTTGTCAAAAACATAACGCCTGTCCCCCAAGGGGATTCCGCAGCTTACATAACGGGCGATGCCGGAGTGGACGCGAGTCTGCTGTGGTTGGCGGAGCCGTTCCGTGTATTCGATCCGCAGCATCCGGTTATGCGGAAAACGATCGAAGCGATCAAGAATGAGCTGTGCTCAGAGACCGGAGGCGTTCGCCGTTACGCAAGCGATGCCTACTACGGCGGGGGAGAGTGGCTGCTGTTGGCGGCTTGGTATGGATGGGTCCAACTGAGGATGGGTAACCGGAAGGAAGCCGTACGCTCGCTGGAGTGGATCGCAGCGCAGGCGGACGAATTGGGCCGGTTTCCGGAGCAGGTGAGGCGTTCGTATGGCAGCGAGGAAGCCTATGACGATTGGATTCGCCGCTGGGGGCCTCCGGCTACGCCGCTGCTGTGGTCGCATGCGATGTTTATGGTGCTATATTACAAGCTGCGGGCCAAGGCCTAGAGTATATCCCCTTTTCAGTGCGGGAAAGCTGAGAAAGGGGTGATTACGATGCCAGCTGTCAAATGCAGCGTCGCCAACTGCGAATATTGGGCGCAGGGAAACAATTGCAACGCCAGCACGATTATGATCGAGATCGACAAACATGCGGACGTGAAATATGACGCCGAGTTTGGAGCCGAGTTCGAAGATCATCAAGATCGGGCTGCGAGCTCGCAGAACACCTGTTGTCACACCTTCGAGCCGAGAAAATCGAAATAAGCACCGTTTTTCCGGAAGTGTCAAGCGTTCATTTCTCTCAGGAAGGGAAGGGGACCGAATGAAACGGAAGCTCGGAAGACATCCCGGGTCAGTTCGGGATGACAGGTCGCTGCGGAAGTTCAAGCACGAGCAGCTGCGAAGGGAAACCGGCCGCAAAACGCACGACGAATTCGCTGCTGAGATCACTTATCCCGGCGGCGGTTCACGGCAGGAGAGATCCCGCATAGTGCAGCCTGTAGCCGTAACGGAAAACGGTACGGAGGAAAAGACGGACACGTCTTACCGCTGGCTCGGATATACGGCGCTCGTGTTGTCTATTCTGGCGTGGTTTCTTTATCCGGCGCTGCTCGGCTCGACCTCAGCCTTGTTAGGGCTGTTTGCTTATATGCTGGGCGAACGTTCGCTGGGCACATGGTCGATCATTATCGGTTTGATCGCGCTGGCCGGTTATTTCATTTTGGTTCCTCTGTACGCTTGAGGCGGAGACGGCAGGCCGGCAACCGGTCTGCCGTTTTTCTTTAAAATTTTATAGTGGCTGAGTCGCCAAAAAAAGTGTACAATGGGAAAAGAATCCCGGTACAAGGAGACTTCCGCAACCGATGAATTTATCGACAAAAGCTATCGATCCCTATATGATTAAAGAGCTGCTGCAGCTTCAGGTGATGAACCAATTAAGCTTGCTGACCTCCGGCAGAAATTCCGTTACCGCGCAAAGCGATAATACGGACTTTGCCTCCATATTGAACGGGCTGCTGGCCGGCATGGATTCGGCTTCGCCCCAGAGTGCGGCCGGCATGTCCGCAGGGGCCGGGCTCGTTCCCGGACAAGCTTGGGGCCCGGCTATGGTAAGCGGGTTATCCGCGGCTTCTGAAGGCGCGCTCACGAGGAAGTTCGCTCCGGCTGCGAAGCCGTCGGCCTATGAACCGCTGATTCAGGAAGCCAGCCGCCGGTTCGGCGTCGAGCCCAGCGTAGTGAAAGCGGTCATCCATGCAGAGTCGTCGTTTAATGCCAACGCGGTTTCCGGTGCGGGTGCCAAGGGCTTGATGCAATTGATGGACGCAACCGGTCAAGGGCTGGGAGTGGACAATCCGTTCGACCCGGCGCAAAACATTCACGGCGGGACCCGTTATTTATCCAACCTGCTTTCCAAATACGGCGGCAGTCTGGGCACCGCGATCGCCGCTTACAATGCAGGACCTACAAGGCTGGATCGGCTCGGTATTCGAAACGATCAGGAATTAGCCGAAAAGCTGCATCTGCTGCCTGCCGAAACCCAACAGTACGTACGCAAAGTATTGGCGTTGAAAGAGCACTACGAGGCATGAAATGAGCGAGACCAATCGTAGGCACTCCGTTTGCGGGGGCCGACCATTGGTCTTATTTTCTTCCCGGACCAAGCAGAGACTACGAAAAAGGGGATTGACCAAATGCTGTATATGGACTACGCGGCGACTTCGCCTATGTATGACGAAGTCATTGGCGTCATGACCGAAGTGATGAAATCGCACTTCGGCAATCCGTCGTCCTTGCATAAACTGGGTTTGGAAGCTGAGCGGCTCGTAGGACGTTCGCGGGAAACGATTGCGAATGCTCTTCGCTGCGACCCGAATGAGATCCGGTTTACGTCTGGGGGAACGGAGAGCAACAACCTGGCCATCCGCGGAGCGGCCTACCGATACCGGTCCCGGGGCAATCATTTAATCACTTCGACCATCGAGCATGCATCAGTTTACGAAACCTTTCGTAAACTGGAAGAAGAGGGCTTTCAAGTAACCTATTTGCCGGTGGATGCTACAGGTCAAATTAAACTGACAGACCTTGAGCAAGCATTGACCAACGAAACGATTCTGGTCAGCGTGATGCATGTAAACAACGAAATGGGAAGGATTCAACCGATTGAAGCGATCGGCGCCCTGCTGCGCAGCCGCCCCAAAACCTTGTTTCACGTCGATGCCGTACAAGCTATTGGGAAGCTCCCGGTCGACCCGAAGCGGCATGGAATCGATCTGATGTCCGGTGCCGCCCATAAGCTTCGCGGTCCGAAAGGCATCGGGTTCTTATACTGCCGGCGCGGGGTCGAATTGCAGCCGCTGCTGTTCGGAGGCGGGCAGGAGGAAGGGCTGCGTTCGGGGACGGAGAATGTCCCGGCTGTGGTAGGGATGGCCAAGGCGGTACGGATGGCCGTTCAGGAGCAGCCTGCATTTGCGGCGCATACGGCAGGACTGCGTGCCCGTTTGACCGAGGGAATCCGCCAAATTCCGGAGCTTGTGTTGAACGGCTCGGAGCGGCCGGAAGATATGGCGCCGCATATTGTCCATTTTTCGTTTCCTGGAATGAAGTCCGAGGTGCTCGTGCATGCCTTGGAGCAGCACGGCATTTATGTGTCGACCCGTTCGGCCTGCTCTTCGGGTGCGGAGAAGCCCAGCCGAGTGCTGTCGTCTATGGGGGCGGACCCGGCGGTCGCAGTCAGCGGCATCCGGCTTAGTTACTCGCTTCAGCAGACCGAGGACGATGCGGACCGCTTTTGCCGTGTGCTTAAACAGCTTGTAGAAGAATTAAAACCGGCTAGGGCCGGCAAGAACGAACGGAGGTAACTTATGACACCGCAACAGGTCGTCCTCCGTTTGGGGGAATTGACGCTTAAAGGACGCAACCGCCACCGGTTCGAGCAAGCGGTTTTACAGCAGCTGAAACGGGTATTGCGTCCTTGGGGAGCCATCAAGTATGAAAAAGAATTCGGGCGGATCACGCTGCATTTGAACGGTACGCCTTACGAAACGGTACGCGAGCCGCTCAAGACGGTATTCGGCATAGTGTCGTTCAGTCCCGTGCTTACAACTGAATTGGAGCTGGAGCGCGTGCAGGAAACGGCGCTCATGGCGATGCGGGCCATGGACCCGCAGCCGCGAACGTTCAAGGTTAGCGTGCGACGCGTGAACAAAAGCTTTCCGCACGATTCGCAAGAAATGAACCGGCTTGTCGGAGGCTATGTCTTAAGGGCGATGCCCGACCTGAAAGTGGACGTGCACCGGCCGGAAGCGGAGCTGAAAGTCGAGCTTCGCGAACGTCAAGTACTTGTATACAGCCAAGTAGACCCGGGGGCCGGCGGGTTCCCGCTCGGCACGAACGGCAAAGCGGTGCTTATGCTGTCCGGGGGCATCGACAGTCCGGTAGCGGGGTATTTGGCCATGCGCCAAGGGCTGGCCGTGGAAGCCGTTCATTTTCACAGCTATCCTTATACCAGCGAAAGATCGCAAGAGAAAGTGAAGGAGCTGGTCCGGAAGCTGGCCGTTTATGCGGGGCCGATCAAGCTGCACATGGTGCCGTTCACCAGCGTGCAGACCAAGATTCACGAAGCGTACCGGGAAAATCTGCTGATCACGCTGCTGCGCAGAGCCATGATGCGAATCGCAGAGAAACTGGCCGAGGCGAACGGGGCGGGCGCCATCGTGACCGGGGAAAGCTTGGGACAAGTGGCCAGCCAAACGCTGGCGAGCATGAATGCCATCGGCCGGGCGGTACGCCTTCCGTTGATCCGTCCGCTCGTTTGTATGGAAAAGCTGGAAATTATCCGCCTCGCCGAGGCGATCGATTCATACGAAGTGTCCATATTGCCTTATGAGGATTGCTGCACGTTGTTTTTGCCGCCAAGTCCGAGCACAAACCCGAACTTGAAGGTCATCGAAAGCATCGAAGAGGGAATGCTCTGGCTGCAGGAAGAAATGGATGAAGCGGTGCGTAATACGGAAACCCTATGGATAGATACGGACCGTCGGACGGAACAAGAAGATCGATTCTCCTCTTTTTTCTAAGATATCCTATGCCATCGTTCGCCGGACTCCAGATCGAATTGAATGAGATGGAGGGTAACGACCATGCTGGATTGGTTCATTTTGTTTCTCCAAATTATGCTGATCAATATCGTGCTGAGCGGCGACAATGCCGTCGTCATTGCTTTGGCGAGTAAAAATTTGCCTTTGCATCAGCGAAAGCAGGCGATTTGGTGGGGCGCCTTCGGGGCGATCGCCCTGCGGGTCGTGCTGACCGTCATTGCCGTCTATATCTTGAAGGTGCCGTTCATTCAAGCGCTCGGCTCGGTGCTGCTGCTGTGGATTGCCATCAAGCTGCTGATCGATGAGGAGGATCATTCCAATGTGAAGCAGGCGGCTACTCTCGGCAAAGCGGTCCGCACGATTATTTTGGCCGACTTCGTCATGAGCCTCGACAACGTATTGGCCATCGCAGCCAAAGCGAAGGGGGAGGTTGGCGTGATCATTCTCGGGATCGGGCTTAGCATTCCGATTATCGTTTGGGGAAGCACCTTGGTTGTCAATTTGCTGAAGCGATACCCCATTTTCGTTTATTTGGGAGCGGGCATTCTTGGCTATACCGCAGGGGAGATGTTTATCGCCGACGAGGAACTGGCGACCCGACTGCTCGGGGATATTTCGCATTATGTGCTGCCGATCGTCACGACCTTGATCGTACTTGCGTCCGGCGTGCTTAAGAAATGGGTGTTCCGGCCGCGGCAGCGGCATACCTAGACGGCTGGCAGGCTATCGGAACGCCGCTTTTCAGCCAGAAAAAGGCATTGTAAATCATCGGTTAATCCCGCAAGCTATCTTGCGTTTTGCGGCATCTGCACGTATAATAAAGTGTGAATTGTAGCGTCGGCGCTTACGTCCGACGCTTCTTTTGTGAACGGCTGCGCTCTGGAAACAAGGAGCACGACATCGAGCCAAATTCAAAGAGAGGATTTTGAGACTACATGCATTCGAGAGACAAAATTCGTAATATCGCCATCATCGCCCACGTCGACCACGGCAAAACAACGCTGGTGGATAAGCTGCTTCAGCAATCGGGAACGTTCCGGGAGAACGAGGCGGTGCAGGAACGCGCCATGGACTCGAACGATATCGAACGGGAACGCGGCATTACCATTTTGGCGAAAAATACGGCCATCCAATACAAAGACTTCTTGATCAACATCGTCGATACTCCGGGCCACGCCGACTTCGGCGGCGAAGTGGAACGGATTATGAAAATGGTCGACGGCGTACTGCTTGTCGTCGACGCCTTCGAAGGAACGATGCCGCAGACGAAATTCGTGCTGCGCAAAGCGCTGGAACAGCATTTGACGCCGATCGTCGTCGTCAATAAAATCGACCGTCCGAACGCCAGACCGGCCGAAGTGGTCGATGAAGTGCTCGATCTGTTCATCGAGCTGGGAGCGGACGACAATCAGCTTGACTTCCCGGTCGTTTACGCATCGGGTCTTATGGGAATGTCCAGTCTGAACCCGGAAAAGCTGGGCGAAAACATGCAGGACCTCTACGATACGATCGTCAGCCATATCCCGGCGCCGACCGAGAAGGTCGACGAGCCTCTGCAGTTTCTGGTTACGCTCATGGATTATAACGAATATTTGGGCCGGATCGCCATCGGCCGCGTAAACCGCGGAGTGGTGCGTCAAGGTCAGCCGATTGCGGTCATCAACCGCGAAGGGCAAGTGAAGCAGGCGCGCGTCGAGAAGCTTTTCGGTTTCCAAGGCTTGAAGCGCATCGAGATCGAAGAGGCAGGCGCGGGCGACATCATCGCGATCTCCGGGATCAAGGACATCAACATCGGGGAAACGCTGGCCGATCCGGCGAACCCTGAAGCGCTGCCGGTGCTCAAGATCGACGAGCCGACGCTCCAGATGACGTTCCTCGTCAATAACAGCCCGTTTGCGGGCCGCGAAGGAAAATGGGTAACAAGCCGCAAGCTGCGCGAGCGTCTGTTCAAAGAGCTGGAGACTGACGTCAGCCTTCGTGTCGACGAAACGGACAGCCCCGACGCGTTTATCGTATCCGGCCGCGGCGAACTGCATCTCGGCATTTTGATCGAAAATATGCGCCGCGAAGGATTCGAGCTGCAGGTATCGAAGCCGGAAGTCATCATCCGCGTGATCGACGGCCAAAAAATGGAGCCGATCGAGCGACTGATTATCGATGTGCCGGAAGACAGCATGGGCTCCGTTATGGAAAGCCTTGGTACGCGCAAGGCCGAGATGGTCAACATGATCAACAACGGTTCCGGCAGCGTTCGCTTGGAGTTCCTCATTCCGGCCCGCGGCTTGATCGGATACCGGACCTACTTCTTGACGCTGACCCGCGGCTACGGGGTCATGAACCACGCCTTCGACAGCTACGGTCCATATGCAGGCAGCGGCGTCGGCGGACGTCACGAAGGGGTGCTGATTTCCAGCGAAACTGGCAATTCCACGTTCTACGGCATGCTGTCGGTTGAAGACCGCGGCACTTTGTTCGTCGAGCCGGGCACGGAAGTTTATGAAGGCATGATCGTCGGCGAACACAATCGCGATAACGACATCATCGTCAATATTTGCAAGGAAAAGCAGCTGACGAACGTCCGTTCGGCAACGAAGGAAGATACGGTCAAAATGAAAACGCCGCGTCTCTATTCGCTGGAGCAGGCGCTTGAATATTTGAACGACGACGAATACTGCGAAATTACGCCGAAATCAATTCGCCTCCGAAAAAAAATATTGAACAAAGGCGAGCGCGAACGTTTCGAAAAGCAGCGTAAAATGGCGGAAGCCAACGCTTAATTCAACTCAATAACCAAGACGCGGGAAAGCTCTGAGCAATCGGAGCTTTCTTTGCAAGTCTACATAAGGAGGATTCCGATGCTCGAATGGCTGAGGGCGCATCCGTTTGTGACGTGGATCATCATCTTCGTGCTGATTACTTACGTGTACAATAAAGTGTTCAAGACGCGGAAGCTGCCGATTCTGAAAGACGCTATCATTTACCTGATGCTGGCTCTCGGATCGGGGCTGCTGCTGTTCTTTCAACTGGCGGGGCTGCCGATCGTGCTCAGCCTGACCGTCGCGGTCGTTTTGATGCTCATGGTGCGGATTCGCTACTACGTTCAGGACCGGGAAAACCGCAAATCGTAAGGGCTTGGCCCGATGGAGGTGCTTGGCTGATGTCGGACTTCTGGCTAGTCCCCTTATCGTGGGACAGGGAAACGGCTCTGCTTGGCGGAGAAAGGCTTCCGCTTGAGCCTGAGGACCTCAGGATACGTTTTCTGGAAGCGATGGGACGAATTCACCCGCGGCTGCTAATGATGTTCAAAGCGCATTTGCTGCCGGAGGACGAGTCGGGAGAGGTCTGCGGTACGGAGGAGCTCCCGTTTGCACTCGCGCAATCCGGCGATATTCGATTGTCCGCCGCAGTTGAGCCTTCGGAGACCACGGCTGTTGCGGATACGCCGCCGACCTGGCGGCTGTCCCATTGTGCCGAAGCGTATTTGAACCGGATGCTGACGGCACGGGAAGCAGCGGCGCTGCTCCGGCAAGCCGAAGCCGAACCGGAGACGGAACGATGGCTAAATGCGATGCGGACATGGACGGCAGACGGCCGTCAAGTGATTTTGCTGAGAGAGGACTGAGAGCTTGTGAATTTACAGGATGCGGTATTCAATTGGCTGCAGATCAGCATTGTGGCGGAGGCCCGGCCGGACGACCTGGCAGCATCGGAAACGAGAGATTTTTTTGAAACGATCCTGAGGGAGGACCATCATCTCGAGCAGTTCGTCCGTACGGCCGACGAAGAGACCTATACCGTGGATTACGAAGAGGCCGGAGGCGCCCGTCATACGAAAAGGTTTGAACGCGAGCTCGCTGAACAGCTTTTAACGGACATTAACTCCAATCCGAAATACAATGATTGACATATATCCCTAGACGGCGAGATACAATAAAATATCATGTCCGAAGGGAGTGTCCATGATAACTGCTGGTAGCTGATACCTAACCCGTATGCTATAATGGTCTTAGAATTCAGAGACAAACCTTTACAGGAGGGGGACCTATGGCCGAAACGATCACAGCCTTGTCTGAACAGCTCTTTGATCTGCTCCAAAAGGATTCGTTCGCTCTCTTGAGCACGATCGATCATGAAACCGGTTCGCCTGCGACAAGCGCTATTTCGTGGGTATTCGCTAAAGACCGGACGACGGTACGTTTTGCCGTCGACCAGCGTTCGCGTATTTTGACGAACATCAAGCAGCATGCGCATGTGAATTTGACGGTGATCGGCGCCGGCTCCGTCTTCGCGGTTTACGGAAGCGCGCGTCAGGTTGCCGAAGCTCTTGACGGGGTTCCGTTCAAGCTGGCTTGCTATGATATTGACATTGCTTCGGTGCGCGATGCGATGTTCTACGGAGCGCGCATTTCCGTTGCGCCTGAATATGAAAAAACGTACGACAAGCGTGCCGCTGAGAAGCTGGATACGCAAGTGTTCGACGCGATGCAAAAAGCCTAAGACCGTTTGCTGTCCTAGGCTTTTTTTCCACCTCAAAAGACCGTTACAGATCGCTGCCTGGAACTTACAGATTACCTTTGTGAAGGCGGTTGTGATTGCAGCGGATTCACGTCACGCGGAAGCTGCGGAACGATTCGGCCGATAATGGCCGCCATTTCCTCGGCGAAGCCGTTGATCGGTCTGCCGTTCATCGCTTGCTGCCTGATGTTCCACAAGCGCTGATTTAAATCCATATCCGCGGTTACAAGCGCATCCACGCCGTACGGATCTTTTTTGAGCGCCTCCGCGACAGACAGCTTGATCGTTCCGACTTTTGCACGATCCATTGCAGCCGGGACGTTGATTCCAACGACGGCCGTATTGCCGAAAACGACGCAATTGGCGCTCTCCACATTCGGCACGCTGACGGCGATTTGCTCCAGCCTGTTGGCCACGGCACGGGGGTCCTGAATTTCTTTTTTCTGCGGTGCCGTTTGCTTTACTTGTACTTGCCGGTTCGAATCGGCGCTCTGCGGGGGGGCAGCTCCATTCTTTGGTGCTTGGTTACATCCTGACACGACAGCGGACAACATCAAGAGGGTCGCGACAAACATTTTCATCAGCAATCGTCCTTTCTTTTCGTCATCGGCTTTGGCTAGTTTGTCCTGGCGGGAAAATTCCTATGTATTGAGCCGAACCAAACACCGAACCTGGGAGGGACTCAAGATGAAAAAAATTTATGTGCTGGATACCAATGTGCTGCTGCAGGACCCGAACGCGATTTACGCTTTTGAAGATAACGATATTATTATTCCGGCGGTCGTCTTGGAGGAAATCGACTCCAAGAAACGCAACGCCGACGAACTGGGGCGCAATGCACGCCAAATCTCCCGGATGCTCGACGGGCTCCGCAGCGACGGCCGGCTGTTCGAAGGCATCGGGCTTCCCGGCGGCGGCAGCCTGAAGGTGGAGCTAAACCATCGGAGCTTCTCGAAGCTGCAGGAAGTGTTCGCCGAAGTGACGAATGACAATCGCATTTTGGCGGTGGCGCTTAATTATTTGCTGGAGGAGAAGGAGAAATCCGACCCGAAGCCGGTTATTCTGGTCAGCAAGGATATGCTCGTCCGGATCAAAGCCGACGTGCTGGGTATTACGGCACAAGATTATTTGACGGACCGCGTCGTTAATGTGGCTGGAGACATTTACACCGGACATTTGACCTTGCTGGTGCACCCTTCGGTCATCGACGAGTTCTACACGTACCGTTATTTAAATATCCATTCGCTGCAGCCCGGCTTTACGCTTCATCCGCACGAATTTGTCATTCTGAAAGACGAGATGGGCACCAGCAAGTCGGCGCTGCTTAAAGTGAATGCCGACGGGAAGAAGCTGGAGCCGCTTTACCTCAGCAACGATCCGATCTGGGGAATCGCCGCTCGGAACGCCCAGCAGCGGATGGCTCTGGAGCTGCTGCTTAACGACGATATTCCGCTGGTCACGCTGACGGGCAAAGCAGGCACGGGGAAAACGCTCCTGACACTTGCGGCAGGCTTATTGAAGGTCGAGGACGAAAGGAAGTATAAGAAGCTCCTGATTGCCCGTCCCGTCGTTCCAATGGGCAAGGATATCGGTTACTTGCCGGGAGAAAAAGAGGAAAAGCTGCGGCCGTGGATGCAGCCGATCTACGATAATTTGGAGTATTTGTTCGATACGAAAAAGGCGGGCGACATCGATAAAATATTGGCAGGACTCGGCAGTATTCAAGTCGAGGCGCTGACCTACATCCGCGGGCGGTCCATTCCCGGCCAGTTCATCATCATCGACGAAGCGCAGAACCTGTCCAAGCATGAGGTGAAAACGATCGTTTCCCGCGTCGGCGAGGGCAGTAAAATCGTTCTGCTAGGCGATCCCGAGCAGATCGATCATCCGTATCTGGACGCCTCAAGCAACGGCCTTACGTACGTTGTAGAGCGCTTTAAGGAGCAAACGATCAGCGGGCACATTATGCTGGAGCGCGGAGAACGCTCGCATCTGGCGCAGCTTGCCGCCGATTTGCTGTAAGGAGCCTTAATGAAAAAACGGTGGTGCAACGATACGAAATCGATCGTTGCACCACCGTTTTTTGTTGAATGAACTACTTCAGTGTGGTTTTAGCGTTCCGGTGAATAAACCCATTCCACAGCGCCGCCGTAGGCGCGGGCAATGCCTTCCGCAAGCTCGGCCAGCTGCGCTTCGATGGCGAAGGCAGAGCCGCCTCCCGGCTCCGGCCAGGCTGCAAGCAAATGCTCTCCAAGCTGCGCTTCCGCCTGCTGCGGCTCGAAGGTCCGTCCAAGATCTGCCGCAGCCCGCAGCCGGAATACGGCAACAAGCTCCGCATACAGGTAAACGTTCTCCAAGCGGCTGACAAAGCCGTAATCGCTGAAGGCCGGATACGCCGCGACCGGTGTCGGAAGCAGCAGCACGCTTAGCTCCTCGGAAGGAATGGCATACTGCTCCAAAATAGGCCTGAGCCGCTCCATCTCTTCCGGGGACGAAAAAATCATCAGCTCCTTGTCGCGGTCGAACAAGGCGGTTTTTCCGGCCAACGCTTTAACAATCCGGGCATAATAGCCGGCCCGCTTGTCTTCGGGCAAATCCAGGACCGCCGCATATTTGAGAACAGGTTCCGTCAACGTCTTCACGCTCCTCTTCTTCCGGGTCGGCTCAGCTTAAAAGCTATAAGGCCAGCTTCAGCATGATGCTTAACTTTCCTTCCTCCAGCCGGACGCCGGTTACCTGCAAAAACGAGGCGATATGTTGGGGGTAGATTCCCAGAGTAAAGCTTTTTTCGAATTCCTCCACCGTCGTGGAAGGCAGGGAAAAGCCGTTGAATTGCATTTCCAAAATCCGGAACCGGATAAACGATTTGCTTGTTCCGTCTTCCATTGCGGCCATTTCGTAGCTTCCCCGGATCATAACGGCAATATCGCCTTCCTGCCCGGAGGCCGATATTTGATCGGGATAGAAGTGGAACGTCAGATTGCGGAACCGTTCGTTTTTTTTGCGCAAAAAATCGTTCAGCTCGCTGTCCGTCATCTGGAACGTATAATTTACCCCGTTCATGACCAGATTGCTGTTCTTTTTCTCTCCGCCAGACGTCACCAGCTCGGGAAGCTGCTGCATCGCATCCGCAAGCGCCTGGAAGTACGTCTTGAACAGAGGGATGCCCTTGTTCTCCCACAGCTTGTTAAGCTCGAGCATCTGCTGCTGAAGCAGCGCCGCCTGCTCCTTGCTATCGGCCAGCTGAGCGTCCACTTCTTTCTGGAGCGCGGCAAGTTGTTCTCGCTGCTGCAAGTAACGCTCTTTCGTCTGCTGGAGGGAGGTGTGGGCTTCGGCCAACTCCTTTTTGACCGAGGTCAGCCGCTGCCATGCATCCGTATGACGCTGCAGCGCTTGTTGATCGTTGCGCAGAATCATTTGCAAATAGTCGAGCACCGACACCGCATCGGAGAACGAACCGACGGAGAACAGCAGCGCCCACAGCGAATCGCGGTCGCCCATGTAATAAGAGCGGACGACTTTGGCGGCGTGTATTTTAGCCTCGCTTGTGGAATGCTCCGCTTCGCGAATTTGCTGTTCCGCACTCTGCATTTGCGCCTGGAGCTTGATTTCCTGGTCGGAAATGCGGGTTAGCTCCTGATCGATCTCATAGATGGTCAGGCCTTTCTGCAGCAAGCTTCTATCCGCTTGTCCGCTCTCTGCATACGCGGAATAGGGCCACAAAGCGGATAAACATCCGTATACCGAGAAAAGCGCAAGGATAGCCCATTGGCGTATATTCAAACGCATGTCCCTCCCGTCCTTTCAACTAAAGATTATCACAGGAATGGGAAAAACATGACAAAAAAATTCCACGGCGCTATGCCATGGAAGAGCTTCCGTCACGTTACTTTTTGCCCGCTTGAGGCTTAGGGAGCAATCGTAAAATGTCTTCCGCATGTTTTACCTGCTTCGGCGTTTCTTTCGAAAAGGCAGGCGTCTGATTGATCTCTTGCACCTTGTACGTCCATTCCACGCTGTTTTTCACATCGTTTCCGCCTTCGACCGAAAAATAAAGCTTTCCGGTTTGCTCGCGGATAAAACCTTGATTATCGATCAGGATACTTAGCGTCGTAGGAGCTTCGATCTTGATCCGCTCCAACGATGTTTTCCATTCCCCGGTTTGTCCCGTGCCGCCTAGTCCGCTGGTCATCAGCTCGTTAAGCGCGGACGGAAGTGCGGTTGTGAAATATTTTGCCGCTTCCTGCTTGTTCTTGTCCGTCACTGTAAGCGTAATGCGCTTCGCCGGTTCGCCGTCGGCAAGCTTCTCGTCCTTACTGCCAGGCAGCAGCCAATTCGGATTGACGCCTTCCAGCAGTTTGCCGGTAAGGGAAGCGCTCAGTCTTCCGGTGTTTTTGAGTTTGTCCGCTTGCTTGTCTAACGGCAGCATCAAATATTCGTCCGCCTTCGTAACGGCTGGCATCTGCAGATACATTTTGTTATCTTTAAGAAGAAACGGCACTTCGATGGGCGAGGCCGCGCCTTTCGGCGTGAGTTTGACCGAGGTTTCCATTCGGACCGGATCTGCCAGCGAAACGAGCCCGCTGTATTCGAATTTACTTTCTTTGACGAGGCCTAGCAAAGCGGCCGTTACCGGCTGCGAGCCCGAAAATAAAGAAGCGTCCAGTTTCAAGTCCGCTTCCCCGGCATATCGGTAGCTTTGGATTTGCTCCTGCTTGGCGACCGCTTGCATTAAATCCTGCTTTACCTGCTGATGATCGGTGCAGGCGGACGTGAGCAAAACGGTACAGCTAATAAGCGCCGCGCAGAAGACGGTTCGTGGTTTAAACAAGGCTCTGCTTCCTCTCCTATTTTTCTCATCCTAATTATAGCGAGTGGGGGAGGTTTTGTCTTTAGTAATTTGGCGAGAGGCGGTAGGCGCATGAAAACGGAGCAGGCGAACGATTCCCCGCTGCTGCAAGCGATTCGGGAACGGATTGAAATGCAGCCGGACCGGGCGATTTCGTTCCGGGACTATATGGATTTGTGCTTGTATCATCCGAGCTGGGGCTATTATATGAATTCGAATCGCAAAATCGGGCGGGCGGGAGACTTTTATACGAGCGCTTCGATCGGCAGCGTGCTTGGCGACATGCTGGCCGCCTACCTTCGGAGCTTTGCGGAAACGAGGAGCGGCGATATCTGCTTGACGGAGTGGGGAGGGGGCGACGGAACCTTAGCGAGACAAATACTTGACGCGATCCGAAGCGGCTCTCCGGAGCTGTATGCGCGGCTGCGCTTCGTGAGTGTCGAAAGGAGCCCGGTGCACCGGGGCCTTCAATCAGAGGCGCTAGCGCCCCATACGGCGCTTGTGAGCTATCTCACAGACGAGGAATGGCATGCGGCGGGTCCTTGGCATAACACGCTGGTATTGTCCAACGAGCTGCCGGACGCCTTTCCGGTGTACCGGATCATTCGCCGCGAAGCCGGATGGCGCGAAATTCGGGTTGGCTGGGATGACGAACGAAGCTGCCTGACGGAGGTAGAAAGACCGTTATCGGGCGGCGAGCTTGAGGCCTTTATCCGCAAGGAAGCGATCCCGCCGAGGACGGGTCAGCGGTTCGAGGTCAATTTGGACGTGCTGCACTGGCTTCGGACAGTTGCCGGCAGCATGGAGAACGGCAGTGTGCTGCTGACGATCGACTACGGGCACGTCAGGGAAGAGCTATACGCTCCGCACCGGATGAACGGAACGCTGCTGTGTTACCGCAAGCATCAAGCTTCCGATGCGCCGCTGCAGTTCCCCGGCGAGCAGGATATGACCGCTCATGTCAATTTCAGTGCGTTGATCGAAGTTGGGAAGGAAGCGGGACTGGAGCCTGTGGGCCTACTGAGCCAGAAGCACTTTTTGCTGGAGCAGGGATTGCTTGACGAGCTGAGCGATCATGACGCCCGGGACCCGTTTTCACCGCAGGCCCGTCGCAACCGGGCCATTCGGCAGCTGCTACTTAGCGACCGGATGAGCGAGCTGTTTAAGGTGTTGATTCAAAAAAAAGGCGAACCGCGTTGAAGCTTGCGGTTCGCCTTTTTTGTCTTCGTATTCGCTTACTTTTTTCCGGACTGGCAGGTTTAGATGGACATTTTGAAAAATGACCAGTAGGTAAACCCTGTAAACGAAACAATCATGTACCCCCAAAAAATCAATATGTAGGTACGTTCGGACAATTTCATGTATCCTAACAGCGTGAAAATCGCCGTCTGGGCGAAAAAGATGAGCGCCATCGGAATAAAATCGCCGGCCAACGCCATGAGCCCGATCACAAGCGTCCAGAAGCCGAGAACGCGAAACATGCGATCCATCCTGTATCCCCCTCTCTTCGGTCACGATCGATACTTACGTACTATCCAACATTATAGCGAAAGCCTTCCTGCGTGTAAACGCCCAATCCGCGAATTTTAGTCAAATTTTTAGCCCTTCGCAACATATCCTTGCCCAAATCCGCCAAAACGATGTATGACCGCCTTGAAAATTGGCAATACAAATTACTAGAAAAGTATTCTATGAACTCTACCATGGGCATAGAGATAAAGTAACGCAGCACTTTATGCATCACGAACATAGATGCGGATGAACCTATAGGGGTTAGGAGGACGGCTTGATGACGGCAATCAGACAAGACGCTTGGAGCGAGGAAGACGATTTGATATTAGCGGAGGTGACGTTAAGGCATATTCGCGAAGGCAGCACGCAGCTGTCCGCTTTTGAGGAAGTGGGCGAAAAAATAGGTAGAACTGCGGCCGCTTGCGGTTTCCGTTGGAACAGCTTCGTCCGCAAGAAATATGAGGCGGCGATTCAGATCGCCAAAGCGCAGCGCCAAAAAAGGAACCAGCACCGCAAGCACGCGAGCGCGTTCGCATCGGTTGCGGGCAGCGGCATGGGCGGCCCTTTGGCCTCGGAAGGCGCGGTGCGCAGCGACGGGATCGTGGAAGAGTTATCGATCGACGCCGTTATCCGCTTCCTGCGGCAGTGGAAAGGAAGCTATCAGGAAATGGTGCGGCACGTAAGGCAGCTTGAGAAGGAACTGAACGACAAGCAGGATGAGCTTGAACGGCTGCGAAGTCTCAATGACGAGCTAAGCCGGCAGGTCAGCGACGTTTCGACCGATTATCGTGTCGTGAACGACGATTACAAAGCGCTGATCCAGATTATGGACCGGGCCCGCAAGCTTGCTTTTCTGGCAGAGGAAGAAGAGGAAAGCAAAACCCGTTTTAAAATGGATGAAAACGGGAATCTAGAGCGGATCGAATAACCGGAACCGTTTCATAAAAAGGGAGAAACCCCCGAATCGGGCTGCCATGAGCAGCCGTTCCGGGGTTTTTGTGCGTATCCCGCGATTATTTGCTATGATAGACTGAACAAACTTTTACCGCACGGGGGAGAGAGTCGATGGGCCGTTTTACGGTGATTGGCGCAGGATCGCTCGGAACGTTGTTTGCAGTCAGATTATCTGAAGCGGGGCACGAGGTAGAGATCGTTGTCCGCCGTGCCGAGCGGAAAGCCGAAATCGAAGCTGCCGGACTGCGCTTGGTCGATGCCGTCTCCGGAACGGAGGAAAAAAGCGTTCGGGCAGTGATTACGGTTTTTCCCCGCGTTCGTCTGTGGGGGGAAAAGGAAGCGTTCGGAGGAAAGGACGAGAGCGGACCGCATTTTATCCTGCTGGCCGTTAAACAGTCCGCCATAACCGGGGAGCTTGGGCTTGAACTCCGCCAATGCATAGGCCCCTCGTCATGGATAGTCTGCTTACAGAACGGCATCGGGCATCTGGAGGCGCTGGCGCAGTATGTTCCGGCGGAACGGCTGCTTTCAGCCGTGACGACGGAAGGCGCGATGATCTCTGCCGCCGGGGAAGCTGTTCATACGGGAAGCGGTCTGACCTGGGTAGGCGCAGCAGGAGAGGAAAGGACCGAAGTCTCGGAAATCGCGCAAAAAAATCTGGTATTTTGGCTGCAATTGGCAGGATTTAGCGCATCGATGTCGAAAAACATCTCTAGCCGTATTTGGCAAAAGCTTCTTATCAATGCCGTCATCAATCCGCTTACCGCCTTGCTGCGGGTGCCGAATGGCGAGCTGCTGAGTTTACCGGGAGCCGGGGAGCTGATGCGTGCTTTGTATGAAGAAGGCGTTGCTCTGGCGCGTGCGCTTGGCATCCGGCTGGAGTCGGATCTGTGGGAGCAGCTGCTGGAGGTATGCCGACGAACCGCAAACAACCGTTCCTCCATGCTTCAGGACATCACGTCTGGCCGTCTTACGGAGATCGACGCCATTACGGGAGGATTGCTGCGGGAGGCCGATCGTAGTGGAGTAGCGCTTCCAACGCATCTTACCGTATACCGGCTGGTCAAGGCGGCGGAAGCCGGGCACCGCCCCTGACGGCCCGAACATTATCGATTGAAATTGGGTGATATCGCTTGAGTGCATTGTTTGGATGGCTGCAGCAGCTTTATATGTTTCTTGCGGTAGTTCCGTTCGTAGCTTTTATCATCGTTTGGGTTGCCGTTTACTATTATACGAAAGACAAGCGCAAAGCCACGCATCTCAGCATGGATATTACCACGTTGTTTCTTATCGGCTCCGTTGCGTTTATGAGCCGGAATTTGTTCGATTCGGGAATGCTGCTGTGGACGATTGTGCTGCTGTTTCTCGTTGCCGCCGGCTTGCTTGGAAATATGCAAAACCGGCTTAAGGGAAAGATCGATCTGATCAAAATCGCCAGAACGTTGGGCCGGCTCGGCTTTGTACTGCTGACAGCCTGCTATGTTCTCCTGCTGTTCATCGGCATCGGCAAATATATGATCAACTCGTAAAAGAGGTGAAGAAATGAGCGGCGGACAAGGTGCTGCATACGGAAAGCAAATCCGAGCTGTAGCGCTTGGCGCGAATAATATGCTGCCATTTTTGAGAGCCTAACCCACAGGCTCTTTATTTTTGTGGTTGACCAATAAAAAATGATATAATGATACCCAAGAAGAAATAAATGGATACGTGTCAAAAAATTAGTACTGGATTTTATTAACCTCTGGTTGTATAATTTCTATTTGGTAACGGTTACATTCATCGAGGTATTTACTTTTTTGCTAGAATCCTATATCATCAAAGGGTGTTATGTGAGGTGTGAATTCTGTGTCATGTTATATAACACGACAAGAATTAACATATAGTTACATAAATTAAAAAGGAGGAAGTCATTTACATGAAGTATAATAAGCTTCTTGTCCTGGCATCGGTTACCGCTATGCTTGGTACGACCGTAGCCGGCTGTTCAGGCAACACGAACAACAATCAGCAAGCAGGGGGCACAGACAATAAAAAAGCTCCGGCTCAAGAAATTAGAATCAACCTTGCGGCAGAACCGCCGGCAATCGACAGCTCTATCGCAACAACGAATCCTTCCTTTACGATTCTTGCCGCGGTGAACGAAGGTCTGTACCGTCTGGATGCGGAAGGTAAGCCGCAACCAGGTTTGGCAGCAAAGCTTCCGGATATCTCCCCGGACGGTCTCGTATATACTATCACGCTTCGCGACGGTTTGACATGGGCCGATGGCTCTCCGCTGAAAGCAAGCGATTTTGTATGGGCTTTCCAACGTACTTTAGACCCGGCGACAAAAGCAAAATACGCAACCATGCTTTCCTGGATTAAAGGCGGCGTTGCTCTGAATACAGCGAAACCGGAAGAAGTGGAAGCGAAGAAAGCCGCGCTGGGCGTAAAAGCAAAAGACGACAAAACGCTTGAAATTACGCTGGAAAGACCGGTTGTGTTCTTTACCGACCAATTGGCTAACCCGCTTTTCTTCCCGCAAAAGCCGGATTTTGTTAAAGCGCAAGGCGACAAAAACGGCGCCGATGCCGACAAAATTATCGGCGCAGGTCCGTTCAAGATGGAAAAATGGGACCACGAGCAGCAAATCGTTCTCGTCAAAAACGACAAGTACTGGGATGCTGCAAACGTGAAACTAGACAAAGTAACTGTCAACGTGGTAAAAGACCCCAATACCTCGCTCAATATGTACGATACGAATCAAGTCGACTTGACGGTGCTTCGCGGCGAGCAGTTCAATGCTTTCCAAGGCAAGCCTGACCTGACGCTGAAGAAAGAGTTCGTAACAGGTTACCTGATGTTTCATAACTCGAAGTTCCCGGCTTTTGCCAATGTCAAAATTCGTCAAGCTCTAAGCATGGCAGTCGACCGCAAAAGCTTCAACGACGTCGTGAACGGCGGATCCTCCATTCCTTCGACAGGCTTGGTACCGGGGACCGTTTTTGACGGCAACAAACAGGAATTCCGTAAAGTAGCGGGCGATACTCAACCTGCTTACGACGTGAATAAAGCGAAGCAGCTTCTGGCCGAAGGCTTGAAAGAGCTAAACATGACTTCCTTGCCGAAGTTTAAGTTGACGGCTGATGACACCGAAACGGCCAAAAAGACGATCGAATTCGTTCAAGCTCAATGGAAGCAAAACCTCGGTGTCGATGTGGAAAGTGAACCGCTTCCGTTTGCTCTGCGCGTGAAAAATATGCAGGAAGGCAATTTCGATGTTCTGTTTGCGCTGTGGGGCGCCGACTACAACGATCCGATGACGTTCCTCGACCTGTGGCTGTCCGACAACAAAGCCTTTAACTATGTCGGATACAACAGCAAAGCGTATGACGATCTGGTCAAAGGCGCAGACAAAGAAGTCGACCCGGCGAAACGTTCGAAAATGCTGGTCGATGCCGAGAAGCAGCTGATGGCAGATATGCCGATTTCCCCGGTTTACTTCCGTACGAGTCCTTACGCGAAGAGACCGAACGTAGAAGGCCTGATTTTGCCGCCTAAATCCCAAGAGTGGGAACTGAAATGGGTTTCCATTAAGTAATTCGTTTCTCCGGATGAACATAGTAAGTCGTGGCTGATTCGTCAACGAGGGGGCCGTTCTGATCTTTGGAACGGCTCCGATTTTTTCTGTAACGCAATTGCCTCTATTCGGAGGAAGCGGAGCTGCTTCGCAAACATAGTCTTGCCTTGGATCGGTCTATGCTTGCGAAGCAGTTCGGCTGTTTCCAATCGAGCCTTTTCGAGCCTTGCTGCTTGTCCTTGTTTGAATTAGTTCAGGAGGTGTGCCATGCTTCGCTATTTGCTGCGTCGTTTGGGTTATATGGTAATTACCTTGTGGCTGGTTGTTACCTTCACATTCGTGTTGATGAAAAACTTGCCAGGGGATCCGTTCGGGGAAGAATCGCAAAAATTGACGCCCGAGCAAAGAAAGCTGCTCTATGCTCAATACGGTCTGGATAAGCCGATTTGGGAGCAGTACCTGAAATACATGAATAACGTGATCCACGGCGATTTGGGCGTGTCCTTCCAATTCCCGACGCGTAAAGTTACGGAGATTATTCATCAAGCATTCCCGGCTTCGCTGGAGCTCGGCTTGTGGGCGCTTGCCATTGCCATTACGGTCGGATTGATTCTTGGCATTATTGCAGCTTTGAATCATAACAAAGGCCTTGATGTCACGGCGATGTTCACGGCAATTGTCGGGATCTCGATTCCATCCTTCGTTCTTGGGCCTTTGCTGTCTTATTTTGTCGGAGTGAAGCTAGGCTGGCTGCCTCCGGGGATGTGGACAGGGGCTTCATCCAGGATACTGCCTTCCATCGCCTTATCGTTCGGTACGATTGCCATCATTGCCCGGCTCATGCGGACGTCCATGCTGGACGTGCTGAATCAGGACTATATCAAAACGGCGAAAGCCAAAGGGTTGTCCCAGTCGGCCATCGTTTTTAAACATACAATCCGTAATGCAATTCTTCCGGTTGTCACCGTGCTGGGGCCCGTATTTGTCGGTTTGATCACCGGTACGTTCGTTGTAGAGCAAATTTTCGTCGTACCGGGATTAGGGAAGCACTTTGTTCAATCGATTTATTCCAACGATTACACCATGATTACAGGATTGACCATTTTCTATGCGTTTATTCTGATCATCGTGCTCTTTATTACCGACGTCATTTACGGTTTGATCGACCCGCGCATTCGTTTGGTTAAGGGAGGTAGCAAGTAATGCAGATGTCCAAAGACCTGTTCCAGCCGGTTGTCCGAGAGCAAGTCGGCCGGGAAGCTGTCGTCCGCCCTTCCATCAATTACTGGCAGGATGCGTGGAGAAGGCTTAAGAAAAACAAGCTGGCCATGTTCGGCATGACAACGCTTGTCATCTTGATTTTGCTCGCTACGTTCGGACCGATTTTTTCGAGCTACGACTACGCTACGCAAAACTACGATATCAAAAACTTGCCGCCTTCCGCGGCGCACTGGTTCGGAACCGACGATTTCGGCCGCGACCTGTGGGTGCGCGTATGGTGGGGAACAAGGATTTCACTCGCCATCGGGATTATTGCCGCGCTGCTTGACCTCGTATTCGGAGTTATTTACGGGGGGGTTTCGGCCTACTACGGAGGCCGGGTGGACGATATCATGCAGCGTATTATCGAAATCATTCACTCTATCCCGTTTCTGCTGATCTCGATCCTGCTGATCATCGTGATCGGTCCGGGCTTCATGACGATCATCATCGCTTATGCTATCACCGGCTGGGTGCCGATGGCGCGGCTGGTCCGCGGTCAAGTTCTGACCTTGAAGGAGCAAGAGTACGTGCTTGCGGCCAGAACGCTGGGCGCAGGAGGCGCGCGCATTATTTTCCGCCATTTGGTACCGAATGCGCTCAGCTTGATCATTGTGCAAATTACGTTTATCGTTCCTTCGGCCATTTTCGTCGAAGCGTTCCTGAGCTTTATCGGTCTCGGCATCCGCGTGCCGCTTGCTTCGCTCGGATCGCTGCTGTCCGACGGTGCCAACTCGATTCGTTATTTCCCGCACCGGGTTATTTTCCCGACGATTGTTTTCAGCTTGATCCTGATGAGCTTCAACCTGCTCGGTGACGGCCTTCGCGATGCGCTCGATCCGAAGATGAGGAAGTAAGGAGGGTGTCAAAATCATGAGCAATAATATATTGGAGGTTCGCGACCTCAGAGTATCGTTTCGCACCTATGCCGGTGAAGTGCAAGCCGTTCGCGGCGTTTCCTTTGACCTCAAAAAAGGGGAAGTGCTCGCCATCGTAGGCGAATCCGGCTGCGGTAAATCGGTTACGGCCCAAACGATTATGCGGCTCATTCCGACGCCTCCGAGCATGATCAAGAGCGGATCGATCAAATTCGACGGCAAAACGGAAATTACTAAAATTTCAAATAAAGCAATGGAAAAAATCCGCGGCTCCGAAATGGGGATGATTTTCCAGGACCCGATGACTTCGCTCAATCCGACGATGACGATCGGGAAGCAAATCACCGAAGGGCTTGTTAAGCATCAGGGCTTAAGCGCAAGCGAAGCGCGGAAGCGTGCAGTCGAGATTTTGAAAATGGTCGGCATTTCCAATCCAGAAGGCCGGATCAGCCAATATCCGCACGAATTTTCGGGCGGGATGCGCCAGCGCGTCATGATTGCGATTGCGCTGGCCTGCAATCCGAAGCTGCTGATTGCCGATGAGCCGACGACGGCGCTTGACGTGACGATCCAAGCGCAAATTATCGAACTGATGAAGAAGCTGTCCGAGCAGACGCATGCCTCGATTATCGTGATTACGCATGACCTCGGGGTCGTTGCGGAGATGGCGCAGCGCGTCATCGTCATGTACGCCGGCAAAGTCGTAGAGCAGGGCACGGTAGACGAACTGTTCTACGATTCGAAACATCCGTATACCTGGGGCTTGCTTCGTTCCGTTCCGCGTCTGGATCAAGACAAGGATGGCGAATTGGTGCCGATTCCGGGGACGCCGCCGGATTTGTTCGCCCCGCCGAAAGGCTGCGCTTTTGCAGCGCGTTGTCCTTATGCGATGAAAGCCTGTCTGGAAGTCGATCCTGAGCATACGAAGCTTTCCGAGACGCATTCGGCGGCCTGCTGGCTCCTGCATCCCGATGCGCCTAAAGTAGAGCGACCTGTAGAAGCTGGAGGTGCGGCACGATGAAGGGCAATCCAATTTTGGAAGTACGCGATTTGCAAAAACATTTTCACTTGGGCGGCGGCAAGACGTTAAAAGCTGTCGACAAGCTTAATATTTCGATCGGCCGCGGCGAAACGTTCGGCTTGGTAGGCGAGTCCGGCTGCGGAAAGTCGACGGCCGGACGCACGATCATCCGCCTATATGAAGCGACAGGCGGCGAAGTGTTGTTCAACGGCGAGAACGTGCATACGCTGCGCGGAAACAAGCTGCAAGAGTTCCGACGTCATATGCAGATGGTGTTCCAAGATCCGTACGCCTCTTTGAACCCGCGGATGACGGTTGGCAACATTATTGCCGAAGGACTTGACATTCATGGTCTTGCCGACGGCAAACAGCGCAAGCAGCGAGTTAGCGAGCTGCTTGATGCGGTAGGTCTGAACGAGGAGCATGCGAGCCGCTTCCCGCACGAATTTTCGGGCGGACAGCGTCAGCGGATCGGTATTGCCCGTGCGCTGGCTATCGAGCCTCAGTTCATCATCGCGGATGAGCCGATCTCCGCGCTGGACGTATCCGTTCAGGCGCAGGTCGTCAACCTGTTCAAGAAGCTGCAAAAAGAGCGCGGTCTGACCTACCTGTTCATCGCGCACGATCTTGCGATGGTGAAGCATATTTCCGATCGTATCGGCGTTATGTATCTCGGCAAGCTGGTCGAGGTAACAACCTCCGAGGAGCTTTATGCGAATCCGCTGCATCCTTACACGCAATCGCTGTTGTCCGCGATTCCAATTCCGGACCCGGAGGTGGAGCGCACTCGCGAGCGGATCATTTTGGAAGGCGAAATTCCAAGTCCGCTGAACCCGCCGAGCGGTTGTCCGTTTCGTACCCGCTGCCCGAAGGCGATGCCGGAATGCGCGGCAAGCATGCCGGAGTTCAAGGAAGTCCAACCTGGCCACTTTACGGCCTGCCATTTATATTAACCTTCGAAGCCTCTGCATGTGCAGGGGCTTTTTCACTATAATGAAATGATCCGTATCCATTCGCGTCACCTTTTGACGATTTCCCGGATCACGTGTAAAATAGTAGTGCTTATGTTATTTACAAACCAGAAGCGACTTACATTTTAAAAGGAAGGGTGGCGGGCGGATTGCGGATAGAAATAATGCAGTGGGACTCCGGCCAGCCTTTGGCAGAGGATTATTCCGACCGTTTTGAAAAAATAAGCGCGTTTTTCGATTACAATCCTTCGGATTCCGACGGTTGGGAGGCGCGTGCGGCTTGGATCGACCGGGAGCGGATTCATGGAGCTGACCGCCAGCGGCTTGCGGAAACGCTGCGACGGTACAACGAACGGGCGGGGGCTTCACCGGAAGCGCTTCGTTCGATCGAGCTGCTAAAGGATTCCCGTACACTGTGTATCGTAGGAGGCCAGCAGGCCAGTTTGTTTACCGGGCCGCTTCTAGTTATATACAAAGCGATTACGCTGATTCAGGCGGCCCGTGAAGCTTCGGAGAAGCTAGGGCGGCCGGTGGTGCCGGTATTTTGGATTGCAGGGGAGGATCATGATTTTGACGAAGTGAACCATGTGTCGGTTCTGACGGCGGATCAGCAGCTCCAGAAGATCAAGCTGCAGCATCCGACCGGCTTGCGCACCTCCGTCAGCCGGACGCCAATCTCGCCGGAGCAGTGGAGCGAGGTGCTGGATGCCCTTGAGCAGACGCTTTTGCCTACGGAATTCAAGGAAGGATTGATGGAAAGGCTGCGTTCGTCGACCGAAGGGGCCCATTCCTTGACGGACAGCTTTGCGCGTCTCCTTTCCGCTTGGTTCGGACGGGACGGACTCGTGCTGGTCGATTCGGACGACCCGGAGCTGCGGCGGCTCGAAAGCCCGATGTTCCACCGATTGACGGAGCAAAGCGGTTCGATTAACGAAGCGCTTCTGCGGGGGCAAGACGAGCTGCGGGCAGCGGGATATGTACCGCAGGCGGAGGTTTCCGGCAATGGCGCGAACTTATTCGTCTTCGACGAACAAGGCGAGCGTATCCTGCTTTATGCGGACGGAGAGGGCGGCTACACGGACCGGAAGGGGGAACGACGCTTCGGTCGAGAGCAGCTTTTGCAATGGGCGGAGGAGGCCCCGGAGCGGCTGAGCAACAACGTGATGACGCGGCCTTTGATGCAGGACTATTTGTTCCCCGTACTCGGAACCGTATTGGGACCGTCGGAGATCGCTTACTGGGCGCTGACGCGCGAAGCGTTTCATACGATGGGGATGCGGATGCCGATCGTGCTGCCGCGTCTGGGCTTTACCCTTGTGGAAGGCACGATCCAGAAAAACATGCAGAAATACGGGCTTGCCATCGACGACGCGCTGTACCGCTTGGATGAGAGGCAGCAGGCTTGGCTTCGGGATCAAGACCAGCTTCAACTGGAAGCTCGCTTTGCCGAGGTGAAAGAGCAATTTCGCGCCAGCTACGAGCCGTTGATCGGAGCGATAGCGGCCATTAATCCCGGATTGCAAAAATTAGGCGAAACGAATCTGGGGAAAATTATCGAGCAAATCGATTTCTTGCAGCATAAAGCGGATGACGGCCTTCGCTCGCAGTATGAGGCAGGGCTGCGGCAATTCGCCCGCATCGGGTTCTCCGTGCTGCCTGACGGCAAGCCGCAGGAGCGGGTGTATAATCCGCTCGCGTATTTGAATAAATATGGCGACAGCTGGGTGAGAGAACTCGTGGAAGTGCCTTTGCCACTGGACGGGAAGCATCGTATATGTTACATGTAATACGTAGAGAATTTATGATCCAAGGAGGACGTTACCGATGGCAAGTACGATCGACCGCAGCATTATCCGCGACATTGCGCTCGCACCGGAAGGACATTTGAAGATCGATTGGGTGAATGCTCATATGCCGGTGCTTAACCGCATCCGCGAGCAATTCGAGAAGGAACAGCCGTTTAAAGGGCTGAAAGTCGCCATATCGCTTCACTTGGAAGCCAAAACGGCCTATTTGGCCAAAGTGGTGCAAGCCGGCGGCGCCGAAGTGACCATTTGCGGCAGTAATCCGCTGTCCACGCAGGACGACGTATGCGCGGCGTTGGTAGAGGACGGCATTACGGTATTTGCGAAGTACAACCCGGAGCCAAAGGAATACAAGGAGCTGTTTATCAAGACGCTCGAAACTGAGCCGGACCTGATCATTGACGACGGCGGAGATCTGGTGACCATTCTCCACTCCGAGCGTAAAGACCTTCTCAAAAACGTGCGCGGGGGCGCGGAAGAAACGACGACGGGCATTCTTCGCCTGAAATCGCTGGAAAAGGACGGTCAGCTCCAATTCCCGATGGTTGCGGTCAACGATGCCTTCAGCAAATATTTGTTCGATAACCGTTACGGTACCGGCCAATCCGTTTGGGACGGCATCAACCGGACGACGAACCTCGTCGTTGCGGGGAAAACGGTCGTCGTCGTCGGCTACGGCTGGTGCGGCAAGGGCGTGGCGATGCGTGCCAAAGGGCTCGGCGCCAACGTCATCGTGACGGAAATCGACGCTATCAAAGCGGTTGAAGCTTACATGGACGGTTTTGCGGTCATGTCGATGAGCGAAGCGGCCAAGGTGGGCGATTTCTTCGTAACAGTAACGGGCAACCGGGACGTCATCCGCGGCGAGCATTACAAAGTCATGAAGGACGGAGCGATCTTGTCCAACGCCGGTCACTTCGACGTGGAAGTAAACAAACCGGAGCTGGAGGCCATGGCCGTATCCGTACGGACGGTTCGCCGCAACATCGAGGAGTATACGCTTCAAGACGGACGCAAGTTTTACATTTTGGCTGAGGGACGCCTTGTCAACCTGGCTGCAGGCGACGGGCATCCGGCGGAAATCATGGACATGACGTTCGCGCTTCAGGCGATGTCCTTGAAGTATTTGAACGAGAATTACAAGCAAATCGGCCAGAAGGTCGTCAACGTGCCTTACGAGCTGGATGAGCAGGTGGCCCGCTTCAAGCTGGCTTCGCTCGGCATCGGTATCGACACGCTGACCGAAGAGCAAAAAGCATACTTGGACAGCTGGGCGGAGCATTAATCCGCATCCGGCTATCGAATCTCCCTTTGATGCAGGAGCGTCAAAGGGAGATTTTTTTACCCCGGGACAAAACAGAATAACCGAAAAAAATCCTGCGGTCGTCCAGGGACGGAGCAGGATTTTTGGTTAGCGTGACGAATCATAACTGTACAAGTGGTGGAAAGTGGGGTAAAGTGGTGGGAAAGGGGGTGACGAGAGGTGTTCATGGGGGAGTATCAACATACCGTTGACGAAAAAGGCCGGATGATCGTGCCGGCCAAGTTTCGCGAAGCCCTGGGAACATCATTCATCGTCACTCGCGGCCTGGACCAATGTTTATTCGTTTATCCCATGAACGAGTGGGCGGTGCTGGAGCAGAAGCTCAAAGCGCTGCCGCTCATGAAGTCTGACGCGCGCGCCTTTACCCGGTTCTTTTTCTCCGGCGCCACCGAATGCGAGCTGGACAAGCAGGGCAGGGTCAACCTGCCGAACAATCTGATCGGGCACGCCAAGCTGGAGAAAGATTGTATCGTTATCGGCGTTTCCAATCGGGTGGAGATTTGGAGCAAGTCGATCTGGGAAAACTACTTCCAGCAATCGGAGGAATCGTTCGCCGAAATTGCGGAGAAACTGGTCGATTTTAACTTTGATCTATAACCCCGGGAAAAGCCGGCGTAGGAGGAGCAGCAGGATGTTTCATCATGTGACCGTACTTAAGCAGGAAGCAGTGGAAGGATTACATATACAACCGGACGGCGTCTATGTCGATTGTACGCTTGGCGGAGCGGGGCACAGCTTCGAGATCGCTTCACGCCTCGGACCGGAGGGCTTGCTTATCGCCTTTGATCAAGACGACGCGGCGCTTGCCAATGCCAGGGAGCGGCTCGCTCCGGTTATGGACCGGGTGAAGCTGATCCGCAGCAACTTTCGCTATTTGGAGCACGAGCTTGCCCAAGTGCCGCGCGCTTTGAGAGACGGCCGTCCGCAGGTGGACGGAATTTTGTTCGATTTGGGCGTGTCGTCTCCGCAACTCGATGAGGCAGACCGCGGCTTCAGCTACAATCATGACGCTGAACTGGACATGCGGAT
Source organism: Paenibacillus elgii (assembly GCA_042219835.1). Lineage (GTDB taxonomy): Bacteria > Bacillota > Bacilli > Paenibacillales > NBRC-103111 > Paenibacillus_G > Paenibacillus_G elgii_A. The sequence goes on from JBHJMN010000007.1 coordinate 58,028, forward strand.
GGATCAAACGGCTCCGCTGACGGCAAAAGACATCGTCAACGATTGGCCGGAACAGGAGATTGCAAAAATTTTATTTGAGTACGGAGAGGAAAAGTTTTCGCGCCGCATCGCAGCGACAATTGCCTCTGCTCGCGCCAAGGCTCCGATCGAAACGACGGGTCAGCTTGTCGAATTGATCAAGGAATCGATTCCCGCAGCGGCAAGGCGTACCGGACCGCATCCGGCCAAGCGCAGCTTTCAGGCGCTGCGGATCGCCGTAAACGACGAACTCGGCGCCTTCGGGGATGCGATGGAGCAAGCCATCCGCTGCCTGGCCCCGGGAGGACGGGCTGCGGTGATTACCTTTCATTCCCTCGAAGACCGGATATGTAAACAAACGTTTGCCAAATATGTGGCCAGGTGCACGTGTCCGCCCGACTTTCCGATATGCGTGTGCGGATCTGCCGGTATTGTTAAACTGGTGAACCGCAAGCCGATCGAAGCCGGGACGGAAGAGCTCGAAGCGAATCCGCGCGCCCGCTCGGCCAAGCTGAGAATTGCGGAAAAACTGATGAACTGAGGGGGAAAAGCATCTTGCCGGCGTATATTCAAGGAAATTTAGCAGTTGAACAGCGGTCCGAGAACAAAGTCAAAGTCAAGGAAAGGAAAAAGATCGTCTACCGGAACAAATCGTTGCCGGTACAAGAAAAGCTGCTCTATTTGTTTACGGTTGCCGTCTGCGTCGTCGTTGCGGGTGTGATCATTTGGCGTTACGCGCAAATCTATGAGATGAGCTCAAGCATTAAAACCTTTGAGCAGAAAATCGCCCAGCTGGAAGCGGAGAACAGTGTTCTCAAGCAAAAGGTGGACGCGCTCTCCGATAATCAACGGCTTGAGGAAGAAGCGCGCAGCCGCGGCTACAGCGTAGCCGATCCGAATCAGACGAAGCCCCAGGGATCAACCAAGTCTTCAGGGCAAAGCGTCGCTTCCAAAACGCCATCAGCCGGTGGAGCCGCGTCCAAAAAAACAAAGGATCAACCCTGATCTGTCCGTTGGAATAGGGAGGATATACGATGACAAAAAAGGTAAAATTACGTTCGTTAATCATCGGAGGGGGATTCACCCTCCTTTTTGTTGTCCTGATCACCCGCATCTATTGGGTACAAGTCGTCGATGGCGCCAGACTGGTCACAGAGGTTAAAGAAAAATATTGGTCAAAAGAAAAGGTCATTCAGCCGGTCCGCGGCAGTATTTTGGACCGGAACGGTAAGGTGCTTGCGGAAGATTCCCCGGCATTTACGCTGGCTCTTGTTCCACGGACGATCAAAGATAACAATAATCAGGAAGAAGTTGTAAAAGGCCTGGCAGCCATTTTGTCGGCCTCCGGCGATCCGTCGAACGTCACGGCGCTGGAAGACAAGATACGCAAGCGTTTGGAAGCCAAGCGGGAATGGACGCCGACGGATCAGATCGAAATCCGCAACGAAGGCTGGAAGATCGACTCGGAGAAGGCCGATAAAATCAATCAATTGGTTAAAGATCTGCAATTGAAGCTGTCGGAAAAAGAAAAAGAAAAAGAAAAGGAAAAGCAAAAGGAAAAGGAAAAGGAAAAGGCGATCGGCATAGTACTTCTACGCGAGACCAAGAGATTTTACCCTGCGGGCCAGCTTGCTGCCCATCTGATCGGCTATAACAACAAGGAAGGCAAGCCGGTGATGGGGATCGAATCGCAGCTCGACAACTATTTGAAAGGCGTTCCCGGTTTTCTAAATTACGAGAAAGACCGCTATGGCGTTGAATTGACGGGTTCGCAAAGCCGATATCAGCCAGCGGTGAACGGCAGCAACGTGCAACTTACGATCGATAAAAATATTCAGTTTTACATCGAGAGTGCGCTGCAGAAGACATACGACAAATGGCATCCGAAGAGCCTTACCGCGATTGCGGTCGATCCGAAGACAATGGAAATTCTCGGAATCGCGAACATGCCGACCTTCAATCCCAATAAGTATGGGGAAACGAAAAATCAGTCCGATTTCCTCAATCACGCCGTCGCCTCGCAATATGAGCCGGGCTCGACCTTCAAGCTTGTCACCCTGGCTGCGGCGATAGAGGAAGGCATGTTTTTTCCGGGAGACACGTACCCGTCCGGCAGAATCATTGTTGCTGACCGCGAACTCCATGACCATAACCGCGTGGGTTGGGGCAGAATTTCATACCTCGAAGGGTTAAAGCGTTCGAGTAACGTGGCTTTCGTGAAGCTGGGACTTGAGAAGTTGGGAACGGACAAGCTGCGGCAATATATCGACAAATTTGGATTCGGGGCGAAAACAGGCATCGACATTGCCGGAGAAGTGGCGGGACGGGTTAAAATGCAATACGCCCCCGAGTATGCTACAGCGACATATGGACAAGGGCTAACAACCACCATGATCCAACAAACGGCGGCATATGCTGCCATTGCGAACGGCGGTAAGCTAATGTGGCCGCATGTCATTAAGCAAATCACTAACCCGGAAACGGGCGAAGTCGTCGAGAAGTACGACCCCAAGGTTGTTCGCGACGTCGTGTCGCCGGAGACGGCCAGACAGGTTAGCGAATACTTGGAACAAGTTGTGTCCGACCAGCAAATCGGAACTGGCCGGAGGGCATATATCGAAGGCTATCGTGTGGCCGGCAAGACAGGTACGGCGAACTTCGTTCTTCCCGGCCACGTAGGGTATGCGGAAGGTCGATGGATGGTTTCGTTCATCGGCTACGCCCCAATTGAGGACCCGAAGATTCTGGTTGCAATTATGGCGGATGATCCCGATCTCGGAGGCAACTATCATCTTGGGGGCGATGTAACGGCTCCGGCTTTCAAAGAGATCGTATCGCAATCGCTGCGGAAGATGGGCATTGCGCCGAGCGTAACCCGGGAGCAGAACTCCCAGCCGACGGAGAAAGCGTCGCAAGGCAAGATCCCGGATCTGACCAATCAGTCGTTAGACGAAGCCAAAGCGGCCATGAATAAGTTCGGCATTTCTGTCGAGCCGATCGGTCAAGGGCCGAAGGTCATCGCGCAATCTCCGCTGCCAGGTACCGAAAGCGGCGGGGCGCAGCGAATGTATGTACTGATGCAGGAAGGCGAGGATGTTCCGGTACCTAACTTGTCCGGGAAATCGCTTCGCGATGCGCTGGAGGTATGCTCCTTCCTCAAGGTACGCTGCCAATCGACCGGTGAAGGATATGTTGCGGATCAGGCACTGGAAGGCTCCGGCGAAGCGCGGGTGCTCACTCTGCAGCTGAAATCCTATAAGGAGCTGCTGGAAAATCCGGTGGCGAGCAAGACGGACAAATCCGACAAGTCGGATAAATCGGGCAAATCCGATCAACCGGCGAAGAAGGATTCGTCCTCGGCCAAGTCTACGGGCGACAGCGGAAAGTCGGGCGCCGACAAGAAGAATACCGACTCCGTCAAGCAAAACGCCGACGGCGGGTCCAAAAAAACGGCATCGGCGCAGCCATAGCTTGTTCTAACCCCTGGTTGTCCTGAATAGGGATGATATGAAACGATTCTCTTTCAGGAAGGGGAAGGAGCGGGCATGAAGGCATCGAACGTAACGGTTCGCCGTCGGTTGTTCGCCGCGCTGATTATCGGAACGGCTATTTTTCTGGCCTTGGCGGTGCGGCTCGCATACGTGCAAATCTGGCTCGGACCGGAGCTGTCGGATAAAGCGGAAGACTCATGGCGACGCGACATTCCCGTCACGGCCAAGCGTGGGGAAATCATGGACCGGAACGGGGCGCAGCTCGCTTACAACATAAGCTCGCCTACGGTAATGGCCATTCCGGCGCAAATTCAAGATCCCCAGGCAACGGCGGCCAAGCTGGCGGCAGCGCTGGACGCAAGTCAGGAGAGGATTTACAAGCAGCTGACGACGCGAGCGTCCAGCGCCTATATCAAGCCGGCCGGCCGTAAAATCACACAGGAAAAAGCCCGGGAAATCCGCGATATGAAGCTTCCGGGTATCGTCGTGACCGAGGATAATAAGAGATATTATCCGTTCGGGAGTTTGGCAGCGCACGTGCTTGGCTTTACCGGGATTGATAATCAAGGATTGACGGGCATAGAATTGAAGTATAACCGGACATTGACCGGCATAGGCGGAAGCATCTCGTATTTGGCCGACGCCGCAGGCAAGTCGATGCCCGGATCGTCCGACGAGTACAAGAAGCCGCTTGACGGCCTGAACCTTCAGCTCACGATCGACAGCAACATTCAAGCGATCATGGAACGCGAGCTGGATCAGGCGATGCTCAAATATCAGCCGAACCATGTCATCGCGATTGCCATGGACCCGAATAACGGAGAGATTTTGGCGATGGGGTCGAGGCCGGGTTACGAGCCGGGTAACTATAAAGCGTATCCGGTGGAGAACTACAACCGGAATTTGCCGATTTGGATGACCTACGAACCGGGCTCCACCTTCAAGATTATTACGCTTGCGGCAGCATTAGAGGAGAAAAAGGTTAGCTTGACGGAAGGTTTTTTCGATCCAGGGGCGATTGAGGTGGCGGGCGCCCGGCTGCGGTGTTGGAAGCGAGGCGGGCATGGCAGCGAAACGTTTCAGCAGGTGGTGGAAAATTCCTGTAACCCGGGCTTCGTGGTGATGGGCCAAAGACTTGGCAAAGAGAAGCTTTTCGAGTATATTTATAACTTCGGGTTCGGTAAAAAAACGGGGATCGATCTCGGCGGTGAAGAGAACGGAATTATGTTCAAGCCGTCGCGGGTCGGTCCGGTTGAACTGGCCACCACCTCGTTCGGGCAAGGGGTCTCCGTCACGCCGATTCAGCAAATTACGGCCGTATCCGCAGCCGTGAACGGCGGCAAGCTGTTCAAGCCGCATGTGGCGAAGGCTTGGTATAATCCGGACACCGGAGCGATGGTCGAGGAGATGAAGCCGGAGCTCGTGCGCCAGGTGATCTCCGAAGCGACCTCCAAGCAGGTACGGGAGACGCTGGAGAGCGTTGTGGCAAACGGAACCGGGCGCAATGCGTTCATTGAGGGCTACCGGGTGGGGGGAAAGACCGGAACGGCGCAGAAGGTCGTGAACGGTCGCTATTCCGCGAGCGAGCACATCGTCTCCTTTATTGGATTTGCTCCAGCCGACGATCCGAAAGTCGTCGTGTACGCCGCGGTCGACAATCCCCAGGGCATCCAGTTCGGCGGAGTAGTTGCCGCTCCTCTTGTCAAGGGAATTATGGAGGACACGCTTCGTTATATGAAGGTTTCGCCGCGCAAAGATCAAATGGACCGCAAATATGTGTACGGCGATACGAAAATCGTGGAGGTGCCGAATCTGGTAGGCATGAGCATCACGGAGATTTACGAAAGTATGAACATGAACTTTCAACTGGCAAAATCCGGCGCAGGCGGCACCGTGATCAGCCAGATGCCGAAGGCCGGGACCCGGGTGGAGCAAGGCTCGACGATCCGGATTTACTTGTCTGATGCGAGCCCGCCGGAAAGCGGCAAACCGCAGGCGCAGTGAAGGCTGACGCATCGATGAAAGTACGGTAACATTTGGGGAAATGGGCTTTTCAGCACGCATTTTTTTGTCCATAATGATACCATGTGCAAAAGACGGAGGGGGACACAACATGCAACTGAAGGAGCTGGCAGCCCAGCTTGCCGTCAGTCGGATAATCGGTGATGGCGATACCCATATCCACGGTCTCGCGGCCGATTCGCGCAGGGTCCGACCCGGAGATTTGTTTTTTTGTGTACCCGGCCTGAAGACGGACGGTCACGATTATGCCGGGCAGGCAGTTGCGCAGGGAGCCGCCGCTTTGGTTGCGGAACGGGAGATTGAAGCGGACGTCCCCGTGCTCCTAGTGAAGCAGGTGCGTTACGCCATGGCGGCTTTAGCCTGCCATTTCTACGGATACCCTAGCCGGGAGCTGAAGCTCATCGGCGTAACGGGAACGAACGGCAAAACAACGACGACGTATTTATTGGAAAAAATATTATCGGACCAAGGTTTTCAAACCGGATTAATGGGGAATATCCATGTGAAAATCGGAGCTGTCCGTCATCCGAACGAAAAGAACAATACGCAAGAGGCGATTGAGCTTCAGCGTATTTTACGCGATATGGCCGATGCGGGAACCGATTACTGCATCATGGAAGTTTCTTCTCACGGCCTCGACATGGGGCGGGTGACCGGCTGCCAATTCCGTACCGGACTGTTTACGAACTTAACGCAGGATCACTTGGATTATCACGGGACGATGGAACGTTACCGGGAGGCTAAGGGGCTGTTATTCTCCAGGCTTGGGAACGAATTCGCGCCGGTTGCCGATCAGCGCCAGTATGCGGTGCTGAACGGAGACGATTCGGCTTCCGACTACTTTGCGAAGCATTCACCGGCGCAGACGATCGTGTACGGCATAGATAATCCGGCTGCCGACGTGAAGGCGGAGAACATAGAAATAACCGCCAAGGGCACCAAGTTCCGCTGTGTCACCTACCGCGGAACGGCCGAGGTGAAGATGCGGCTGGTCGGCCGGTTCAACGTGTACAACGCGCTCGGCGCCATCGCCGCAGCGCTGGCGGAGGGGATCGAGCTGGAGCGGATTGTCGCCAGCCTCGGCGGCATTACTTCCGTCGAAGGGCGAATGGAGATTGTGGATGCGGGACAGGAAAGCCTTGTACTGGTCGATTATGCCCATACGCCGGATGGCTTGGAAAATGCGCTCTCGACGATCCGGCAATTTGCAGAAGGCCAAGTTTATTGCGTATTCGGCTGCGGCGGGGACCGCGACCGCGCCAAACGCCCGCTGATGGGAGGCGTGGCCGCAAAGTACAGCGACTACGTATTCGTCACTTCCGACAATCCGCGGACCGAAGATCCGGAAAGCATTCTCTGGGATATCGAACCGGGCCTTATCGAGGCCGGCTGGGACAAAGAGCGTTACGAGCTGATCGCCGACCGCAGACAGGCCATTCAAAAAGCGATTGCCCGGGCAACCTCTAAAGATGTAGTATTGATTGCGGGAAAAGGGCACGAAACGTATCAAGACATCCAAGGCGTCAAGCATCCGTTTGACGACCGGTTGGTAGCGGAAAACGCGATAAGGGGACGGTTGCAGTGATCAGACGTACGTTGGCCGAGATTGCCGTCATGACCGGAGGAACCTTGGCGCAAGGAACGCCCGGCGATGCCATGATTCACGGCGTTTCGAAGGATACGCGCACTCTCGCGGAGGGCAGCTTGTACGTGCCGCTGATCGGGGAGTCGTTCGACGGGCATGCGTTTGCCGATGCCGCATTTGAACGGGGGGCTGCCGCAGCGCTGTGGCAGACGGACCGTCACAACCCGCCGCAGGGCAAGCCGCTGATTCTCGTGGACGATACGTTGTCGGCGCTGCAGCGTCTGGCTCAAGCCTATCGCCGTCAGCTGAAGGTACGCGTTGTCGGCATCACCGGCAGCAACGGCAAAACGACGACAAAGGATATGACGGGAGCCGTGCTGGCCACAGCCTTCCGTGTGCATAAAACGGCAGGAAACTATAACAATCACATCGGTCTTCCGCTCACTTTGCTGGAGCTGGATGAGGATACCGAGATCGCCGTCCTGGAGATGGGCATGAGCGGGCGAGGCGAGATTGAGCTGTTGTCCCGGCTCGCCGAGCCGGAGCTTGCCGTCATCACGAATATCGGAGACGCGCATCTGCTGCAGCTCGGCTCGCGCACCGAAATCGCTCGAGCCAAAACGGAAATTTTAGCAGGACTCCAGCCCGGCGGCACACTGATCTATCACGGGGATGAGCCTCTGATTGAAGAGGTTCTGCCGGAGCTGACTCAGCCCGGACGAATGAAGGCGGACGGATATACCAAAATCCGCTTCGGAGCGGGCGCATCGAACGATCTATACCCTCTGGAAATGAAGCTGGATGCGAAAGGAACGCATTTTGTCGTCAACACCGATACGGGAGTTCCTTTCTATATTCCGCTGCTCGGAGGACATAATGCGGTCAACGCGCTGTCGGCGATCGCTGTCGGGAAATATTTCGGGCTGGATGCGGCGCGGATGGCAGAGGGCTTGCAATCGTTGGTCGTAACCGGGATGAGGATCGAAGTGTCGCAGGCTCCTTCCGGCTTGACCGTATGGAATGACGCCTACAACGCTTCCCCGACCGCGATGCGGGCCGCTCTTTCGCTTTTGCATGAGGCGACGGGATATAGCCGCAAATTCGCGGTGCTCGGCGATATGCTCGAGCTTGGTCCTGAAGAGGCGGAATTTCACCGGGAAGTCGGCCGTTTCGTCGATCCGGACGCGGTTGAGGCGGTGTATCTTTACGGCCCGCTTGCCCGGCATATCGCTGAGGGAGCGAGGGAACGGTTTCCGGCGGAGCGCGTCCGGTATTTTGAAGATAAAGAGGAGCTGGCCCGTGCGCTCGGTCAGGCTGCCGCACCGCTCGACGTCGTGCTGATTAAAGGCTCGCGCGGTATGCGGATGGAGCAGGTGGCATCGTTTTTAATGCAATTGGGGGGATAGTCCGGTGGATTTTCAAATTGTCATGATCACGCTCGGCGTGGCCTTTTTGCTTGCGGTCATTATGGGACCTTTATTCATTCCGCTGCTTCGCAGACTCAAATTCGGGCAGCAGATTCGTACCGAAGGGCCGCAAGCGCATCTGAAAAAAGCAGGCACGCCAACGATGGGCGGGATCATCATCATGCTGGCGCTGGCGCTGGCTGTGCTGCGTTTCGGAGAAAAAAACATCGAGACGCTCATTCTTATTATCGCATCGCTTGGATACGGCTTTATCGGATTTTTGGACGATTATATTAAAATTTTGTTCAAGCGCTCGCTCGGCTTGACGGCCAGACAAAAGCTGCTCGGGCAGCTCGCCGTCTCGGTCATCGTATGTATCCTGCTGGTGCAGACCGGACACAACACGGACATCCGGATCCCTTATATCGGTTTTTCGTTTGACATCGGCTGGCTGTATTTCCCGTTCGTCGCTTTTCTCATGCTGGGCACGTCCAATGCGGTAAATTTCACGGACGGTCTGGACGGCTTGCTGGCCGGAACCAGCGCGATTGCGTTCGGCGCTTATGCGATCATTGCTTTGAATAACTCACAGCCGAATCTCGCGATCTTCTGTGCCGCGATGGTCGGCGCCGTGCTCGGATTCCTCGTATTCAACGCTCACCCGGCGAAAGTGTTCATGGGGGATACCGGCTCGCTCGGCATCGGCGGAGGATTGGCGGCCGTTGCGATTTTGACCAAAGCGGAAATTTTGCTGGCGCTGATCGGCGGCGTGTTCGTGGTCGAAATTTTATCGGTCATCATTCAAGTCGTCTCCTTTAAGACAAGGGGGAAGCGGGTGTTCAAAATGAGCCCGATTCATCACCATTTCGAATTGACCGGCTGGTCGGAGTGGCGCGTGGTCATTTCGTTCTGGACGGCGGGGCTGATTTTGGCCGGTATCGGACTTTATATCAATGAGGTGTTGTAGGCATGGAGCATCCCGCTCAGTACCGCGGCCGTCAGGTCGTCATTCTAGGTCTTGCGCGCAGCGGCGTTGCAGTCGCCAAATTGTTTCGCGAGAACGGCGCGGTCGTCGCCGTCAATGATAAGAAAGAACGCCATTTATGCCCTGAGGCCGACGAATTGGAGGCTCTGGGTATTTCTGTTGTTTGCGGGAGCCATCCCGAAGGGCTTGTGCATGAGGGTGTTGCGCTCGTCGTGAAAAATCCCGGCATTCCTTACACGATCGGGCCCGTCCGGCAGGCGGCCGAGCTCGGAATCGAAGTGGTGACGGAGGTCGAAGTCGCCTATCATATTTGCAAGTCGCCGATGATCGCCATAACCGGCTCCAACGGCAAGACAACCACGACGACGTGGACCGGTCTCATGCTCGAAGCGGGCGGATTAAAGCCGATCGTCGCCGGTAACATTGGACGTGCCTTGACGGAAGCCGCTTTGGAAGCCGAAGCGGACAACCGGATGGTTGTCGAGCTGAGCAGCTTTCAGCTCAAAGGAACGCGTGCGTTCCGTCCGGCCGTGGCCACTCTGCTGAACGTGTACGAGACGCATCTCGATTACCATGGGACGATGGACGATTACGTCGTCTCCAAGACGAAGCTTTTTGCGAACCAAACGGAAGCGGACACGGCCGTGCTGAACTGGGACGACCCGGTCTGCCGCCAAACGGCGGGCGCGATTCGTTCCTCGGTGCTGCCTTTTTCCGTCCGTGAGGAACTGTCTTACGGATTGTTCGTGCAGCCTCCGCTTGCCGCCGGGGACGAAGATACGGTACATACAGTCGTTTACCGCGATCAAGACGGACAAGCTCACTGCATTGTGCCGGTACGGGAGCTCGGAATACCGGGCAGCCACAACGTGGAGAACGCGCTGGCGGCCAGCGCCATGGCTGTCGCTTCCGGTGTGGAGCTGGAGACGATCGCCCGGGTGCTGAAGGAGTTCCGCGGAGTGGAGCACCGGCTTGAATATGTGGCGCAGAAGGGCGACGTGCTCTTTTATAACGATTCCAAAGCGACGAATCCTACGGCAACGATCAAAACGATCGAATCGTTCAAGCAGGACATCGTTTTGATTGCGGGGGGACTCGATCGCGGATCGGATTACATGGAATTGCTGCCTGCATTCCAAAGCCGGGTGAAAGGCCTTGTCGCCTTCGGAGAGACGAACGAAAAAATCGTCCGTGTGGCGCGTCTCGCAGGCATGAGCCGGATTAAAACCGTCGATACTGCTGCTAAGGGTGCACAGGAAACGGTGGAGGAAGCGGTGCGGCAAGCGCAGGCGCTGGCGAAGCCCGGCGATGTGGTGCTGCTCTCGCCCGCATGCGCAAGTTGGGACATGTTTTCCTCTTACGAGGAGAGGGGAAGCATGTTTAAGGAGTCCGTGCATAACCTGTAAAAGGGGGGAACAAGCCCTGTCAGCGGGCACTGCTGATCCGGCGTGAAAGATCCCTTCCCAGAATACCGAGAGGTAGAGGTGTGGGCGGTATGGTGAAAGCACGTTCGACTCCGGATTGGATGATGTTGGGCTCCACGCTGCTGTTGCTTGCCGTAGGCGTGGTTATGGTGTACAGTGCCAGTGCGGTGCTTGCATTTCGCGAGTTCGGCGACTCGCTGTACTATTTGAAACGCCAAGCGCTGTTTGCGGCGCTCGGCATCGCGGCGATGATTTTTACGATGAACACCGATTATTGGATTTGGAAAAAGTATGCCAAAATCATTTTGATCGTCTGCTTCATTCTGCTGGTTGCGGTGCTTATTCCCGGTATCGGTGTCGTTCGCGGAGGGGCGCGCAGCTGGCTCGGAATCGGTTCGTTTGGGATTCAGCCGTCCGAATTTATGAAAATGGGCATGATTGTGTTTTTGTCCAAATGGTTGTCCGAGCAGCAGGGCTCCATTACGCATTTTACCCGGGGGCTGCTGCCGCCGCTTGGCCTTGTCGGCCTCGCTTTCGGAATTATCATGCTGCAGCCCGATCTGGGAACGGGCGCGGTGCTGGTCGGCGCCTCATTATTGATCATCTACACGACGGGGGCCCGACTGCTGCATTTATCGTATCTCGGGCTGGTCGGAATTCTCGGATTCGTCGGCTTGATTATTGCGGCGCCCTATCGGCTGAAGCGGATTACCGCTTTTCTCGATCCGTGGCAGGACCCGCTTGGCGCAGGCTATCAAGCGATTCAATCGCTTTATGCGATCGGTCCTGGAGGGCTGGTCGGCCTCGGTCTGGGCATGAGCCGGCAAAAGTACAGTTACTTGCCTGAGCCGCAAACGGACTTTATTTTTTCCATCATTGCAGAGGAGCTTGGCTTTATAGGCGGTTCTTTCGTGCTGCTGCTGTTTACCCTGCTGGTCTGGCGGGGGCTGCGTACGGCGATTACCGCGCCGGATACGTTCGGCAGTCTGCTTGCGACGGGTATCGTCGGCATGATCGCCGTGCAGGTCATCATCAACATCGGCGTCGTGATCGGCATGTTTCCCGTCACAGGCATTACTTTGCCGCTTATCAGTGCCGGCGGCTCCTCGCTAACGCTGATGCTGACCTCGATCGGCGTGCTTTTGAACATTTCCCGGTATTCGAGGTGACCTTCCTTTATGAAAAAAATCGTCTTCACCGGCGGCGGTACGGCCGGTCATGTGACCCCGAATTTGGCGGTGATGGCCAGGCTGCGCAAGCTCGGCTGGGACATGGAATATATCGGTTCCAAGGATGGGATCGAGAAAGAAATTATCGAGCACGAAGGGATTCCGTTTCATCATATCGCTTCGGGCAAGCTAAGGCGCTACTTTGACGCCAAAAATTTTAAAGATCCGTTCAAGGTGCTGCAAGGCGTCGGCCAGGCTTACCGGCTGCTGGGCAAAATTAAGCCCCATATCGTTTTTTCCAAGGGCGGCTTCGTGACCGTACCGGTTATCGTTGCCAGCAAACTGCGGGGAATTCCCGTCATTTCGCACGAGTCCGACTATACCCCGGGCCTCGCCAACAAAATTACGATGCCCCTCGTCTCCCGTATTTGCGTGACTTTTCCCGAAACGTTGAAATATGTCCGCGGAGACAAAGCGGAACGCACCGGCCTTCCGATCCGCGAGCAGATCTTGGACGGGAAGGCGTCCCGCGGACTGCAAATGAACGAATTTCATTCTCAAAAGCCCGTCCTGTTTATTATGGGCGGCAGCCTTGGAGCCCAACGGATCAACCAAACGGTTCGCGAATCGCTGGAGGCGCTGCTGGAGCGGTTTCAGGTCATTCATATTTGCGGGAAAGGAAATACCGATCCCTCCTTCGACCGAATCCGGGGCTACCGGCAGTATGCGTACGTAAAGGACGAGCTGCCCGATCTGCTTGCCTGCGCCGATCTGGTCGTCTCGCGGGCAGGCTCCACCTCCATCTTCGAATTTCTTGCGCTGCGCAAGCCGATGCTGCTCATCCCTTTGACCCGCCAGGCGAGCCGTGGAGACCAGATTCTTAACGCGGAATCGTTCCGGGGCTTGGGCTATGGCAAAGTGCTGTTCGAGGAGGAGCTGAATCCGGAGTCGCTGATTTCCAATCTCTGCAGCCTGTCTGCGGAGCAGGATGAAATCCGGCAGCGGATGGTGTTGAATCCGTACGGCAACGGCACCGATCACGTCGTGAAGCTGCTTGAAGCCTATTGTTTGCCTCGCGCCTAGTGAATTTTGCACTAGGCGATTGTCACACTCTGATACGTTTCACATAAACTACACTATACCGTGACAGACACTTGGCGAAGCGGCGCGCAGCCCGGGCGCAAGAATGCAGTAGCTCTGCGCGTGCCGCCAATCCTTGGTTCCGGAGCTCGTTTACCGGAAAGCCGGACGCCGCGTCGTTCTGTGAAGGAGGTTTTCCCATGCAACAGGTCATAACGGAATTGCTGAACGGGTCCTGCGGCGAGTTGCGGCTGAACGAACCGCTTGCCCCTTACACCACGTGGAAAATCGGAGGTCCGGCCGACATTCTGCTCATTCCTCGTACACGATCGCAGCTTATCGATGCGGTAAAGCTGCTGAACCGGCACCAGACTCCATGGACGGCGTTGGGGCGGGGCTCCAACATGCTTGTAACCGACAAAGGGATACGGGGCGTGGTCATTAAGCTTGGGGATGCTCTGGAGACCGTAAGGTTCGAAGGGGAACTCGTCTATGCCGGCGGAGCCTACTCGTTCATTAAGCTGTCGGTGATGGCGGGCAAGGAAGGATTGACCGGCCTGGAGTTCGCGGGGGGCATTCCGGGAACCGTGGGAGGCGCCGTCTACATGAACGCCGGAGCGCACGGGTCTGATGTGTCACGCATCTTATTGCGGGCTGAAGTACTGCTCCCGACAGGGGAGTTGGTGACGCTGAACAATGAGGATTTAGCTTATGCCTACCGACATTCGATTCTGCAGACGAAGCCGGGGATTGTGACTGAGGCGGTATTCCAGCTGCGGTATGGGGACCGCAAGGAGATCGCCGCTACACTCGCGTCGTACAAAGACCGGAGGCTGCGGACGCAGCCGCTGCAGCTTGCTTGCGCCGGAAGCGTCTTTCGCAATCCTCAAGGACACTTCGCCGCCAAGCTGATCGAGGAAGCCGGACTTAAAGGCCTTCGGGTCGGCGGAGCCGAAGTATCGCCGCTGCACGCCAACTTTATTGTTAACACCGGGCAGGCGACGGCCCACGACGTGCTCACCCTGATCGAACAAGTCAAGACCGCCGTGAATGAGAAGTTCGGCGTCTGCCTTGTAACCGAAATATTGGTGGTAGGTGAGCGGTAAATCGGAGGTGGGACTTTGGAAAAGTTGGTTATCGAAGGCGGGAAACCTCTCTCGGGAGCCATCAGAATTCACGGTGCGAAAAACGCCGCTTTACCCATTCTTGCAGCCAGCATCATGGCGGAAGGAACATTCACGATTGAGAACGTGCCTAATTTGTCGGACATTCATGTGATGCTCGGCATTTTGCGGGCGCTGGGATGCAGGGCGGAGTTGGTCGGGGATAACGTCATCGTGAGTACGAACGCCGTTCATCAGTTTCATATTCCCGAAAGCCTGATGAACCAAATGCGATCCTCCATTTTTTTGATGGGCCCGCTGCTTTCCCGTCTCGGACGTGTGGAGCTGTATCAACCGGGCGGCTGCGCGATCGGCGAGCGAAAAATCGATCTGCACTTGCAAGGGCTGGCAGCTCTGGGAGCGCATATTGAGGAAAACGGCAGCCAGATCGTGTGTACGGCCAATGAGCTGCAGGGTGCGGAAATCGTGCTCGATTATCCGAGCGTGGGCGCGACCGAAAACATCATGATGGCTGCCGCAATGGCCCGGGGGATGACAACGATCACCAATGCGGCCCGAGAGCCTGAGATTCAAGATTTACAAAACTTTTTGAACGCCATGGGCGCTCGTATTATTGGAGCCGGTACGGATACGATCACCATCGAAGGCGTATCGGAACTAACCCCCTGTACTTACCGGATCATTCCCGATCGCATCGTAGCCGGCACGCTGATGATTGCCGCTGCGGCTACAAGAGGAAACGTGACGCTGGAGAAGGTTTGTCCGGCTCATCTGACCTCCGCCATTCATGTGCTCAAGCGGGCAGGTGTTCAAATCGCAATTAACGGTGATATAATGAACGTGTGCGCTCTCGGCCGACCGAAATCGGTGGAGAGGATCGTGACCTCGCCTTATCCATCGTTCCCCACGGACCTGCAATCTCAAATCATGGTACTGCTCAGCCTTGCCGACGGGGTAAGCATCGTGAAGGAAACCGTATTTGAAGGACGATTCAAGCATGTAGACGAACTATCGCGCATGGGAGCGGATATCCGGGTAGATTTGAATTCAGCCTATATCCGGGGAGTGCCCAGACTGTATGGCGCCACCGTGGAAGCGACCGACCTTCGCGCCGGCGCTGCGCTCGTCATCGCCGGATTGACGGCTCAGGGATCAACCGTCATCGAACAAATCCATCACATCGACCGGGGATACGACCGGATTGAACTGATGCTCGCGTCCCTTGGGGCGGGTATTCATCGTACGACGCCGGTGCCTACGGAGTAGCACTTTATACATCCATATGACCACAGCCGCTGGAATATCCCTTTTTCCTTGGGAGAAGGGATACCCTGCGGTTTACATATTCCGTGTTGGGGTAGCGTGATCGTGCAGGCGATGCCGGCAAATGCGGGTGAGGACGACCGTTCCGGCCTAGCCTGCGGACGGCTCCCGTCTGTCCGGGACAAGCTGCCCGTCGCAAAATGCGTACAGAGCCTGCCATGCGGGCTTTGTTGCGTTCAGAAGAGGAGGCACCTATGGAAGACAGACTCCCATTGATCAAGAAACCGAATCCGAAAAGCCGGAGCAGCAAGAAGCTGCTGGTGTTTTTATTTATCTTTTTTATTACGCTTCTGCTGATTCTCTTCTTCCAATCGTCGCTCAGCAAAATAACGGAGATTGAGATTCAAGGGCAGCAGCTCGTATCTAAGGAAGAAATTGCCCAAGCGGCCGCCGTCAAAGCGGGAGACCACTTTTTTTCCGTTTCATCCTCCAAAGTCGAATCGCAGGTCATAGCGCTAAAGATGGTCGAATCGGTCGAGGTGTCCAAAAAGTTCCCGGGGCGCCTGATCATTCAGGTGCACGAGTACCCGAAAGTGGCCTACCAAGTTGGAGAAAACGGCCAGATCGAGGCGCTGCTCGCCGACGCCAGCATCGTGCCCGTAACAGTACAGGGCGTCGCACTGGATAAGCCAATCTTGACGGGATGGTCTAAGGACGATCCGCTCAAGATCAAGCTGTGCCTGACCATGTCCAAGCTGCCGGCCGCTTACTTCTCCGACGTGTCCGAGATAAAGCCTTCACCGACACTTTCTTATCCCGATAAAATCAAGATGTACACCCGATCCCATTATGAAGTAGAGACGGCGATTGAGTATTTGCCCGAAAAGATGAAATATTTGGATTCTTTAATTGCCAGCCTGCAAAGTAGTAAAATAACGGGGGGCGTGATTACGATGCTCGAAGCAGATACGCATGCTCCTTTTGACAAGGATTCGGGCAAAACGAACGCCAAGGATGCAAAAGGCACCGCGGACGGAAAAGACAGTAAAGACAACAAGGACAACAAGGACAACAAGGACAACAAGGACGGTAAAACCCCTGCTTCCAAAGAGACGGACAAGCGCGAAACCGCATCATCCTCCGCTGACGAAAAGAAGCGGGAAAGTCAGGAATCGGCCCGTAACTAAGCAAAATACGCTACTCTACCTGCTAGAATAGTGCTAGAATTGAAATTATGGTATAATTTAAGTCTGGCCGTGAAAAAAAATGAACTAAAAAAGAGGGAATTGCCGAGCCGTGTGGAATATCTACAGGAGGTTTTGCTGACCAAGGCTCATTATCGAAATTATGTTACAGGAGGTGCCACGGGTTGAGCAGCAATGACATCATTGTTAGTTTGGACATCGGTACATCCAAAGTTCGTGCTATTATTGGAGAAGTCGTTAACGGCGCCATTAATATAATTGGAGTTGGATCTGCCGACTCGCAGGGAATTCGCAAAGGAGCGATCGTGGATATCGATCAAACGGTCCAGTCGATCCGGAGCGCAGTGGATCATGCTGAACGAATGGTCGGAGTGCAAATATCGGAAGTGTACGTTGGAATTTCCGGCAATCATATTGCGCTGCAATCGAGTCACGGGGTCGTTGCGGTATCGAACGAAGACCGCGAAATCGGCGACGATGACATCGAACGGGTCATTCAGGCTGCGAAAGTGATACCATTGGCTCCCGAACGCGAGATTATCGGCGTTGTGCCGAACCAATACGTAGTGGACGGAACGGATCAGATTCACGATCCCCGGAGCATGATCGGAGTTAGGCTTGAAGTCGAAGCAACCATCGTTACCGGTACGAAAACGGCGATACATAATTTGCTCCGCGTTGTGGAGAAATCCGGACTCAAGGTAGCCGGACTTATCCTGATGTCGCTGGCCGCAGGCCATCTGGCCTTGTCGAAGGATGAAAAGGCCGTCGGGACCGTACTGGTCGATATCGGGGCCGGCGCTACGACGATCGCCATTTTTAACGAGAATAATCTGGTTGCTACATCGACGCTTCCGATCGGAGGCGAGTTCATTACGAACGATATCGCTTACGGCTTGCGGACGCAAGCGGACATCGCCGATAAGATCAAGCTGAAATTCGGGTGCGCCATCGTAGAACATGCAGACCCGGATCAAGTGTTCAAGGTTAACCGGATCGGCAGCAATGTGGACAAGGAGTTTTCCCAAGTCGATCTGGCAAACATCATCGAACCCCGGGTACAAGAAATATTTCACCTGATCCGCTTGGAAGTTCAGCGGCTTGGCTTTACCGATCTGCCTGGCGGTTATGTGCTCTCCGGCGGGACGGCTTCGCTGCCCGGCGTGTTGAACGTCGCCCAAGTGGAACTGGCGTCTTCCGTTCGTATTGCCGTTCCCGAGTTCATCGGCGTGCGCGACCCTGCTTTCACGAGCGGCGTAGGGATTATCCAGTACGCCTCCAAATATTTGCGACACGCCAAACAAGGCTCCGGCGTCAAGAAGCTGGTCACGACGAAAAAAGCGTCTTCCGGTCAAGAGCAAAAGCCCTCGGCCATGGAACGTTTCAAAAATTGGTTAAGCGAATTTATTTAAACTCGGGTAGCTTGTACGACGAAAGCCTAATGAGGGGGAAGACGCTAGTATGTTTGAATTTGATATGGATATGGAAGGGTTTGCCAAAATAAAAGTAATTGGCTGCGGCGGCGGCGGAAGCAACGCTGTTAACCGGATGATTGACACCGGCGTGAAAGGGGTCGAATTTATAACGGTCAACACCGATGCGCAGGCTCTGCACCTCGCCAAATCGGAGATGAAGCTGCAAATCGGGGACAAACTAACGCGTGGACTCGGAGCAGGCGCAAATCCCGAGGTCGGGAAGAAGGCAGCCGAGGAGTCGCGCGAGCTAATCGCCAACGCGCTTAAAGGCTCCGACCTCGTCTTCGTTACCGCAGGTATGGGCGGGGGCACAGGAACAGGCGCTGCGCCTGTTATTGCCGAAATCGCCAAAGAGTGCGGCGCGCTGACCGTAGGCGTCGTAACGCGTCCATTCCGTTTTGAAGGAATGAAGCGCGCTCGGCAAGCGGAGCAGGGGATTGCCGCTCTCAAAGAAAAAGTCGATACGCTTATTATTATTCCGAACGACCGTTTGCTTGAGATCGTTGACAAGAAGACGCCGATGCTGGAAGCATTCCTTGCAGCGGACAATGTTTTGCGTCAAGGGGTTCAAGGGGTTTCCGACTTGATCGCCGTTCCCGGCTTGATCAACTTGGACTTTGCCGACGTCAAAACGATCATGACCGAGCGCGGCTCGGCTTTGATGGGAATCGGCTATGCTTCGGGTGAAAACCGTGCAGCGGAAGCGGCCAAGAAAGCGATTAGCTCTCCGCTGCTTGAAACGTCGATTGACGGCGCGCGCGGCGTGCTGCTGAACATCACGGGTGGCAACAACCTGTCGCTCTACGAAGTCAACGAAGCGGCTGATATCGTAGCCGATGCCGCCGACCCGGAAGTTAATATGATTTTCGGTGCGGTCATTGACGAAAGCTTAAAAGACGAGATTCGGGTGACCGTTATCGCCACCGGTTTTGAACATAGAGAACCATCGTCAGCTTCCAAAAAACCGGTAACGACGGGGACAACCACGTCCTCCAGCCCATCGCAGGAGCCTGCGGACAACCGTCTTGGCAACCTCCGTCCGTTCGGAAGCCAATCGTCGAACGACCAGCTCGACATCCCGGCATTCCTTCGCAACCGTAATCGCAACGGCTTCGACAAGTAATGAACTAATCTATATTGTTACTATATTGTTTAATGTACAGCCACCTCTTGAGACTGAGGAGGCTATTTTTTTCGCCTCCTCGCTTACCGAGAGTGGCAGTCCTCTTCCTACTCCTCGCTAGATCAGCTTGTGTGACGGAGAGCAGCGTATGTGCCGTAGCTTGTGCTTCCGAAGTAGTTTTCCTAACGGAAAACTCTGAGTTTACGTGCCGCCTTTGAACTCGGGTTCTTACCGCAAGGTAAGTTGAATAGAACCCGAGTTCAACAGCGGCCAAAGGCACATACGACTGCTCGCAGCCACACGCCCCGCTGATCAACCTCCTTCATCCACTCAGCTCCACCACTCACTCCTCCCAACCCCCCTCCTCTCGACAAAAATAGTACCGCCTCCTCGGCATGTTTAGACAGACTTTGGAAAACGATTGGGATATACTTGTCTCATTCGCGGCAAGCAGGAGGCAAGCAGGGCGGGAGGTAACGAAGATGGTCGTGTACATCGATGTCATTTTCCTCATGAACGTGCTGATCGACGGCGCGCTGCTCTGGACGACGGCATGGTCGCGCAAGCTCCGTTACCGTCCGTGGCGGCTGGGGCTTTCCGCAGCCATCGGGGGCAGCTATGCGGTGATGTTGTTTTTTCCGCCGTTATCGTTTCTGTTTACGTTTGCCCTAAAATTTGCGCTTTCTCTGCTGATGCTGCTGACCGCCTTCGGATTTGGGGGATTGCAGCATTTTTTGCGGAACCTTGGCGCATTTTATGTCATTAATTTTATGGCAGCCGGTGCCGTCTTCGGGTGCGCCTACTTCTGGAAATCCTCCAGCGAAATTGTAAATGGCCTCTTGTTCAGCCACGATTTGGGGGTTACGCTGACGATGCTGGCCTTTTCTTTCCCATTGGCATTATGGCTGTGTCGTCACGTCCTGCAAGCCTTGAGGCGCAAGCAGGAACTGACCTCGTTCTTGGCCAAGGTGGAGGTTCATATCGACGAATTTGCCTCCAGCTGCACCGGGCTTATTGATACGGGTAACCAACTGTACGATCCGCTGACGAAAACGCCGGTTATGGTCATGGAAGCGGCACAGTGGGGGGAGCGCATTCCCGAAGCTTGGCTGGCCAAAATCCGCCGGGCTGAAGTGGATCAACTCGTGACGTCGATCGGTACCGAACCCTTTATCTGGCAGGACCGCTTGCGCTTGGTGCCGTATCGTGGGGTGAATCGGAATACGCAGTTTATGCTGGCGCTCAAGCCGGATCGGGTCGTTATTACGACGGGAAGCGAGCAGATTGAGGCAAACAAAGTGCTGATTGGACTGGACGGAGGCCGACTCAGCTCGGACAACGCTTATCAGGCCATCATTCATCCGTCGCTAGTCAACATGTAACACGAGCGGTACCTGATAACCGCCGCCTGGCTTGCTGCAGCCCAAGGCCGTGCTTGTAAAGGAAGAACGAAGCTTGACCGTAACAAAGTTGTTTTCACGACGGGGATGTCCGGCTATTAAAACGGTACGAATGGGAGGAAGCGTAAACATGATGGTCAAGTGGAAGCTGATGCTGCAAATTATGTATTTTCGCCTGCTGCTGGCGCTGGGGCTCAAATCGGACGAAATCTACTACATCGGTGGAAGCGAAGCACTGCCGCCCCCGCTCACACGCGAAGAGGAAGAATATTTACTGGAAAAGCTTCCTTCAGGAGATGCGGCCATCCGTGGCATGCTGATCGAACGAAATCTGAGGCTCGTCGTTTACATCGCGCGTAAATTCGAGAACACAGGCATCAATATCGAAGACCTCGTATCGATCGGCGCGATCGGCTTGATCAAAGCGGTCAATACGTTCGATCCCGAGAAGAAAATTAAGCTCGCCACATACGCCTCACGATGCATCGAGAACGAAATTTTGATGTATTTGCGGCGCAACAGCAAAATTCGGACCGAAGTTTCGTTCGACGAGCCGCTCAATATCGATTGGGACGGCAACGAGCTATTGCTTTCAGATGTGCTCGGAACGGAAAACGACACCATCTACCGCAATATCGAGGAGCAGGTCGACCGCAAGCTTCTCCATAAGGCGCTTGACAAGCTGTCGGAGCGCGAGCGGATCATCATGGAGCTGCGTTTCGGCTTGCAGGACGGCGAAGAGAAGACGCAAAAGGACGTCGCGGACATGCTCGGCATCTCCCAGTCATATATTTCGCGGCTCGAAAAGCGCATCATCAAACGGCTCCGCAAAGAGTTCAACAAGATGGTGTAAACTGGAAAATTTTTTTTTTCATCGGCGATGAAAGCGAAACCGTCCTTGACGGAACTGGCTTTGAACGATTTCCGGGTGGCGATGCGGCGGGTAGAGAGCCCGGAGGAACCGCATAAAAAAGCATTCCGAGGAGATAATTAACAGTAATGTTTCTCCTTGGGAGGTAATCACGGTGACCCGAAACAAAGTCGAAATATGCGGCGTCGATACGGCAAAGCTACCGGTTTTGACCAATGCGGAAATGCGTGAACTATTCGTGGACTTGCAAACGAATAACGAACGATCTGCAAGAGAGAAATTAGTCAACGGCAACCTCCGGCTCGTGCTGAGCGTCATCCAACGGTTTAACAACCGGGGGGAATTTGTCGACGACCTGTTCCAAGTAGGCTGTATCGGACTGATGAAGGCCATTGATAATTTCGATTTGAGCCAGAACGTCAAGTTTTCCACCTACGCGGTTCCGATGATTATTGGAGAGATCCGCCGTTACCTTCGGGACAACAACCCGATCCGCGTATCCCGCTCCTTGCGCGATATCGCTTATAAGGCGCTTCAGGTGCGCGATCAACTGACGAATCAAAATTCGCGGGAGCCCACCATTTACGAAATCTCGGAAGCGCTCGGCGTGCCGAAGGAGGATGTCGTGTTTGCGCTGGATGCCATACAGGACCCGGTGTCGCTTTTCGAACCGATCTATCATGACGGCGGCGATCCGATCTATGTGATGGACCAGATCAGCGATGACCGGAACAAAGACGTATCGTGGATCGAGGGTATTGCCCTCCGGGAAGCGATGCGGAAGCTAAACGACCGCGAGAAAATGATTTTGTCCATGCGTTTTTTTGACGGAAAGACCCAGATGGAAGTGGCCGACGAAATCGGCATTTCCCAAGCGCAAGTATCCCGGCTCGAGAAATCGGCCATATCCCAGATGCAGAAGCATGTGAAAAACTGACGGGAGCTTGCCCGACCTGCGAAGATCCGACCGACTCGCTATGATGCTGCGGGCGCGGTCTTTTTTTATAGATTCGATAAATACCTTTTTTTATAGCTTGGCGAGGACATTTTGCCCAAGTTGCTCATATAGTATAAAAAAGGGCATTTGCTGAACCGTTTTTTTTAATTTTCGTTGCTTGTTGCGGTAGAGTGAAAAGTGATCCGCGGCGAGTTTTTTTCAGGCTGTGTTTGAGCCGAAGCGGATTACTTTTCACTCGCAGGCGACCTGCAGAACGAAGGTTTTAAAGTACGATTTCCTAGCAATATGCCTCCCCCGGTGGTGACAGCGTGAAAATATCCGATTTCCAAACCAAAGACGTGATCAATATCGTCGACGGCAAAAAGCTGGGCCAAATCAGCGACTTGGAGCTCGATCTCCGGCACGGGCGCATCGAGGCGATCGTCGTCCCGAATTCCTCGCGTTTTTTCGGATTGTTCGGCGGCGGAACCGATGTGATTATCCCTTGGAACAATATCGTCAAGATCGGCATGGACGTCGTCCTGGTCAAGCTGGAGGACGTTCGGGCCTTCCGGCAGCAGGAGCCGGCCGATAACGTGTATGAGTACAACCGCCAATCCCGCGGATAAGACAAACGAAGACAGGTGTACATTCACCCGGACGAACAAGGGTGTTCTTTTTTTTCGCTTCGTGTATACTGAGTAGTAAAAAGAATGGGAGGCGGACCCATGGAACCTTTTGTAATCCGACAAGCCGAAAACGGCTGTGAATTGCTTATGCTGGAGCGTTTCATGAACGCCCGTCCGGCCGTAACGGCCGGCTTTACGACAAGACGCGGCGGAGTCAGCCGCGAAGCCTTCGGCAGCTTGAACTGCGGGCTTCACGTGGAGGATGCGCCCGCAGACGTGGTCGCAAACCGAAAATTGCTGGCCGAATCGCTCGAGCTGCCGTTCGAATCGTGTACATACGCGGAACAGGTGCACGGGAAGGAAATCCAGGTTGTCGGCAGAGGGGAGCGCGGTGCGGGCAACGATTCTCGGGAGAAGGCGCTGCAAGGCAAAGACGGCTTCGTGACAAACGAACCGGGGGTCTTTTTGCATGCGTTGTTTGCGGATTGTGTGCCGCTGTATTTTTACGATCCGGTCCGCAAGGCGGTAGGATTGGCGCATGCAGGGTGGAAAGGGACCGCATTGCAAATCGCCAAGTCGACGCTGGAGACGATGAGCGCGGCATACGGCACCAAGCCCCGGGACGTGAAGGCCGCGATCGGCCCTTCCATCGGCGTATGCTGCTACGAGGTGGATGATGCCGTTATTGCGCGAATGGACAAGGTGCTGGAGCAGGTTGCGCCGGGAAGCGGCGCCGACGAATCCGGCCGTTCGCCGTTCTATGAAAAAAAGCCCGACGGAAAATACAAGTTGAACTTGCAACAAATAAACCGACAAATTATGATAAAAGCAGGAATTATGCCGTCTTCTATCGAAATAAGTGGTTTATGCACAAGCTGCCGTACCGACTTGTTTTTCTCGCACCGCAAAGAGGGCGGAAAAACCGGCAGAATGGCGGCATGGATCGGACTGCGGGAATAGCGGCTGGGGGACTTCAGGCTTGGCAACACCGGGACCGCCCGTAGCCGGGCAGGCCGAAAGCGAGGTGAATTGACGTTTTGACTATACAACTGCAGGAACGGATCGAAGAAGTCCGCAAGCGCATTGCCGCGGCGTGCGCCCGCGCGGGACGCAGTCCCGAGGAGGTGCGCGTCATCGCCGTGACCAAGTACGTTTCGCTCGAAACGACGGGACAAGCGCTGCGGAACGGACTGACGGATGTCGGCGAGAACCGCTGGCAAGATGCCGCTGCCAAATGGGAAGCCTTCGGCAGCGAAGGCGTGTGGCATTTCATCGGGCATCTGCAAACGAACAAAGTAAAGGATGTCGTCGGACGATTTGCCTATATTCATTCTGTGGACAGGTTGTCGCTGGCCAAAGAGATCGAGAAGAAGGCTTCGGCGCTCGGAATCGAGGTTCCGTGCTTTATTCAACTGAACGTATCGGGGGAAGAAACAAAGTACGGTTTGGAGCCCGGCGAGCTGCTTAATTTTGCGGCGGAGCTGCGGAGCATGAAGCATATCCGTGTGGCCGGTTTGATGACCATGGCGCCTTATGAAGCGGAGCCTGAGGCGACCCGCCCAGTGTTCCGCGGCTTGCGCGAATGGCGGGACCGTCTGAACCGGGAAGCGGTGCTTGATTACGAAGTGACCGGTTTATCGATGGGAATGTCGAACGATTTTGAAGTGGCCATTGAAGAAGGAGCGACTTGGGTGCGTCTTGGTTCGGTCTTGGTAGGTAAAGAGTGACAGAGATGAAACTCCGAGGAGGAAAGGATATGGGCGTAATGAATAAATTCATGAACTTTCTGGGCCTGCAGGAAGAGGAAGTGGTTGTGGAGCGCGAGCGCATCGCAGAGCATCGTGAAGAAGCTGAAACCCCGGCGCAGGAATTGCGTAAAAATAAGGGGAACATCGTCAGCATCCATTCACAAAAAAACGTGCGGGTCATCTTGAATGAGCCACGGTCTTACGAGGAAACCCAGGAAATTGCCGACCATTTGCGCTCACACCGGCCCGTCGTCGTCAATCTGCACCGGGTCCGGCCGGATCAGGCTACGCGGATCGTTGACTTCCTGAGCGGTACTGTGTATGCGCTCAGCGGTTCCATCTCAAAGATCGGACCGAACATTTTTTTGTGCACTCCGGATAACGTGGAAATTCACGGTTCGATTTCGGAAATGATGCACCATAACGAAGAATAGCGTACTTAGAAAGAACGAGGTGAACGGCTTGTACTCCATTGAAGGTTACATTCGCACTTTAATTCAGATTTATCAGTACGTGCTCATCGCCTACGTTCTGCTTTCCTGGCTGCCGAGCGCGCGAGAAAGCTTTATCGGGGAAATGCTGGGGAAGCTGTGTGAGCCGTATTTGTCCGTATTCCGCCGTTTCATTCCGCCCATCGGCGGGATGATCGATATCTCCCCGATTATTGCGCTGATTGCGCTGCGTTTCGTAGGGGAAGGAATCGTTGCGGTTCTTCGCTTCTTTATTCGGTAGCCTAATATGGCAGGAGACGTAAACCGATGATGCAGGAACATCTATATGCCCACTTCCACCCGGACGAACACCGCTTTGTCGATAAGGCGGCGGAATGGGTGGAGCGGGCAGGGCAGCACACGGTCAAGCTGACCGATTTTTTGGACCCGCGACAGACCTTTATCCTGGCTACACTCGCCAACCGAAACCCGGACGTGCAGATCCGGTTCGACGGCGGACATCCGGGCGCGGAACGGAAGCGGGCATTGGTCGCTCCGGATTATCGCGTGCTGGACGACGAAGAGATGGGGATCAGCCTCATTGAAATTACTTCCGAGGACGAGAAGCTGAAGGAGCTGGACCACGGCGATTTTATGGGAGCGATCCTCGGACTTGGCGTCAAGCGCGATAAAATCGGCGATATTTATGTGCGGGAAGACGGCTGTCATTTTCTAGTGGCTTCGGAAATTGCCGATTATATCCGGCTCAATCTGAGTCAAGTGCACCGGCTGCATGTGCGGACGGAGCAATTGCCGCTTGATAAGCTCAAGGCGACGGAAACGAAGCTGGACGAGATGTTTTTATCGGTCGCTTCGCTGCGTCTGGACGGCATCGTAAGCGACGTGTACCGGCTGAGCCGGGCCAAAGTTCTTGTTCCGATTAAAGCGGGGCGGTGCAAATTGAACTGGAAGCAGGAGGAAGATCCGAGCAAGCCGCTAAAGCAGGGCGACGTCGTATCGCTTCGAGGATTCGGACGCTTCAAGGTGCTGGAAGTCGAAGGGCTAACCAAAAAAGGGAGATATCGCTTAAAAATCGGCAAATATGCGTGAACGCCGATTTTTTTTGTTTGCCGATGCAGGAATATGCCAGCAACTGTCGAATATAGGATTACGCATGCGCGGACAACAAGGATCATAGCTTCTTTGCCAAATTTGCAGGAGGTGCAGCAATGGCTTTAACACCGCTCGATATACATAACAAGGAGTTCAGCCGCTCGTTTCGGGGATATGACGAAGATCAAGTGAACGAATTTCTGGATCAGGTCATTAAAGATTACGAATCGCTGATCCGTGAAAATAAAGAGCTGCAAAATCAGTTGGCCGCGATTCAAGAGCGTCTGGACCATTTTGCTAATATCGAAGAAACGCTTAGCAAAACGATCATCATCGCGCAGGAAGCTGCCGATGAAGTGAAAAATAACGCGAAGAAAGAAGCGCAGCTGATTATTAAAGAAGCGGAAAAGAACGCCGACCGCATCATTAACGAATCGCTGACCAAAGCGCGTAAAGTATCGGTAGAAATCGAGGAGCTGAAGAAGCAGGCGTCGATCTACCGGACCCGGTTCCGCACGCTTATCGAGGCGCAGTTGGAGCTGCTCAGCAAGGAAGATTGGAGCTCGCTCGACCGGATGGAAATTGAGCAGCCTTAAGTTAGCCCAAGTTGACGCGGAAGCTCATTTCCGCTATACTCCCTGTATAAGTTAACATGAATCAAAGCGATGACTGGGACGAGTACTTGACGTCCAGCAGAGGCCAGCGAACCGGGGGAATGGTGCGAGCCCGGACTTCGGCGGTCAAGGAATATCCCCCAGGAGCATCTCTTGAACCTCATTCCGGAAGTAAAGAGTATCGGCTGATCCCGTTATCGATCAATGGAGCGAAGACTTCGAGCCGGGCGGCGGCCGTGAACGTTACGGACGATTGCTTTGAGGCTTTGTCGTCTTAATCAGGGTGGTACCGCGAGACTTCTCGTCCCTTAGGGATGCGAGGTCTTTTTTGTTGTAAAATCAGTTAGGAGTGAGATATTCGATGGATTATGGAAAAACGCTAAACCTGCTGCAAACGGATTTTCCGATGCGCGGCAACCTTCCGCAGGCTGAACCGAAAATGCAGCAGCATTGGGACGAGACGGACATCTACCGTCAAGTGCAGGAGAGCCGCAAGGGCAAACCGAAGTTTGTATTGCACGACGGACCGCCGTATGCGAACGGCGACATTCATATCGGCCACGCGCTGAACAAAATTTTAAAGGACATTATCGTCCGCTTCAAAACGATGCAGGGCTACGATGCGCCTTACGTGCCAGGCTGGGATACGCATGGCTTGCCGATCGAGCAGGCCATCACCAACAGCGGCAAAGTCGATCGAAAAAAAATGAGCGTGCCGGAATTCCGCGACTATTGCAAAGACTACGCTTTACAGTGGGTGGAGAAGCAAAAAGCCCAGTTCAAGCGTCTCGGTATCCGCGGCGATTGGGATCGCCCGTATATTACGCTGCTGCCTGAGTACGAAGCGCAGCAAATCCGCGTTTTCGGCGGGATGGTGACGAAAGGCTACATCTACAAAGGGTTGAAGCCAGTGTACTGGTCGCCTTCTTCGGAAAGCGCGCTGGCGGAAGCCGAGATCGAATACCGCGACAAGACGTCGGCTTCGATTTACGTAGCTTTCGACGTACAGGACGGCAAAGGCAAGCTGCCTGCGGACGCCGCCATCGTCATCTGGACGACGACGCCTTGGACGATACCGGCGAACCTTGGGATCAGCGTCCATCCGGATTTCGACTACGTTCTGGTGGAAACGGGAGGCCGGAAGTTCGTGCTGGCGCAAGGACTGCTCGAAGCGGCGTCGAAGGAAGTCGGTTGGACCGGCGTGAACGTTCTGCAGACATTCAAGGGCAGCGAGATTGAGCATGTGCTCTGCCGCCATCCGTTCTACGACCGGACATCGCTTGTAATGTCGGGCGAGCACGTGACGCTGGAAGCCGGTACGGGCTGCGTGCACACCGCTCCGGGGCACGGGGAAGACGACTTCGTAATCGGGCAAAAATACGGTCTGGGCGTCTTGTGTCCCGTGGACGATCAAGGGCATATGACCGCAGAAGCGCCGGGCTTTGAAGGGCTGTTTTACGATAAAGCCAATAAGGCGATTACGGAAAAGCTTCAGGAAAGCGGCCACCTGCTGAACATGAGCTTTATTCAGCATCAATATCCGCACGATTGGCGGACGAAGAAGCCGGTCATTTTCCGCGCGACCGAGCAGTGGTTCGCATCGGTAGATAAATTCCGCCAAGCGATGCTGGACGAAATCAAGCGCGTGAAGTGGACGCCGGAGTGGGGCGAGATTCGCCTTCATAACATGATCGCCGACCGCGGCGACTGGTGTATTTCCCGACAGCGGGCCTGGGGCGTGCCGATTCCGATCTTTTACTGCCGCAGCTGCAACGAGCCGCTGGTCAATGAGACGACGATCGAGCATGTCGCTTCGATTTTTGAAAAGGAAGGCTCCAATGCTTGGTTCTTGCGCGACGAGAAGGAGCTGCTCCCGGCGGGTACTGCCTGTCCGAAATGCGGTCATGACCATTTCCGCAAAGAAACGGATATTATGGACGTATGGTTCGATTCCGGGTCCAGCCATTCGGCAGTGCTCGAAACGCGGGAAGAGCTGCAATGGCCGGCCGATCTGTATCTGGAAGGCTCGGACCAATACCGCGGCTGGTATAACTCGTCCTTAATTACCGGCGTGGCAGTCAAAGGACAATCGCCGTACAAAGGCATCCTGAGCCACGGCTTTACGCTGGACGGTGAAGGACGCAAAATGTCCAAATCGCTCGGCAACACGATCGATCCGAACCAGATGTGCAACAAGCTGGGCGCCGATATTTTGCGCTTGTGGGTGTCTTCGACCGACTTCCAAGCGGACCAGCGCATCTCGGACAACATCTTGAACCAGATTGCCGAAAGCTACCGGAAAATCCGCAATACGCTGCGCTTTTTGCTCGGCAACCTGTCGGATTTCAATCCGGCCAAGGACCGCGTAGCCGTAGAACAAATGAGCGAATTGGACCGCTTCGCGCTGCTGCGTCTGCACCGGATGACGGATCGTGTCATCAAGGCCTACGACCATTACGATTTCCACGTAGTGTATCAAACCGTGAACCATTTCTGCGCGGTTGATATGAGCGCGTTCTATCTGGATATTTTGAAAGACCGGTTGTATGCCAGCCTTCCGTCCGATCCGGCACGCAGAGCGGCGCAAACCGTATTATACGATGCGCTAACGGCAATAACTAAGTTGATTGCTCCGATTTTGCCGCATACGGCCGACGAAGTATGGAAATACATTCCGGGCACGACCCTGCCGAGCGTACAGCTCGCGGAGCTGCCGACGGTCGATGTAAGCTTGTTTGACGCGAATCTGGAACAAAAATGGGAAAAATTCAGCGGTGTGCGCGACGACGTACTGAAGGCGCTTGAGGAAGTGCGGAAGGAGAAGCTGATCGGCAATTCGCTCAGCGCCTCGGTTCATCTGTATCCGAGTGCGGAGACGTACGAGCTGCTCGGCGGCTTCGAGCGGTTAGATCTGTTGTTTATCGTTTCCGCGGTGAAGGTGCATCATCCTGACGAGACAGCTCCCGAAGGAACTCAAACATTCAAGGGGCTTACCGTAAAAATCGCAGTAGCCGATGGGGAGAAGTGTGAACGCTGCTGGATCGTAACGCCAGAGGTTGGTCATGACTCCGAGCACCCGACGCTGTGCAAACGCTGCTCGGGAGTGTTAAAAGCCGGCGCTGCAGACTAATGGGCTAGCGAGCCATCCATGGGAGGTAAAGTTCCTCCCATGGAAAGCTCGTTATATGAAACCCGGGAGGGTTGCGCAATGGAACAGACGACGAAAAAGAACGATCAGGAAAAACTGCTTGAGCAGGTGCATAAAAAAGTGAGTGAAATTGCTGCGGATATCGAAAGGACGCAAATTGCCGACTACATTCTGCTCATGAATAGCCCGATCCGCCTGATTTGGACCAACCTGATTGCCGGGATTTCACGCGGCGTAGGCATTGCGATCGGTTTTACCATATTCGCTTCGACCATCCTGTATCTACTTCAGGCGCTTAACGTGCTAAATTTGCCTATTATCGGGAATTATATTGCCGATATTGTCAAGCATGTGCAGTACCAGTTGGAAGGAAGAAGGACGTTCTAGCTCGTTACGAAAAACGGTCTTCGGCCTCTTCCTCGGGTTCGAGCAGGCCGTCTCCTTCGCCGCTGCGCATATAGTGCTGGTACGCCTTATTACGGACAACCGTAACTTGACGGCCGTAAATGTCGGTGGCCAAGAAGCTTTCTAACGATTCGACGTATCCTTCGGTTTCGTCGGCTTCGATCTGCATCTCGTTGTAGCTGTCGGACTCGTTCGGATCGTCGGCCATCGCCGGCGTATTGGACGTTCCCCAGCTTTCGACGATTTGCCAGGCGTCTTCGCCGTCGAACTGCGTCTGCCCCTCGCGTTCGTCGAGACTTGTTCTTCCGAAAGGCGGGTCAAGAAATTTTTCTTCCGCAGGACGGCGTTGGGACATATCGGGGTCGGGTACATGCTCCACGCAGTAGGCGGTTGTAGGGACGGCTTCCAGCCGTTCGTGCGGAATCGGCTGCCCGCATACCCGGCAAATGCCGTATTTTCCCGATTCCATACGCGCCAGAGCTTCGTTAATGTCGGTAAGCTGGTGCTCGGCATTTTCGTGAAGAGCGATATCTTTGCCGCGCTCGTACATCTCGGTGCCCAAGTCGGCCGGATGGTTGTCATAGTTGGAAAGCTCTCCGGTCTGGACGCGCATGGAATCACCGAGTCCCATATGTTCGCGCGATTCTAAATGCCGCTCCAGCCACTGCTTTTCTTCCGTCAGCTTGGCTTTGAGCGCTTGGAGCTGCTGCCCGGTAAGCGGACCGGATGAACCGGATTCGAACGGAAGGTTTGTCAAGAAAAGCGCCTCCTTTTGATTAAAGCAAGCATGTATCGTTATTTTTCGCGCTGCCCGTTGTTTTTAGCTAGGTAAATGTATGCAGGTTATCAGCAAGCCCAATAAGGAGTTGTTATTTTGAGATATTACATTTACGCTTTCATCGTTCTCCTGTTGGATCAGGCTACCAAATGGCTTATTGTAAGCCGGTTGGAGCTGGGAGAATCGCGATCGGTCATCGGCGAATTTTTCCAAATCACTTCTCATCGCAACACTGGAGCGGCTTTCGGTATTTTGCCGAATCAGCGTTGGTTTTTTCTTATCGTTACGGTTTTTGTAGCTATTGGAGTGGTCTGGTATTTGCAGAAAACGCGCAAAGAAGGAAAGAAGCTGCTGCCGTTTGCTCTGAGTTTGTTACTTGGAGGGGCGCTCGGCAATTTTATCGACCGTGCGCTGTTTGGCGAAGTGGTGGATTTTCTCGATTTTCACTTCCGTTTCAGTTTTTTCGGCATCCCGGTGAACTATCCGTTCCCGATCTTTAACGTTGCCGATTCTGCGATCGTCGTCGGTGTCGCCTTGATCTTCGTGGATTCGCTGATCAGCTGGCGCCAGGAATCGAAACAAAACGCCGCCAACAAGCTGGAAAGCGGGGATGCGCAATCATGAATGTGACCGAGCAAGGATGGTCGGAGCAAGATCAGCGATTTGAATGGATGGCTGAGCGGGAAGACGCCGGAGAGCGAATCGATAAGTTCATTACGGAAGCGCTGGAGGAAGAAGTGTCCCGCACGCAAGTGCAGCAGTGGATCAAGGACGGCTGCGTGAAGGTTGACGGCCGCGCGGTGAAGCCGAATTACAAGCTTTCCGAAGGAGATGCCATGACGCTGGTCATGCCCGAACCGGAAGAGCTGGTACTTACGCCGGAACCGATTCCGCTGGACGTTGTGTATGAAGATTCGGACGTGATTGTCGTCAACAAGCCGCGGGGCATGGTCGTGCACCCGGCGCCCGGACACTACAGCGGAACACTCGTCAATGCGCTTCTGTATCATTGCAAGGATTTGTCCGGCATTAACGGCGTCATTCGGCCCGGCATTGTTCATCGCATCGATAAGGATACGTCGGGTCTGCTAATGGCCGCGAAAAACGATCTGGCTCATTCGGGACTGGCTGCCCAGTTGAAGGCGCATACGGTCAATCGCAAATATTTTGCCCTTGTGCATGGTAACGTTCCTCACGAGAACGGCACTGTCGATGCGCCGATCGGACGCGATCCGAAGGATCGGAAGCTGTACACCGTCACCGAACGGAACAGCAAGCATGCGGTTACGCATTTTCTTGTAGTGGAGAGGTTCGGCGATTATACGCTGCTGGAGCTGAAGCTGGAGACAGGGCGCACGCATCAGATTCGGGTGCACATGAAATTCATCGGACATCCGCTTGTGGGAGATCCTGCCTACGGTCCTTCCAAGAGCAAGGGAGTCCTGATGGAAGGACAAGCGCTTCACGCGGCCGTGCTCGGATTCGAGCATCCGCGTTCGGGAGCGGAGCTGCAGTTCGAAGCGCCGATTCCAGACGATATGCAGCGGGTTCTGGAAGTGCTGCGAACAAGGTAACAAGGTCAGGGACATGGGGGAACGTTATGGAACAGCTTGAGCGCTTAATCAATCCGAGTGTTAAGGAGATTCAAATTTCCGGCATCCGGAAAATTTCCAATTTGGTTGCGAATTATAAAGACGCCCTCACGCTGACGATCGGCCAGCCTGATTTTCCGACGCCGGACCACATTATGCGTGCGGCCGAGCGGGCCATCGAAGAACAGCGGACAACCTATACGCCGAATCCGGGTCTACCGGAGCTCCGGCAGGCTGCAGCGGCGTTCATTGAACGCAAATACGGGCTGAGCTATTCCGGGCTGGAAGAAGTGCTCGTTACCGTAGGCGCGAGTCAGGCGCTCGATATTACGCTTCGCACGATTTTGGAACCGGGAAGCGAAGTGATCTTGCCTGGTCCGATCTATCCGGGCTATGAGCCGCTTATTCGCCTGTGCGGCGGTGTGCCGGTGTATGCGGATACTCGCGGCACCGGCTTCAAGCTGACGGCGGAAGTGCTGGAGCCGTACTTGACCGATAAAACGCGGTGTGTCATTTTGGCCTATCCGTCCAATCCGACCGGCCGGGTGATGAACGAAGAGGAGCTTGCCGATATCGGCCGGCTGCTCGAAGCACGCAACCTGTTCGTCATTTCCGACGAAATCTACAGCGAGCTGATCTATGACGGGCCTCATCGTTCCATTGCCTCCCTGCCCGGGATGCGGGAGCGTACCATCGTCATTAACGGATTGTCGAAATCGCATTCGATGACGGGCTGGCGAATCGGCTTTACTTTTGCCCCGGCTTATTTAACACAGCATATGGTGAAGGTACACCAATACAACGTTACTTGCGCAAGCTCCATCAGCCAGTATGCTGCCATCGAAGCGCTGACGGCGGGAATCGACGATGCGCTGCCAATGCGAGCCGAATACGTGAAACGACGGGACTTTGTCTATGACCGGCTCGTCGAGATGGGCTTCGAACTGGAGAAGCCGGAAGGAGCGTTTTATTTATTCCCTTCTATAGAGCGCTTTGGCTTGTCTTCTATGGATTTTGCCATGAAGCTGCTGGATGAACAGCGGGTAGCCGTCGTGCCGGGGGATGCGTTCTCCGCGCTTGGGGAAGGCTATATCCGCTTATCGTACGCTTATTCGATGGACGTTTTGGAGCGGGCCATGGAACGATTGAAAGTATTTGTAAGCGGCCTGTAGGTAAAAGTAAAAGCTTCTCATTCCGGTTTTTAGCGTGACAGAACCGGGACGAGAAGCTTTTTTGTTCAAATTGTTATTGTTCGCTTTTCCAAGTCAGGAAGCGGCTCATCAGGTTGATGGCCAAGTCGATGGCGCGTTCGTCCGGCTCAAGCTTCGCATGATGCAGTCCGTAAGGGGTCCCGACGCCGAGCCAGAACATGAATCCGGGAATCGCTTCGAGAAAATATCCGAAATCTTCTCCGGTCATCGCTTCGGTACATTCGACCAATTGAAGGGGAGCTGAATGGTCCGTATCTCGAACCCAGTTCATAAATTGGCCCGTCACATCCGCCTCGTTAAACACCTGCCGGTAATTGGCGCCGTAGTCGATCTCGGCCTTGCAGGCGAAAGCCGTCTCCATTCCGGCGACGAGCGCCTCGATCCGGGACTTGACGAGCGACATCGTTTCGGCCGAAAGTGTCCGTATCGTTCCTTCCAGACGAGCCGTTTCGGCGATAATATTCTGCTTTGTCCCGCCGTCGATTTTGCCAATCGTAATGACTGCCGAATCAAGGGGATTGACATTGCGGGAAATGACGGTTTGCAGTTGTCCCACAAGCTGGCACGCGGCAATGACCATATCGTTCGCGTTGTGTGGGAAAGCAGCATGCCCGCCTTTGCCCGTTAAGGTGATAAACAGCTCGGACGTATTGGCGAACAAAATGCCTGGTTTGGTGGCCACTGTGCCTGCCGGATATTCCGGCGCGATGTGCAAGGCGAAAATTTCGTCGGGCATCCAGTCCCGGAGCTCTTCGGATTCGAGCATCGGCTTGGCGCCTCCGGGTCCTTCTTCCGCAGGTTGAAAAATAAAGGTCAGATTATCGCGGATCGGCTGCTGCGTAAAATGAGTCAGGATGCCGAGGCCGATGGACATATGCAGATCGTGCCCGCAGGCATGCATAAAGCCGGGATGCTCCGAACGGAAATCGTATCCGGTATCTTCCGTAATCGGCAATCCGTCGATGTCGGCGCGGTAGCCGAACCGGCGCTTGGGCGCGGTTCCTTTCACATTTACGATAATGCCGGTTTGCCAAGTGCGGACTTCGAGACGCTCCTGCGGCAAGGATGCGATGTAATCAAGCAAATACCGCTGGGTCTTAAACTCTTGAAACCCGAGCTCCGGAATTTTATGCAAATCTCTGCGAATTTGTACAAAGCGGCTCGGGTTGACGGCTACGGACATGGCAGCAATGCCTCCTTAGGTTAGAGAATGAAGAGAAAGGCCCGGCGTCAGATCGCCGAGCCTTGAATGCGCCGAATTACAAGTTGCGCAGGTCTTTCAAAATTTCTGTTTTCGACTTCGTTTTGTCGTCCACTTTTTTGATGATGCGGGCAGGGGTACCGGCAACGACGCTGAACTCTGGCACGTCTTCAACAACGACTGCGCCTGCAGCGACGACGGAACCTTGTCCGACGCGTACGCCTTCGAGAATAACGGCGTTAGCTCCGACGAGCACGTCGTCCTCGATCACGACCGGTTGTGCGGAAGGCGGCTCGATCACGCCCGCGAGGACAGCGCCTGCTCCGATGTGGCACATTTTACCGACTTTCACGCGGCCGCCGAGAATGGCGTTCATATCGATCATCGTGCCTTCGCCGATGGTTACGCCGATGTTGATCACGGCTCCCATCATGATGATCGCGTTGTCGCCGATGCCGACCATGTCGCGGATGATCGCGCCCGGTTCGATGCGGGCATTGACATTTTTGAGGTCCAGCAGCGGTACTGCGGAATTGCGGCGGTCATTTTCCACCACGTAGTCTTCGATTTTGCCGGCTTCCGCGTCCAGCACGCTTTTTACATCTGTCCAATCGCCGAACAGCACACCGCTTTTGCCGGAGATGAACGCCTGAATATGGTCTCCGAAGGAGATGGATTCCAGATCGCCTTTGACGTATACTTTAACCGGGGTCTTTTTCTTGCTTGTTTTAATGAGATTAATGACATCTTCTGTATTCATTTCGATCGACATAAACGGGATTCCAGCTCCTTATGTAGTGATACCGTGAACGAAAAACGGGCATGATCCGTTGTCCCGAAGATCACGAACTACATCTTTTATAGCATAAAACGCATGCCCTAGCAATCCTTGGCCGATCGAACGGGGCGATTAGGATGCGATTCGTAGAGTATTGACATCGGGTGTCGAACATGGCATAATGCTTGTAACTGAATAGCACCTTTAAAATCAGTCCCGTGAGGCTGGCAAGGTGAACGACGAATCGAACGGTCCAAGCGGATGCGCCCGCCGGCATAGATGCCAGTGGGGTGTGTCCGTCCCGGTGTGACCTGTTCTGTTCCTGTGCGCGCAAACCTTGCCGATACGGCAAGGTTTTTTTATGGTCAAAATCGCGAAAGCTTTGGTGAAGGAGGTTGCCTGACCGATGGAGTCTGCTGAGCATGTATTAATGGATGAAACCGCGATACGGCGGGCTTTGACTCGTATCGCCCATGAGATTTTGGAGAAAAACAAGGGCTTTGAAAACTGCATGCTAATCGGTATCCGGACACGGGGGATTTACCTTGCAAAGCGGGTGGCCGATCGAATCCGCGAGATCGAGGGCATACCCGCTCCCATCGGCG
Source organism: Paenibacillus elgii (assembly GCA_042219835.1). GTDB lineage: Bacteria > Bacillota > Bacilli > Paenibacillales > NBRC-103111 > Paenibacillus_G > Paenibacillus_G elgii_A. Next base: position 94,859 of record JBHJMN010000007.1, read on the forward strand.
AAGTGGATGTGACCAAATACCGGGACGACCGAAGCGGCTTGCTGGAAGCGACCGTATCGGGAGCCCGGGAGGATGTGCCCGGAAGCGAGCAGGCGAACGATCGTCTGGAGGTTCACAACAAAAAGCTCATTTTGTTCGATGACGTGCTGTTCACGGGACGCACGGTAAGGGCAGCCATGGATGCCCTGATGGATCTCGGCCGGCCGCAAATGATTCAATTGGCGGTGCTGGTGGATCGGGGTCACAGGGAATTGCCGATTCGTCCGGACTTCGTAGGGAAAAACATTCCGACGTCCCGGCTCGAAAGCATCGAAGTACAGGTAAATGAAGTGGATGGGGTGGATCAAGTCGTCATCACAGGACAGAGGAGGCCAAACGAATGACACAGCTTCAAGTACAGTCGGAAAAACATTTGCTAGGCACCAAAGGACTTAGCGCCGGAGAGCTGAACGCGATCCTCGATCGTGCGGCCTACTGGGAACAGCATCCGGTAAAAGTGACGAACCAGTTGCAAGGGCGCTTTGTCGCCAACATGTTTTTTGAGAACAGCACAAGAACGAGATTCTCCTTCGAGGTTGCGGAAAAAAGGCTTGGAACGGAAGTGCTCAACTTCGCGGCAGCCGTCTCCAGCGTACAGAAGGGCGAATCGATCTACGATACAGTGCGAACGCTCGAATCGATGGGCATCGACGCCGGCGTCATCCGCATGAAGCCCAACGGGCTGCTGGCCGAGCTGGCGCAAAAAATCAAAGTCCCGCTGATCAACGCGGGCGACGGCAACAACGAGCATCCGACGCAGGCGCTGCTCGATCTGTATACAATGCGCAAGCAGTTCGGCGAGATCCGCGGCCTTCATGTGGCGATCGTCGGAGACATCCAGCACAGCCGCGTGGCGCGTTCGAATCTATGGGCGCTGCAAACGCTGGGAGCCAAAGTAAGCTTCTGCGCGCCGCCGGTCATGCAGGCCGCCGAGCTTGCGGAGCATGCGCCCTACATCTCGTTTGACGAGGCGTTGAAAGCCGACGTGGTCATGATGCTGCGCGTGCAGCTCGAACGGCACGAAGGCTCGCTGTTCAGCTCGGCGGAGGAATATCGTGCCGCGTACGGATTGACGGCAGAACGCGCCGCCCGCATGGCGCCGCACGCGATCATCATGCATCCGGCTCCGTTCAACCGGAATGTGGAAATTGACGACGAGCTGGTGGAATGCGAGAAATCGAAAATTTTTACGCAAATGAGCCATGGCGTGCCGATCCGGATGGCGGTCATCGAGCGGGCGCTAAGCTAAACCGAATCCTTAACCTACTACGAAGACGAAACGAACGGAGGTTCCCATGGGAATTTGGATACTGAATGCCAGCCTGGCGGCTGGGGGCAATGAATTGAAGAAAAAGCACGTGTTCGCGAATGGCGAGCGCATCGAGCAAATCGTCGACGCGGGGGAAGCTTTGCCGGATACGGCCGGACATACGGTTATCGACGCCCAAGGCAAGCTGCTGGCGCCCGGACTCATCGACATGCACGTGCATCTGCGCGAACCGGGCTTCGAATATAAGGAAGATATCGCATCGGGTACCCGTTCCGCGGCGCGCGGCGGCTTCACAACGATCGCCTGCATGCCGAATACGCGGCCGGTCATCGATACGGTGGAAACAGTCCAGTACGTGCTGAACAAGGCTCAAACCGAAGGCATCGTACGCGTCCTGCCTTACGGCTGCATCACGAAAAATGAGCTCGGCCGCGAGCTCACGGACTTCGATGCCTTGAAGGAAGCCGGGGTCATCGGTTACACGGACGACGGCGTCGGTGTGCAAAGCGCACAAATGATGAAGGATGCGATGGCCAAAGCGGCCTCAATCGGCATGCCGGTTATTGCGCACTGCGAGGACAATACGCTGGTTGAAGGCGCTGCTGTAAGCGAAGGCGCATTTGCCCGCAAGCACGGACTCAAAGGAATCCCGAACGAATCCGAAGCGATTCACGTCGGCCGCGACATTTTGCTGGCTGAAGCGACAGGGGTACACTACCATGTGTGCCACGTCAGCACGGAACAGTCGGTTCGCCTGATCCGTCAAGCGAAGCAGATCGGCATTAAAGTGACCGCCGAAGTGTGCCCGCATCACTTGCTGCTTTCCGACGAAGACATTCCAGGAATGGATGCGAACTGGAAAATGAACCCGCCGCTGCGTACCCCGCGCGACGTGCGGGCCTGCATCGAGGGCCTTGTCGACGGCACGATCGACATTGTGGTCACCGACCACGCTCCGCACAGCGAGGAAGAGAAAGCGCGCGGCATGCAGCTTGCCCCATTCGGCATCGTCGGATTTGAGACGGCCTTCCCGCTCTTGTACACGAAGTTCGTCGCAACCGGCCAATGGACGCTGGAGTTTCTGCTCGATAAAATGACCAAGCTGCCGGCAAAAGTATTCGGACTTCCTTGGGGAACGATCGAGGTCGGCAAAACCGCCGATCTGACGCTGATCGACCTCGAAACGGAGAAGCAGGTCAACCCGGTGGAATTCTTGTCCAAAGGACGCAATACGCCGTTTACCGGCTGGAGCTTAAAAGGCTGGCCGACCTTAACCGTCGTCGGCGGCAACGTCGTCTGGTCCGAGTAGGAAAAGCGAGTAGACCTCTGCTGCGAGGGGAATCTATAGTTAGGAAAAATAAAGGAACAAAGTTCCTTATTTATAGTATCGATTTTGTTGTAAAGAAGGCATTGAGCAGGTCGGTTGCTTGCGCACGAATACCTGCAGCACCGTAAAGCGTGTCCGGCCGGCTGCGGGGGCGTCAGCCTCCGCGCCGTCCGGACAAACGCGATCCCCCGTCGCAGCTCCTTCAAAGCTACATACCCCCTTATGCGACAACTTGGGGGTCCAGGGGCAACGCCCCTGGGCTCCCCCTTTGGAAAGGGGGATTTAGGGGGATTAATACCACCACATAGGGAGATGACAGCAGATGCAGGCAAGATTGTTGTTGGAAGACGGTACGCTGTTTACCGGCAAAGCATTCGGAAGCACCGGCGACTCGGTTGGCGAAGTCGTGTTCAATACAGGCATTACAGGATACCAGGAGGTATTGTCCGATCCGTCCTACTGCGGCCAGATCGTGACCATGACGTACCCGCTGATCGGAAACTACGGCATCACGCGCGACGATTTCGAATCGATCCGCCCGTTTATTCACGGGTTCGTCGTTCGCGAGCATGAAACGGCGCCCAGCAACTGGAGAGCCGAGTACTCGCTGGACAGCTTGCTTAAAGAATACGGTATTATCGGCATCAGCGGCATCGATACCCGGATGCTGACTCGCCGCATCCGTCATCACGGCGTCATGAAAGGCATTCTGACCACCTCCGAAAAGCGCGTGGAAGAGCTGCTGGAGCAGCTTAAAGCATCGCCGCTTATGACCGATCAAGTGTCCCGCGTATCTACAAAAAGCGTGTTCAGCGCACCGGGCACGAAAGAGCGCGTTGTACTCGTCGATTTCGGCTCCAAGAGCGGCATTTTGCGCGACTTGACCAAGCGCGGCTGCGACGTCGTCGTCGTGCCGCAGGACACGACCGCGGACCAAATCCGCCGGCTGGCGCCGGACGGCATTCTGCTGTCCAACGGCCCTGGGGACCCGAAAGACGTGCCGCATGCGGCAAAAATGATTGCCGAGCTGCTCGGCGAATTCCCGATCTTCGGCATCTGCCTCGGGCATCAACTGTTTGCTTTGGCGGGCGGCGCCGATACGGAAAAGCTGAAATTCGGCCATCGCGGCGGCAACCACCCGGTGAAAGACTTGATCACGGGCCGCTGCTACATCACATCGCAGAACCATGGCTACACCGTAAAAGAAGAGTCGATCGCCGGCACAGATTTGGAAGTGACTCATATCAACAACAACGACAAGACGATCGAAGGGCTGCGTCACAAAAAATATCCGGCCTTCTCCGTTCAGTATCACCCGGAGGCAGCGCCGGGACCGTTCGATTCGAGCTACTTGTTCGATGACTTCCTGCAGCTGATCCGCGATCATAAGCAAAACAACCCGCAGCTTCCGCGTCAGGCGCAGATCGCAGCGGCATACAAAGCGGGCAGCACGGCCGTATCCGCATCGAAAGGGGAGCTCCACTATGCCGAAAAATAATAACCTCAAAAAAATTCTCGTGATCGGCTCCGGTCCGATCGTCATCGGACAAGCAGCGGAATTCGATTATGCCGGTACGCAAGCTTGCCAAGCTCTGAAAGAAGAAGGCTTCGAGGTCGTTCTAATCAACAGCAATCCGGCGACGATCATGACCGACACGAACATGGCCGACAAAGTATACATCGAGCCGATTACGCTCGACTTCGTCACCCAAATCATCCGCCAAGAGCGTCCGGACGGCTTGCTGCCGACCCTCGGAGGACAGACCGGCCTCAATATGGCGGTAGAGCTGGCGCGCGCCGGCGTGCTGGAGCGTGAAAACGTGAAGCTGCTCGGTACCCAGTTGACGGCGATCGAGAAAGCGGAAGACCGCGATTTGTTCCGCGATCTGATGCGCGAGCTGGAACAGCCGGTACCGGAGAGCACGATCGTAACGACGGTACAGGAAGCGCTCGATTTTGCAAATGAAATCGGCTATCCGATTATCGTACGTCCGGCGTACACGCTGGGCGGCACGGGCGGGGGCATCTGCGCCACCGAGGAAGAGCTGCTGGAAACTGTTTCCTCCGGTATTCGCTACAGCCCGATCGGCCAATGTCTGATCGAGAAAAGCATCGCCGGCATGAAGGAAGTCGAGTACGAGGTGATGCGCGACGCGAACGACAACTGTATCGTCGTGTGCAACATGGAAAACTTCGATCCGGTCGGCGTTCATACGGGCGACAGTATCGTTGTAGCGCCGAGCCAGACGCTGTCGGACCGCGAATACCAAATGCTGCGTTCCGCATCGCTCAAAATCATCCGCGCCTTGAATATCGAAGGCGGATGCAACGTGCAGTTTGCGCTGGACCCGCACAGCTATCAATATTACGTCATCGAAGTGAATCCGCGGGTTAGCCGCTCGTCGGCGCTCGCTTCCAAGGCAACCGGCTACCCGATTGCCAAAATGGCAGCCAAAATCGCGATCGGCTATACGCTCGACGAAATCGTCAACCCGGTAACGGGTCAAACGTACGCTTGCTTCGAGCCGACGCTGGACTATATCGTATCCAAAATTCCGCGCTGGCCGTTCGATAAATTTACCGCGGCAAACCGCAAGCTCGGCACGCAAATGAAAGCGACGGGCGAAGTCATGGCCATCGGCCGCACGTTCGAAGAATCGATTCACAAAGCGGTACGTTCCCTAGAAATCGGCGTGCACCGCCTATATTTGAAGGATGCGGAGACGCTGGACCAAGAGACGCTTGAGCAGCGGCTTGTGAAGCCAGACGATGAGCGCATCTTCCTGATCGCCGAAGCACTTCGCCGCGGATACAGCGTACAGCAACTGCAGGATTTGACCAAGGTGGACTGGTGGTTCCTGCACAAGCTCGAAGGCTTGATCGCTTTCGAAGCCGAGCTGCTGCTACCGGAGCTGAGCGAAGAGCTGCTCCGCGAAGCGAAGCGCAAAGGCTTCACCGACCGCGCCATTGCCGAACTGCGAAGTCAAGCCGACAAAGGGCTGAGCTTGACGCAGGAAGCGGACGTTCGCGCATACCGGATCGGCTTGGGACTGAAGCCGGTCTACAAAATGGTCGACACCTGCGCCGCGGAATTCGAAGCAACGACGCCTTACTACTACTCGACTTACGAGACGGAAGACGAAGTCAAGGAAACGACGAAGCAAAAGGTTGTCGTGCTCGGCTCCGGTCCGATCCGAATCGGTCAAGGGATCGAGTTCGACTACTCGACCGTGCATGCGGTATGGGCGATCCAAAAGGCCGGCTATGAAGCCGTTATTATCAACAACAACCCGGAGACGGTGTCTACGGACTTTAATACATCGGACCGGCTGTACTTCGAGCCGCTGTTCTTCGAGGACGTTATGAACGTCATCGAGCGCGAGCAGCCGATCGGCGTTATCGTCCAATTCGGCGGACAAACGGCGATCAACCTGGCTGCACCGCTTGCGAAGGCAGGCGTGCGCATCCTTGGCACGGATTTGGAGAACATCGACGCGGCTGAAGACCGCAAAAAATTCGAAGCGCTGCTGCGTCAGCTTGACATCGCGCAGCCGCCGGGCGGAACGGTAACCTCGGTGGACGAGGCTGTCGGCATGGCCTCCCGCTTCGGGTACCCGGTGCTCGTCCGTCCGTCGTATGTTCTTGGCGGCCGTGCCATGGAAATCGTCTACTCCGACGAAGAATTGCTCAGCTACATGGAATATGCGGTCAAAATCAACCCGGAGCATCCGGTTCTCATCGACCGTTACATGCTCGGCAAAGAAGTCGAAGTGGATGCGATCTGCGACAAAGAAACGGTACTGATTCCAGGCATTATGGAGCACGTGGAGCGGGCCGGCGTTCACTCCGGCGACTCCATCGCGGTATACCCGCCGCAGACGGTATCCGCCGAGCTGAAACAAAAAATTATCGACATTACGACTAGAATCGCCAGAGGGCTGCAGGTCGTTGGTCTCGTCAACATCCAGTTCGTCATCTATCAAAACGAAGTGTATGTGATCGAAGTGAATCCGCGCTCCTCGCGGACGGTTCCTTTCCTCAGCAAAGTAACGAAAATTCCGATGGCCAACGTCGCAACCCGTGTCATTATGGGCGAAAAGCTGGCCGATATGGGTTACCAAACCGGCTTGTGGCCGGAAGACAAGTTCGTATCCGTCAAAGTACCGGTCTTCTCCTTCGCGAAGCTGCGCCGTGTCGATACGACGCTTGGACCGGAGATGAAATCGACGGGTGAAGTGATGGGCCGCGACAAAACGTTTGCCAAAGCGCTGTATAAAGGTCTGATCGGCTCCGGCATGAAAGTTCCGCCGACAGGCGCGATCATCGCTACGATTGCCGATAAAGACAAAGAGGAAGCGCTGGAAATCTTCCGCGGCTTCGATAGACTGGGCTATCGCATCGTCGCTACGGGCGGAACGGCACAGGCCTTGGAGGACGCTGGTCTTCAAGTGACCCGCGTCAACAAGCTGAGCGAAGGCTCGCCGAACATTCTCGACCTGATCCGCAACGGCGAAGCGCACTTCGTCGTCAACACGCTGACGAAAGGCAAGACACCGGAGCGCGACGGCTTCCGGATTCGCCGCGAGGCAGTAGAGAACGGCGTCGTCTGCATGACCTCGCTGGATACGGTTAGCGCGCTGCTGCACGTGTTGGAGTCCATCTACTTCCAATCCACGGCGATGCCCGCGAATCACGCATAACAACAATTGCATTAGCACAGCGTTCCGCTCCTTGCGGAAATGCTGTGCTAATCCCTTGATTAGGCCCTTCTACGAGCGGTCAGATTTATCCGATTTTAAAGAAAAGGGGCGGTAGCTTGTGTCTACCAACTTAATGGCGGCGAAGCGCATCATGGTCGCGCTCGATTATGCCGAGGCGAAGCAGGCGGAGTCGCTGGTCCGGTCGCTGGAAGGCATTCCGTGTTATTTGAAGGTGGGAATGCAGCTGTTTTACAACGCCGGTCCGGCATTTGTACACATGCTTAAAGAAAAGGGCTATAACGTCTTTCTCGATCTCAAAATGCACGATATTCCGAATACCGTCAAGGGCGGCGCGGAAAGCATCACGAAGCTTGGCGCAGACATGTTCAACGTGCATGCGGCAGGTGGCAAGCAGATGATGGAGGCGGCGATGGAAGGCGTGGACAAGGCGGTTCAAGCCGCATCCGGTCCTAAGCCGATCGTCATCGGCGTTACGCAGCTCACCAGCACAAGCCAGGCGGTCATGAACGAAGAAATCGGCATCGAAGGGACGGTAGAGGATGCGGTGGTCCGATACGCCCGATTGACGCAAGCCGCCGGTCTTCACGGTGTGGTAGCCTCTCCGCTGGAGGTCGTTCGAATCAAAGAGACGTGCGGCAGCGGCTTTGTGACCGTGACACCGGGCATTCGTCCTGCAGGAGCGGACATCGGCGATCAATCCCGCGTCATGACGCCGGAGCAAGCGTTCGCCCAAGGGACGGACTATATCGTCATTGGTCGTCCGATCACAGCCGCGCCGGACCCAAGAGCGGCGCTGAAAGCGATTATCGCCTCTGTCGAAGGGCTGTAAAAAGCGCAATTTTTATACTTAAGGAGATGAAATCGAATGACAACCCCATCGATTCGTATAAATCCGGAGCTGGCCGGGCAAATAGCCGCCGACCTGCTCGCGATCGGCGCCGTGGCGCTTCGTCCCCAGCAGCCTTTTACTTGGACGTCCGGCCTGAAATCGCCGATCTACTGCGATAACCGGCTGACCATTTCGTTCCCGGAGATCCGCGAACGGATCGCCGAAGGCTTCGTTGCGCTCATCCGCGACAATTTCCCGGATGCGGAAGTCATTGCGGGGGCGGCAACCGGAGGGATTCCGCACGCAGCTTGGGTAGCCCAGAAGCTCGGTTTACCGATGGTTTACGTCCGCGACAAGGCAAAAGGCCACGGGAAGGAAAACCTGATCGAAGGCTTGATTAAACCTGGTCAGAAGACGGTGGTCATCGAGGATTTGATCTCGACGGGCGGCAGTTCGCTCAAGGTGGCCTTGGCCGTAAATGAAGCTGGGGCACACGCTCTCGGGGTGCTTGGTATCTTCTCGTATCAGTTTGAGAAGGCGCGAGAGGCCTTTGCGGGATCGGGCATTCCTTTTGAGACGCTGACGAATTACACGGTACTGCTCGACGTCGCTCTTCGGAACGGAAGCATCCAGGAGCAGGATGTGCAGGCGCTGAAAGCATGGCGTGAAAATCCAAGCGAATACGGCAAAGCCTAAAAAACAATTTTTGGCATTCGAATTTTTCCGCTACGGTACAGGAAAAAGGCTCGGATGCTTTTCTTTTTTATCGGGTGATACACAATAAGGCTGGCCCCTGTCTTATGTATAGCTGCAGCTGAAAGGAGAACATCACATTGGAACATCCGGATTCCGATTATTTCCGTCTTACATTTTATAAGCATTACCCGTCGGTGCGCCGAAAATTAATCGCGCTGATCCGCGACGAGGCAGCCGCTGAGGATTTGGCACAGGAAGTATTCCTGCGTCTATACCGCAATCCGCCGGACAACCCACAGTTGATCGGTGCTTGGCTTCATCGGGTATTGACCCGGATCGCCTACGATCATATGTCAAAGCGTGCCCGCGAACGGGCGCTTCAAGAAAAGCAGGAGCTTCATCTGCGGGTAACGGAGCAGGAAGGCAAGTCGAACGAGGAGACGGTATTGGAGCAGTTTGAGCACGAGGAATTGCGCGGATGGCTGGACCAGCTTTCGGAACGGGACCGGCAGGCGCTGCTGCTTCGCTTCTCGGGCTACAGCTATGCGGAGATCGCCGAGAAGCTTCAAATTCGCACACCGCTTGTAGGCACGCTCATTCACCGGGCGACCGCCCGATTAAAACGGCATGCGGAATTGCAAACTCAAGTTGAACTAGGAGGGCCATGACATATGATCGAGTCATTTGCGAGGAAAAATTCCGATCCCACGGATGCCGCTTGGGAGAAGCTCCAGCAGCGGCTTGCTTCCGAACCGAAATCGCTTCGTTGGGAGCAGTGGGCAAAGGAAGCCGATAAATTAAATCCGTCGGCGACAGAAGCTTGGGAGACAGAATCGTTACAATCGATCGCTATATCCGATAATCGTCCGTTGCCTGTTTTGGAACCGGACAGGACAACGGCGGAGACGCCTAAGGCTTATCCGTTCGTCCGTTGGATCAGAAGGCGGAGCAAAAGGGTGGCCGCTGCGGCGGCAGTGCTGGTACTGGCCGCTTTCCTCAGCACGCCAATCGGGAACGAGGCGCTGGCTTCCATATTGAATAAATTTCGAATGCAGGAAATGACGGTCGTTCAGGAAAACGATCTCCGGTCTTTGTTGAGCAGCGTTTTTCCCGACGGGCAAACGAGAGAGAGTATCAACAAGCTTGGCACATTCACGACTACGTCCGGCAAAATAGACGGACAATTAACAGCCAACAAAGCTTCCGAGATTTTGGGGCGCAGCATCGTCATTCCGAAGGACTATACCGGAGAGCAGGAGAAGCTTTACATTAGTCGTTCCAACACAATAACGTTCAAATTAAACGTTGACGAAGTGAACAAGGCAATGTCCAGACTTGGGGCAAAGCAGACGCTGCCTAAATCCATTGATGGCAAACCGATTACGCTTGAAACGGGTGAGACAGTCTACATGAATGTGAAGAACGGTAAAGGCAACTACTCTCTGACACAACAGCCGATCCCCGTCGTATCCGTCGATCCGTCGATTCCGGTAGCCGAAGCGCTGCAGGCGGTTCTGCAGTTCCCGCTACTACCGGATCATTTGAAGGACAGCTTGCAGAACGTGGATCTGCTTACGACCGGAAACGTGCCGCTGCCTATCATCATGAATCGGCCTTCGGAGAAGGTCAAGGTGGGAAGTACGGATGTGCTGGTCACGACGGATTCTACGGACAAGCGGCAGTATTACTCTGCCTTGTGGGTAAATCAAGGTCAACTCTTTGGGCTAAATGGCGACAATTTTACCGACCGCGAAGCGCTGCTTGACAAAGTGAAGGAGCTGATCGTCTCTTGAACGAGCAAGCCATTACAGCGCATGAGTTGACGAAAGATTACGGCAATGGCCGCGGCTGCCGCAGCATTACGATTACCGTAGGGGAAGGGGAAGCCTTTGGCTTCCTCGGCCCGAACGGGGCAGGCAAGAGCACCTTTGTGAAAATGCTCGTCGGCTTGATTCGGCCGACGCAGGGCCATGGTGCGATTTGCGGCCATCCGATCGGCTCGTTGGAAGCAAGAAGGCATTTTGGCTACTTGCCGGAGTTATACCGGTACCAGGAATGGCTCAGCGGCGAAGAAGTGATTTGGCTCCATGCCCGGTTATGCGGCGTTGAAGCTTCCGAGGCGAAGCGGCGCATACCGGAGCTGCTTGACCTCGTCGGTCTCGGGCTTCGTGGCAAAGACCGGGTCAAGAGGTACTCCAAAGGAATGCAGCAGCGGCTTGGATTGGCTTGCGCCCTGGTGAACGACCCGCCTATCGTTTTTTTGGACGAGCCGGCCTCTGCCCTCGATCCCTTGGGCCGCAGAGACGTACGAGAATTGCTCCGGCTGATGAAGGCGCGGGGTAAAACGATTTTTCTCAACTCGCACCTGTTGGAGGACGTAGAGCTGCTGTGTGACCGCGTCGCGTTGCTGAATAACGGTCAAATTCTGCAGGTTGGCTCCGTGGCCGACGTGCTGCACGAGACATCCCGCTGGCACCTTCGTGTCGGCGGGTTTGCGCCGTTTTTGCTGGAATGGCTTCAGGAAGCTTCGGGCTTGACCATACGCCTTCTTGCCCATAAGGAAGGGACGGCAGCGGAAGAAGACGCGGTCTGGCTGGAAGCAGAGCTGGAGGATGAAGAGCAGATCGGCTGGTTGAACTCGCTTGTCATCGAGCAGGGGATGACGCTGTACGAAGTGAAGAAGGCAAAAACGAAGCTGGACGAATGGTTCGTCAGCTCCGTTGCCGGACGGAGCCACAGGGGGGAACGCGAATGATCACCATCATCGGCTCGACTTGGAAGGAGCTGCTTCGCAAGCGGGTTATGCTGCTGACACTGCTGCTGACCGTTATTTTCTTGTTCGCCTTCTGGTTCGTAGCCAAAACCATCGGAGCAAGCTTGCATGAGAGCCATTTTGCGTCGGACATGCAGCATTTGATTGCCGTTTACGAACGAAGCGCGATGATTTTGTCGCTCGGCTTTTTTTTCGGTTCGTTCGTCATTGCTTTTTTGTCCATCTTCAGCTCGTTCTCCGTCATCGCAGGGGAAGCGGAGCAGGGCGTGCTGCAGGCGCTGATGACGCGTCCATTGTCCCGTTTGTCCTGGTACATGGGGCGGTGGATCGGTTTTGTCAGCTGGGGAATCGGTTATGCGGCTCTGCTCTTTACATTGATTCTGCTGGTATCATGGATTCATGCCGGAATTCCCGGAGATATCGTGTCGCTGACGCGTTCGTTTGCCTTGTTTATATTTGTTGTGCCGCTGCTTGTGTCTTTATCGATGCTGGGCTCCTGCCATTTTTCTTCCACCGGGAACGGTGTATTGATGACGATGCTCTATGGGGCGGGATGGCTCGGGGGCATGATTGAAAAAGTGGCAGGCTCGATTCAAATCGACCAAAATATAGCCATTAAGCCGCTGCTGACGATTGCAGGAATCATGTCGCTTGTTATGCCGGCCGACTCACTGCAAAGCCGGATGCAAGCAGAGATGTTTGCGGTAACCGATCTTCAAGGACTGGTGAAATTGAGAAGCGTTTTTGATTTCTTCAGTTTCGATCGTGTGCCTTCAAACGCCTTTTTAATGTACAGTGCCGGATATATGCTCATAATGCTGCTGCTCGGCTTATGTTCGTTTCGGAGAAAAGACTTATGATCCGTACGCATTCCCCAAAAAAGCCCGTCTGCGCCATTCATCGCTTGTTTGCGATGAGCGGGTAGACGGGCTTTTGTACGGGTTCAGTTGGCCGCGCGCGAACGCGGAGGCAGCATTATTGGGGGTTATTTCTTCAGCAGAGCCCAGCGATAGGCGTACTCAAACAAAAACTCGAACGCTTCGAGGTGCCGCTTCGCTTCGAAGGCATTGGCGCCCCACGCGTAAATGCCGTGCTTGCGTAGAAGAATGCCGGGAATGCGCGGCACGATTGCGTCTTCGACCAATTCGGCAATCCGCGGAATTTCCGCATAGTTGGGCAGAATCGGAATATCGATATGTGCTTCCTCTTCCCATATATTGAAAGCCTTGATTAGCTCGACGCCGTCGATCGGCACGCTGCCTTGTTCCGCATACAGCTCGGAGATCAAATTGTTAAACACGGTGTGCACATGAAAAATAGCGCCGCAGCCCGTCAAACGGTAAATTTCGCAATGAATCAATGTTTCCGCGGACGGTTTCAGACCGGTCGTTTCGATCGGTTGGCCTGACTGGTCAACCAGCAAATAATCGGACGGCGTATTGACCGACTTATCCTTGCCGCTGGCGGTAATGGCAAACGCAAACTGCTCGGGAGAAAATTCTCCCGTCCGGATCGACAGGTTGCCGCTTGTTCCCGGAAACCAGCCGCGTGCCGCCAACAAAGTTTTAATCTCCCGCAGTTCGGCGTACGCCTGCTGCTTCTCTTCCAAACGAATAGCGCTAAAGCTCACGCACTTTCATCTCCTCTAACCGCTTGATCACGTCGTGAAAATCTTCAAAAGGATAGTAGTTCAACCCAAGCTCCTGGCACAGGTCGATCAGGTGGGAGCGGGCGAATACCGTATCGGCCAGCTTCGCTCCTGCAAAATCGGTGACGCTATCTCCTATCATAATGCGCTCGTACGTCTCCTGCGGGTAGGAGCGAATGATTCTCGTTTTGCACATGCCGCAGTCGTTGTCGCATTCGGCATCGCACGAATGCGGCCACAAAATGCGAATATGCGTGCCGCCGAAGTCGCTCGCGTTGCAATAAATGTTCTCCTTCGGAATCGCAAATGACGACAGGACGGGATAAACGAAAAAGTCGATTCCACCGCTCGTCACCAGGAAGAGGATGTCCTCCTGCTTGCAGTAATCCAGCAGCTCGCGAAACCCGCTGCGAATCGTCACGTTGCCGATCGCGTAATCGACGACCTCCTGCCGACGGGAGGTCGGAAGCAGCGCAAACATGCGTCCGACGCCTTCCCGAATCGTCATTTCCTTGGAAATAACTTGATCAACCAAGGTATCCCAGCCCGCAGGCTGAAAATGCTTCATAATCGCTACGATATTGTCGTTGACGGTAATCGTCCCGTCGAAGTCGCAAAAAATAACCCGCTGCTTGCTCATTCTTTGATCCCCCAAGCGTCAATTGCGGCTTGCAGCTCCGGATGCCCCTCCGCGGCATACTCCCGCAGCGGAACGCCCGCCTGGCAGCCGTCGATCGCCTGCCGGAAGGCCCGCCCGCCGGCCGCAGCGCCCATAGGATGGCCATGGACTCCGCCTCCGGCATTGACGACCACTTCTCCGCCAAAATCCCGCAAAATGAGCGGTACAAGTCCGGGATGAATGCCAGCCGAAGGAACCGGGAAGCTCGCTGCGAGCGGAACTTGTCCGTTTGCGGACGCTGTCGCGCCGTCCCCGCCGTAAATATAATCGGCAGCTTCGGTTGTCAGCAGCGCTTCCTTGATCGCCATGTTCTCTTCCCTCGGCATAACGACGGAACCGTACGGCGAAGGGAACAGCACGAGATCGGCCCCGGCGAGCCGCATGAGCTTGCCAAGCAGCACGTTCGCGGCGATGCCGTGATATGGCGACGGATACAAGGCTCCGGCAAGCGACGGATGGGCCATCAGCGGCACGTTGACGTCAGGGTGACGGCTTAGCTCGCTGAGGGCGTCGAAGCCGTAGGCGAGCACATTGAACAGCAGCGCGTTGGCTCCGGCGTTGATCGCTTTTTTGGCTTGTTCGACGAGCCCGAAGGTCGGTCCGGTCAAATTGGCCGCATACAGCAGCTTCTGGCCGGTTTCCCGCTCGGCTTCGGCCGCCGCCTGCATACACAGCTCAACCCGCTTCTCGATCGGGGTCAGCGGATTCTCAAACAAAATCTCGTCGTCCTTGATCAGATCGACGCCGCCAAGCGCCTGCTGATAAAACTGCTCCCGCAGCGCAGGCAGATCGTGGCCGATCACCGATTTGAAAATGCTCATGAGCAGCGGACGGTCGTGAACGCCAATCAGCTTGCGTACGCCCCGGGTACCGAAGCGCGGTCCTGGAAAGGCGGATAAGAACGACTCGGAGAATGCCAGGTCGATCAGCTTGATCCGCCCGTCCATCGACAGCTTCCCGAAAACCGTGACGAGCAGGGCAGGGATATCGCGGCTGAAATTAATGTCGGGATAAGCGATACGAATATCGGCATATCTTGCGGAAGCGGGCTCGCCCGCAGACGGTTCGCGTACATCCACGCTGACGACGCGGCCGAGATGTTTTTCCATTTCCGCCTTGCGCGCTTCCGGCAGCTCGGTCCAGCTTCCGACGGTTAGACCGACGGCGATGCCGGTCGCTTTTTTATGAAAATCGGCTTTCTCGTCGTAGCAACGGTAGGTGGCTACGCAATACGCTGGGGATATAGGAAGACTCACAAACGGACACCTTCTTTACTTGGTATGGGAAGCGATGGAAGCGCTGATGGCCGCGCCCATTTCGGCGGAGCGTTCCGCGGCGCGGAGCATCCCCTTGGAGATCGCATCGGTGAAGCCGCAGTTATCCATCGTCTCGATGGCTGCATACGTAGCGCCGTTCGGAGACGTCACCTTGCGGCGCAGCTCGGCTGGCTCTTCTCCGCTCAGCTCGACCATACGGGCCGCGCCCAAGACCGTTTGCACGGTCAGACGTTTGGCCTCTTCATGCGTCAACCCGCCATTCATTCCGCTCTCGATCATCGCTTCCATCATATAATAAATGTAAGCCGGGCCGCAGCCGGACAAACTGACAATCGTCTCCAGCAGCGGCTCTTCGACGATCGATACGATGCCGATGAAGCGGAACATCTCTTCGCCAAGCTGCCGCTGCGCGTCGGAGACGCCGCCGGAAAAGCTGAGCCCGGTCGCGCCAAGCCCGATCGTGCTGGACGTATTGGGCATCGTGCGGACGATGGCCCAGCCGGGGCTGCCAAGAATCGCCTCCATCGTCTCGATGGAAAGTCCGGCAATCACAGATACGAGCAGCTGTTCTTTGCGGAGCACCGGCTTCAAGTCGAGTAAGCCTTGAGCGGCGTCGCTCGGCTTAAAGGCCAGTACGACGATATCGGCGGAACCGATAGCTTCGTTACGCTCGGCAGCACCGGCGGCATAACGAATGCCGTATTGCTTGTTCAATTGTTGTAACCGGGCCTCATTCGACCGGTTAACAGCTACTAGCTGTCCCGCCTCCATGCCCGCCTCGGAGACGAGTCCCCGGATGATCGCTTCTGCCATGGAGCCGGCGCCGACGAACGTGATGTTTTTGGATAAAATCTGTGACATAGTGGCTGCTCCTTTCGAAATTCATAACTATATACGATCTTCTGGGTTAACCGCGAATTTGCCCGTTTCCGATAATGCAGTATTTGCTCGACGTCAGCGCCGGCAAGCCCATAGGACCGCGAGCGTGCAGCTTTTGCGTGCTGATGCCGATTTCGGCGCCGAAACCGAATTCGAAGCCGTCCGTGAAACGGGTGGAAGCGTTGTGATACACGGCGGCTGCATCGACCTCCTGCAGGAAGCGCGCGGCGTTCGCCGCGTCTTCGGTCACGATGCACTCCGAATGCATCGTTCCGTAGCGGCGTATGTGCGCCAGCGCTTCGTCCAGCCCGTTCACTACGCGAACGTTCAAAATATAATCGTTGTATTCCGTACCCCAGTCGGTTTCCGAGGCCGCTTTCACCGCCGGCACGAGCCGCTGCGCTTCCGTATCGCCCCGCAGCTCGACCATTTGCTGCACGAGTGGCTCGGCGATGTTCGCCAGATGCCGCTCCGCAAAATCACGATGCACCAGCAGCGTTTCCATCGAATTGCATACTGAAGGCCGCTGCACTTTCGCGTTGATGGCGATCTTCAGCGCCATGTCCGGCTGCGCGCTGGCGTCGATATAGGTATGGCAAAGGCCGGCTCCGGTCTCGATCACCGGCACGGTTGCGTTTTTGACGACGTTCTGAATTAAAGAAGCGCCGCCGCGCGGAATAAGCACATCGAGCAGGCCGTTCAGCTTGAGCATTTCGTCGACTGATGCGCGGCTCGGGTCCATGACGAGCTGCAGCGCGTCGGCCGGAACGTCGGTCGTTTTCAGCGCCTCGTGCAGCACCTCGACGATCCGCTTATTGGAATGAAGCGCCGAGGAGCCGCCTCGCAGCACGACGGCGTTGCCGGTTTTCAGGCAGAGTCCGGCTGCATCCACGGTAACGTTCGGACGCGCTTCGTAGATGATGCCGATGACGCCGAGCGGCACGCGGATCTTGCGGATTTGCAGGCCGTTCGGGCGGTCGAACGTCTCCAGCGTATCGCCAATCGGATCGGGCAAAGCGACGACCTGCCGCAGTCCGTCAGCCATCGCTTCGATCCGCTGACGATTTAGGGCCAGCCGGTCGAGCAGCGACGTGCTGATGCCGCTCTCGCGCCCGCGCTGCAGATCCTCCGCATTGGCGGCGATAATCGATTCGGCCTCCGCTACGAGGGCGTCCGCCATACGCAGCAGCGCATCGTTCTTTTGCTCGGTGCCGAGTAAACCGAGCTTCGGAGCGGCTTGCTTGGCCAGCTTCGCTTTTTGCACTACTTCGCTCAGGTTTAGAGCTTGATCCGTTGTCATGTTCAACTTCCTCCTTCGAAGCGTCGTTTAAGGTCGTACTTACTTAGGTTTCGGCAGCATCCTTTGCTTTAGCCGTCGATGCGAGGGTAATCCATTCGTCGCGGTGTATGACTTCGATGCGCGTCACCTCGATCCGCTTCTGCACTTCCTCCGTACTTAGACCGGCAACGGCCTGAAGCTGCCAGGAGGCGTAATTGACGACGCCGCGCCCGATCGTTTCCCCATCCGGGCCGAGCACTTCGATGACATCGCCGGGATGGAACTCCCCGGTCACTTCCTTGACGCCCGCGGGCAGCAAGCTTTTGCCTCCCGCGACGAGCGCCAGCTCCGCGCCTTCGTCCACATGAACCGAGCCCTGTGGCTGGGAGTGGAAGCCGAGCCACTGCTTTTTCATCGGTAAATTATGCTCCGCCGTATCGAAATAAGTGCCTTTCCCGGTTCCTTCCACGGCCAGCATCAGGTCGCCGGGCTCCGTGACGCGCCCAACGAACACTGGCACGCCGCCGCGCATTGCGATTCGAGCAGCTTCGATTTTGGAGCGCATGCCGCCGGTGCCGACCATAGAGCCGGAGCCACCGGCGATCCGGGAAATGTTTTCGTCGATTTCCAGCACGCGTTCGATCCGTTTGGCGTCGGCGTTTTTGCGCGGGTCTTCGGTGTACAATCCATCCGTATCGGTTAGGATGACCAGCCTTTGCGCCCGGACCAGATTGGCTACGAGGGCGGAAAGCGTATCATTGTCGCCGAATTTCAGCTCGTCGACCGAGACCGTATCGTTTTCGTTAATGATCGGCAGCATTCCGCGGCGCAGCAGCTCTTCAATCGTCATCTGCGCGTTATGGATTCGCTTGCGGTTGGAGAAGTCGGAGCGGGTCAGCAAAATTTGCCCCACGCCTACGCCTTGCCCCGAGAATGCCGCTTGGTATGCTTGCATCAGCAGCGCCTGCCCGACGGAAGCGGAGGCCTGCTTCTCGTGCAGCAGCTTGGGACGCGACGCGTACCCCAGTTCCCGAAAGCCGGCTGCCACGGCTCCCGAGGTCACGAGGAGCATGGGAAAGCCTTGATGGTGAAGCGCCGCCAGCTCTGCGGCGAAAAATGCGATTTTTGCCCGGTTCAATCCGCCTTCGTCGGACGTTAGCGAACTGCTGCCGATTTTCACTACGATCGTTTGCTGCATAGGAATCACTCTTTCTATGACTGATCTGGCTGCCGCCCCGGGGCAGGTGCGGAAAACGCAAAAAGGCCCCGTCCTTTAAGGACGAAAGCCTCTACTTCCGCGGTACCACCTTACTTGATGAATTGACGACCAACTCATCCTGCTTCAGTCCCTTGTAACGGCAGGGAAAGCCGTCCAGCTCGTCGCTGGCCGTTCAGGGGCGGGTTCGGCAAGGCTCCACGGTAAATTCTCGCAGCCGGTGGAATTTACTCTCTGATCGTGCAGGGGCTTTCCTACTATTCCCATCAATACGTTTTGCTTTTCATTAGCATAGCATGAGGGGGGAGGTTTGTAAAGGCGATCAGCCGAACAGGCGAAGGGCGTCGATTCGGTCAACCGCTTCGCGGAGCCGCTCTTCCGTACTGAGCAAGCCGAGACGCACGTAGCCTTCGCCGTGGTCGCCGAACCCAACTCCCGGAGCGACGACGATCTTGGCCTTCTCAAGCAGCATGTCGGAGAACGACTCCGACGTATATCCCTTTGGCACAGGCAGCCAAGTGAAGAATGAGCCTTGCGAACGCGACGCTTGCCAGCCGATCCGGTCCAAAGCCCCGAACAGGGCGTCTCTGCGGCTCTGGTACATCTGCACGAGCTCGGAAACGCTGTCCTGCGGACCGGTCAACGCGACGGCCGCCGCCTCTTGGATGCCTCCGAACAAGCTGCAGTAGTAATGATCCTGAATCAAGTTGATCATCCGCACGATTTCGCGGTTGCCGAGACAGAAGCCGACCCGCCAGCCGGCCATGTTATACGTTTTGGACAGCGTGTAAAATTCGACGCCGACTTCCTTGGCGCCCGGCAGCTGAAGAAAGCTGACCGGCTTCTGCCCATCGAAGCCGATGGCGCCGTAAGCGAAGTCGCTGGCCACTACAATGCCGTGCTTCGCCGCAAAAGCAATCGTTTCCTCATAGAAGGAAGCCGGAGCCGAAACCGCCGTCGGATTGTTCGGATAGTTGATGAACAGCAGCTTCGCCCGATTCACGTCATCGGCCGAAAGCACGCTATAATCCGGCAGAAACCCGTTCGATTCCAGAAGCGGCATGAAGGCCATTCGGGCGCCGGCCAGGGCGACGCCGGACCAATAATCGGGGTATCCCGGGTCAGGCACCAAGCAGACGTCGCCGGGATTGAGCAGGCATTGGGCGATTTCCACAAGACCGGTTTTGCCGCCGAACAAAACCGCCACTTCCGTCTCCGGGTCGAGCTCGACGCCGTAATCTTCCCGGTACCGTTGGGCGGCGGCCTCTTTTAAAAACAAGTAGCCGTTGAACGGAGGGTAGCGGTGGTACTGTGGATTTTCCGCCGCTTGCTGCAGCGCCTTGACGATGTGCGGCGGGGTCGGTCGATCCGGATTCCCTTGTCCCAGATTGATCACGTCGTGTCCAGCGGCAATCTGGACATTGGCTTTGCGTACAAGCGTGGCGAAAAATTGGGTAGGCAGCTCTTGCAGCCGTTCAGCCGGAATCATGGGAAAAGCGCTGACGGCTGTTTTCGTCGGGTTGTTGGTCTTCATCTATGTCACTCCATTTGTTTGGTTTCAATTGTGTTGTCTTACAATCAATTCCTTGTGTTCTTATCGGAATATAGTTAATAACCTGAGCGGATAGGAATAATGTAACATGAAAAACGGTACGTGTATACGGGTCTATTTCGTCGAATCATCCGTTTAACTGTCGAGGGAAATGTTTTTCATAGCTTATCATGTGCAAACATTAAGAGGATGTGTTATATTAATTATTGATTGTTTCATTTGACGATATTTTGTTTCGTACAATGAAATTTATTTAGAGTCGGAGGGAACTGCAATGGCGATAAGTTTTCACGATGAATCCAATAAATATACGTATACGGGCAGACACACCGATTCCGGCTGGATGGAGCTGATCCGGCGGAAGGCGCACCCCCAAGGAAAAGCGGCTGCGGATATCGGCTGTGGCGGCGGCGTATACTCCGTTGCTTTAGCGGAGCTGGGCGTTTCGTCGGTCGTTGGCATCGATTTTTCCGAAGCGATGCTTCAAGGGGCTGCCGAGCATTGCGCGGCGTACGGGCAAATCCGCTTGGCACAAGGGACCGCGGATCGGACGGGATTGCCCGATGACTCGGTCGAGCTCGTGCTGGAACGTGCGCTGATCCACCATATTGCAGCGAATGCACTGCCGGACGTATTCCGCGAGGCGCGGCGAATTTTAAAGCCCGGCGGCCTGCTGATCGTGCAGGATCGCACGCCCGAGGACTGCCTGCTTCCCGGGAACAGGGAGCACTTGCGCGGTTACTGGTTCGAGAAGTATCCGCGTCTCCGCCAACTGGAAGCAGGACGCCGTCACGATGCGGCGGACATACGCAAGGCTCTGGGAGCCTCCGGGTTCTCGGTCGTGGAAGAAACGCAGCTATGGGAAGTGCGCAAAAGCTACGCAAGCTTTAGCGATTATCGGGAGGAGCTTTTGAGCCGGAAGGGCCGTTCAATTTTGCATGAATTGTCGGATGCGGAGCTTCAGGATTTGGCGGATGCCGTCGCAGCGGACTCGGGCTATGAAATGAATGAGCCCGTCCGGGAACAGGACCGCTGGACGATATTGTTTGCGCAGGCACGTTGAAGTTCCGCTTCCGTTGCTCTATGATAATAGGAAGAAACGGCGCAGTTTCCCAAGGCGGGCCGCTGCGTCCGGAATTTCGAGACGGGCGAGGGGGAAGGTTAGATGGCTGGGCAACGATGGAATTTGGCTCTGCTGCAGATGGACATCGCGATAGGAGAACCCGAACGCAACTTCGCGAAGTTGGAGAGCCTTCTGCATGAAGCGGTCGCTCATGATACGAAGCCGGATGTGATCGTCTTTCCGGAGATGTGGAACACCGGCTATGCGCTGGATCGGATTCAGGAGCTCGCAGACCATTACGGAGAGCGGACCGAAGCGCTGCTGTCGGCATTTAGCCGAAAGCACGGTGTGAACATCATCGGCGGTTCGATCGCGGAAAAGCGGGACGACGGCGTCTACAATACGATATTCGCATATGACCGGCAAGGAAACCGTGCAGGAGACTACTCGAAAATTCATTTGTTCCGGCTCATGGACGAGGAAAAGTTTCTGCAAAGCGGAGACCGTGCGGGCGGGCTTCAACTGGACGGTATTCCGGCCGGCATGATGATCTGCTACGACATTCGCTTTCCGGAGCTTGCGCGAAAGCTGGCGCTCGGCGGCGCGCAAATTTTGTTCGTTCCGGCTGAATGGCCGAACCCGCGGCTGCATCACTGGCGCACGCTGCTGATGGCGCGGGCGATCGAGAACCAGATGTTCGTCGTCTCCTGCAACCGTGTAGGCGTGAGCGGGACGACGGAGTTTTTCGGCCATTCGATGGTCATTGATCCGTGGGGCGAGGTGCTGGCCGAAGGGGGAGAAGCAGAAACGATCGTTCGCGCAGCCGTCGACCTTAGCCAGGTGCCTGCCGTGCGCGGCAAAATTCCGGTATTTGAAGACAGACGTCCTTCCTTGTATTAAAAAGCACAAACGGCACGCGAAAACCGGCTCGGATTATTCCGGCCGGTTTTTTGCGCGTTCGGCTTCCATCACCTTGCGGAACGTCTCCATGAACGCGGCGACCGCCTTCGATAAATAACGCCCCTTGCGATGGGCGATCACGAGCGTACGGGTCGGCCGGTTGGAGAGCTGCAGGTACGCGGGCGCCAGCTCGTTCCGTCCCCTCAGCAGCATATGCGGGATGAAGGCAATGCCCATCCCCGCCGCGACGAGCGACTGGACCGTCTCGATATTGCTGCTCTCGAACACGATGTTCGGCGTAAATCCGGCGTCGTTGCACAATTGGATCGCGATTTGACGGAAGCCTTGGCCTCTTTTAAGCGCGATGAACGGCTCCTCCTGCAGTTCCGCAATATCGACGGTTTTGCTTGCCCCCTCGGCCAGACGCGCGGCCAGCGGATGCTGCGGCGGGACGGCTAGTACGATTTCTTCCTCAATGACCGGCTCGTAGTCAAGCGAGTCGTCGATCAGGGGCAGGGAAAGCAGGCTGATGTCGGCTTGCCCGCTCGCTGTCAATTGTTCGAGGTTCGAGGTTGTCTCTTCGACGAGCACGATATCGATTTCCGGGTAGCGCTCCTGGAAGACGGGCAGGACGAGGGGCAGCACGTGCGCGCCCGTAATCGGGAGGCTGCCTACGACAAGCTTGCCTTTGCGCATTTGAGAAATGTCTTCCATTTCTTGTTTTAACTGCTCGACCATGTCGAGAATTTTTTGCGCTTTTTCCACGAACCGGGTTCCGGCATAGGTGACCTCCACCGAGTTGGTTGTCCGTTGAAACAAAAGGACGCCGAGCTCCTTCTCCAGCTTGGAAAGCTGCTGGCTGAGCGACGGCTGGGCGATATGCAGCTTTTCGGCTGCGCGAGAAAAATTCTTTTCAATAGCGATTTGCAAAGCGTATTGCAGCTGGCGCAGTTCCATGCGGCTCGGCTCCTTTTATAAAGAATACCTATGAATGATACGTTAATCGTAACGTATTTGCTATAAGAATGAAAGCTCCCCGTTCGCAAAACAAAAAAAGGAAGAAAGAGCAAGAGGCTCCTTCTTCCAGGGTAGAACGGATATTGCGTGAAACGCGCAGCAGCCGCATCTTCGGCTGTAAGATCAAGTCCCGCAAGAACCGGGATATCCGTCGTTTCGTTTCATTTCTTCCAAATGCTCGCGCATCTCTTCGTCCCCGGGCATTTCGGCGACCAGCTTTACTTTGCCGGCGGCGGGCTCCTCTGCGGGAGCAGCGTTTGCAGGACGAGGCGTATCGGTCATTGTGCAGTCCTCCTTAAGGTATGATCAGGAATACCAACGGACGTCCCATCTTCGGAGCAGCAGGTGATACCCGAATTCAACGCCAGCTGTGACGACAGCGATAAAGGCAAGCCCCGGCCAAGACAATCCCCAATGATAGACGGTTCCGATGGCCCTCAAAAATAAAGCGGCCAACAGCACGTCGGCCAAGGTCGCGGCGCCGTTCCCGAATTCGTCGAGAATCCATTGATCTCCAAGAAAAAAAGCCAGAATGCTCAGGCTGACGGAAGCCATCAGCGCTTGGAACAGCGTAGCGTTTGAAAAATAAAGCAGCAGCGGGACGGTAAAAAGAGCGTTTATGGCGAGTTTAACAAGCAGCTTGCTCAAGCTTCCCAGCTCCCTTACTTTTGCTTTCGTTGAAAGGTTGTCCAGCCGGTCCTTCATTTATGCAGCAGGAAGGGGAAGGGGCCTTCGTCGTTTTTTGACTTGTTCATAGCGAAAACCTATGAAGGCTATAGATATTATATCTTGGATCAATGAAGATGGACGTGATACGATAGGTGACATTAGGAGCATCATTCAGATACCGAGGTGGAACCGATGGCAAAAACAATGTTCGAAAAAATTTGGGACAATCACGTCATTCATTCGGAGCCGGGCAAGCCGAGCATCATTTATATCGACCTTCAACTGGTCCATGAGGTGACTTCGCCGCAAGCGTTCGAAGGCCTGCGCATGAGCGGCCGCAAGGTTCGCCGTCCGGACTTGACGTTCGCGACGATGGATCACAACGTTCCGACGAAGGATCGCTTCAATATCACCGATCCGATTTCCAAGCAGCAGATCGATACGCTCTCTAAAAACTGCGCGGATTTCGGCGTTACCCTGTTTGACCTGGACAGCATCGATCAAGGGGTCGTCCACGTTATGGGACCGGAGCTTGGTTTGACGCATCCCGGCAAAACGATCGTTTGCGGCGACAGCCACACGTCGACGCACGGCGCGTTCGGCGCTTTGGCGTTCGGGATCGGAACGAGCGAAGTGGAGCATGTGCTTGCGACGCAGTGCTTGCAGCAAGCGAAGCCGAAAACGCTGGAAGTGCGCATCAACGGCAAGCTGAAGCCGGGCGTTACGGCGAAGGACTTGATTCTCGGCGTCATTGCGAAATACGGCACGGATTTTGCAACCGGCTATGTGATTGAGTACACGGGCGAAGCGATTCGCAGTTTGTCCATGGAAGAGCGCATGACCGTGTGCAACATGTCGATCGAAGCGGGTGCAAGAGCAGGCTTGATCGCTCCGGACCAAACGACGTTCGATTACCTCCGCGGACGCGAATATGTGCCGCAAGGCGAGGCGTTCGAGCAAGCGGTAGCGGCGTGGAAGCAGCTGACGACGGACGAAGGCGCGGTGTACGATCGGGTGGTCGATTTCGACGCGGACAGCCTGATTCCGCAAGTCACCTGGGGCACCAGCCCGGGCATGGGCACCGACGTGACGTCCCGCGTGCCGAATCCGGCGGGTTTCAGCACGGAGAACGAGCGCAAAGCGGCGGAAAAAGCGATCGAGTACATGGGCTTGACGCCGGGAACGCCGATGACGGACGTTACGATCGATTACGTATTTATCGGTTCCTGTACGAACGGCCGGATCGAGGACCTGCGCGCGGCGGCTGCCGTAGCTCAAGGCTACAAGGTGTCTTTGAACGTGACAGCGATCGTCGTGCCGGGCTCGGGCCGGGTAAAAATCCAGGCGGAAAAAGAAGGGCTCGATAAAATTTTCATCGAAGCGGGCTTTGAATGGCGCGACGCCGGCTGCAGCATGTGTCTGGCGATGAACCCGGACGTTCTGAAGCCGGGCCAACGCTGCGCTTCGACGTCGAACCGGAACTTTGAAGGCCGTCAAGGCCGTGACGGACGCACGCATCTCGTGTCTCCGGCAATGGCAGCCGCGGCAGCGATCGAAGGCCGTTTCACCGACGTGCGCGATTGGAAATTCAAAGTGAAGCAGGAAGCTTAAGAAGATTATTTTATCGAAGCGAGGAGTTAAACGATATGGAAGCTTTTAAACAGCATACCGGTCTGGTCGGTCCGGTGGACCGCGTGAACGTGGACACGGACGCCATTATTCCTAAACAATTTTTGAAGCGCATCGAGCGTTCGGGTTTCGGCCAATTTCTGTTCTACGAGTGGCGTTTTGACCTGAATGGCCATACGATTCCGGAGTTCAGCCTGAACCAGCCGCGCTATCAAGGCGCTTCCGTTCTGATTTCCCGCGCCAACTTCGGCTGCGGCTCCTCCCGGGAGCATGCCCCTTGGGCTATTCAGGATTACGGGTTCAAAGTCGTGATCGCGCCGTCGTTCGCTGATATTTTCTACAACAACTGCTTCAAAAACGGCATCCTGCCGATCAAACTGAGCGAAGAGCAGGTCGAGGAGCTGTTCCAGCGCACCGCGGCGAAAGAAGGCTACAAGCTGAGCGTCGATCTGGAGAACAAACGGATCACCGACGATCAAGGCCTCAGCATCGACTTTGATTTGGATGAGCACCGCCGCCAATTCCTGCTGCTCGGTCTCGACGATATCGGTCTGACGCTGCAGCATGAAGACAAAATCTCGGCATATGAAGCGGCGCATCAAGCGCGTCTCGCGTACAAATAAGCGACGAATAGCCCGGCCTGACTCTTGAAAGAGGGAAGGTCGGGCTTATTTTTATTGTCCGGTCGCATTTTATCATACAATGTTCAAAAATTTCGACAAATTTCGTGAAAAGTGTGATCTATGTTTTTTCAAACGCCGGAAGTGTTGTGTATAATATCACTGGAAACATGATGGGAGGGAGACAGATATGAGTTTTTCTAGAATTGGCGTCGTGGGCGCCGGAACAATGGGTCAAGGCATTGCCGAAATGTTGGCAGCCAAAGGATTGGAAGTCATGCTGCTCGAACGGACGCCTGAAAGGCTGGAGCAGGCCTGGGAGCAAATCGAGATCAGCTTGGACAAGCAGCTGGAGAAATGGGCGATCACTCCCGTTGAGAAAAAATTGATTCTTTCGCGCATCGCGAAGGAAACGCATATTCACAATTTGGCCGAATGCGATATGGTCATCGAAACGGTTTCGGAAGATCTCGAGATTAAAAAAGAAGTATTTCGCACACTTGACGAGGTATGCCGGCCGTCGATCATTCTCGCCAGCAACACGTCTACGCTCAGCCTGACGGAACTGGCGGCGGAAACACGGCACCCGGAGCGCGTCATCGGCCTTCATTTTTTATATCCGGTATCGAAAATTCATTTGGTGGAAATCATCCGGGCGCTGAAAACGGGAGAGGATGTCTTCGTTGCGACCCGGAGGTTCGTCGAAGAAACGATTCAAAAACGCGGCATTCAGGTGTACGAATCGCCGGGCTTTGTCACGACGCGTCTGATCTGCGTGCTGATCAATGAAGCGATGCACGCGTTGTCGGAGAGAGTAGCCAGCGCGGACGATATTGATAATGCAATGCGAATCGGCTATGATTTTCATTATGGGCCGCTGGAGATGGCAGACCGCTTCGGCTTGGATTCGATATTGGCCGCGATGGAACGTATGTTCCGGGAATTCGGCGATGTGAAGTACCGGCCGGCGGTGCTGCTGAAGCAGATGGTAAGGGCCGGTCATCTCGGCACGAAGACAGGACATGGCTTTTTCCGCTATGATAAGGACGGTGACCGGATATGATCGTACTCGTTATTAATGCAGGCAGCTCCTCTCTTAAGTTTCAGCTTTACGAGATGGAGAACGAATCCGTGCTCGCCAAAGGGAAGGTGGAGCGGATCGGGATGGAGTCCGCGATCTTGACGTTTGAGCCGGAGGGCAAGCAAGACGTGCGCGAGGTCAGTGAAATTTTGGAGCACACGACGGCGATCCGCAAGGTACTGGACGTGCTGGTGCATCCGGTCCACGGGGTGCTCGAATCGGCGCAGCAAATCGACGCGGTAGGCCATCGGGTCGTGCACGGAGGCGAGTCGTTTTCCAATTCCGCGCTGGTGAGCGAAGAGGTAAAGCGGGAGATCAAGCGGCTATTTGATCTGGCCCCGCTACATAACCCTGCCCATATGCTCGGGATTCAGGCGGTCGAAACGAATATGCCGGACGTGCCGCAGGCCGTCGTGTTCGACACGGCTTTTCACCAAACGATGCCGCCGGTGACGTATTTGTACCCGATCCCGATGGTGCTCTATAAGAAGCATAAAATTCGCCGCTACGGCTTCCACGGCACCTCGCACGCTTATGTGAGCGAGCGCGCCGCGGCGTTCCTCGGTCGTCCGCTCCGCGAGCTGAAGCTGATCACCTGCCACATCGGGAACGGAGCGAGCTGCACCGCGGTGATGGACGGGCGGTCCTACGATACAAGCATGGGGATGACGCCGTTGGAAGGGCTCATGATGGGAACGCGGAGCGGGGATATCGATCCGGCCATCGTCCCGTTTACGATGGGCAAGGAGGATCTGACGCTCAGCGAAGTGAACTCGATGCTGAACAAGCACAGCGGGCTGCTTGCCATCTCAGGTATCGGCAGCGATATGCGGGAGATTGACGAAGCAAGGCAGACGGGAGACCGCAATGCGGCGCTCGCGTTCGATATGTACGAGTACCGGCTGCGTAAATATATCGGTGCTTACGCAGCTGCCATGAACGGCTTGGACGCCATCGTCTTCACGGCGGGGGTCGGGGAAAACTCCGCTTCGCTGCGTGCCGCGGTGTGCCGCAATCTCAGCTTTCTCGGCCTGGAGCTGGACGAAGCGGCGAACGAACGGCGCGAATCCGCAGAACGCGCCATCACGACGCCGGGCTCCCGGGTACAGGTGCTTGTCATCCCGACCAACGAGGAGCTTGTTATCGCCCGGGATACGTACAGGTTGATTTTGGACCGAAATGATGTAAACTAGTGAACGATGGTCAATTTTATAAGTAGGCGGAGGAATGTTTATGAACCGTAACCTGTGTATGATCGGGGATGTGAATAAACATATAGACGAATCGGTGACGATCGGCTGCTGGCTGCATAACATCCGTTCCAGCGGCAAGATCCGTTTCCTGCAGCTGCGGGACGGCTCCGGCTTTATACAGGGCGTCGTCGTCAAGAGCGAAGTGCCGGAGCAGGTGTGGGAAGATACGGGCAAACTGACGCAAGAGAGCTCGCTCTACGTCACCGGCACGGTTCGCGAGGATACGCGCAGCAAAGGCGGCTTCGAGCTGACGGTGACCGGCGTCGAAGTTATTCAAGTCACAACCGATTATCCGATCACGCCTAAGGAGCACGGCGTCGATTTTCTGATGGATCACCGCCATTTGTGGATCCGTTCGCCGCGGCAGCGGGCGATTCTGGTCATCCGGGCGCAAATTATCCGGGCGATTCAGCAATTTTTCGACGAGCGCAACTTCCATTTGGTCGATCCGCCGATTTTGACTCCTTCGTCCTGCGAAGGAACGACGAATTTGTTTCATACGAAATATTTCGACGAGGACGCTTACTTGACGCAGAGCGGCCAGCTGTATATGGAAGCTGCGGCGATGGCGCTTGGCCGGGTATACTCGTTCGGTCCGACCTTTCGGGCGGAGAAATCGAAGACGCGCCGGCATTTGATCGAATTCTGGATGATCGAACCGGAGATGGCGTTCGTGACGCACGAAGAGAATCTTCAAGTGCAGGAGCAGTTCGTCTCTCACCTCGTACAGTCGGTGCTGCAACACTGCCGCAAGGAGCTTGAGACGCTGGAGCGCGACACGACGAAGCTCGAGAAGGTCGTAGGGCCGTTCCCGCGCATTACGTACGACGAAGCGGTAAAGTTTCTTCAAGAAAACGGGCACGAATTCGAATGGGGAGAAGACTTCGGCGCACCTCACGAAACTGCCATCGCCGAGAAATATGAGAAGCCGGTGTTCATTACGCATTATCCGACGGAGATCAAGGCCTTCTATATGAAGCCTGACCCGGCCCGTCCGGAAGTCGTGCTTTGCGCGGATCTGATCGCTCCGGAAGGCTACGGGGAAATTATTGGTGGCAGCCAGCGGATCGACGATCCGGAGCTGATGGAAGAACGCTTCCGGCAGCACGAGCTGTCCAAAGAAGCGTACCAGTGGTACCTCGACCTGCGAAAATACGGCTCTGTGCCGCATTCGGGCTTCGGCTTGGGGCTTGAGCGTACGGTCGCTTGGATTTGCGGGCTTGATCACGTTCGCGAGACGATTCCATTCCCGCGGCTCCTGTACCGCTTGTACCCGTAAGGTTTGCATGCGGGAGCGATTCTCGCGAAGCTGTAAGCGGAAAGTAGGGTAGGCATGAGACGTAGCGATTACGACACCAACGAGCTGCCGTCCGTGCTGCTCGCGGGCTGGCAGGACGGGAACGTCGACGTTCCCTACTGGCTGTTCAAATATTACAAACAGCTTGGGCTGATGGAGCCGGACGTGATGCTTATTCTTCATGTCATGGCGTTTAAGCAAAAGGAAAACAAAGATTTCCCGACATTGGAAGAGCTTCAAACCCGCATGTCGCTGCCGCAGGAGAAAGTGATTGCCGTGCTGCAAAAGCTGATCCGGGAGCAATTGCTGCGGATCGACGAGATCGAAGATCCCGTTACGGGAATCCACAGCGAAGCATATAACTTGCGGCCGCTGCTGGACCGGCTCGCGGAGTGCCGCATCGAGGAGCACCGAGCGGAGCTGTCGGCTAGGAAACAGGCCGAGCGGACGGGCAAAGCGGAGCGAAAAGATATTTTCTCGATTTTCGAAAACGAATTTGGCCGACCGCTCACTCCGATGGAGCTGGAGTCGATATCCGGGTGGATCGACAAAGATCGCTATCCGGAGGAGCTCATCCTCGCCGGTCTTAAGGAAGCGGTGTTCGCCGGCAAACTGCATTTCCGGTACATTGATCGGATCTTGCTGGAGTGGCAGCGCAACCGAATCACGACCGTCGAGCAGGCGAAGGAGCACTCGCAGAAGTTCCGGTCCCGCTAAGCGGAAAACGAAACAGTCCTGCACGCAAAAAAATGCGTGCGGGGCTGTTTTGCGTTACTGAACATGCTTACTGTGCCCTGTGCACTTTCGGACCCCGATTAAAATAAAACGTAAAAAACATTTTAAAACTTAAAAAACTGTAGTTTTTTTGTAACTTTTTTGCGATTAGTGGCGTCTATTATATTAGGCGTGGCATGATTTTACAGATTTACAGAACGATTAGAAGGAGGGGCCACATGTTCCGATGGCTGCGCAAACCTAAAAACGAAGCGCAGAATGAAGCGGCAGCCGCCGTACCAGCCGCTCCGCAGGAGATCAGCACCGGGCTGCCGGAAGCTTTGGCCAACGGGGAAGTGGCTGCGGCAAACGACAGTGAGGGTGTCCAGATCGATACCAGACCACCCATTGACACGAGTATCCCACTCCTTACCGTAACGGGAGTGGAGCGTTCATTTCCTGTCGGAGGACAACAGCTTCATGTGCTCAAGGGAATCGATATGGAGTTGTATCCGATGCAACTCGTTATGCTGAAAGGCCGGTCCGGCTCGGGGAAAACAACCCTGCTTAACATGATCGGCGGTCTGGACCAGCCGAACCGGGGACAAATCATGTTCAAGGAGTATCCGTTCCATGAATGCAGTGACGACCAGCGGACGTACATAAGAAGAAAAGAAATCGGCTTTATTTTTCAATCGTTTGCTTTAATGCCTCTTTTGTCCGCGTGGGAAAATGTGGAATTGTCACTGCGAATGGCGAAAGTTCCCCGATCGGAGTGGAAGCCCCGCGTCACCCATTGTCTGGAGCTGGTGGGCCTCGGCAAGCGGATGCATCATCGTCCGTTTGAGCTCTCGGGCGGGGAGCAGCAGCGTGTCGCTATTGCCAAAGCCATCGCACACAAGCCCAGCCTGCTGCTTGCCGACGAGCCGACAGCGGAGCTCGATTCGCAAATGGGCGCGCAAGTCATGGCGGTATTCCGGGACATTATCCGGACCGAACGCATGACGATTTGCATGACAACGCATGATCCGACAATAATGGAGGTTGCCGACCGTGTATTCGAAATGGTGGATGGAAAATTTATCAGTCATTAAAAAAACGGGAAAGCCATTGCTTCTCGTTTGCATCGCTGCATCCCTCGCGTTGTCGTCCGGATGCTCGTTGCTGCCGAAGGAGGATGAGGAGGAGGCGATACCGGCTATAACCCCGCCCCAACTATCCAAAAAACCGGAGTATGTCGTTAAAACCGAGACGCTGGAATTCGACGTTCCTCTCTCCGGGAAGCTGATGTCGACCGTAGAAGAAGACTTATACTTTACGGACGATGCCAATCGGCGCATTAAATCCTTCCTGGTCAAAACCGGAGACAAGGTTGAGAGCGGGCAATTGATCGCCGATCTCGACGTCACGGAGCAGGAGAACAAATTGCGGCAGAAACGGCTGCAGACGCGCCAGGATGAGTTAAGTATGATCGAAAAGCTGCGCAAAGCCGACGAGACAGGCCCCGAGCAGCTGGAGCGGGACAAAATCGAATTTGAATTAAAAAAGGAAGAAGTAACCACGCTTGAAAAAACGATTGCCGGCGCTAAGCTGACAGCTCCTTATGCGGGTACGATTATTTCGGTTTATATGAAAAAAGGGGATACAGCCAGGGCTTACGATGCGGTCGCCACAATCGCGGATCTTTCTCAGCTTACGGTGGCTGCAACCATTAGCGCGGACAGCTTGTCGAAAGTAGCCGTTGGCATGGAGGCCGTTGCAGACATCAACGGCGTGGGCAAGGTCAAAGGCAAAGTGTCGAAGCTTCCGAATCCGAAGGCCGAGAATAATAACAACGGGAACAGCGGGGGCCAGGGCGGAGGCCAACAGAAAAAGGCGGATTCGATCGAAAACTATTTGCTGATCCAGCTTGACCAATTTCCCGAGGGGCTTCCCCACGGAACGCCGCTCAGCGTAAAGATTATTACCCAGCGCAAGGAGAACGCGGTTACGATTCCGCCTGCCGCTCTTCGTTCGTATGCGGGCCGCAATTACGTGCAGGTTGTGGACGATAAAGGCAACAAGCGCGAAGTGGACGTCGAAATCGGATTGCAGACGTCGACGGCTGTAGAGATTGTGAAAGGTCTCACGGCAGGGCAGAAAGTAGTGGGACGCTAATGGCGATGCTCCGGTTTTTATTCCGTAAAATGTGGAACACGCGCTGGCTGACGCTCAGCACGCTCGCCGGCCTCATTATGGCCGTCGCTTTTACGACCAGCATCCCGATGTATTCTGACGGCTCGCTCAAGCGCGTCGTGTCGAAATCGCTGGAGGAGAAGAACAACGGGCTTTCCGCCGGCGCCGTCATGATCCGGTATCAATCGTCCGGCAACGAAAAAGCCGATCTGAATGCGCTCACTGACGTTGACCAATACATAAAGGAAGATTTGCCTAAGGACATTGCGTTCCCGTATCAGGCATACGTACGGACGTATTCCATTCGCGGCTCGCAAATTACGCCCGAGGATACGAGCAAGGTCGATCCGAGCAAACGCCGGCAGATGACGCTGATGGCTCAGAACGGCTTGAAGGATCAAGTCGAGCTGACGCAGGGGCAGTGGTTCTCCGAGCAGCCGCAGGGCGGAATCATCGAAGCCGTTATTCACGAGGAAGCGATGTTCCGCAATGACCTGCATATCGGTGACGTCTTCAATTATCCGATCAGCGGCGGAAACGGCATTCCCCCGCTCAAAGTGAAGGTGACGGGAACGTTCAAGCCGAAGAACGATACCGATCAGTATTGGTATCAAGGTATGGAAGGCCTGCTTACGTCCTTTTTTATGAGCGAAGCCGGCTTTAACGATTATGTGCTGAAAAGCAAAAAAATCCCGCTTAGCTTAGCTAATTGGTACTATGCTTTTGATCTGCGGGAAATCAAGACAAGCCAGTTGTCCTCGCTCCAGACGAAGCTGGAGCGTCTGGATATCGTCTTGTTCCAAAAGCTCAAGAACACAAGGGTGGATATTTCGTTTATCCCGCTGCTGCAGGAATTTAAGGTGCAAAGCTTGCAGCTGCAAATGCTGCTCTTTACATTGGCGGCGCCGATGATCGCCATGGTATTCTATTATATCGTCATGAACGCGAGACAATCGCTCGACCGCCAGCGCACCGTCATTGCGGTGATCCGCAGCCGGGGCGGAAGCACGAATCAAATCATCTGGATTTATTTGCTCGAAGGGCTGCTGCTTGGCGCGGTTGCGATGATCATCGGCCCGCTTCTCGGCTGGTTTATGGCGAAGAGCATAGGTTCGTCCAGCGGGTTCCTGACGTTCGTCGACCGCAAGGCGGTACCTGTCGGGGTATCGACCGAAGCGCTGCTGTACGGCGTGGGCGCAGTCGTAATTGCGCTGATGGCCAGTATCATTCCGGCCATTGTCTACGCCAAGGCCTCCATCGTCAGCTATAAGCAGAAGCTGGCCAGATCGGATCGAAAACCGTTTTGGCAGCGCTGGTTTTTGGATGTGGTGCTGATCGGTCTGGTAGGCTACGGGTATTACCTGTTTCACGACCGGCAAGATTTATTCAGCCGGACCGGGCTTACGACCGATCAGTTGAGCGTGAACCCGCTGCTGTTTTTTATTCCGGCATTGTCGATCATTGCGCTTGGACTGTTCTTCCTGCGCATTTTTCCGTGGCTGCTTCGCTTCGGCAACTGGCTGGGCAAAAGGCTGCTTCCGGTTCCCGTCTACCTGACACTGACCCAGCTCTCGCGTTCGTCTACGGCGTACTATCCGCTCATGCTGCTGCTCATTTTGACGCTCGGGCTCGGGATCTACAACGCTTCTGCGGCTCGGACGATCGATTTGAACTCGACCGAGAGGGTGCTTTATGCCTACGGTACCGATGTTATTATGAGAGCGGAATGGACCTCCGTAGCCGAAGATCTGCCGTCAACGTCCAACCAGAACAAGGGCGGGCAAGGCCAAGGACAGGGGAAAGGCGGAGCCGGAGGCAAGAATCCCGGTCAGGGAGGCGGCGGTCAGCCGGGAGGTCCAGGGGAAGGTCCGCCGCCGAAGCTGCGTTATATCGAGCCTCCGTTCCAGGTGTTTCGGGAGCTGGAAGGCGTCGAGCACGCAGCCCGTGTGCTGCAATCGAAAGGGAACGTGGTCGTTTCCGGGAAGTCGCTCGGACAGGGTATGCTGATGGGGGTCGATAACGTCGATTTCGCCAAGGTGGCCTGGTTCCGCAAAGACTTGTACAAAACGCATCCCTACAACTACTTGAATTTGTTGGGGCAATATGAGCAGGCGGTCATCATCCCGACCTCTTTTGCCGATAAACATCATATCAAGTCAGGGGATTTGATCAGCATTTCGGTTTCCAGCCAGCCGGTCGAGTTTATCGTGGTAGCTACCGTGCCTTATTGGCCGAGCCAGTATCCGGATCAGACGCCGTTTTTTATCGCTAACCTCGACTATGTGTACGATCAGGCGCCTGTTACACCTTATGATGTATGGATGAAAATGAAAGACGGAGCTAAGGTAACGCCGGTCGTTGAAGCGCTCAAAGCAAAGAATATTGGCATTGCCAGCGTCAAAGACGTCCGCAACGAACTAATCACGCAGAAAAAGCACCCGGCGCGCGGCGGCGTATTCGGCATCTTGAGCCTCGGCTTTCTCGTATCCGTTCTTGTCTCGTTGATCGGCTACATTTTATACTGGTTTTTCAACTTGTCCAGCAGGGTCGTTCAGTTCGGCGTGCTGCGCGCCATGGGGCTGTCGCGACGACAGCTTACAGGCATGCTGCTGCTCGAGCAGCTGTTTACCGCCGGTCTGGCCATAGGACTCGGTCTTGGCATCGGCAAACTGACGAGCTACTTGTTCCTGCCGTTTCTGCAAACCGCGGAGAACGTCAAGACGCAGGTGCCTCCGTTCCGCGTTATATTTGATGCGAGAGATACCGATCAGCTGTATGTCGTCATCGCCGTTATGATGATGACCGGCGCCGGGTTGTTGTTCCTTCACATCAGGAGGCTGCGCGTACATCAGGCCGTGAAGCTGGGAGAGGAGAAATGATGCAGTGATTCATTGCGACGGACTCGTCAAAATATACAAAACCGACGATATCGAGGTCGTTGCGCTTACAGGGCTGAACATTTCCGTCGCCCAAGGGGAAATGATGGCGATCATCGGAAACAGCGGCAGCGGCAAGTCGACGTTATTGAACATTCTGGGGGGGCTGGACCGCCCCTCCGCCGGCCAGGTGCGCGTGGGCGAATGGAACCTGCTGAAAATAACGGATGACGAGCTGGTTCAGTACAAGCGCAAAACCGTCGGCTTCATCTGGCAGAACAATGCGCGCAACCTTATTCCTTATTTGACGGCGCTCGAGAATGTGGAAATGCCGATGATACTCAGCGGCCAGTACGACCGCGCTTATGCGAAGCAGCTGCTGGAGTGGGTCGGCCTCAAGGAGCGGTTCAACAACAAGCTGCAGCAGCTGTCGGGCGGCGAGCAGCAGCGGGTGGCGATTGCCATTGCGCTCGCGAATCGACCGTCTTTGCTGCTGGCTGACGAACCGACCGGTTCCGTCGATACGCGGACGTCGGATATGATCATGGACATTTTCCGGCATCTGAATTCCGAGCTTGGCGTGACCATCGTTATCGTAACCCACGATATGGCGCTTGCCGGCAAAGTGGACCGCGTCGTCGCCATCCGCGACGGGGCGACGAGCACCGAATTCGTCAAGCGCAATCCGAACCTGGACGCCGAAGGCGAAGCGGCGGCATCGCACGGATCGATTCACGATGTTCATGAAGAATATGTTGTGCTTGACCGGGCGGGACGGCTTCAAATTCCAAGGGCATATTTGCAGGCGCTCGGGATCGAAGGAAAGGCATCGATGGAATTCGACGGCGAGAAAATTATTATACGTACGCCGAAGTCGCTGGATTAGAATGAAGGATTGCGGGAAGCAGAGAGAACCATATGAACCGATGGGGTTCTGAAACATGAACAAGTACGCCAGGAGAACGGTGCTGCTGTCGTTAAGCGCGTCTTTCGATAATTAATCTTTTGAAAAAACTACCTAGATCATACATAAAAACCAATCTGGGGGGATCCTGAATATGCAAAAATATGTTAAGAAGACGGTGGCCGTTTCGCTCTGCGTCGGCTTGATGGCGCCGACACTGGTTGCCTGCACGAAATCCGGCAGCGGGGACAACAAAAGTGAGAAAGTGCTTCGAATCGCAACCTCGGGATATGGCAACGATGAGTATTTCCGCCAACGCTTCACCGAATTGTTCGAATTCGCGAATCCGAACATTAAGCTTGAAATCATCTCGACATCGGATGACCGTTACATGTATGGCGGCCGGCCGGATCCGAAAGAAAAGCCGAAAGATCCGATGGATAAGCTCAAAGAAGTGATGACAGGCGATAGTCCGCCCGATGTCGTGATGGTTAGCCACGAGCAGCTGCCGGAGCTGATCAGCAACAATATGCTGAAGCAGCTCGATCAGGACATCGCGAAGGACAAATTCGATACGTCCGATATCGTTCCTGCCGTCATCGAGGGCGTTAAAAAGGCGGGCGACGGCAAAATTTATGCACTGGCGCCGACCTTCAATTCTTCCGCACTTATTTACAATAAAAAAATATTCGATGAAGCCGGGGTTCAGTACCCGACCGACAAGATGACCTGGGATCAAATGTTCGATCTTGCCCGCAGATTGGCGAAAGGGGAAGGGGAGAACCGTAAATACGGCTTCTCGTTCTCGACGTACAACATGGGTGGTGACTTTTACTATGCGACACAAATGTATACGGCGCCGCTTGAACTCAAAACCTTTGACGATAAAGGCGAGAAGATGACCGTCGATTCCGATCAATGGGAAAAAGTGTGGAAAGCGCTGCTGCAGCTGAAAAGTGAGAAAATTTTGCCTGAGCCGGTCGACTTCTCCAAACGGCGCAATCCTGGACCTAACGAAGACTACAATCCGTTCATGGACGACGATTTCTTATCCGGCCGTGTAGGGATGTCTATCATCAACTACTATCAAATTGACCAGTATACGAACGTCATGAAAAATGCGGCGAATATCAAAGGGTTTACCCCGTTCGATTGGGATGTCGTTACGGTGCCTGTGCATCAGGAAGCGCCGGAATACGGCGGCAACATCAGTGTGGACGGTCTGATGGGCATTAACGCCAAGGCCCAGAACGCCGAGGACGCCTGGAAATTTATCAAATTTATCAACAGCGAGGAATGGGCCAAGCTGAAAGGCAGCAGCACCCACAATTTGGTATCGCGCCAAAAATACATCAAGCCGAAGGATGGTATGGAGTTCAATATCAAAGCGTTCACGACACTGCTTCCTGCGCCAAGCCGGGACTACAAGGTTTATCGTGAAAAACCGGGCTTGTTTGAAGTGGAGCGCCTAGGCTCCCAAAAATTCCAGCAAGTCGCCGAGAATAAACTGCAAGTGCGCGATGCGCTCAAGCAATGGCAAACGGAAGGCGATGCGATTCTGCAAAAAATTAAAGAGAATCCGAATGCTCAGTTTGATTCGATGATGCAGGGGGGATAAGATGTCCCTTCTCAGCAAGAATGCGGGCAGTACGTTCGGAGTGAAACTCAACAAGGAGGAACAACAAGATGAATTCTAAACGCAAACGATATAAAACTTGTATAGTTCTACTGGCAGCCGTACTTGCCTTTGGGTCCGCGCTCCCCGCCTTTGCGGCGGAGGGCGGCGGCACGAACCCGCCTTCGGGAACAACGGCGACCATCTCAACAGGGACCGCTCCAGCGATCGGACAGGTAGCTCTTAACGCAAACAGCTATTTCGAGCTTAAAAATGTGGTCATGATGCCGGAGCAAGGCAACAAAACCGTGACGTTCACCGTAGGGGTCCACAACGGAGCGACGACCGACCTGCAGTTCATCGATTACTGGCCGCAGCTAAGGACGAAAACCGGCAACCAAATTTCCGTTCGCGTCCTGCCGCAGGACAAGGATAAAAACCGCATCCCGGCCAAATCGAGCCAAGACATCAGCTTTTACGCAACGGTGAACGAATCGACGGATTTGAAGGATCTTATTTTTGAAATTATCAAATGGGACTTTGGCATGCCGGAGGCGGGTTTTAAGCGAAAAATCGGAGAGGTGAGCGTTCCTGGCAACTATTCCGTCGTTACGCCGGCCGGTAAAGCACATACGATTCAAATGGCAAGCAATCCGGTCAAAGCCAGCATCAAAAAAGTGTTGATGAGCAAGAACGAGAAAAATTATACTCCAACCATCGTGCTTAATCTGGAAAACGTAGGCTCGAAGAGCGTGGCGGTGCCCGGATATCAATATTTGCTTCGCACAAGCGAAGGGTATATGTATCCACTTGACGCCAAGGCGGTAAAAGATTTGACCATCAATCCGCAAACGAACAAGGATATCGATCTTACGGGCTCCGTTCCCGTTTCCGTCTCAAAGGAAGGCTGGCAGCTTGTGATCGTTCAAGACGCGCAGGATTTGAAGCGGAATCTGCCAATCGCCTTCTTCGCTTTACCGGCCGTATCGGATAAGGACGGGGGGGATACAGGCAAAGCTTTGAGCTTCACGAACAAATCGGGTACTTACACGGCTAAGCTGAATACGGTCCAACGTCTGCCTTGGGAGGACCAGGATATTTTGACCGCAGGATTTACGCTTTCCAACAAAGGCCCGGAGGCGCTTCCGATTCCGGATCTGACAGGGTACTTCAAGCTGGATGACAACGTGAAGGTGGAAGCGAAGCTGGTCCGGACGGATAATGTCATCGGTCTGGCCCCGAATGCGGAAGCACAATTCCAACTTATCGGTAAAATTCCTTACACGTCGCAATTCGGCAAGGTTAAGTTTGTGCTGCAAGAGAAAACGGTCAGCAGCAGCGGTGATGGCAAGGCAGACCAGCAGACGGCGGCGAGCGATTTGCTAGAATTCGTACACCGCTCGGAGATGATGAATATTCCTTATAATAACTTCGGTGAAACCTACAAAGTGACTAATGTGGGCCGCAGCTTAAGCTACAAGGTGCGCTCTGTCACTACATATCCAGGAGAAACGGCCGATACGTTTACCGCTCTTCTCGAAGTAAGCAATTTGGAAACTAGAACATCGGACATCTCGAAGCTGGTGGGTTATTTCAAGACAGCCCAGGGAAGATATTATCCTGCGACTATTTCGGAAATCAAGTCAAAAGTCAGTCCGGAAGGAAAGGCGCTATTCCTGCTTTCGACCAATATTTCCAGAGGGTTCCCTACCTCTGGCATGAACGTAATCATCGGAGAAGGCGTTACTGAAGGCAAATTGACCGAAGCGGATAAAAAACCGGATGCTTATGTCAACGCCGTAGCTTATTGGCTGCCGCAAGAAGATTTTACGGTCAAGCAAGACTTCAAAAATATAGATCTCGTACCTTACCAGCTATCGCTTGGTAATATTCGCACCTCAATCGATGAAAGACGCGTAAGTCTCAAATTTAACTATGAGTTGATCAAAGATTTGATGATGATCACGAACATGGACGGACGCAAACTGATCATTGAGCTTAATGACGAGGACCAGAAAATTAAATTCTCTAAAGAATTTTCTTTCAAAGACTTCGACGGGGGAGCGCCTGATAAACAGGGTGCGGCCAGCGGTCAGCTTGATCCGAAGGACAAGATCGTCGTCGGCAAGTATAAGGATTTGGAAATAGAAGCAGTGGATAGCGATGTGAAATTTAAAATCATTCATGTGAAAAAATTCAAACTCAATATCTACGATTCGTTCCAAGGGCAAAAGAAATTGATCGCCACCAGAGAAATCAATTGGTTTGAACCCACGGAATAAGATTTTCACTTTTTTGAAACCGCTGCTGTATCAGTTTCGTAAAACTGTGCAGGAGCGGTTTTTTGCTGGGAACTCAGTTACTTCTATGAATAATTGGCTAAATGTTCATTGGGGGGATTGACAGGTTTTTCAAGACGATTTATGTTATTTACGTTAACAACATTCTTAACGATGTTAATACTAAACTAAGGAGAAGACAATGAGTAAACCGCATCTCTCGTTTGGTGAATGTAAATGGACGGTCACCCAACAAATGTCCCGGGCGTTTGAGCTGGAAGGATTCAGCCCGCTTGTCGGGAAAATATTCAGCCTGCTTTTATTCGCGCCCAAACCTGTCAGCCTGCAGGAAATGGCCGACCAGCTTGGCGTGACGAAAGCGGCCGTCAGCGTCCAGGTCCGTGCGTTGGAGAAATACTCCTTGTGCCAAAAAGTTCCGATGAGAAGCGATCGTAAGGACTACTATTACCTATCCGACGATTTCACACTGACCAGCATGAGGACAAGCAAACAAAAAATCGAATCGATTACCAGGCAATGCGAAGAAATGCTGTTTGCCCTTAAAGGAATGTCTCAGATCGATGAGACCGAAAAAGAGTCCTTTGAGGTTTCCAAACGAAGATTTGCGGAAGCTTCCGCCATGTACCGAATGTATTTATCGCGATTGGAGGGAATCGAAGAGGAGTGGAGCAGATCAAGAGAGCAGCTATAAACAATTAGACGAAAGACGAGGCCTGGATTTTTTTATGTCATGACTTTTTTCACCTTACAGCCGTTAACGAACCAAGCTATACTGAAAAAAGATGTGTGGAAAATGAAGGGGTAACAGGAATTGCCTCGTCTAAGTAGTCAGCAATCGTAATGGAGGAGTAGAGAGATGAAATCATTAACAAACTTTTCGATGAAGAACATCGCGGCAATAATGATTATGATGCTGATGTTGTTTATCGGCGGTACCTATGCGGCTACCACCGTGAAGATGGAGATGATGCCGAGTATTACGCAAACGCAATTTGATGTTATGACCCAGTATACAGCTCCTCCTAAGGATGTGTTGGAACTGGTAACCAAGCCCATCGAGAAGGCGGTGGCTGGGCTGGACGGCATTAAAACTTTAAAGTCAACCTCCAGCGATAACTCCTCCACGATCACGGTTCAATTGCAGCGAGGGAAGAAAATCGAGGATGCCAAAAGGGAAGCCGAAGGCTTGCTTGCGAACGTAAAGCTGCCCCAAGGCGCGGAAAAACCGAAAATTCAGAACTCAGCTGCCGAAGCGAGTGCCGTTGCCTATCTCTCGATGTACGGCGAGAACAATACAAGCCAACAAGAATTGGATAAATTTTACAAGGATATCGTCAAGCCGGGCTTTACTACGATCAAAGGCGTTGACCGCGTCGAGGGCTTCGGCAATAAGGATGCGCTTTTGACACTAAAGTTGAACAGCAACGCCATCATCAACTATGGACTGACACCGGGTCAGGTGTCCCAAAGCATCCAGTCGGCCATTTTGTCGAGTCCCGCCGGAGTGGTCGACTTAAACGGCAACAGTCAGATGGTACGCGTAAAGAGCGATCTGGACACGATTTACAACTTAGAGAACATGAAGATTACGTCGCCTGGAGGAGAAACGCTTCTTCTGAAAGATATCGCCAAAGTTGAAGCTATTTCCGAGTCCAGATTCTTTGCGCGCCTCGACGGCAAGCCGGCCATCGGAATCACGGTCTTTAAAACCAAGAGCACCAACGACGTGAAATTAACTAACGAAGTGGACGCTTTAATCGCCCAGTGGAAGCAGCAATATCCCAACATTGCGTTTAAATCGCTCTTTGTTACATCGACCTTGATTAAAGAATCCATTAACGGGATGGTTAAAGAAGGAGTGCTCGGCGCTCTGCTTGCCTCCATTATGATCCTGCTCTTCCTTAGAAACTTTCGGATGACCATCATCGTTTTGGTCTCTATCCCGTTATCTTTGTTAATCACGCTGCTCATCATGGTCCCGTTGGACATTTCGCTCAACATTATGACGCTTGGCGGGATCACGATCGCCATCGGGCGTGTTGTGGATGATAGTATCGTAGTCATCGAGAATATTTACAGCGAGCTTGTGAAGGTTCACGAACGCGGCGAATCGGTCATCAAGAAGGCGACCGCTCAAGTGTCTTCAGCCATTACTTCTTCTACGCTTACAACCGTTGGGGTATTCGCTCCAATCGCCTTTGTCAGCGGTGAAATTGGGGATGTATTCCGACCGTTTGCCATTACGCTGTCCGTTGCTTTGTTGGCTTCGCTGCTGGTAGCCGTGACCGTTATACCGATGCTTGCCAAGCTGCTCGTGCTGCGTTCCAAAAATATTAAGGTTCACGACGAAACGCAAGTCGGCAAAGTGTCAGGCGCTTATTTGAAAGCCCTGAAATGGTCTCTAAACAACCGAAAGAAGACGATGCTGCTTTCCTTGCTGGTGTTTGTTGTGGCTATTGCAGGGACGGTTCCTTTTCTGGCGAAGGAGTTTATGCCTTCCAGCAATTCGGATAAACAAATGATTATTTTTATCACAATGCCTCGGGAAACTTCGATTGCTTCCAATGATTTAAAAATGCAGGAAATCGAGGCGATGATGCGCGAAACGAAAAACGAAGCGGGAGAGCCCGCTTTCGAATACATGCAATCTAATATAGGCGCTGGTAATGCGGACTATCGCTTAGAGCATATAAGTTATACTATTGGTGCGGCTTCGCAGGGAACGAACGCCAAGAAATTGCTGAATGAAACGAAGGAAAAAATACTGTACTTGCTTCCCAAAGGCTCTGAGGTAAATGGCATGCTGCTTAGCGGCGAAGGTGGAGGCGGTAATGACTTCATCTATATGCTTAAAGGCGACGACTTGAATTTACTTAAGCAGGGCGCCAAGCTGGTGAAGGAGAAGCTTAAGGAAATTCCGGAATTCCGCGATATTAAAGACAGCTTGAGCGAATCGAAGAACGAAGTGGAAGTCGCTGTAGATCAAAATAAGGCCAGACTATACAATTTGTCTTCCGGAGAAATCGTCGGAACCGTGAATTCTTGGCTGAGAGAGGAAAAGATCGGAGACCTGAAATTCGACAATACGACATTCTCCACCAAGATCATGCTGGACAAGAGCTTCAAAGACTCCATCGACAAGATCGGAAATTTCCTGATCAAGACACAATCAGGGACAACCGTCAAGCTAAATGAGGTAGCCAAGATTCGGCAAATTGAAGCTCCGGCGTCGATTACCCGGGATCAGCAGGTTCAATACGTAGAGGTAACGGCGAAGATCGAATCCAAGGACAAGGGCGGCGTTAGTATCAAAGCGGCCGAAATGCTACAATCCGTGGAACTTCCGCCGGGAGTTCGGGTTGAAGTCAAAGGGGCGTCCGATGATATTCAGAAAAACTTCACAGAAATGTTCGTAGCTATGATCGTTTCCATCTTTATTGTCTATCTGATCATGGTTCTGTCTTTCGGAAATGCCAGTGCGCCGTTCGCGATTTTGTTCTCCCTTCCGCTTGCGGCGATCGGAGGCTTGCTTGGATTGATCCTTACCGGGGAATCGCTCAACATTACCTCGTTGATCGGGTTCCTGATGCTGATCGGTGTCGTAGTTACTAATGCGATCGTTCTTATTGAACGCGTGCAGCAGCTGGAGGAAGAAGGAAAGTCTGTACGCGACTCCCTTGTGCTAGGGAGCTTATCCCGTCTTCGTCCGATTATTATGACCGCAGGGGCTACCATTGTTACCCTGTTGCCGCTGGCTCTTGGGTTCTCCAAAGGAGCACTCATTTCTAAAGGCTTGGCCGTTGTCGTTATCGGCGGATTGACCACCTCGACTGTGCTTACGCTGATTGTTGTGCCGGTCGTGTACGAAATGATCTACAATACCAAGACTCGCCTTGGCCGCTTGTTCGGAAATAAGACTTCGGAATCTAAGTCAACGCCGGTGACGGATGCTTAAAAATGCATTTCATTTAGATAGAGAGTGCCTAAGGGAAAAGGAGAATCAGCCCATGAATCCGATCATGTCAAAATCTTTCAAGCAAAGTACCAAAGTAATGGG
Source organism: Paenibacillus elgii (assembly GCA_042219835.1). Taxonomy (GTDB): domain Bacteria; phylum Bacillota; class Bacilli; order Paenibacillales; family NBRC-103111; genus Paenibacillus_G; species Paenibacillus_G elgii_A. The sequence goes on from JBHJMN010000007.1 coordinate 139,214, forward strand.
GGCCGTCGTTATTTCGGCGGCGCTCCTCGCCGGTTGCGGCTCACAGCCGGAAGCTGCTCCGGCGGCTGCCAATGCGTCAGACCCCCAGCTCAAGCCGGTTAAAGTCGCAAAGGTGGAGAAGAATAGGATCGGGGATCCGTTGGAGCAGGTTGCCGATATCGTTTCTTCCATCCAGGTTGACGTCGTGACCAAGGCAGGCGGAGACGTTATGGAAGTATTGAAGAAACGCGGCGATATGGTGGAAAAAGGCGATGTGATTTTCCGCATGGACCCGACAGATGTGAAGCTTAAAAAGGAAAAAGCACAGATTGATGTTTCAAGCAGTCAGCAGCAGTTGGAAAAATCCAGACAAGAATTGGTCAACAGCAAGCAAGAGATGAAGAATGGAATCAAGAAGCTGGAAGATTCCATTAAAGAGACCGAAAAGAACTATAACAAAATGCGTAATGATTACGATCTGGGTCTGGTTACAAAATTCCAGCTTGAGCAAATGGAAACGCAGCTTAACAATCTTAAGCTCGAACTGGAAAACAACCGAAACAAGCTGAAGACGCTGGAAGCGACGAACTCCTTGGCCCCGTTGGAGCAATTGTTGGAATCTTCGAATCTTTCGATTCGTGAAGCCGATCGGACGCTAGGTCATATGGAAGTGAAAGCGACGGTTAGCGGCGTCTTAACCGATATGCCGATTGAAGTGGGCATGTCGTTGAACGCCGGTTTTCCATCCGGCAAGATACAGCAACTCGATCCGATTAAAATCCGGGCGGAGCTGACCGAGGAGACGGCCAATTTGGTGCGCGGCAAGCAGGAACTGACGTTTTACGTCCCGGGCGTGCTTGACAAGACTAAAGCTAAAGTCAAATATTTGGCTGATGTCATGAGCGCCAATGCCAAGTCTTACACGTTGGAGCTTGAGTATCCGAACGCCGAGCGCAAGCTTAAGCCCGGCACGAAAGCCCAGATTCTTATGACGGAAGAAATCGATCAGATGGTTGTTACAGTTCCTAGCACAGCCGTTGTACGTGAAGGCGGGGATACGTTTGTTTTCGTGCTCGTAGGCGATACGGCGGAAAAACGCAAAGTGGCTTTAGGCCGTCTGAACGAGACGATCCAAGAAGTGCGGTCTGGTGTCAACGAAGGAGAACAGCTCATCATTTCAGGTCAGAACCAATTGAAAGACAAAGAGAAAGTCCAGCTGGCCAAGTAACCCGCCGCGGACTGACAGGAGGAAAATCAAGTGAACAACAAGCTGAAAAAAACCGTAGCATCCGTCGTTATTACCGCTTCAATCATGAGCACCGGCTATTCCGCTTTGGCAGCAAATCCGGCAGGAAGCGAGCCTGAAGCTCATGCTGTCGTTACTTATAAACTGACGGACCTTCTCGATGTGGAAGTCAAGGGCGTATTGAACGAACGAATTCAGGACGGTACCCGTCTCGGTGTCATCGTTCGAATGAAGAACAACAGCAGCAGCTCCACGCGAGTGCCGGATTACGAGCTGCGGGTGAAAACGAGTGAAGGCGTCGAATATACGCTGCAGCCAAGCGCTTCGAATGTCAAATCGATTCAGCCGAAAGCGAACACGGAACTCAGCTATATGACTGTAATCGACCGTACCGATACCGTAAATCTGGCTCAAGTGAATTGGACCGATGTCGATTACTACGTCTATCCGAAGAAAGAGACGCTGTTGGTGGCGGCGCCGATTACCGGGCAGCCTTGGAAGGGCGGGGATACGCCGATTACTGATCCGAGTGCAATGAAGAAGTGGTCCGAATCCTTTACGATCCCATCTTTAATCTCGCCCATTCAATATACGCCGACGACGATCAATAAGGAATCGACAGACAAAGGTACCGTCTATGTCGTGCAACTGCTCGCTTATAACCCTTCGAGCCAGCGCGAAACGATCCCGGCTTTTGTCATAGACGGCAAGGCGACGGGAAAAGTATTCTCTGGCAGCAAGGTAGAGCAGGGAAGCATTACGCTGGAAGCGAAAGAAGAAAAATATATTCACTTTGCCATTCCGACCAACCAAGATACGATCTTGTCCAGCTTAAATGTTCTGACTCCTGAGAAGTTTGCTGCCGGCGGAGCTGGCAGTGCAGCGATCGGCACAGGTGCAGGAACAGGCGACAACCCTGGCGCTGCCACGGGTGCTGCTGCTGGGGTGTTTAACGTAGGCCGTCTTAACATTTTGCTGCCATCGCAGCAAACTGGAGACGCCGCCTTGTCCTACAAGCTTGGTACTCCAATGTCGCTTGATAAACGGAGCCGATTGATTCATCCGGACATGGATGTTTCTGTTATCGAATTCCATATGTTTGACAACAAGGATGAAGGCTCGAAAACCGTTTCGGCCAAATTCAAGCTCACCAATAAGACAGAACGGCCGCTTGCTGTTCCGGCGTTTGCGACCGATCTGGTCAGCTCGGACGGATATGAGTACAATGGCATTCGTCAAAATATTACGACGCCGAGTGTACTTCCGAATTCTTCGCTTACTGTGAACTACTTCTATACGATTCCAGTGTCCGAAACCGGAAAAGGCTTGTCTCTGAAGATCCAAGATACGAAGACGGCCGCTCCGTACAAGTCGACGATTGGCGCTTACAGCATGGCGGTTCAAACCGAGGAGAGCAAAGATACATTTGCATTGTATCCGTTTGAGCTTAAAGTGAACAACTGGCAAATCGGTACAAGCTTCAATGCTATGGGACCGAAGAACTATCAGTACAAAGCAAAGTTCTGGCTGGAAGTTAGCCGTCATGATCAAGTTCAGGTAGATCCGAGCTTCTCGGGACTTCTGTTCGAGCTGTATAACTCCTCGAATCAATTGGTCGGAACAGGCAGTGGGTCATTCACAGGGGTAAACCGTTTGTCTACCGGTGAAAACAATATCACCTTTGACGGCAGCACGGAGCAATTCGATTATCCGCTGACGGTTAAGATTTACGAACAGTTTACAACTGCGGGCGATCAGAAGTCCAAGCGTCTGCTTAAAGTGCTTAAGCAATCTTAATTCATAGTCGTATCAAACAAGCGAAAGCCGGCCATTGGGTCGGCTTTTCCCAACTATGACCAGTTGTCCCATGGTACGCGAATATGGATCATGGTATAATGATAGCACTTTCATTAAAGGAGCGATTCTCATGAAACGTCAGGTTCACAGCAAAGAAATAAAAGCCGCAGTATATCAAAAGCTGGAGGAACGCGGCGTGACAATGGAAGAAATAGCCTTGATTGTCAGAGAAATGCAGCTTCCTTATCATCCTGGGTTAACGCTGGAGACTTGTCTCGAATCGGTCCATGCGGTTTTGCAGAAGCGGGAGCTTCAGCATGCGATCCTTGTCGGTATCGAGCTGGACGTATTGGCTGAAAAAGGTCTGTTATCCGAGCCGCTGCAATCGATTGTCGAAAGCGATGAAGGGCTGTTCGGCTGTGATGAAACGCTCGCTCTTGGGTCAGTGTTCGGTTACGGAAGCATTGCGGTTACGACATTTGGCCATTTGGACAAACAAAAGGTCGGAATTATTAAGCGCCTGGATACCAAGAACGGAAACGGAGTACACACCTTTTTGGATGATCTGGTTGCCAGTATCGCGGCATCGGCATCAAGTCGTCTGGCCCATCGGCAGCGGGATGTGGATGAACGGGACGATGTCGCTGCTTATGTTGCCGCGACGGAAGAAAACGTGGGCTAAACGAAAATTTTGTTATATATTGGAGCAGCTTCCTTATGCAAATAAGGGAGCTTTTTTTGGGTTAAGATACTAACAAAACTTCATCTTCATTCGATAAGCGGAGTGAACATAAAATGAACTGGGTCTATTGGGTGAAATTGTATGACAGCAAGTTTCAAGCGGGGTGTCTGGCCAAGCGGATGGAGGAGGACTGGTGGATTTACGGTTACGAATGCCCCAGCGAAGTCCAAGTGTTCCGTTCCAAAAAAGGCCGTTTTGGCGTCCGCTACACTGTTTAATTTTTTTACTTGACTTCAACATTTAAGTTGGTGTATAGTTATCTTTGTCGCTGTCGTTATACAGTGTAAATTTTCTGACGCGGGGTGGAGCAGCCCGGTAGCTCGTCGGGCTCATAACCCGAAGGCCGCAGGTTCAAATCCTGCCCCCGCAACCAAAGCTTCAAGGGCCCTTAGCTCAGTTGGTTAGAGCGGTCGGCTCATAACCGATTGGTCGGGGGTTCGAGTCCCTCAGGGCCCACCAAACAGAACTGCGCCGGAGTGGCGGAATTGGCAGACGCACAGGACTTAAAATCCTGCGGTAGGTGACTACCGTACCGGTTCGAGTCCGGTCTTCGGCAGTTCCAGTAGTCGTACATAAAGAGTTTTGCTTTGATCCGTCAGAGCAAAACTCTTTTTCGTTTCTGGAGGAGATTTTTGTTCCAGAGCCTCATATACTTTAGAACATGATCAGGAAGGGAGGCTCTTCTATGCCTTCGATTATTTTGGCGCCGATCAAAATTACCGGAGCCAGCGGGGAAGTTGTATTTGGCGATGTATTGCAGGTCACTCCGAAAAGTACATCCAAATCGTATTCGGGTTCAGGCGGCGGTAATACGGGAGATTGGATGGGGAATGTTTCGGTGGTTAGCTCGACGAATACGTTTGATGCGGATATTGCCGATGCCAATAATGCGGCGAATAATTAATTGAGTTACATAAAGACTGGAAGTCTATATACGACTAAACCCATTGATCCCGTTCGGTCGATTCGACCCGAAAGGGATATTTTTTCGGAAAATGAAGCTAAGGGAACCGGATATCGACATTTGAAAAAGGGTGGTCGATGGGCTGTTTGCGTATATGAATCTGAAGAATGCCATTCTTATATACCGCTTTGCAACTGCTTGGCACCACTTGGGTGGACAGCCGAATCGTTTGGATTTTGTCGTCTGGAAGTCCCTCTAGACGAATTTGGTAGGGATTCAGCTTTAGTCGGATCTTGCGAGCTTGTTCTTTGTCGGGAATGTGGATTTTGACGATGATATTGTTGTGTGTCTCGAAGATTTCAAAGTGAAAATGATGCTTGAGCGCCTGAACCTCCACGTTGGGCAATGCCCGGTTCAGAACGTCTTTGATATACCCTTCAACCCAGGTTACGGGGTCTCCGTTGTCGCCGCTAAGGGAAGGGGCAGGGAACGGCAGCTTCCCGTTAAAAAACTGCTCGAATTGTTTCCAATTCATATCGAAAAAAGGGTTGCTATCTTTGGAATTGCTCATGTTTATCACTCCTTACTGCTTCAATATATGAACACAATGCGCAAACCATGAATCCTCTCAAGCTGTTCTAAAACATACTTCTTCTTTTGGGATCATATACTTCAATAAAAAACACTTGAGTTAGGGTGCTGCCTCATGCCGGCCATCGTGGGTGCCATCAAAATTGTGAACATCGGTACAGGCTCCATCGTGCATATAGGCGATTCGATTCAATTGGCTCCGAGTGTAACGGCTAAAACGTTTTCCGGGGCAGGTTCTTTCAATACTGGAGATAATTTAAGGGTCTGCAATATGGTCAGCACCACCAATACTTACGATAACGATGTCGCTGACTCTAACGTAGTCTCCGCCGATAAGGCAGGTGTTATATAAACCGTCATGCAGCTTATCATACACCAAAGCATCGTTATTCAAAATTTCAAGATCGGCGTCGTGTCGAACTCTTCCGTGCTTCAGATCGGGACTGCGGGCACGATACGCGCACTGGCTAATCTATACAATACCGGAGGATTTACCGGCCCTGCGCCTCAGTTTACCCTTCCTTCCGTCACTCCGCAACCGACGACGCAGGGTATGATAACAGAACCTATCCCTATAACCTTGGTGCCGCTGGCTGCACCTTCCAGGTAGACGGAGGAATGACGGATGTATTCACCTTACCCGGAATCGTATTTCCAAAAGCTGAACGATTATTTAAAGTGGCAGACGAGCCGCCTCCGTTCCTTGGAAAGTAAGGTCGAATCGCTTTCCAAAGAGCTCGAATCGTTAAAAAAGCAGCGGGGATTGACGATCGAGCGAATTGAATACAAATTCGATCAATTGAAAGTAGAGAAGCTTGATGGAACGCTCAATGTGGGGCTTTCGCCCGCCGGGCTCGGCGAACAATCGGTCCAGGATATGGAGGTTGGAGGTGAAACGATTCGAACCAATGAAGCCAGATCGGAGTCATTTGCACGTATCCAACAGCGGGTGACGGATTATTTGCGGCAATCGACTCCCGCCGAATTGGTCCAACTGGAAGAGAAGTACCAAGTGAAGCTGGATGAGAATGCGACCGAAGCTATCATTGGCGATCTCCAGGGGCAGATCGGGCAGCGGATCGATTATTATTTAAAATATGGAATCGACCCGAACGTAGTGATCTTGACGACAGAGCAGGAACAGGGCATTACGGATAAAGTGATCCGGGATATTCGGCTTGGGCTTGATCAATATTTCTTAAAGCGAAAAACCGAGGGAGGGGCTCCGAATGAATCTGCAAGTGGAGAATAAAGAGATTTGTGTCGGTAATATCCATGTCGTGGGCGTTGCCAGCTCGTCGGTATTCCTGATCGGCGACGCTGAAGTGATCAGCTTGTCCAGCGTGTTCGATACGCCGCCGGAATCGCTTATTATCGGCCCGCTCGTACCGCTTGCACTCGGAGGCGGCAGATGACTTGCGTTCCGCGTACATCCGTTGTTCGAAGCTTGAAAGTCAACAGTCTTATTTTTGGCTCCTCTATTTTTGTAGGGGACCTGCTCAATTTTTCCCCGGTCTCTTACGTTTATGCCGTTCAAAGGGAAATTCCCGTATTTTACGGGGATGAAGGGAATTTGAGCGCCTATCCCATCTATTCGGCCCCTCTTCCCTGGGCCCGCCAGACGCCGGCAATGCAGATGGAAGTGACTAACACATCTCCGGTAATTTGTGCCGGGAACGTCCGAGTCATCTCCATTTCTACGGCATCCATAGTGCAGTTCGGATCGGTCCGATCGATTCGTGCGGATAGCAGGGTGAAAAACATCCGTCAATTGCTGCGCGGACTTCCTCCAAAATGAAATGGAAATAGCTTCGATCGAGCTGGCTGTGGTGGGCTTCCGTCTCCGTTCTATGATATAATCATTTTGTTATACTGGAAACGAACGGATAAGGGAGCGAAAACGATGGCACGCAAAAAAATAGAGCATGTGGGCATTATGGTCCGGAATATCGACACATCGGTGCAGTTTTACAAAGATGTCGTAGGCCTTGAACTGAAGGATAAGCTTGTCCATACGAACGGCGTCGTCACGCTGGCTTTTCTCGGTTTCAACGATTCGGGCGAAACGGAGCTTGAACTGATCCAAGGCTACAACGACGAGCTTCCGGCGGAAGGCAAGGTGCATCATATCGCTTTTACGGTGGACGACATTGAAGAAGAATTTGACCGCATTAAAGAACTCGACGTGCGTTTGATCGATCAAGAGATTACGACGCTGCCGAATGGCTCGCGTTATTTCTTTTTTTATGGCCCGGATGGTGAATGGGTCGAATTTTTCCAATCGACGAGATAAGGCGCATGAATACCGGAAAAGCAAAGCCCGATACGAAAATAAACGGCAGGGGAAACGAACAACATGCTGTTCAGTAACCGTCAAAAGAAGCTGATCCTTGATGTTTTGCTCAAGGAGCGTCGGCGCCTGTTTTCCAAGCATAAGGGCGAACTGCTCGACAAAACGATCGAGGACTTGTCGCAGATGCTGCGCAACGAAGAAATCAATGCAGAGCCTAAAGATAACGTCATCGATTGGAGCAGGAAAGGCGGCAAGCGCCACTAAGCCGATCGATCCAGAGGCATCCCGTCACGGGGTGCCTTTTATATGCGAATCAACCCCAAGGTCAATGCTTGTTCCTCTGTTAAAAATATACCGCCCGCCCAACCCGATTTCCTCATCCGGATCTCTTCCGAACATGTCCAACACTTCCAGCCATACCCCCTTCTCCATCACTTCTGTTCCGTCGAGTTCATTTCCTTTATTTTACCCCTTAAAAAGATAGTTCCACCACTTGAATTGCGAACGCATGTTTGGTATATAATATAGATAGAAGAACAAATGTTCTTGTTTCGAGGAGGGGAAAACGTGCTTCCATGGCAAAAGTACACAGGGCGTATGGTTGAGATCATTTACGGGGACCGTTCCGGACAATTTAGCAAGCGGAGGATCGTTATTCGGTCCGTACAGGCTGCTTTCATTCGGGCTTATTGTATGGAGCGCGGAGCGGTCCGATGCTTTGCCATCGATCATATACTGGCCGTACAGCCTGTCCCTTCCGCGAAGCGAACACCGTCGACGTCAGCGAGACATCGGGAATTGGCTTAAGGAGAGCGATGCATGTGAGAAGTAATCTATACGATGAGTTGAAAGAGCACCGCCACGGAGATCAAGAGCGGCTAAGAAAGCTGATGGAAGAGATTCAGATGCTAATGGAAGCGAAAAAAAAGCGCCCTCTGCTGGACAGACTTCGTATGAAGCGTCCGAATACGAAGCCGAAAGCTTGGGATTAACCGGCATAGCAAGTTCCCGTAGAACAGCGGGGCGTAGAAAAAAGCAAAGCCCGGCGGCATGTACAGCTTATTAAGCGGATACCGGGCTAATGCTGACGTTTTCTTTCGAATCGGAGACAGCCTGACAAATTCCTGCGTTATATTTCATCGAATCGATGAAGTGGAAACCTGTCTTGAAGACGACGCATTTTTTGAGCGGGTTCGGCTTGTGAAGCTTTTGGCAAGCGAGGCAATAGTACATAAGTTTTCTCCTTTTCGAGTCACGATATGACAATTATAGACACATTATATGCGTAAAATTGTGAAATATCACCCGAAATGGTATAAAGTTTTACTAAAGATTGTCCAATTTTGATTATCTGACTACTTCAATCGTCCGGCTGTTCGAGCGAAGTTTGTACAGGCCTTCCATCGGGTTGTGAAGTTGTGGTACCCTGTAGTTGTCCGCTAGAACTGAAAATAGCGAGCTTGTTACATTATTCGCGAAAAGGTGGAAAGATGAATGAAGCATTTTGAGGAATGGGTCATGCAATTTTACGGACAACGAAGTTGGACGCAATACGGCGTCTTCGAACGTATGGGTTTTCTGATGGAAGAAACGGGAGAGTTGGCGCAAGCCGTGCGCACCTATGAAATCGGCCGGGATCGTCCGGATGAATTGGAAAAGCCCGAGCCGGTTTTGAAGGAGGAGCTAATGGGAGAGCTTGGGGACGTTTTGGCAAATCTGGCCATTTTGGCCGATAAGTATGGTTTTACGTTGGAAGATGCCGCTAAGGCTCACCAGGAGAAATTGTTGAAGCGATTTGAAACTGGACCGGTGAGCTGAGCCGCTCCGATTTTTCGCTAAAAGAATAACGATGCGCAGAAAGTGGACAAACTAGAATAAATTTTTCAAGCAGGAGAGAAGAATGTTCGCAGTCATCTTTGATGTAGAAACCACATATGTAACCGTAAAAGGCGACATCCCGGAAATCGTGGAAATCGGCGCATGCAAAGTGAATCTGAACTCTTATGAACCGGACGAAGCCGGCACGGATTGTTTTCAATGCTATACGTTTCCTGAAATTAAAGGACGTTTCGGCAAAAAGACGCTAAAATTTATCGGCTTGAAAGAAGAGGATCTGGGCAAAGTAATTCCGTTTCGCGAGGGTTACGACCGTTTTATGGAATGGGTCGGCTCCGAGTTGGCTTACTTCTGCAGTTGGGGGATCGATGACCGCAAAATTTTGCTGGAGCATTGCAAGCGGTTCGATCTGTCTCAAAACTGGCTGAGCCATTACCATGACATTCAGAGGCCGATCTCGCAGCTGTTGGTCAAGCGCAATCAAATGAGGCTGAAGGATGCGATTGAACTGGCTGGTATCGAGAAAGAAGGCAGACTTCACTCCGCCTTGGTCGATGCGGTCAATACGACGAAATTGTTCGTCCGGTATTACGATCAACTTAATTTAAGAGCGGTGATGCGGGGATGAGGTTGGCTCCCGACCTTCAAGCTGATACTATAATCACCACGGTTATTCACAATTCATACATAGAAAAAAGCCCGTAGAATCAAGGATTCACGGGCTCGTTTTGCTATGACCTGTAGTGGGCTCGAACCACTGACCCCCACCCTGTCAAGATGGTGCTCTCCCAGCTGAGCTAACAAGTCACGTTGTATTTGTTGTTGCAAAGAGTAATATACAGCAAATGAAGGAAGAAGTCAAGAGAAAAGAATGAAAAATACCCGTGAAGCATTGGATGCTTTTTTAATATACTGTTGCAATAAGAAAATCCGCGTCCCATAAAGGAACGCGGATTTCTGTCTGTTAGTATGACCTGTGCAGGGCTCGAACCTGCGACCCCCACCCTGTCAAGATGGTGCTCTCCCAGCTGAGCTAACAAGTCATGTTTCATATCTTGTGGGGACGTTTTTCATAATACCAAGATAGGCGTAAAATGTCAAGCGTTAGCCTACAATTTTTTTGTTTTTGCAAATGTGGGTTTACTCCACCGTGGTTCTCTGCCTTTTATCCCTATAGATTCGTTATGGTATAATAGAGTCAGTTAGACATGCATTTGAAAAGAGGGGACTTTGATGAGAGATTTCCGATGGGCGCATTTGCAGCCGCATATTGAAGCAGGGGTGAACGAGCAGCCGGAACCGGAGCATGAAGCGCTGGATTGGGGCGAGCAGGAATGGGGAACGCACCGGTACCACGTCAACCGGCTTGTCGAGGACTCCGTATCGTTGCTGCCTATGCCGGAGAAAGCCGTCGTATTGGGAGCGGGGAATCACGGCGATGTCGGCCTGCCACGGCTTTCCGTCCATTTTCAGCAGGTAACCACGCTGGATACGGAAGACAATATGCTGCAGGAATGGCTCGATTCGGCCGGAGGAATGACTAACAGCCGGGTCCGTTCTTTAACGCGAATCGACTATACCCGGCTGGACCAAATTTCCTTCTACGAGACGTTTGAGGAGCTGCTGGCGGAAGGTAAGTCTGCCGGAGAAATAACGGATTACTTGAGGGACTGCGCATTTCGCGTGCGTGGGCTGGAGGCGATGCCTCATTTGAAAAAAACGTTTTCGCTCGTCGTTTCCTCGGGTGTACATACGCAATTGTTTTATCCGGATGCGCTCATGCAATTTTACGGTTATATGGACAAGTACAATGAAAGTGAAACCCGGCAAATTGTCGAGGCGCTGGGATACCTTCGGAACAATCTGATATTGGATTATAACCGGATGCTGCTGTCGCTTGTAAAACCTGACGGCCGGGTGTCGGTATGGACGGATATGATTTTGCTGGACGAGGACAAGCAGTGGATCGCCGAGGAGTTAGACCGGCGGCGAACCGATAAGGAGAGGACGAGCTTTTTGTTCGAAGCGTTCGGACAGTACGGGATCGAAGCGGCTGTACTGGGCCTCAAGGATCTGCATGACTGCCTTCGCCCCGAGCAATTGTTGTTCCGCAGTTGGGTTGGCTATACCGATTCCGGCAAAACGTATTTGATCGCGGGGTTATCTGGCCGGCTCCGCCTGTAGTATTCCGAATTCGGCCAGATCTTCTTCGGTACAGAAACTGCATTGCGAGATGACGGTGGTTTTACGAAGCTTGATCGCTAATTGATTGAGCATGCTGGTCAATGCCGCCGTCTCCGTTTCGTTATGCGAAAACTGAATGCAATATTCCGGATGACCGGTTTCCGTCTGCCCGGAGCGCACAAGCAACCCCAGCACCCGGTATTCTTTGGCTAGAGCGGTGAATTTCAGCTCGATCAATAAACGGCTTTCATCCGGAAGCGGGGCTGCGGTAAAAAAGCGGGCCCCACCGGCGCTAAGGTCCAGCAAGGCGGCTTTCCTCGTTTTGAACTCCGGCTCAAGATCGGCCATTCCGATAAGTTTCAATTCCGCGCATAGCGGCTGTTGAAAGCGCAAACGAAAAAAGCTGCGCTTGTTTTTTTCCATACTCATCTCAAACAGTCCTTTGCAGCAAGGTGAAGAGGCAAATAAACGTTTACTATACTAGGGCGGGCTTGGGTTAAGCAACCGCTTTCCAGTAAAAAGCCGCTCAGGAGTAGAGCGGCGATGAATGCTAATGTTGTGATTCTTGCTGTGCAGAACGGCGCTGTTTCCGATAATTTCAACCCGGTCGATCTCGCTTCGTACCAGTGAGTCGTCAGGTGAGGGAAGTGGACCGCTCTTCCAAATTCGGTTAAATCTATTATACAATATTGTCGTAAAAAGAACATTAAAACTTTGTTACACTGGTTGACATTCTTTGGGGAGCCGGGCCGGATGACATCGACTCGACTCGCAGAACAATATATTGAAACGGAGAAATCACGGATGAAAAAATTATACAGCCAAATGACGTTAGCCGAATTGGAACAGGAAATGAAGAGCCTGCGAGAGGAGCTGGACCGGGCGGAATTTCCAAGCCAACGCTCCGTGATCGAGCGTAAATATTATACGGCGCAGGCTTATACGCTCGATCCTTCCGATTTTCCGCCAGGGGTGTACAAGGTGGAGCATGTGCAGCTCCCGTTTATTTTAAGCTATGTGAACGGTATTATGGCTTGGGGGATATTAGGGGAAGAGCCGGATGCCAGCTTCCCGATTTCGATGCTGACCCGGCTCTAAATGCGGCACATATCTACTGGACAATTCTCACACTGACAGATGTCGCGGAGATAAGACAAATCTTTAACGACAATGTAATTGTTTTCCATACCAATAATGTTGCCACGTTTCAGATCGCCAAGCATCCGGTTGACGCTCTCCCGGGTTGCGCCGATCATGTCGGCAAGCTCGCTGTTCGTAAGCTTTTTGGTGATGACGATTTCCGATCCGTGATTTTTACCGTACGTGTTGCTCAGCCGGATCAACGTCGAGCAGAGAGCGCCGGGCTTGCCGAACATCATGAGATCGCGGAATTTCGTTTGGGTCATCCGATGCATAAGTCCCATCCACTTCATGAACTCGACGGCAAGATCCCCGTGCTGCCAAAGCAGGACCTCCAAATCTTTTTGCTGGATAACCCCGATGATGGAGTTTTCCATGACCTCGGCATTAAAGCTGTGAACGGAGTTTTGAAAAGGATCGACCTGTCCGAACAAGTCTCCGGTATTATAGACATAAAGGATGAAGCTTTTCCCTTCATCGCTAGCTTTCGTAATCTTCACTTGACCGCGTTTTAAAAAGTACAGCTTATCGGCTGTATCGCCTTCCCAGAACAAATGACTCCCGGCTTCGGCTCTCATTTCATACATGATTTCCTTAAGCTTCGTTAAGCTTTCTTCCGTAAAGCAATCTGAGTTGGCCACTTGGCTGACCGGTTTTTGTTGCAGCATATCCGTCATGGTACATACCTCCGGCGTCGGTCTGGTTAAGACCTCTGTAGGTTTTGTTGTATCTAACATACCCTATTCCGTCAGATTTGTGATGTGATTTGCATCACACTTCTTGAAATCTTCATATTTTTTTGTGATCTTTGTAACATGCAGCGCTTCGCCCGATGTGTATAGTGAAGGTAAGAATCACATTACATGGGGGAAGTGAAACGTTATGATGACCGGAGTATTATTGGCGGGCGGTCACCCGAGGCGGATTGAAGGCCGGCCCGCGGAACTGTTGGTATTGGCTGGTGAAACGGTCGTAGCGAAGCAAATCCGCGAAATGCTCACAATCTGCGGAGAAGTCATTATTGTAACGAACGAGCCCAAAATTTTTCTTGAACATGTCCCCCGCTCCGTACGCATCATTACGGATTTTTACCCGGGCCGCGGACCTCTCGGCGGGCTTCATGCGGCGCTCACTCTTTCAAGATACCCGGAGCTCTGGGTAACCGGCGGGGCCATGCCGTTCATTTCGGCAAGAGCAGCCTCCTTCCTGGCGGAGCACCGGAGCGTCTTCGGCTATGATGCCGTGCTGCCGGAAGTATCGGGACGTCCCGAGCCTTTGCATGGCATATACCGCCAAAGCTGTCTCACGTCATTGATGCCGCTGCTGGAATCGGGAAGCGACGTACAGCCGGGCTGGATGACGTTTCTGCGCAAGCTTCGTTGGGGCTGCGTCGAAGCGGATATGCTTCGCAAACAAAATTTGGGGGATGCGTTTACATTTCGAATTAAAACAGAAAGGCAGTATTCGGAAGCGGTTTCGCGGGCGCAAGCGCAGCTCCGAAGCGTATATCGGTAAAAAAGGGCGGAGCTTCTCCGTCTTTTTATTTTGCCGGTTCGTGCTGGAAGCTATGGAAGTGAAAAGCCAAGTATAGGAACGGCGGCGGATTACGATGCTAAGCCTGAGGTGATGGCTGATGAATCGGGCGTTATGGACGTCCTTTGCCGCGATAGGTATGGCACAAGCGCTGAAAATACCTGATCGGCTCCGTCAGAACGGGCGATTCGAGTGGGAGGACCTGTTTCGGACCGGCGGCATGCCAAGCTCGCATTCGGCAGGTGTCGTGTCGCTCGCGACTTATGTCGGGCTTAAGAACGGCGCTTCCTCCATCTCGTTCTCGCTTGCTGCCTTGCTGAGTCTGATCGTGATGTATGATGCCATGGGAATTCGCCGTCATGCCGGCATGATCGCATCGGAGGTAAACCAATTGGAGGATGTGCTCGTTAAATTAACGGAGCAGCATCCTCCACACGTGCATCGCAAAGACAAGGAGCTGGAAGAGCGGTTGGGCCATCTGCCGGAAGAGGTATTGGGCGGGGCAGCCATTGGGGCCGCAATCGGTTGGCTCAGCTATGTGACGGAATTTCCAAGGCATCGACGGAGGAAAGCTTGGGTCTCTTTTTTACGGAAATCGTTGTACACGCTGAGTTCCCGCACGGTTCAATAAGCTCGTTCGTCCCGGACGTCGGTAAAGTAATCGTAAATTTGGTGCCTTCGTCCGGCACGCTTTCTACCTCAATGGTCCCTTCATGATCCTGAACGATTTTATGACAGATGGATAAACCCAGACCCGTTCCGGAATCTTTGGTCGTATAGAACGGGATAAAAATTTTATCCAGCTCCGACTCGGGAATTCCTTTGCCGGTATCGGAAATTTCAATCACGGCATGGAGTCCCGCGGCAAATAGCCGGATTCTAACGATACCCTGTTCGGGCATCGCTTCAAAGGCGTTTTTCACCAGATTCAACAGCAGCTGAAGCATTTTATCTTGATC
Organism: Paenibacillus elgii; assembly: GCA_042219835.1. GTDB lineage: Bacteria > Bacillota > Bacilli > Paenibacillales > NBRC-103111 > Paenibacillus_G > Paenibacillus_G elgii_A. Next base: position 154,418 of record JBHJMN010000007.1, read on the forward strand.
CATCAGCATATGAATATCCCGGTCGTCATATTCGAACCTGATTTGATGTCCGAGTCTCGTCGTCTCCGAATCCAGCAGCGAGAGAACCCGGTAAATACAGCCTCGAATGGATTGAATTTTATACTGGGTAACGTGCGGCTTGGAAAATTGCAAAAATTCGGCGGTCAGCATACTCATCCGGTTAATTTCGTCCATAATCAGCTCATACCAAGGCTCAATGTTGTAATCCCCGGCTTTGGATAACTGCAGAAACCCCTTGATCGTCGTCAGCGGGTTGCGGATTTCGTGCGCCATGCCCGAAGCCAGTTCGCCGACGACGCGAAGCTTCTCCGACCGCAGCATATGCTCCTCGCGTTTCAGCCAGCTTTCCCGCTTCATCATATACAGCCCGTGCTCGGCGACGACGATCAGATCGTCCTTGGTCACCCCGTCCCGTGAATAGCAGGCCATGCCGAAATTGATTTCGATGCCGGTCAGCTTAGGAAATTCGGAGGCAAGCAGCTGCGTGACGGCATTGACCGTCTGCTGCATGTCGTCCGATCGGAGCACGATCGCAAATTCGTCTCCACCATAGCGGGATATCAACAAAGCGTCGGGGAACATGATGCGCAGCAGCTCGGCTGCTTGTCGCAAAATTTTGTTCACTCCCTGAACACCGGTTGTCGTGTTCAGCGATTTGAGATCCTTGCAGTCAATGAGCACGAGGAGGATATGCTCTTTTTGCTTGACGAGCTGTTCCATTTGTTTATGAAATTCCTGAAAATTATATAGGCCTGTTAGCGAATCGTGAGTACTCAGATGCTTCTTCTCCTTGGTAAGCAGCTGTTTCTGCTGCTCAATATCATAAATGTATTTGCGGAACATAAAAGCAAGCAGCAGGCAAGTTCCTGCCGTAAACAAACCATCGATCAGTGCGCTCCAGCTGAAGGAACGGCCAGCCGTCGAAATGAGAGCAGAAGCCAGCGTCAGTGCCGCATTGATGTTAACCGCATTGCGAAAGGGAACCGTTCCGTAAAATAGCTTGCACATATGCAACAAGTAAAGCGGAAAGCACCAGTCGCTTAAGCTTGCGGCATGAAACGCGACGAGAAGACTGAGTTGGACGGCAAGCTGTGCCGGTATGAACGCAAAAACGGAACGGATATGTGTGAGTGCGTAGCCAAGGGATGCGAGAACGAGCAGCAGCGGACTTGAGACCTGATCGTGATAGAAGGAGGAAGCGCAAACCAAACCGGTATAAATGAGGAAGATCCAGCTACCTTTCATATTGGAACTCCAACTCCCGACGGATCCGTGGATTTTATTAGTACTAAAAGAAATTCTGTATCGGGAGATGGAATTCCTGCTTGATATCCCAAATTTAGTAAAACTTTTTTGGGGGTTCAAACAAAGAAAACCAAGCGTAATCGCCTGTCGGGATGCGCTTGGTTCTCAGGTTTAAAATCCGGGCAGGTTATCGAGATTGTTGCTTGGATCTCCATCGGCGTTGGAACGCAAATGTTCATCTCCGTCTCTTCCGCGGAATACGTTCACGTTCTCCAGCTGTCCGTTTTTGGCGAGCTGCTGCGCTTCCAAGTAATCGACCACTTGGCCGGAAGACAGCTTTAATTCTACGATATCGCCGTCTCCGTTTTTGCGTACGGCTACGACATGCTGTTTGTTTTGTTCCATATGGTATCGCCTCCACGGACTATCATGCGCCGGGTAGAGGCATATTATACTTCGAACATGTACGTCTTGAACTGTTCGATAAACGTCATATCCCCGGTTTTGCCGATGAACTGAGGCATATCGTCGCCATAATGCATCAGCAGGGTCTTTTGCTGAATCGGCTTCGGCAGCGTCAGCAGCTCGTCCAAAGTGGCGTGAACGAGGCCGGGGGGATCCAGCTGACAATCGTGCAAAAAAACGGTGCAGCCCTTATGATGAAGCTCGCGCAGCAGCGGACCGTTGAACCGGGTATCCGCGCTGAAGAAGATTTTGCCGTTAAGCATGACCGAATAGCATGGCTTGCCCGAGATGTGATCGGCCGGGAGGAGTTCGACCGTCAGACCGGGATGAAGGACTGTCGGCGTATGTTCGCGAAGTGCAACGACCTTGAAGTAATCGTTAAGGGATGTAACGTTTTCCGCCAGATTCTCCAGTCCGCCGCGCAGCGATTGCTCCCATAGGATCGTTTCCAGGCGGGAGGATACGAGCAGCGGTATTTTTCTTTTAAACGTGTACATATAGCGAAAGGCGAGCTCTTCGAGTCCCCCAACATGGTCCGCGTGAATGTGGGAGATGAGTACCGCATCGATTTGATCCAGAGAGACGCCGAGCTCGTGCAGAGCTCTTGGTGCAGTATAACCGCAGTCGATTAACAGCGTGAAGCCGCCGGCATAAACCAAGGCATTATTATTATAGTACGTTTTCGCAAAAGCGCTTCCCGTACCTATCATTTGAATTTGCAGACTCACTTGGTTCCTCCGCTCGTTAAGGCTTCCAGCCGGATATGCTTTTAAATTTACCATGGTTATCTTACACGATTCAAGATGGGTTGTCACATTTTGGGTAAATTTAATACATCTTGCTCCCTTGAAACGGGAACGAATGTTCTATATAATATAATCAAATCTTTATTATAAATCCGGCAGGTGAAGGAACATGCGGAATACGACAGTGGAACCGTGGGTGCATCAGTATGTCGTCACGCTTTATTTGCTTAAGGTGCTTGAACGCGACCGGAAGCATGCCGAAGCGATGAAGCTATCCAGAATATGGGGAGGGCTTTTCGAACGGCTGTTGCTATTGGCCGAGCGAGAGCATAACCATGTGAAGCAGCGGCTGCGGCGGGACGGCTGCCGTATCGTTCTGGAGGAAATGACCCTGGAGCGTCACTACCATGTCATGTATGTATTCCAAGGCTACGAGTTTCACTGCTCCATGATACCTGTCGTGTTAAAGAGCAAATGCGAAGAAAAGCTGCAGGAGCTCCTTAAGGGCGTGAGCTGAAATTTCCCGGGCAAGCGCACGAATCGTCACGGCTCGCCTTGCGGGAGCATCGTTCGACAACGACGCCTTTGTTGGCATATTTTGTATAGGAAATGGAGAAAATCTTCTTCACACACAACATCTAGAGGGGCGCTTAAAAAAACTGAAAGTTTTCTGGACGAAGCGCGCAACTCTTACCGCGCTATGGAGTATAAGATAGCAGAACGAAGAACATGATGGAGGTTGCTGGAAATGAAGGTGCCGCGATTGCTGCCGCTGGTGCTGTCGCTTTCCTTATTCGGAACAGCGGGAGCGTTCGCCAGCTCTATGTGGGGCGATTTCGAAGGTTTTCCGAAAGTAAAGCTGATGATCAATAATGCGGAAAAGCCGTTCAAAGACGGTGAAACTCCCGCTTTTGTCGCGAAGGGAAGCGCCGTATTCCCCGTTCGCATGTTGTCTGAATCTTTGCAAGCGCTCGTGAAATGGGACGACGCTGCGAAGACCGTCTCCATTCACAAACCGAACGTACATATGTTTGTTGCGAAGAAGGTCAATGACGACTATTCGATCAAGCAGCCGTTCGGTGCGGTAAAGAAAGGCGACCGTCTTGATTTTGCCGTATTTGCGCAAGTAGACAGCTTGACGACGCCGATCTCTTCTTTTAAAATCTCGATCCACGCTCCGAACGGGGAGCAAGTGGCGGTTCATGAGAAAGCCGTCAACGGCCAGAAGGAAAGCTTCTGGTACCCGTGGCCGTTTAACGTCACATTCGCCGAATCCGGGAACTACGTCGTGAAGTTCTCAATCAAACCGGACGAGCGCAGCGATTATACGGTCGTGTCGGAAAAGGTGATCGCAGCCGAATAAGGCCGGCGTATGGTTGGTATAACCCGGTTCATTGACTTCGTCTTAGCGTGCGTGGTACGATACGGGAGAACATTAATTTAAGATGAAATGAGGTTTTCCCATGAGCGACCACATTCATGACGCTTCCTGCGATCACGATCACGATCATGAGGACGATATCTTTATCGTGACCGACCAAGACGGAGTCGAGCATGAGATGGTGATGGTATACACTTTCGAAGCTAACGAGCGGGCCTATGCCGTACTTCTCGATCGTAACGACATGGAGGCGGACGGTGTTATTTTCCGGATAGACGAAGAGGATGGCGAAGCTTTTCTTGCGAGCATTGAGGACGAAGAAGAGTGGGATCGCGTTGTTCAAATCTACAATGAAATTGTGGAAGAACAAGAGCAGCAATAACAAATGCCGTAAAAACCTTTCTTGCTTGCAAGAAAGGTTTTTCGCGCTTTAAGCGACTGTGATGGGTGGGGGTCGAAAAAAAACCGTTGACCGCACAAGGCGGAAAACGGTCTTCTGGGACGTTTATTTACGCGGGTTGAAGTACATGGTTCGTCCGTTGAATAAGTGCAGTTCCGCTTTCCATAGCTTGGCGAGATACTTGCAAAACTCGTTGCCTTTGGCTTTGTCGCCGTGCGTGGCATCCTCGGGAAGGACAAACTGGACGTAATGCCTTTGCGTCTCGCCCGACGTCTCCGATCCGACTCCTGCTACAATATATTTGTAGCGCGGGCTTGTTGCTTTTAAATAAAACCACTTGCCTTCCCCTTCGGGTTTCGTTTGAATCTCATACGGAAATCCGGCTTCGTCGTATTCCCAATTGAGCTGTTTGCCGGTCAGCGCAAGCTGCTCGCGGTAATGCTCCAGCTGGGCTTTCAATTCATCTAACGTCAGGGAGGAAACGGCGGACCCTTCGACGAACTTGATATAAGCGCTTTGCGCCATGATGAATGCACCTGCCTATACATATGGACTGGAACGATTTTCTTGTTTGAAGTACCATGAACATCATAGCATTAAGAAAAATCAAATACAATACTTGTTCTGGCAGCGGTAGACGGACAGGGAAGAGGGAGAGAGCGATGAAAGACAGAAGGTTTGAAGGATATTTATTGGTCACGGATATGGATGGAACGCTGCTTGACAGCGCGAAACAAATTAGCGGAGAAAATCGGGCCGCTATTGAACGGTTTACGAGCCTGGGGGGCCGGTTCACGTTAGCGACGGGGCGTATTGCCGGGTCGGTCCGGCCCTTCGTGGAGCAGTTGCCCGTGAATGCGCCGGCTATCTTGTACAACGGAGCGGTCATTCACGATTTCAGCCGCGGAGAGGCCATTTGGGAACGGCCGCTGCCTGCTTCCGCTAAGGAAGCGGTGGAGCGCGTTCTTGAGCGTTTTCCCGGCATTGGTGCAGAATTGTATGTGCGCGGAGGAGCGGCGCCCTATGTGCTGCAGGAAAATGCAGCGACGGAGCGTCACCGGGCCGTGGAGAAATTTCCGCTGTTGCGGCTCAACTCGTACGACGACATTTCCGAGCCGTGGATCAAGGTGCTGTTCTCCTGGGAGCCGTCGCTGCTTGACGAAGCTGTACCTGAGATCGAGCGGCTGACAGCGGGGACGGAGGTCGATTGGGTTCGTTCGGACGATAAATATTTCGAGATGCTGCCTCCGGAAACGACGAAAGGGCATGCATTGGAACGGTTGGCAGCGGAGCTCGGCATTTCGATGGAGCGCTGCATTGCGCTTGGGGATCATCTGAACGACCTGGAGATGATACGCCGGGCGGGCATCGGTATCGCCGTCGCTAATGCGCATCCTGAGCTTCTGGGCGCGGCCAAGCGTCACGGTAAGCATCATAACGAGCATGCGATAGCCGACGCGATCGAATGGCTGGAGGAACAAGTCCTGCAGGGGACGTAGCCTAAAATAAATAAGCTTCCCCAAGGGAGAAGCTTGAATTGGCTTTCTAGAAAATCGCGGGAGCTTCGACGATAACCTTGACGTATTCGATGCTGCGATCTTCCGGTCCCTTGACCGGCAGCCCGACGTCGATATGCTCGGTAATGTAGTCGATGAGATCCTGCGAGATGACTTCGCCTGGGAGCAGAATCGGAATGCCCGGCGGGTAGACGTAAATAAATTCGGCGATAATGCGGTCAGCCGATTCCTTGAACGGGATCAGCTCCGTGTCTCCGTAGAACGCGTCGCGCGGAGCCAGGGCGAGCTGCGGAATTTTAGGGATTTTGATGACCAGTTCGTTCGCCTGGCGAATGTTGTAGTTCTCCTCGGACAGCTGGCGCAGCGCATCAAGCAGGATGTCGACGTTTTCGCGCGTATCGCCCGGCGTAACGAGGCACAGCACGTTGTACATATCGCTGAGCTCGACTTCGATATTATAGTGCTCGCGCAGCCAATTTTCCGCGTCGTAGCCTGTAATGCCGAGATGGCGCACATGAATATTGACCTTTGTCGGATCGTAATCGTAGGTCGCTTCCGTACCCAAAATTTCTTCCCCGAAGCATTCCAGTCCCGGGATACGGTTGATTTCCTCGCGGGCGTAGTTCGCCAGCTCCAGCGTCCGTTCTGCCATCATGTGACCGTTCAACGCCAGATTCCGCCGCGCGCAGTCCAGCGATCCGAGTAAAATATACGACGTCGAAGTCGTGGTCAGCATACTGATGATCGTCTTCGCGCGGCGCACGTTCACACGTCCTTCGCGAATGTTCAGCACGGAGCTTTGCGTCATCGAGCCGCCCAGCTTGTGTACGCTCGTAGCGGCCATGTCGGCGCCGGCCTCCATGGCGGACATCGGCAGCTTGTCGTGGAAATGAATCAGCACGCCATGAGCTTCGTCCACCAGTACCGGAATGTTGTAGCTGTGCACGATTTCTACGATTTCCTTCAGGTTCGCGCACACACCGTAATACGTCGGATTGATGACCAGCAGCGCTTTGGCGTCCGGATGGCGATCTAACGCGCGTTTGACGGAGGTGGTCGTCACGCCATGATCGATCCCGAGATTTTCGTCGCGAACCGGCTTCAGGAAGATCGGCTTCGCGCCGGCGAATATGATCGCGGCCATAATCGATTTGTGAATGTTGCGCGGAACGATGATCTTGTCGCCTTGGGAGCAGACGGTGAGGATCATCGTCATGATAGCGCCGCTTGTGCCCTGCACGGAAAAAAACGTATGATCGGCCCCGAACGCGGCTGCGGCCAGCTTCTGGGACTCTTCGATGACGCCTGTCGGCTGATGCAGGTCATCGAGCGGAGCTATATTAATCAGGTCGATGGACAGCGCGTTATCGCCGATAAACTCCCGAAACTCGGGGTCCATACCGACACCTTTCTTATGTCCTGGAATGTGAAACTGCACCGGATTGCGCCCGGCATGCTCCTTAAGCGCGGTAAACAGGGGAGTTTTCGTTTGATCCACGGTCATCCCTACCCTTCGTGTGTACAAGTTTAGTTGGCTATGCCAGCGTCTGCCGGGAAAAAAGCAAACAAAATGAGTATAGCAAAAAGCGACGCGGATGCAAGCGGTTTTTGGTAATTAGTTTGTTAGCTTGGCCGAATAATTAAACGCGAAGGCGGACGTTGGCGGAAAAAGCTTTGCCGGCCGCGCTTTTCTAAGGCTACTGCGCAAAGGTTTGTCGATTTTGTTAATCTTAAAAAGCTTTCGTTTCCATCGTCGAAAAAGTTATGGTACGATAAGAATAATTTCTGCCAGTGGCTTCGGCCGAACCCGCGGCTCAGGCCGTCTTAGGATCAACCAACAAATCGGGAGGAAAAGTTACACATTATGAAAAAACAGCTAGCTATTATTATGGTATTGCTGATGACGATATTTATCGGCTTCGGCATTATCATCCCGGTGCTTCCCGACGCCGTCACCGGATCGGGGGCCGATAGTTTCCATCTCGGCATGCTGCTATCGGTCTATTCTTTGGCGTCGTTTCTGATGTCTCCTTTATGGGGCGGATTATCGGACCGGATCGGGCGCCGCCCGATCATCATGATCGGGACGCTCGGCTTCAGCGTCAGCTTCTTCTTGTTCGGCATGGCGGGGGACAACCTCGTGCTGATGTACCTGTCGCGGATCTTGGGAGGTTTGTTCTCGGGGGCCGCAACCGCGTGCGCCGTCGCTTATGTCGCCGACATTACGACGGAGGAGAACCGCACCAAGGGCATGGGGCTTGTCGGCATGTCGATTGGCATGGGCTTCATCTTCGGCCCGGCGGTTGGAGGCTTGCTCAGCCATTTCGGGCTGCAAGTGCCGTTCTTCGCGTCTTCCGCGCTGGCGCTGGCCACCTTCGCCTTCGCCTTCTTCATGCTGCCGGAGTCGCTAACCGTGGAGATGCGGAGCAAGCCGAAGGAAGCGAAAGCTTCCCGTTGGAGCGCATTTGTCGGTTCGCTCAAATATTTGTATGTGCTTTCGTTCTTCGTCTCGTTCACGCTGGCGGGGCTGGAGGCGACGCTGCTGCTGTTCGAACGGGATCAGATTGGCGCAACACCGACGCAGCTCGGCATCATGTTCGCGGTAAGCGGCGTAGTCGGGGCCTTGATTCAAGGCGGCGTGGTCCGGCGGCTGATCAAAAAAGGGCAGGAAGCCCGCGTGATCGGCATCGGCCTGCTGCTCTCGGCGCTCGGCTTCGTGCTGATCCTGTTCTCCAGCAGCCTGCTTACCGCTTCGATCTACTTGAGCGTCTTCGCCGCAGGGAACGCGCTTATTCGTCCTTGCGTCACCTCGCTGATCACGCAGAAGACTAAGGTCGGACAAGGGGTAGCTTCCGGTTTAAGCTCCTCGATGGACAGCATGGGCCGTATTACGGGGCCGCTGCTTGGGGCCGGTATTTACGATTACAACCACAGCGTGCCGTTTGTGACCGGAGCGGTCCTTTCAATCGTTGCCTTGTATGTGCTGTACCGCTTTATCGTCGCGGATCGCGCAGATACCGGGGCAGCGGGACAGCCCGTATAACAAAATCATGAGGAACGTAAAGAAACCGCCGCATGCGATTGTTCGCTGCGGCGGCTTTTCTTATTCACTCCGGATGGCGCAGTACTGAATCTATCCGATCGCCGGGGGCCGGGGGCCATTCCTCCCTCGTCATGGCATAGATGGCGTGATCTTCCCATACGCCGTAGATCTGCAAATAGTTGCGGGCCAGGCCTTCCAGCCGCATGGCGTTTTTTTCGACGACCCGAATCGATCCTCTATTGCGAGGCATGATGGCGGCTTGAACCCGGTGAAGTCCGCAGTTCTTGAAAGCGAACTGGAGCACTAGACTGACCGCCTCGGACATATAGCCTTGCCCGTTGAAGCGTTCGGAAATGTAATACCCGAGATTGGCGTTCTGCCATGGCCCTCGAACGATGGACGATAGCGTGGCCCGGCCGATAAGCTCGTCCGTGCCGTTCAAGAAAATACCGAAGGCGTAGGTGCGGTCCTGCTCCCGTTCGGCGATCGTCTTCACCAGGGATTCTCGTACGGCATCGAGGGTAAAAGCGTTACTGTCCTGCAGAGGCTCGAAGGGACGGAAGAACGTTTCGTTTTCCGCCCGCAGCAGATGAAGCGCTGGGACATCAGGTAAATCAAGAGGTCGGATATAGATCCGGTCTCCATATACAATCATGAAGCTGTCTCCTTTGGAACCCGAGTATGAAGCGTATGTCTCCACAGCTTACCGAGCGGCGAGTCCGTGCATATAAAGCGGATGCACGTCTCCGCTTCTTCTTCCTCGTCCCATTCTTGTTCCGGTACGAGCAGGAAACGGGTCAATAGGAAGCCGATAATGACCGAGGCGGTCAGCCGGACCACGGTGGCGGCAGGAAGGGGATGATCTGCCCTTCTTGTTGAAAAAAAACAATCACTTTCTTGATGCGCGTTAATACTTCGCTCATGATGTCCGTCTTGAATTGCTCCTGGAGTTCGGGGTGAAACGGAATTTCCTGAATCAAAATTTTGATCATGGGCAAATGCCGGCGGGCGAACTCCAGCCGGTTACGGATCAGCGACCGCAGAAAGTCCTCTTACCGGGTATATTTTGCCTCCAGCACCGGCGTGAAATTACGGAGGACGAACGGGGCGACGAGCTTAGCCATGATCGGACGGACGATGGACGGCAGCAAGTCTTTTTTGGTTTTGTAATGACGGAAGATTGTGCCTTCCGCAACGCCTGCTTTTTGCGCGATTTCACTGGTGGAAGCTGCGGCGTAGCCTTTCTCGGCAAAACTCTCGATGGCCGCATGCAGGATTCTCGTTTGTTTTTCCGTCATTTTCGGTTTTTCGTCGCTTAGCATAAGCAGCTGTTCGATCCAATCTTCGTTCGATTCGGGTACCATGACTCACACCTCTTTGATGCATAGTTCGGGAGCCTCATATATTATACACTAAAATTGTCCTGAAGTGTGAACGAGTGTTCGACAGCGTTGACTTGGAAGGCGATTCAGGTTAGGTATTTTGATATATCTTTACGATGATAATAAAAATAGTTAAACCTGCAACTCAGTGAATTAATGGATGAACCGGTATATTTTATCTCGAAAGGTGATGACTATGGCACGCGTTTTACTGATCAACGGAGGTTCCGAAGGACATATCAATCCAACCCTCGGTGTGGTTCAAGAACTTATCCGTCGTGGCGAAAAGGTAGTTTACTTTGTAGCGGAACAATTTCGCGACTCGATGTTTGGCTGTGGGCGTTTGCTTGCGCAAATACTTGACCTGCCGGCAATCAACTCTTGCACGAGTTTTGCATTTCAACAAAGCAGCTTTGACCGTCTGCAAGATCGCCTCTCGCACCATTTCCCGGCGCACGTGAATGAACGTGCACAACAAGAGTTTCAACAGCTGGTCAGTAACATGCAAGCGAATTACAATGTGCAAGCGGGCTCCGCCTACGAGGTTTTCTGCAATCCCGCGCCATTGACCATCGTCTATACGTCGAAACACTTCCAACCCGATGGGGAAAGCTTCGACGAGACGTACAAGTTTGTTGGACCGTCTATCGTGCCGCGCTCACAGGGTCAATTTAATTTCTCTCTTATGGACACGGACCACCTGATTTACATATCACTCGGAACCGTTTTCAATCAAGCCGTGGATTTTTATAAACTCTGTTTTGCGGCGTTCGCCGAAACGAAGTGCACTGTGATTCTATCCGTCGGCAGACAAACCCGGATGCAGAATTGGGCGACATTCCTGCGAATTTCATCGTTCGCGACCACGTACCGCAGCTCGAAGTATTGCAACGCGCTAAATTGTTTATCACACACGGCGGCATGAACAGCATCAGCGAAGCCCTTTATTATGGCGTGCCGCTGATTGTACTTCCCCAAAGCGCCGACCAGCCTGTTGTGGCGCGGCGCGTGGCTGAAATCGGTGCAGGCATCCACCTGAAGCAGGAAAGCCTTACCGCAGGAGAGCTCAGAGAGGCGGAACGCGTACTCAAGGATGTTTCAATCCGAAAGGTATGCGTTGAACTTGGTGATTCGTTCCGAGCTGCGGGCGGGTATCATCGGGCTGTCGAGGAGATCTTCGCGTATAAACGAAGTCTAGGCGTTAAGTGACGTAAAGATATCATGTCGGATAAGCAAAAAAACCGCCCCTGTCGGGACGGTATGGTACGTAAGCACTATGGTTTATTTCACAATCAGTACGGGAACCTTAGCCTGCTGCACGACGTTATGGCTGACGCTTCCGAGAAAGAACTCGCGGATTTTTCCAAGTCCCCGGCTTCCCATGACGATCAGATCGCACCCGATTTCTTCCGCATGCGCGAGGATGGTATAAGCCGGCTGCCCCCGGGTCAGCGTAAATTTCACGTTTAGTGTCGACGGGATCAGCGACTTGGCTTCTTGGATCGTCGCTTCGGCAGCTTCGATGTAATTAATGTTAACAGCATACTCGCTTCCGACAAAAGTAGGAACAGCGTACACATGAATAATTTCGAGCCGCGGAGGATGTAGGCTGTGAGATTGTTCCTGGACCAATTCGACCGCACGTTTCAAGGCTTTCTTCGATAAATTCGAACCGTCATAGGCAACAAGGATTTTAGAAAATAACATCATCCTCACCTCATTTGCGGTATAGTGGGTTGCGATTTCATTATACCACAAACGACCGCTTACATGACGGAAAATTCAGAAAATTTTCAACGAAGTTTAAGACTCCGCATTCATATTATAAAAGTTCGAGAGGACGGTTACTATACCGAGCGCCAGAATGAAAAGGGTCATCCCCAGACCGAATGAGAATACGAAGGGCACCATCATAAACCAAACGCCCGCTAAAAACGCTATCCAATGCTGCCACGAACCCCAGCCCGTTTTGCCCAATGCCAGCAGCGAAAAGGCGAATTCAACGAAGCCGGCGGCCATCATGCTCCACTGAGCTCCGGAATGGCCGGAAAAACCGAAAATCCACGGAGCGCCTACGAACCAAAGACCAATCAGCGCAGCCAGCAGGTTGCGAATCGCATTTTTCGTCATGCCTACCCCTCCTTGAAATGGAACGCCGTTCTATGTTAACTATATGCAACCGATTTCAAAAGGTGTTGGATTTCCGCTAATTATTGTAAAAAATGTGAGAAGCGTGGAGGGGAGGCGGAGTATCGTGGTGAAGCATTCGGCACGCGAAACATAGAAAAAGGCCCCCGTCATCGGCTTGAGCCGGAGGGAGGCCGTGTCCATGCCTACTGCTTGGCCATTTTATACAAAGGCAGGGAGGAAATCATTGTTTCTTTGGCTAGTCGAAGGAAGGCTTGTCCGTCCGCCAGCACCGGATCGCCGGCAGGAATGTTGCGGCCGACCAGCAGCTCGGCCTTCTTCACGTCGCGAAAACGACGGAACGCTTGCTCGAATTGGCTGTCATCCAAGTCCCGCACCGGTAGCGCGTCTTTTTGCATATGATCGAGCGAAAGCACGAAATCTTCGGGCAGAACGGAGCGGACCTCCGGCAGGCGGTCCAAATACGTTTGGGCAATCGCCTGCTTATTCGGCAGCTCGTAGATCAGGGCGAGCCAAATGAACACCCGGTCGTCGAATAATCCGATCTGAAAATGGGGGAGCTGCTTGTAGCCGCGCTTGCTGCTTGAGAACGACATCCACGTGTCGACGGGCGGGTTCACCTTGCGGCGCGCATGTTTGGCGACGTGTAAAAACAGCTCTTCTCCCGCCTCCACCGCAATCTCATCCAGCAGCTCGCCGCTGATGGCCCCGAACTTGGGCTGAATGCGCGAGCGGATCGCTTCCATCCGTCCCTCCAGGCCTTCTATCGTAAAGGTTTCGAAATCCGTTTCGGTAAAGCCGGTAAACTGCATGATTGAAGACTCCTTTTTTTTAAGATTTAAAGAAAATTTCTTATATCAATGACAACAATATAGCATAAAATGGGACGTTCGGGCACACGTTGGACGACTGACGATATTTTTTAATCAGCAGGTCAAAGCTTTTTTGCGTTAAAAATTATGAAGTATTTGAAAACATGCGCTCCGAGCCTGTCAGCTGTATACGAAAAAAACAGATGCTCCATGGACCGCGTTTTCTTTCTTGGCCGCAAGGCGCCTTGATAATCTACACTTTTTGTCATTGATCGACAAAATATTAGCACGTGGATGTCGATTCTTCTGAATTGAATTTGTTAAGCGTTTGTAAAAATGTCTAAATATTGAACAAAAGTTTATAATTGATTACAAAATGGGACTTTACTACCATGTTAAACGACCCTAAAAATTGTATATAATTAGCAAGTGTTGGTTATTTTGTAATCACATAGAAGGGGGTGACGACCGGATGTTCTCACGAAGGCCTTCTTGGATTTTGAATGCCGATGCAAGCTCTCGCACACAACGAAAGAAGCCGCAAAACATTTGCCCTTCGTAAGCTCCGGGCAGAAAAAAGCTTCAAAAAATGAGAGACTGGCTGCCTAAAGACAGCCTGCTCCATCTCAAGCATCTTGTTCAACCCACATTCTGTTCATCGCATCAGGAAACCGCACCCTCATCCTTCCTGCACACAAAACTTACTCCTTAGTCTACCGGACGACCCGTTTTCAGAACAAGCTCCGAATGTACAGGGAACACCTGTAAGGGAGTTTGCAGCATGACAAGACGATAAATGATCCAGGTTCCGCCCTTGTTGCAGGCAATATTGCCATATGCCTGAGGCTTTAAAAAGAGGATGCGAACAGAAAAACAACGCCGCGGAGGTAAGCCCCTAACTAACTTTCATAACGGATTAAATCATACCTGAGGAGAGATTATGATATGACAGTGAACACATTTGAAGCCTTGGAATCCAATGTTAGATCTTATTGCCGGTCGTTCCCGGACGTTTTTGTACGTGCCAAAGGCTCCGTCCTATACGCACAGTCCGGAAAGTCGTATATCGATTTTTTTGCTGGCGCAGGCGCTTTGAATTATGGACACAACAACGACTATATTAAAGACCGGCTCATCAGCTATTTGCAATCGGACGGCATCAGCCACGGCTTGGACATGTACACTTCGGCCAAGGAAACGTTCCTGCAGACGTTCTCAGACAAGATCCTCAAGCCACGCGGTCTGAACCACAAGGTTCAATTTTGCGGTCCGACGGGAACCAACGCGGTAGAGGCGGCCTTCAAGCTGGCGAGAAAAGTCAAGGGCCGGACGGGCATATTTGCCTTCATCGGCGCGTTTCATGGCATGTCGCTTGGCAGCTTGGCCGCCACCAGCAGCCTGTATCACCGCGAAGCGGGTGGAGTTCCGCTGCACGACGTGACCTTCATGCCGTTCCCGGCAGGCTTTATCGACGGATTGGACACGATCGGATACATGGAGGCGATTCTGACGGACGACCATTCGGGTATCGCTAAACCGGCGGCGATCATCCTCGAAACGATCCAGGCGGAAGGCGGTCTGAACGAAGCACCGATCGAATGGCTCCGCCAGCTGCGCGATTTGTGCGACCGTCACGACATTTTGCTCATTTGCGACGAAATCCAAGTCGGATGCGGCCGGACGGGCCCGTTCTTCTCCTTCGAGTGCGCAGGCATCGTTCCCGATCTGGTCGTGCTTTCCAAATCGATCAGCGGTTACGGGCTGCCGATGTCCTTGCTGCTGCTGAAGCCGGAGCTCGACGTCTGGAAGCCGGCGGAGCACAACGGCACATTCCGGGGGAACCAGCTTGCCTTCGTCGGCGCTACGGCTGCTCTCGAATTCCGCGAACAGACCGGCTTGGAGGCGGAAACGGAACGCAAAGCGAAGTTCATCGAGCAATTTTTAAAGGAGCAAATTTTGCCGATCGACCCGCGTTTCACCGTAAGAGGCAGAGGGCTCATCTGGGGAATCGACACGTCGGGCAGCGGGGATGAGACGCTCTCCAAAGCGATTGCCTCGCGCTGCTATGAGCTCGGGCTTATCATCGAGCGGGCAGGACGTAACGATGCGGTCGTCAAGCTGATGCCTGCGCTCACGATTCCGATGGAGGAGCTTGCCAAGGGCTGCGAGATTCTGAAACAGGCCGTTATAGAATGCTGCGCGTCGAACTTGCTTCAACCGGAATTGGTCTGAAGTTCGGCCGGCGGGTGATGGAGTGGCGAAATCATATTCGGTTCACCATTTTATTGGGGGAGTGAATAATATTGATGAAAAAAAGAGTTCTGACGTTGCTGTTGTCATGCCTGCTGTTATGGGCTGTCGTTGCAGCGCCTGCTTCTGCTGCCGCACCCGAGCCTAACTTATCTGGCGTTCCCGGAACTTGGGCGCCCGGCGCTACACCGAGCAACCTGAATCCGAACTACCCCGTCCTTCTGTTCGTACAAGGCTTCATATCTAACGCCGGAACGTGGTACAAAACGAACGATATGTACCAAGAGGCTTACAATAATGGGTATCAAACCGCTTTCGTCGAGCTGTACGATTCGGGAGGCCCGTCGAAAAACATGTGGGATAACGGCAAGCTGCTTGCCGATAAAATCGTGGAAATTTCCAAGGCGTTCCCAGGCAAGAAGCTCGTGATCGTCGCCCACAGCAAAGGCGGGGTCGATTCGCAAACGGCTCTCGTGCATTACGGCGCATATCCGTACGTTTCGCACCTCGTCACTTTAGGCAGCCCGCACCACGGATCGCAGCTCGCCGATTTGGCGTACTCCAACTGGGCGGAATGGCTGGTGGATCTGATCGGTTTGAAGACCGAGGGCACCTACTCCTTGCAAACGTCTTACATGAAGCATTTCCGTTCGATTACCGATTCGCACGCCAACGCTTCGAAGAACAAGATTTACACGTTCGCCGGCGACGTCTGGTACGATTCTAATCCGATTTTCCTCGCCGGCGGGCTGTATTTATCGATATTCGGTTCGAACGACGGTGTCGTGACGGTCAGCAGCGCCCATCATCCCAAGGGCTCCATGGTGAAGATCGGACCGTGGGACCACAAGATGATTCATAACGGCACGCCGATGTTCCCGCTGATCAAGCCTTATTTGACGGTCCCAGCCGGGCTCGCGGCAGAAGCGGAAGGCAGCAGACAAAGTGTGGCTCAGGAAGCGAATCCGCTTGAATGGGCTCAACCCGGCAGCACGTTGATCCGTGGAGGCAAGCATGAAAGCACAGCCGCTGAGCGTTTTCTCGTGGAGAACGACGTACGGAGCATCACGTTTGATTGGATTGCCGATCAACCGGCCGACCGCCTGGAATTGATTGCGCCGAACGGCGAGATAAGAACGGTCGACGTCAAGGTCGAGCAGGATCAGGAGCTGTTCAAAAGCGCTTGGCATCATACTGCGGTCGTTGCCAAGCCGGAACAGGGCGAGTGGACGCTGCAGGCGCAATCCAAAAAGCCCGGTGCGCATCTGTTGACGGTTCAATACGATTCGGCGCTTTCCGATTCGCTCAAATTGACGACCGAAGACAAGCAGAAATTCCTTGTAGAAACCGACGGCAACGAACTACCCTCCAACAAGCTGGACGTTCGTTACAATGTGAGATTTATCCCTGAGCAAGGCAATCCGGGCAAAAAGCAAATTCAACCGTTGAAACAACAAGCGGAGGCAGGTGCGAATAACGAATTGGATCTGACGGCGGCTCAGGAGCCGGGCGTCTACCAAACGTCCGTCGAAGTTCAGGGTGTGACGGCGCAAGGCGTTCCGTTCGAAAGATCCCTGCTCCGCTCGGTCTATGTCGATAAACAGGGGGGAAGGCACTAACCGAAGCCTATGACGATCGAAGTTTACGCGGTCCGGTTATCCGGGGAGCCCGAGGTCGGCATCGTGCAGCAGCTGTACGATTGCGTATCGGAAGAAAAGCAGGCGAAGGCCGCAAGACTGAAGCAGCCTGCGGACCGGTGCAGAACGTTGGCCGGGGAAGCGCTGGCCCGGTGGCTCATTGGGCAAAAATGGGGACTTCGCCCCCCGGATATCCGGTATATCCATAATGCTTACGGAAAGCCGTCTTTGGACGGTTTTCCGAATATTCATTTCAACGTATCCCACTCCGGCGAATGGGTCGTATGCGCCATCTCGGAGCAGCCGGTAGGCGTCGATATCGAACGGCAGCAGCATATCGATTTTTCGTGGTCCTATCATTATTTCGCTCCCGAAGAGGCAAACGATTTACAGCAGCGTCCGTTTGCGGAGAGGTTGCCTTATTTTTACGATCTGTGGACCTTGAAGGAAAGCTTCATTAAGCAAAGAGGGGTCGGACTTTCTCTTCCTTTGGACCGTTTTGCGGTCCGGGTCACATCGGAGGGCAATCCGGTCCTGCTGCATAGTCCGGATTTGAAAGAGTATTGGTTCAAGCAGTATCCTGTGGACGGTCCGTACAAGCTGGCCGTGTGCGGGCAGGAACGCGATTTTGCCGAAGAACTGACCATCCTGCCGTTCGACACGTTCGTGAAATCGCTAATGTCTGTACAACCCGTTTCGTAGACGTGCCATATGACGAGCTCTGCGGGCTGAATAAGCCCGCTTATGCTCTTGAGCAAATGGATTTTTCCAGTACCTTGGGTTGCGGGCCTACCTTAGAATTCCTATGCCAGGAGAGTGTCGATGTGAGCGAGAATAAAAATAAATTGTATGCTTTAACCCAGGCGCAGCGAAGAATTTGGAATATGGAAATGATGTATCCCAATACGACCGTCGGAACGATTGCAGGAACGTTATTCATAAGGGGTCACGTCCAATTCGATATTTTGATGCAGTCGGTTTATCAAATGATAAGAGAGTATGATGCTTTCCGTATCCGGATTGCTCCTTCCGAAGCCGAACCGATGCAATGGTTTGAAGAGGAATCGAACATCGTCCCCGAGTGCGATTATTTGGAAATGGGGAGCGCTGAGGAAGCGAAGGAATGGCTGGAGCGTTTTAATAGAATACCGATAAGCATTTTTGACGAGAAACTGTATCATTTTTGCGTCTTTAATATTAACAACGAAGAGCACTGGTTTAACATGAAAATCAACCACACGATTGCCGACGGCGTAGCATCGAACCTCATTTTCAACACGGTCATGCAAAACTATATGGATTTGCTGCATGGAACCGTGCAGGACCCGAAGGCCAAAAGCTCTTATCTTGATTATATTTATGCCGAACAGGAATACGAGAGGTCGGAACGTTACCAAAAAGATAAGGCCTACTGGTTGGATAAATTCAAATCGTTCTCGGAAATTACCGCCATCAAACCGAATACGCCTTACGCTATAAGCACGGAGGCCAGAAGAGCGAGCGTTCCCCTTACCCATAAACGTTACGAACAATTGAAGCAATTCAGCGAGCAGAATAACGTCAGCATATTTACTTTGTTTTTGGCATCCTTGTATATCCTTCTTCATAAAGTCACCGGAAATCAGGACCTGACGGTAGGCACGATTTATGCCAACCGGACGTCCAAGCAAGAAAAAGAAACGATCGGGATGTTTGTAAGCACCGTTGCGACGCGCATGCTGCTGGACCCGGATCAGAGCGCAGCATCTTTTCTGCATCATGTATCCAAAGAACAGAAGTCGACCCTCCGCCATCAGAAATATCCGTACAATCAGCTCATTCAGGATTTGAGAAAAGAAAACAAGCAGCACGATATTCCGGAATTGTTCCGGGTGGATATTGAATATTTGCAGCTTACCTGGTCCCACTACGATGACCTGAGCGTTCTGATAAACAGCCATCTTTGCGGACACGAAGTGGGGGATTTTGCCATTCACGTGGTGGACATGGTTGATGACAGGCGGATTGAATTGAATTTCGATTACCGCATTCAGCTGTTCGAGGAAAATGAAATCTTGCGCATTGCCAAACAGATGATTGCGATTATCGAACAAATGATACGGAACCCTCAGCAGACGGTGCGCGAGCTATCCATGCTGAGCGAAGAAGAGAAAATCAAAATATTAACCCAATTTAACCCGGCATTGCCCGAGGTTCCGAACAATAAGCCGTTCCACCGGTTGTTTGAGGGGCAGGCGGCGCGCAACCCGGAAACGGTAGCGGTCGTGTACGAGGACAAGCAGTTGACGTACGGGGAGCTGAACGAGCGGGCGAACCGGCTCGCGGGCACGCTGCGCGAGGGTGGCATCGTCCGGGAGTCGATCGTCGGCATTTTAGCCGACCGTTCGGTGGACCTGCTGGTCGGCGTCATGGCGGTCTGGAAAGCAGGAGGCGCGTATGTGCCGCTCGATCCGGACTATCCGTCCGACCGCATCCGGTTCATGCTGGAGGATAGCGGGGCTACGGTGCTGCTGACGCAGACCCATCTGCAGGACCGCGCCCAAGCGTGGCTGGAGGAAGATTCGGCTTTGCAAAGCGTGCGCTGCCTCTGCCTCGACGACGAGCAGTCGTTCGGCGGAGACGGGGCGAACGGGCCTGACACGAGCGAGCCGCACGATCTGGCGTATGTGATCTACACGTCAGGCACGACGGGGCGGCCGAAAGGCGTTATGATCGAGCACCGCAGCTTGGTGAACACGGCAGAGGCTTACCGCCGGGAGTACCGGCTGGATCAGTTCCCGGTGCGGCTGCTGCAATTGGCGAGTTTCTCCTTCGACGTGTTCGTCGGGGATATCGCCCGGACGCTGTACAACGGCGGAACGATGGTCATCTGCCCGAAAGACGACCGCATTGACCCGACCCGTTTATACGGCTGGATTCGCGACCGGCAGATTACGATCTTCGAATCGACGCCAGCGCTGATCGTGCCGTTCATGGAGCACGTGGCGGAGCAGGGTCTGGACATGAGCTCGATGGAGCTGCTGATCACAAGCTCGGACAGCTGCAGCGTGGCGGATTATCGGCTGCTGCAGGAGCGCTACGGTTCTCAATTCCGAATCATCAACGCGTACGGGGTCACGGAAGCGGCGATCGATTCGAGCTTCTACGACGAGTCGCTGGACAAGCTGCCGGAGGCGGGGAACGTGCCGATCGGCAAAGCGTGGCTGAACGCCCGGTTCTATATCGTGGATGCGAAGTTGAACCCGGTACCGGTGGGGGTATTGGGCGAGCTATGCATCGGCGGGCCGGGCGTGGCCAGAGGGTATTTGAACCGCCCGGAGCTGAACGAAGAGAAGTTCGTGGACAGCCCGTTCATCCCCGGAGAGCGGCTGTACCGCACGGGCGATCTGGCGCGCTGGACGGAAGACGGCAACGTGGATTTCATCGGCCGGATCGACTATCAGGTGAAAATTCGCGGTTACCGGATTGAACTGGGCGAGATTGAGTCGGCGATGCTCCGTTTCGCAGGGGTTCGTCAAGCTGTTGTGACGGATTGGACCGATGAGCGCGGCCAAAAATATTTGTGCGGCTACGCTGTTGCGGAGCAGGAGCTCAATCTGGACGAGCTGCAATCGTATTTGGATCAAACGCTGCCTTCGCATATGGTTCCGGCGCGTCTGGTACGTCTGGAGCAGCTGCCGCTTACGCCTAACGGCAAGGTCGACCGCAAAGCGCTGCCCGAACCGGAAGGGCACGTTCAAGCCGGAGCGAAATATGCGGCGCCCCGTACAGCGGCCGAGCTGGCGCTTGCTTCGGTATGGCAAGCCGTGCTGGGCGTAGACCGGGTTGGGATACTGGATAACTTCTTTGCGCTTGGAGGCGACTCGATCAAAGCGCTGCAGGTGTCTTCGAGGCTGCTTCAGACCGGCTATAAGATGGTGATTCGGG
Organism: Paenibacillus elgii; assembly: GCA_042219835.1. Lineage (GTDB taxonomy): Bacteria > Bacillota > Bacilli > Paenibacillales > NBRC-103111 > Paenibacillus_G > Paenibacillus_G elgii_A. The sequence continues at coordinate 175,392 of JBHJMN010000007.1, forward strand.
ATTTGTTTCATCATCCGACCATAGCGTCGCTCAGTCCGCATCTTCAAACGGCCGGCAAAATCGCGAGCCAGGAAGAAGTGACGGGCGATGTGGCGCTCACGCCGATTCAGCGGTGGTTCTTCGAGCAAAATCCGGCCGACCTGCATCACAGCAACCAATCCTTTATGCTGTACCGCAAGCAAGGCTTCGACGAAGCGGCGCTGCGCCAGACGATGAAGAAGGTCGTGGAGCATCACGACGCGCTGCGTACGGTATACCGCAAAACCGAAAACGGCGGCTATGCGGCCTGGAACCGGGGGATCGCCGAAGGCGAGCTGTACAGCTTGGAAGTCGTGGACCTAACCGGCGCCGAGGATTGCGCCGCAGCGATTGAAGCGAAGGCGAACGAAATTCAAGGCGGCATCGACCTTGACAACGGGCCTTTGGTAAAGCTGGGTCTGTTCCGCTGCGCGGACGGCGACCATCTGCTGATCGCCATTCATCATCTGGTCGTGGATGGCGTGTCCTGGCGTATTTTGTTCGAGGACATTGCCACGGGCTACGAACAGACGCTGAACGGACAAGCGATCCGGCTTCCGCACAAAACGGATTCGTTCCGGACGTGGGCCGAGCAGCTGTCGCTCCATGCCCATAGTCCGGCGATGCAGCCTGAACGGGCGTACTGGCGGCAGCTCGAACAAGTCGAGTATGCTCCGCTGCCGAAGGATTACGAGCAGGGCAAATCGCTGCTGCAAGACAGCGATGTTGTGACTGTAAAATGGACGGCGCAGGAAACGGAGCAGCTCTTGAAGCAGGCGCACCGCGCCTACCATACGGAAATGAACGATCTGCTGCTTACCGCGCTGGGCTTGGCCGTGCGCCAGTGGAGCGGGCTGGACCGGGTGCTTGTGAATCTGGAAGGCCACGGGCGGGAAGACATCGTGAAGGATGTCGACATTACGCGCACGGTGGGATGGTTCACGAGCCAATTTCCGATTGTGCTGGAGACAGGCCAAGACCATGCCGTTTCGCAGCAGATCAAGCAGGTCAAGGAAGGGCTGCGCCGCATTCCGAACAAGGGAATCGGCTATGGTATCCTAAGGTATTTGTCTGCCCGGCAGGAGGGTGAGCGCTTTGTCCTGGAGCCGGAAATCAGCTTTAACTATTTGGGGCAGTTCGACCAGGACTATGACAGCAATGGAATGAAGCTTTCTCCGTACTCCACTGGATCGGACGTCAGCAGGAACGCGACGATGGACTTTGCGCTGGACATGAACGGTATGGTTTCGGAAGGCGCTTTGGAATTGACCATCCGGTACGGCACGACCCAGTACAGCCGGGAAACGGTGGAGCGGCTCGGGGCACTGCTTCAGTCGAGCTTGCGGGAAGTGATTGCGCACTGCTTGGGGAAAGAGCGGCCGGAGCTGACGCCAAGCGACGTCCTGCTGAAAGGAGTGACCGTGGAAGAGCTCGAACAGCTGGCGGAGCGCACCGGGGTAATGGCCGAACTGGAAAATGTGTACACGCTGACCCCGATGCAGAAAGGGATGCTGTTCCACAACCTGATGGACTCCGAATCAGGGGCTTATTTCGAGCAGGTGATGTTCGATTTGCAGGGAAGCTTCGAGGTCGGGGCCTTCTCCAGAAGCTTGGACTTGCTCGTACAGCGGCACGAGGCGCTGCGGACCAATTTTATAAGCGGCTGGAAGGACGAGCCGGTACAGATCGTATTCCGCAATCGGAGCTGCGAGTTTTATTACGAAGATGTGAGCGGACTGCCGGAGGCGGAACGTGAGAAATATGCCGCCGATTTTGCGGCCTTGGACAAGGCCAAAGGATTTGATCTTGCGCAAGATTCGCTGATGCGCGTGGCGATTCTGCGTACCGGAGAGCAAGCCCATCATTTCATCTGGAGCCACCATCATATTCTGATGGACGGCTGGTGCATGTTCTCCATGATCAAGGAAGTGTTCGACAGCTACTTTGCGTTCCACGAGCAAAGGCAGCCGGAGCTGGCCCCGGTGACGCCTTTTGCCCAGTATATCGAATGGCTGGAGAAGCAGGACAGGAATGCGGCATCCAGCTATTGGAGCGATTATTTGGCCGGCTACGATCAGCAGACGTTGCTGCCTCAAGAGAAATCGCGGCACAAGCGGGAAGGCTATGTTCCGATCGAAATGGACTTTGAGCTTAGTCAGGAGCTGAGCGAGCGGGTCGAACGAGTGGCCAGACAAAACCAGGTAACGGTTAGTACGCTTGTTCAAACGGTATGGGGCCTTATGCTGCAAACGTACAACAACAGCAAGGATGTCGTCTTCGGCTGCGTCGTGTCAGGACGTCCGGCGGACATCCCGGGCGTGGAAAGCATGATCGGTCTGTTCATCAATACGATTCCGGTGCGCATTCAAAGTGCGGCAGGGGAATCGTTTGCGGATGTGATGCGAAGAACGCAGGAGCAAGCGCTGGCTTCGGGCGCCTACGATACTTATCCGCTGTATGAGATTCAGGCGCTTAGCGAGCAGAAGCGGGAATTGATCAGCCACATTATGGTGTTCGAAAATTATCCGACCGAGCAGCGGATCGAACAAATGGTCGGCGGGGGCAAAAAAGCGCTGGCCATCTCCAACATCCAGGCGCCGGAGCAAACGAACTATGATTTCGACGTGACCGTCATCCCGGATGAATGTATTCTCCTTCGCTTCGGCTACAATGCGTTGACGTTCAACGAAGCGGGCGTCCGGCGAATTTTTGGTCATTTTGCCCGAATGATGGAGCAAGTTGCGGCTAATCCGAACATCGGTGTGAACGAACTTGCGCTGCTCACCGATTCGGAGAGAGCGCAGATTATGGAAGCATTCAACCCGGCGATGCCTGAGCTGCCGCCGGAAAAGACGTTCCACCAACTGTTCGAAGAGCAGGCGGCGCGCACTCCGGAAGCGACGGCGGTCGTGTATGAGGACAAGCAGCTGACGTATGGGGGGCTGAACGAACAGGCGAACCGGCTGGCTTACACGCTGCGCGAGGGCGGCATCGGCAGAGAATCGATCGTCGGCATTCTAGCCGACCGTTCGGTGGACCTGCTGGTCGGCGTCATGGCGGTCTGGAAAGCAGGGGGCGCGTACGTGGCGCTCGATCCGGAATATCCGTCCGACCGCATCCGGTTCATGCTGGAGGATAGCGGGGCGGCTGTGCTGCTGACGCAAACCCATCTGCAGGATCGTGCGCAGGCGTGGCTGGCGGAAAATTCGGCGCTGCAAAGCGTGCGCTGCCTGTGCCTCGATGACGAGAAGTCGTATGGCGGAGACGGGGCGAATGGACCTGACACGAGCGAGCCGCACGATCTGGCGTACGTGATCTACACGTCGGGC
>JBHJMN010000070.1:0-13296 GCA_042219835.1 Paenibacillus elgii
TTAAAAATGGTTCCGCAACATCCGCAGAATACTTTGCTGCTAAGTGGATATTTGCTGGAGTATTTCTTTCGGTGACCTAAGATATTGCCTTTCGGCTTTGCGCGGCGCTCTTTTTCCTTTTGTACCGCTTCGAACATTTCTTTTGAGATGATCGGCTCATGATTTTCTTCGATCAAATATTGCTGTTCCTGCCCTTGATTCTTGATTCGCTTATGGGTAAGAAAGTCAACCGTTATTGTTTTCTGCTGGAGTAAGGCTCCATAATATTTCTCATTCGTCAAAATAATCGTGATGGATGAATCCCACCATTTATCGCTGCCAGTGACCGTTTTGATTTTATCTCGCATCAAGCCTTTGGCAATGGCTTCGTAACTTTTGCCTTCCAAATATTCTTGGTAAATCCGCCTTACAATCTCGGCTTCCTTTTCGTTAATGACCAACTCTCCATTCTCGTCCTTATCGTACCCGAGGAAGCGAGTCGTGTTACAGAATACTTTCCCTTCAGCGAATCCTCGCAAGATGCCCCATCTACTATTTTCTGAAATGTTCCTGCTTTCGTCCTGAGCAAGGGAACTAAGGATCGTCAAGAGCACTTCGCCTGTAGTATCCAGTGTATTGATGTTCTCTCGTTCAAAAAATACTGCGATACCAAGACTTTTAAGTTCTCGGACATATTTCAGCAAATCGAGTGTATTTCTTGCAAACCGGGAGATCGATTTGACCAGTATCAGGTCGATCATGCCATTTCGAGCATCCTGTATCATACGGTTGAAGTGAGTTCGATTTTTCGTATTCGTGCCAGTAATGCCTTCATCGGCATAAATATCAACCATATCCCATTCCGAGTTGCTTTGGATATGCTGTGTATAATGGTTCACTTGATTTGTATAGCTTTCTTTTTGTTCCTCCGAGTCTGTGCTGACGCGGCAATAGGCTGCGACTCGTTTCTTGTGAAATTCCGGAATCCCATCTAATGTCTCAATCGTTCTTACTGGTACAACGACTACTTTCTTTGCTGTGGCTGCTTTTGCCATGGCGATTCTCCCTTCAGATATATTCTTATTGCTGTGTCATGTTATAATTGTCCCGGCACATCATCAAGTCCATTTCTGCCCATTCTACGGGTTATTGAAGGACTTTTTATTTAACAAATCGATCTCGGTAAACTCTTCCTCCGTGATTAAATTTTGCGATTTGAGTTGCTTCAATAGGCTGAGGCTAAGCATATAATCAATGGATTTCTTCTTCATATGTAAGTGGCTCCTTAGTAAATAAAATTAGGCTCACCCGAAGGCAAGCCGTAGTTCGTCGAATTAAAAGAGGTGCTTCTTTCGCTTTTCCATTTGCGTGGCATCTAAATGATATTTCCAACGGTCGGCAATATTGTTTTCGACATCATCATAAGGTAGGGACTTCGAATCCAGTTTGCAGTTTAGTTTAACGATTCCTGTTTGAGTTCGGTCAATGCCTATCACTTGAAACGGTTGATGCGTATTATAGAAACGCTGATTTAATTGGATATCCCTTGTGTCAGCATTCTCTTGGAGTGTGACGAATATCGTTCCATCGGGCAAAGAAATGATGCTACCTGTTTGAAGCGAAAATGTTTTGCCCTCCACAATCGCATCCAACCATTTCACATTGCCTTGAAAGTTGAACGCGATCTTAAAGTTGCAAATCCGCATTCTGCCGCGATGCGATTGTTCGTTTTTATCAATTTGACTTACGATCATATATCGCTCATTTCGGTAATCAATGAGATCGCCAGTATGTAAAGGTATTGCTGTTCGGATCATTTTATCATCGATTTCCTGCAATTTATCAGCCGCATCCCGAACAAGAGCAAGTTGCTGTACATCATGAATATGTATAATTTCACCTTTCTCACGCAGGAAAAAGTCTAATTGTGGTTCTATACTTCTTGTCACAATTTTACCCCCTATGCAAAATCCGGCTTACAACGATACAAATACAGTTCCATATAATCGCTCCATTCCTTCAAGTCCAAGATGATGAAAATGTGATTGGCAATTCGGACGTAACTGTTCAAGTGCAAACCAGATACCTGATCGCAAAAGGCTCGATGGGTAATTTCAAGTGTATAGCCGTCTTCATAGGAGATGCTCTTCGTATGCGGCTGCACATCGGCATAGATCGTTTGTATCGTTGCCAAATGGACTGAATCCAGAATCTCCATTTTCGTATCATAAAACATGCTCAATACCCCACTTGTATTCTAGGCAGGGGAAGGGAAAGTCGAATACTTGCTGGAATGCCTGGTTCGTATTTGACTGAGCGTTCACCTTCCTTTTTGTCTGTAAGACCGACTGAATCCTTGTTTTTATACAGATATACCGCATAGTCGACAACTACTTCGTTATAAACAGGAGGGAGAAGGGCTACGTTGCAATAGCCAAGGATATTATTTCTGGCCCTGTTCAAGTAATGCGTGAGAATGTCGTCTTTAGAAACGTCCGTTAATTCCATGCCAAGCAACCGTTTCATCAGATCTACTTGCTCATTCATGTCGTAACCTCTTTCTCATTCCGCTTAGCCTGTTTCGTTTCTTGTTTTGGATCGTCTACTTGTTCATAATTGACGTTTGCCTGCAATCGAAGCATTAATTCTTGATCCACAACTTCCCACTTTAAACCTGTCTCTTTATTCAAAAACCACATGTTCAATAGCCTCCTGAAATAAAAATAGGGGCATCCAAACGGACACCCCGAACGTGTTTCTTCTATATATAATGTATTTCTGATTACGACTTATTTGCTGTGAGTACTGCTAATGCTTCGGGCTTGATGCACTTGGCTCCGAATACCTGCAATCCTTTGAGGGCATCGGAAAACTGCTTCTCAGGACGATACGCTTCCACCGAATCCACTTGTCCAGCAAATGAGATGGCACTTTTGTGGCCGGCGATGATTTTATACTTGGTTCCTGCTGTATGAGGCACATTGTTGGATTTATAGACCGCCATATTGTCGATGTTGCCGACAAATCCTGTTCGCATCACATTAGCATCTTTGGTATAGCGCGGGTCTTTGACGAGAAGTCCGTAGTACCAAGCTGGAACAACGACAAAACGATCCCCTTCGGGTACATCGTTTTCATCTAGAATGACGCCCAAATCAACGAGTAAATCATAAGCTGTATCCTTGGTTGGAACAATCGGAGTTGTATCGTCACCAATGGTATGACTAGCTTTGACTTCGGTATAAAATCCAGCAATATATTGATCGACCACATTAGCGAGTCCATAGGATGCCTCCACAATGCCGCCAACCAGTAAATTGACATTGGCTTGAGCCTTATCTACGTCATCCACTTGAAAGTTAAAATACTTCGCCTGATCGATGACCAGATTTTTTTGCGTAGAGTCGAGTTCTTCCGGATTGCCAATACCTTTGGATTTATCATAATTGCCGATAGTGACTGCGCCAATCGAATTAATTTTGACCGTGGAGCCTTGACCTTTGATCTCGCCTTCGTAATCGGTATTGACGACATTTCCATAGACCAGATTTTTCTTAAAGCTCTCATTGAGTCTTGCACTCCAAATGGTAGGAATAAAATTTTGTACTGACATTTACATCACCTTGTCCTTTTCATTTTATTATTTGTTTTGTAATGTTTGTTTAATTTGATCCCAATTCTTGTTGATCTCGCCTTGGGACATTCCCTTAATGGCATCGAGTGTAAATGTCTTAGCGGCAGAATTAGCAGGAGGCGTATAGCCGTCGCTTTTAAGCCGTTGCTCGACTTGCTGTTGAACCGCCAACTTTAGCGACTGTTCAAGTACAGACAGATTGCTGTCGTGCTGTCTTCATCTGCGCCAATAAAAAAATCCACCAACGATAACGGCAGATTCTTGGAACTGGCTATTTTGATGGCTTGACTAGTTAATCGCTCGCGGAGCTTTTCTTGCTTCATGTTCTCGATTTCAACACGTAGACGCTCGACTTCGATTTCCTTTTCATCTTTGGCAGGAAAACGCTTCTTGATCTCCGCATCCAGTAAACTTTCAAGTTCTCGATTTCAACACGTAGACGCTCGACTTCGATTTCCTTTTCATCTTTGGCAGGAAAACGCTTCTTGATCTCCGCATCCAGTAAACTTTCAAGATGATTCGCCTTCCACGTTTCCAGCGACTTTGCTGATCGCTTATCCACGGTACTATCGAACCAACTCTTTGCTTCCTTGTTGGATTGGATGAATTGCTCAATCCCTTCAACGCTCAATGGATTCATGCCCTGAAGATACGATTGCAATTCCTCGTTTTGTTTGTTATCCTCGATAAATTGTTTAACTTGTTCCAGATCCATTTTCATAATCTCCTTTGTTGCCCATCCGACTCTGCAGAACCGAACACGCATCATGTTTATTTTGAGAGCAGTTTAATGTCGTGCTCAGGACAACAATGTAACGTATTAGAAATCGTAAAAAATGAGGAAAAGGTACAAACACCTTAACATCTCATTTTTGCTTATTATAAACCCTTAATTTATAAGGCTTTTTCACACCTCTAAAGCGTTACATCAGACTGTTTTTGTCTCAACTTTCGAACTCGTAATCGGATGTTTTCCTTCCTCGTCTTTTCCCTACACTGTTCACAGTAAGCTTGACGATTGGAATTAGCCGAGAACGTATCACCGCATTTCTTACATTTCAATTTCGGCTTCGCTGTCTTTACTTCAGTGTCCATATTCCGTTCGGATTTATAGTCACGTTCCAGCTTCTCATCAGTTGGCAATACTCCATCTTCAAAATACCGACAGCCGGGGAGAGAATTGTCCTGTTGGAAAAATACACAAGAGCCATCTTTCCAGCAGCAATAATTTGGAGTACATGCCTATCCCCAAGATAAGAGGCACAATTATGTTTGACGAGTTGTTTGATTTTGTTTTTATTGTGCATTCATTGAACCTTCATTTCCATTTTCTACACGCTGCTGTTCAGCATGAAACTTGTTGAACTCCAGCTTCGGATTCTCGACAAAGGGAAGCAAAGTAAGCAGCGTTTCTTGCGATACCACATCTTGCAGCTTTACGATTACATCAGCTAATCCCGGCAAATCTGTAGGCAAATTACGAGTGAACTTCACAGCGATATCTCGGTAATCGTATTGGATGCCTTCCTTGATGCTAAGGAACGTGAAGAAATTTCGTAGACGCTGCTTGATCGCTTTTTCCATTAACGCTTCACGTATCCCACTCGATTTTCGAGATTCAGCAGCTTGTTTCGGAGAGCGAGGGAAGATGTGTTCGATGCCCAGTTTTCGTTGAAATTAACTTGGTCCATCATGTCGAAGATTTTACGTTCAATGTTGTCCAGCTCGTTTTTCACAAACGTATCGTTAATCTCTTTCGTCAGCCAAGAAACTTTGCCACCGGCAGGAACCTGAATGATGCCCATCTTCTTCATGTTCATCAAGTCCTCGGCTTCAAGTTTGGCATTCTCGATGACCAGATACGCATTGCGATGATCCGCAATCTCATTGACCAAATCTGAATTCAGCGCATTGTACGCATCAAATAAAGAAATCACATCTTGGAAGCCGCTTTTCCTTTCCGTATTGGCCGGACAGGAGATAAGGGGGACTCTTCCGAAGATGTGATTGTGTTTGCCGATATAATTGAGCTTGGGAAATTTGCTGTTGAGATTGTCGTCGTTGGCGATTTCGTAATGCAAAATTTCGCTGTCGGTATAAACGTCAAGGTAAACTGTCTTATCGAATTTGCGTGTGAATTTGTGAAGCCCCAGCAGTACGTTGCACTCTGCAGTGCCATCCTCCAGCACGTAAGCGTTCAAAGGCGACAATACGGTTGCTGAAAACTGGCCATCGGAATCAATGTAATTCAACTCGAAGCTTTCACCGAATATTTCACTTTGTTTTCTGAGATTGATGTTATGCTCCTTATCCCAGTGACTCATGTGCAGATCGATTTTATGCGCGATTTCATCGTGATCAGATTTAGATACATAGTTGACCGGCTTACCGAGAAGATAGCCAGTTTCACTGTCGACGAATTTCTTGGGAAAGTTGAAAATAAGTTTACGATTGCTACGGCTTTCCTGCATGGCATAATCTTTGAGAATGGCGTGTTGACCGTTGTAGTAATCAATATATCTCTGCTTGATTAGCGCGGCGCTGTTGAGTTCGTTTAAGCATTCTAATATGATTGATTCGGTGATTTGCATGGCTATGACTCCTTTCAGAATAATAAACTTCGATCATAAAATTTCAGACTTTTCACTGTCTGGATCAATTGTACAGCCCCATAGAGCGAATCGGGGGCATCATCAAACCGACAATTTCGATTGTAGTCCTTCACTTGATTGTTGTATCGGATGTTCGCAGGATTAAACAGGATATGGCCCTTCTTAACATCTGGCTCCAAACTGATTATCCGTTCGTGTTTCTGTCCTTTGGAGTTCACGCTTTACTGGAGTGTATATTCTCGCCTTCCATAGCTGCTCCTCGAACTTTTGCTTCATATAACTTTGGGCCTGATTCACTTCAAAGCCAATCTTATCGACAGGAAAGGTGATCAATTTTTCGATTGCCGCCTGAAACAAGTCATCCGGCAGCAGCTTATATACGTTGCCATCAATCACATAAAGCTGTTTCGTTTTTCGATGTTGACCTAATATGGTAATTGCAGAGTAATCGTTCTTCTTACCGGCTTTGATGGCTGGATCAATATACATGACGACTTCCATTTCTTCGAATTCGGGAAGTCGATCCCAACACATGATGTTCTGGAAGATATACTCATCTGTTGAGCGAGGATCGTTTTGTAGCTCTTTATAGAAACTCTTTTCACCCATGGCTTGCTTTTTACACATGAGATAGTAATAGTCCAGATATTCGGGCCAGAGTATCTCCGTCCCATCCAGCATTTCCTTTTGATGTGAACGAAAAAAAGACAGAGCCGTATTGACCCTGTCTTCGTCCTGCAGGTTATTGTATAGTCGCTCCCATTCAGACCATAAATCGTCACGTTCAGAAAAATGAATAACTGCCGATTTACGGATGCTTCTGACACCGGGAATCTTGCCTTTCAGCAAGTCAGCCATCAAGTCTTCTTCATTTAATATTGTGCCGCAGATCAGAATGTTCGTATCCTTTGTTCCGATAGGGAGAATGACATCGGTAAACGTACTTTTAATCTGTTCTCTTTTCGCTTCGGATCGTGCTGTGTCTTCCTTCAGCAGGTCATCCATCAGAACAAGAGTAGGTCGATAATGTTTATAATGGATGCCTCGAAGGGAACCGTCTATACCACGAATCATGATGCAGGAATCGAGTCCACTTTTACTGCGAAGCCATATTTCATTATTGTTCCAGCGGCTTCCTTTACGAATGCCGAAATCCTCAATGAGCATTGAGTTCGTCTCAAGCTCATCTTTAATCATATCGAGGAAAGGGAGAGCAATTTGCTCCGTCGCTGAGATAATCAGCGTAAACTGTGATTTGTCGTATAGAGTCGCGTAGAGCGGAAATAAAAAAGAACTGATCGTTGACTTTCCATGCTCCCGAGGGAGTCCGAAAGCCGTGATCAGTCCTGTATTGGCAAGCATATGTTTTAGCTCTATAAATAGTTCCCGATGAAATCGTCCAAACTCTCGGTCGAAATACTTTGGAAAGTAACACAGAGCGAAAAATTCGATATCCATCTCTCCGATTAATTTGCGGAGTTCGGAAAATGTAAATGTCTCGACCAGTTGCTTGATTTTAGATGGGGAGAAATACTTCTCCATGTATTGTTTTATCAGTTCATTTTGGTGTTGCAAATCTGAGTTGTTTATATTTTCAATATGAATTTCTCCCTTCATGGTTCATTGTAACGTATATTTCATGTTATTAATGTTTTGGACCATTATAATGCTTTAAATCGGACTGAGTAATACCTCTATTTCTGCCTTCCTCTGTAATGTTGTACCCAAACTGCAAAACATCATTGTGTGCGAAATATATATATTCAACATAAGGTTCGTCCTCAAATACTACAGTTGCATAAAAAGGTGGTAATTTGATGCCCCATATTCCTTTTACAGATTTTATCTCATTTTCTTTATAGTTTTGTTTTTCCAAAAGGTATTTCGTCACCTTGTTGGCATAAATCACTTTATTAAGTTGCACGTATACAAAAGGGGTAAGTATTAACCCAATGAGCATGACCAACATGACTTTTTTTAGTTTTCTCATTTTGGATCTCCTAATCCTTGTTACTAAAATGAAAACGAACTTAGTTGATTAATTTTAGTTCATCTTCAAATATATAGTAACACACTAAGCGATACAGGTGTTTGATTGGTTGTTTTGATTTCAGAAATTCCGTTGTAAAATCATCAAAAAAATTTCTGTGCTCTTTGCTGGCAGATCGATTTTCACCGTTAGAAGGCCCCCTACCTTTATAAAGGCAAAAAGAGCGGTATCTCTACCACTCAATATTCGTCAATGCCATTTCCATATCCCGTTGGGTTGTCAATGTATAGATATTCGTGGTGGATACATGATCATGGCCCAGTATTTGTTGAATCGTGGTCAACGGAGTTGTCTTGACTAGCCTGTACGCTAGGGTATGGCGTAGCATGTGGGGAGTCACTCTCACCTGAATTCGATCACCGTATTTCTTCAATATTAAATTGATTGCATTTCGTTCTAATGCGCCGCGCTGCCCGATAAATAAAATTTCAGACTCGTTTTCTGGCCTGACTTCTATATATCGAGCGAGTGCTTTACGGACATCCTTGTTAATAGGTATCGTTCGAAAGGAGTTTCCTTTACCGAATACCTTCAATGTTCCTTTCCGCTCTGACAATTCTATATCCTTCAGCCTAATTCCTACCAACTCGCTTACCCTGATACCGGTTCCGATTAGCAATTCAATCATACAGATATGCATCCGATTGCCCATTCGGTGGATTTCATTCCGTAGTTTCCACAAATCCCTGTCCTCTAGCCCTTTATATTGCCGGATCACCTTGTTTCGTACCGCTTCAATATGAATGGGTTCCTTAATATAGCCCTGTTTGAGCATCCATTGACAGAATACGTTGATGCTGGCTATCTTCCGGTTAATCGTAATGACCTCTAGTCCAATGGCTTGCAGATACTTCTTGTATTCTACACCATCAAGCTCGATCAGCTTGTCCAAGCCATACTCCGTCTTGTCCCTGTACCAAGCCATGAACTGCAACGTATCCCTCAAATAGCATGAAATCGTGTTCTCGCTCCGGTCTTTGCTACGTAAATGCGCTTCGAACGCCTGAATATAGTCCATTTCGCCCCCACCTTTCGCTTGTGTGTCACATCATAGCGTGGGCGGGGGGAGACAGTCAACTGATTGCATAGCTTATCTTATGCACTGATTATGGCTAATTTTGGGGCATTATTGCGGCAGATACCGGCGTCTATCTATCGAAAAACTGACGACATAACCTTATTGAACATCCTCATCCGGTTCCTCGAAGCCATCATCTACCGCTACCGATTCCTCCAGCATTTCACCCTCTGCTTCAATGACATCGGCTTCGATCATATCAAGAAATAGTTGTTTCCGTTGCTGCTCTAATGCTTTCGTATCGACGATGATCTCACGGCGGTCATTCCATTCGTTCGGGGCGCGATTCTTTAAATAAAAGATCATCGCGGTCGGGTTAGGGGGCTGATGTCGTTTAACCTTCTCGATTCGGGTACGCTTTTTTCCGTGTTTGTCCTCTTCGACAATCGTTTTGATTTCTTCATACTCATACCCCATAGCGGCTTTCAAAAGTGAATTTTCCACGCGAGAAATAGTAACAGACCTGCTCCATTTAACAAGTTCCGCAAGCATCGGATGCTTATCGATATACTCGTACCAAGTTGTTTTTCCAATGCCGAGATTTTTGATTATATCCTCAGTATTCATACCTTCTTGGAACCATTGCTGAATTTCCGCTAATCTCGGATATACATGGGTTTCCCATAGGGTTGGACGTTCTAAGGCTTCAGCAAATTTCGGATGCTTACGTCTATAATCTCCAAGCGTCCATATGTGAATATTTAATCGTTTGGCAATCTCCTCATCGGTTAATCCTTCACGTACCCAAACGGGGATATCCTTTAATCTTGGAACAACAAATTGTTCATATTTCGTCAGTATTTTTGGCTTGTTCCTTTTCGGCGCATCATCGTTCTTTCCCATAATCACCTCACCTCCAAATGCAAAAAGCCTATGCAGTAGTTGCATAGACTGAGTTTTGAATATATTTAATATTTTAATGATGGTCTCAACATAAATGTTTCATGAACTAATATTGGGATGGATATTTCTGTTTCACCTGAAGTAAAAGACATCCCCCGATTTTCTTGATACGCTATTTTAAAGTGGTATCCACCACCAGTATTGTAAACATTAGAAATTTTAACAGGCATAATTTGACCGCTGGTCATTAGATTAAACAAGGCTTCTTGATATGCCATAACCATTGAGAGTTGCTCAGACATTTTTTCAATTTCCGCATTGAAATTCTCTGTTGTATAATTCAAGGTCATACTTCCTAATTTCGCTAATTGATCCCTTAGATGAACATAAGGTTCTTTACCAAGTTGATTTAATATTCTCTCCTCCATTTGATCTACCATGTCCTTGGAAACTTTTATATGTTCGATTGGTCTGTAATTTTGTATCAAAGCTCTAGTCACCTTTATCTCCCCCTTCTATTATAAGTTGAACTGAACTTTCTTCTCCTTGAGAATGTAGCCTGTATTACGCTCAACTTATATGGGTATTAATTCTATAGAGAGGGGGGATTTCCTTTAAAAATTTACCGACACAAGCAAATCTTGATACGGAATTTTCATGCCATCACGAATCAAAACTACCCCTTGATCGCTACCGGAAGCAATAGCAAACACGATCTGTTTCCTCGCAAGCGATTAGTGTAGAGCCGGAACCGCCGAATGAATCGAGGACGATATCGCCAATCTTGCTTGAGTTTTTGATTGGATAGGAGATAAGATGGACGGGTTTCATGGTCGGATGATACTCATTCCGAAACGGTCGATCAAATTGCCAGAGCGTTGTTTGCTTACGGTCACTATTCCAATAGTGTCCAGCAGTTGGTTTCCAGCCATACAATACGGGTTCGTGCTGCCAATGATAATCCTGTCTACCCATAACCATTGTCTGCTTCGTCCATATACAGCATTGTGCCAATTTGAATTCCGCTTCGATAAACGCCTTTCTAAAATTCAATCCCTCACTATCAGCATGGAACACATAGATACTGGCTCCGTCATCAGCTACCTCATACATGCGTTTATATGCAGCCAATAAAAACTCATAAAACTGGTCATTGTCCATTTTGTCATTTTCGATCTTCAGTGCATCTTTCGTTTTGCCTGTATAGTCCACATTGTAGGGAGGATCAGTTACAATCAACCTGGCTTTCTTACCATTCATCAACGTTGCCATATCCTGCTCGCTGGTGCTGTCACCGCACATTAACCGATGTTTACCTAATATCCAAACGTCACCTTTCTGAGTGATCGGTTGTTCCGGTAATGCTTCATCGATATCGAAATCATCTTCATCTGGTTCATCACTTGTATGAAATTCATCCAGCAATTTCTCAGCTTCCGACCAGTCAAAGCCAGTCAAACTCAAGTCATAATCAGCCGATTTTAATTCTTGCATCTCCTGAGCCAACAATTCAAAATTCCACTCTGCATACTCAGCCGTTTTATTATCAGCGATTCTGAAGGCTTTCACCTGTTCAGGCGTCAAATCATCCACCAGGATCGTCGGGACTTCATTTAGTCCAAGTTTCTTAGCAGCTAATAAGCGAGTATGACCAGCTATAATTTCATGGTTACTGTCAATCAGAATTGGATTTTTGAATCCATAATTTTGAATACTTGACGCAACCTTATCAATGGCCTTCTCATTGTCCCGAGCATTATTTGCGTAGGGTATTAGCCTATTTACGTCTAGCCATCTTATTTCCAATCCATTTCACCAGCCCTTCGATCACTTTGCATACATCTTCAAAAACAGTTGTTAATACGTAAAACCCGCAGAATCCTATACAGAATCGAAATGTTTCTTTCGCTAATAGTAGTAAAATATCCATAATTCCTTCTCCTCTCCAAATAGAAAAGGAACCCTAGCTATAAGCCAGAGTTCCCATTATATCGTTATGCTATTTTAAACCTTCACCTATTCTTATTTACTTGTCTTTTTGCTTTTAACTCATGCAACCATGCATTATGGGGGCTTCTTTTAACAGGGGTTTCCTTTTCATCAAATGGGTCAATATCATCATAATTCAATATATTTTCTTTGGCCTCTTTATCGATATCGACAAATATTTTTAGACACGGATCATCTGTTTCTAATTCGCTGAAATCTTCAAGTTGATCAGATGAATTTACTTCTCTAATTTCTTCTTCGCTAGGAAATTCCCATTCGGTTTGTTTCTTTTTTGGTTCATCATCGAGCAAGTGACTAATGTCAAAATCGTCCTTCTTTCGCTTATACACAAATGGTTTATCTGGCTCAACTTCGCGAGTTATAACTAAATCGTTGTTATTACTGTATTCTTGAAGAATTTTTATGAGTGCTTGCTTATCTAATTGCTTAGTTTCCTTAATTTTCTCCATAACAAATTGTTTCTTTTCCACTTCATCTTCATCATCTAAATCAAGTGTATTAAGTGCGTCTGTTCCAATATCTTTAAATTTGAAATGACCCCAATCTGTAATATCTTTGATTGTTCCAAATGTATCATTCTCGAATATAAAAAAATAACCATGTTCCTCGGCTAATTTCCTTTTCTGTTCTCTTACTGCTAATATTTTTTCCCATTTCATATCTTCGGCAAATTGCAAATCATGCTGTGTGAAAGTTCCTCCTTTTGACTCCATTACTTTTCTTCGTCTTTGATATTGTACATAGGTTTGGGGTTCAGTATCCTTATATTTGTAAGCAAAGTAATAATGTTCATAGCCCATATCGGAACCCCATTTGAATATATCCGCTTTTAAATTAGCAGTGTTAAATTTATGTGTTAGGCTCACCTTATTTTTTCCATGAGAAATACTCACCTCAATAAATTCTGGAATGATAGTTTGCTTTGTTTCATTCGGTGGTACAATTTCGTTTACATCAGGTTCGTTTTGATTAGATGTCCCAGCTATCTTTTTACTCTCAAATCCAAACGGAATCACATTATACACATTTTTGTCTTGCTCATTCGAATTCCCTTTCTTCCTGCCAGAAGCTTTATAAAGCAATCCTTTAG
>JBHJMN010000071.1:0-12112 GCA_042219835.1 Paenibacillus elgii
CTTATCTGTAAAAGGAAATGAGCCGCCGAATACGATCAATGTTTCAAGTATTCCCTGGGTTAGCTTTACCGGGTTCAACCTGAATATTTATACGGATGGACGCTATTTGCTGCCGATTACGACGTGCGGCAAATACTTTGAACAAGCTGGCGAAATTTTGCTGCCCGTTTCTTTGCAGGTTCATCATGCGGTTTGCGACGGATACCATGCCAGTATTTTTATAAATGAATTGCAGGAAATGGCTAATCATTGCGAGCAATGGCTGCTTCCTGATCCTGATGCTTCGTAAGACGAATGACTAACATTCCAGCCATGTAAAGAGGGGCGCCCCCCTCTTTTATATACCATCTCCAACAATCTTACCTTCCCCCTGCTCCCCAATCTCATTGTCGTAATACTTTCACCCTGTTCGGATGCTCCAAACTATGGAATAATCATCCTCAGGAAGACGAACGCCGCAAGGCGCGCAGCTTCCGGCAAAATCTCTTCAGGCTATCGCCATCCTTCCTTCTACGAACCCATTGGATATTAGGGTGGCGGCTTTCCTGAAGAGATTAACCATCAGGCTATCGCATCTCTTCCTTCTACATAACCCTGATTTTAGAGATGCGAATTTCCTGATGACGATCCATCCGTTATGGAGAGGAGGCATCCGGGCAGCCATATTTCCTTATTTCCCGGAGTCTTGTAATGAAAAACGTCATTTACCTGAGAAGAAACAGAAAAATCGTCGTCCAACCCGGCCGTCATGTTCTTCCCGATAACTATATGGCAACTGCACTGAAAAATATCGAATACCTGGGCTTTACGTTCTCCAGACCATTAATGGAAGCCCTTCGCACCCTCTCCATCGAGGAGTTCACGGCGTTCTACCACCAGCTTGTGGCGGACTTGAAATCGCTCCTGGGAGCGAATGTGAACTTCAAACCGATGTACCCCAATTTTCCCGAGCAAGTGATGCTGATCAGCCAAGCCGAGCTGTATCTGAACGCCATCTATCACTACATCACCCTTGAGCTGCCCGAGCACGAAGCCATCGAGAGACTCCCGTTGCTGGATCAAGTCGATCTGAAAATCATTGATTTGGGAAGCCAGGAAGATTTCGATCAAACGATCCGCAATCTCATCGCGGCAAACGGCTCGATTTCCGAACAAGACAAGGAAGATATCGAATGGGTCATCGCAGCCTGTGACGATCTGGGCGCCGTGCTGCCGGACGAGATTCCTTTGAAAGAAAATGTGGGCTTTGTGGTCGGGGCGCTGCTGAAGTACAATAAGGCCAGCCTTGACCTCGTCGGACAATACGTGAAGACCGCAACGGATGTGCTGCGTTTGGCTGTTGCGCTCTCGGATGGGGATGTCAGTCTGGCGGCGAACACGAAGTTCCGCAAATTCAAGCGTGCCGAACGGCGCTTGCTTCTGGGACTGCTGAACCGGTGCGGTAATATCGTCGAAGATATGCTGCGCTATAAGTATCGCTGGATACGTCTTGGCGAAATTTTACACCCCGCCGAATACAAAAACCGGTATGCTCATTGCCAAGAGGCCTTCGATATTCTCCGAAACAATAAACCTTACGAAACGTTCAACGGAAAAGTGGAGCTTGCGCTTCGCCGGAAGGATACGCTGCTCGCGGCAGCTTTGTTAAAAACGCGCGCGGGTGAATTGGCCAGACGGTTAGATCATCTGTTGAGGCTATCCGGAGATACTTCGCAAGAGATGGATCGGTTGGCCAAGCTTGCGCTTCACCGGAAGGATGCGCCGCTCGCGGCAGCTTTGTTGAAAACGTACGCGGGCGAATTGGCCAGACCGTTAGATCATCAAGTATTGAGGCTCTCCGAGGATGCCTTGCAAGTGATGGAGCGGTTTGCCGAGGTCGCCGATCAGGTATCCACGCCCGTGCTGCTGCAGGTCATGGCTCATTTTAGCCATCGACAGGACATGCGTGAGCTGCGCACCTTTTTTCCAAAAGGCAATGTGGCGAAAGCCATGGCCATTCCGAATACACTGCCGGGTATTCATCCGGATGCTTGTGCGGCCGTGGTCGACATATGCAGACGTACCTTAATCCGCCGTTTCTCGGAGCTCCCGCCGCTAGGAGCCGTTTATATTGACGAAAGCCTGAAGCAGTACTTGGTGCCGTTCTCGCAGCGGTCGGCCAGCAAAGCGCTGCGTACCATCGTTCGCGGCAGCCGGATTCGAATGTCGGAAGGGGATACGATCCGCTTTTTCCTCTGGTGGAAGGAAGGGATGGTTAACGGCAAGCATACGGGACGCGTCGATATCGACTTGTCGGCGGTGATGTACGATAAGAATTGGCAGTACGTCGAGCATATTTCGTACACGAATCTGCGGTCCGACAAATACAAAGCCGCGCATAGCGGAGATATTACATCGGCTCCCCAAGGCGCTTGCGAGTTTATCGATCTGCATATTCCTTCGATTGTCCGGTATGGCGGTCGATACATTGTCGCCTCGCTGAATTCGTTCACAGAGCAGCCCTATTGCGACTTGCCGGAATGCTATGCCGGTTGGATGATGCGGCAGGCTCCCAAGACCGGGGAGGTATTCGAGCCTTCGACCGTGGCCGATAAAATCGATCTCACCGCAGATACCCAGATTGCCATTCCGGTCATTCTGGATCTGGTGGAACGAACCGTGATCTGGACGGATTTGGCTTTGAAGCAGCATCCGTACTACTACAACAATGTGGAGGGCAATAAGAAAGGGATGGTCCTCATGGGAAAAGCCATGACCACGCTGACGAAGCCTACCCTCTATGATTTATTCACGCTGCACGTAACCGCCAGAGGTCACAAGGTAGAGCATGCGGACGAAGCCGAAACGGTTTTTGCCGTAGACCGGGGCGTTACTCCTTATGATATTAGCACCATCATGTCGGAATACGTTGTGTGAGCGGACGTGCATTGGAACGCCTTAAGGGGTTTTTCTTTTTTTATATGAACCCAGCGCTATATGACGATTGTCATACCCTCGATCTGACGTTTATGACTACAGCCTGCGGGACGCTTTCTCTATAATGGAACATAGAAAACCTGCGTCCGGCGTTGTATAACGTTCCCCGCGCGTCTTATCGAGGAGGAAGTCAACGAATGTACAAAGAAAGTATCGCCCATTTGAAGAAAAACGTCGGTCCCTTCGAGAAAACCGATACGAAGTCAAGCCTATGGCAGCTTGTGAATACGCTGGTGCCGCTGGTGCTGCTCTGGTATGCGGCTTATGCATGCTTGTCCGTTTCGTACTGGTTAACGCTTCCTCTTACCATCGTGGCCGGCGGCTTTGTGGTCCGGACTTTTATTATTTTCCATGACTGTTGTCACCAATCGTTCTTCAAAAGCCGGCTCGCTAATGATATACTCGGAACTATCACGGGTGTGATGACGCTCTGTCCGTATGAGCAGTGGAAATACAGCCATTCGATCCATCATGCCACAAGCAGCAACCTCGATAAGCGCGGCGTTGGGGACATCTGGATTCTCACCGTGGACGAATACGTCGCCGCTCCGTTATGGAGACGGATCGCTTACCAGATTTACCGGAACCCGCTGGCCATGTTCGTCGTCGGCCCGGTCTACGTGTTTCTGCTTCAATACCGCTTTAACCGCGGAGGAGCGAGACGCAAAGAGCGGATCAATACCTACGTGACGAATCTGGCGATCGTCGCTCTGTATGCGCTGCTGATCTGGGCGATCGGCTGGCAGGCTTTTGTGCTGGTCCAAGGCCCGATCTTTTTCGTCTCCGGCTTGCTGGGGATTTGGCTGTTTTACGTGCAGCATCAGTTCGAGGATTCCTACTTCGAGAATGAGGAACAGTGGAGCTACGTGAAAGCGGCTGTGGAAGGGAGCTCTTATTACAAGCTTCCGAAGCTGCTGCAGTGGATCACCGGAAATATCGGGTTTCATCACGTGCATCATTTGAGTCCGAAAGTGCCGAACTATAACCTGGAGAAGGCACATGAGGCCACGCCTGAGCTGCAGAAGGTCACGACGCTTACGATCGGTACCAGCCTGAAGTCGCTCCGGTTCCGCTTGTGGGACGAGCAGGGCAAGAACTTTGTAGGCTTTAAAGACATCAAGCATTTGCTCCGCAAGCCGGCGGCGGGCAGCCAGGTGAACAGCCCCAGTCCGGGCTTGCAAGGAAAATAAAAGCCTGTTTTCAAAAGATAAGGGTGACGCCATGCGCAAGTGGATTCAAATTATTCACAAAAATACGGGACTCAGCCCCTATGTATGGGTCGTCTTTTATATTCTTCCGTTTTATTTTATTTTCACTTCTTCTTCGACTTTTGAAGTAGCCGTCGGCATTACGATGATCATCGGCTTTTTTATATGCTACGTGCTTACTTTTGTGTCCAAAGGGTGGCAAGTGTACTTCTGGACAAGCGTGCAGATCGTCATTTCCATTACGATGAGCCTGCTGTTCGGATACGTTTATTTCTCGCTTTTTCTGGCATTTTTTATCGGCAATATCCAGCATCGGATCGGATTTTTCACGCTGTATTCCATTCATCTGGCCAGCACGCTGGTCACGATCAATTACGGCTTCGTGACGCAGAATCCGGTCATTATTACGCAGCTGCCGTTTGTGCTGGTCAGCTTGATCGGCGTCATTCTGCTGCCGGTGAACACGTACAACCGGAATAAGCGGGAGAAGCTGCAAGACGAACTGGAAGTGGCGAACAGAAAAATTTCCGAGCTCGTCAAGCTGGAGGAACGCCAAAGAATCGCCCGCGACCTGCACGATACGCTCGGCCAGAAGCTTTCGCTCATCGGCTTAAAGAGCGATCTGGCCGGGAAATTGATCGGCAAAAACCCGAGCCGCGCTCAAGCCGAGCTGAACGACATTCACCAGACCGCCAGAAGCGCGCTGAAGGAAGTGCGGGAGATGGTTACCCAGATGCGCGGCACGCGGCTGGAGGATGAAGTATTTCGGGTCAAGCAGATGCTGAAAGCGGCGCAGATCGATTTTGTTCTGGAGGGCAGCCCGAAGCTGACCAACACCTCGCTGCTGAACGAAAATGTGGTCAGCATGTGCATGAAGGAAGCCGTTACCAATACGGTAAAGCATAGCGGTGCATCCACATGCCGGATTGCCATCACGCCGTCGCGGACGGAGCTCGTGGTCCGGGTGCGGGACGACGGCTGCGGTCTGGCGGAGCATCCGGACTGCTTGCGGGGCAACGGGCTGGGAGGCATGAAGGAGCGCCTCGAATTCGTGAACGGGAGTCTGGAAATCGGTCCGGGTCCGGGAACGACAATCGTGATGAAAGTGCCGAATGTCTTCAAACAACCGGAGGAGGCGAAGGGATGATTCGCATTGTCATTGCCGAAGATCAGCGGCTGCTGCTGGGCGCGCTGGCTTCCTTGCTCGACCTGGAAGAGGACATGACGGTCGTCGGACGGGCCAACCATGGCGAGGATGCGGTCAAGCTGGTCCGCCTTCATCAGCCGGATATTTGCATTATGGACATCGAGATGCCCGGGAAGAGCGGGCTGGAAGCGGCCGAGGAGCTGAAGGGCTGCGGCTGCAAGGTGATCATCCTGACGACGTTTGCCCGCTACGGCTATTTCGAACGCGCGCTGAAAGCCGGGGTGCACGGGTATTTGCTGAAAGACAGCCCCAGCGAAGAGCTGGCGGATTCGATCCGCAGCGTCATGGCCGGCCGGCGCATCTACGCATCAGAGCTGGTCGATGAGGCGGCCGGGGAGGAGAACCCGCTGACCGAGCGGGAGCAGGAAGTGCTGCACCTGATCGCCGACGGGAAGAATACGAAAGAAATCGCCAGTCAACTGTATATTACCACCGGAACCGTACGCAACTACATTTCCGTCATTCTGGATAAGCTCGGCGTCAGCAACCGGATCGAAGCGATCATGCGGTTTAAGGAAAAAGGATGGTTCAAATAACCGCTGCACAAGTCACAAGGAGGCTGGTACCGTGAAAAGCTTGCTTGTAACGGGGTATAAGGCGTCGGAGCTTGGTATTTTTTCGCTGAAGCATCCCGGCATCGGGATTATTAAGAAGGCGCTGAAAAGCCGGTTCGCCGCTTTGCTGGACGAAGGGCTCGAATGGGTGATCGTCAGCGGCCAATGGGGCGTAGAGCTGTGGGCGGCCGAGGCGGCGCTCGAAATGAAGTCGCAGGGCTTCGAGCTGAAGCTTGCCGTCATTACCCCGTTCCTGGAGCAGGAGGCGAACTGGAGCGAAGAGAAGCAGGCCGCTTACAAGCAGGTGCTGGCGGGCGCGGACTATGTGAACAGCGTCACGAAAAGCAACTATAGCGGGCCGTGGCAGTTTCGGGCGCGGGATCAGTTTTTGCTGCGCAATTCCGACGGTCTGCTGCTTGTCTATGACGACGAGAACGAAGGCTCGCCGAAGTTCATCCGGGAGGAAGCGCTGCGTCTGGCGGGTCAAGAGTATTATCCGATCCACAGCATCACGGCGTACGATCTGCAAAGCGCGGCTGAGGAAGAGGCAATGCTTCATCCATATGACGAATAACGAAAAAACGTAGCGAACGCCAAGCCCAAACTTTTTGCGGCTTAGCGTTTTTCGTGCTGCCAAGGGCAGTTACATCCGGCAAGCAGGCTGCTTGTCTTCGAGAAATGGGCCATTGTAATCCAAGTTATGGTAAGGTAAAGGCGAGGGGACGGATGTGCTCCTTTCCCCTGGGTTATGCTCAATCACAGGGGGTTAGCGGAAATGGAGGGATGACAAATGAGAGCGCTTTCCTGAACATGGCGTTCGCTGCCGCAGGAAATTATTTAGACTTAGACGAATGGCGGGTATTTCATAATGAACTTTCCTCGTAAAAGATCAAACTTTGCTATTCTCCTCGTCGTAGCTATGCTGCTTCACATGGCTGGGGTATTGTACGTCGCCCCTGAGCCTGCGCATGCGGCCGGAACGACTTACTATGTCGATTCGGTGGGCGGAAATGACACGAATGCCTGGTCGCCAAAAACGATCCAAGCAGTCGGCTTTGTCATGTAGAGGAAGTGTACGGATATTTTCATGAAACATACGGCGCGCAAGACCGTGCGGAATTTTGGACGACAAGCTTCAACGGTGAAATTCCTTTGGAGATGGCGAAGGAAAAAACGCCGGAAAAGCTTAACATCATAAAGACGGAGCAGTTCCTAGCTAAACAATACGGACTGACGGACGATCTCAGCTACAAAAGCTTTAAAGCGAGGTTAACCGAAGAATATAAAAGAAGGGCGGGAGCCGTGAAGAAGGGCCAGCCTGTGTTCGGGCCCCGTGAGTACAGCGAGATCGCCTATTTCAACCACGTCCACGACACGATCAAACGGTAGCTTCTTGACTATGTTGCGAACCATGAAGCTCGGGCCGCGAATGAGGCGCTGCATGCCACCTACGAGAACATCCGAAGCAAAGGGGAGCTGAAGAAGCCCGACCGTATTCATACGCAAGTCGTTGAATTGGCTTTTGGAAGCGGGGATGGCCCCGGTTTCTTAACAAGAAATGCCGCGATGGAGACGATGAACGGAATCCGATCCGGACTGGCGAGCAGCAAGGAGGCCGATGCGGTTGTACGGCAGCTTCGGGTAAACGCGTTGGTGAAGGAAAGAATATTCGACGAATCGGCCTATGCTTCAGATAGCAGCGAGGAAGAAGAAAAGGTGTTCGCTGCTGTACGAAAGCTGAAGCTAGGCGAAGTCAGCGACGTATTCGAAACGGCCGGATCGGTGTTCGTGCTTCAATGTACGGAGCGCACACCGGGCGGGGACCTCGGATTTGAAGATGTCCAAGACCGGCTGAAATGGAAGTACGCCGAAGAGCAGTTGGAGCAACGGGTCGCCGAGACGGCTAAAGACGCGAATATCGTCATCCATCATAACGTTTATGACACGATCGTAGTGACGTTAACTTGTCTCCATGTGCCAAGAAGTCAAAATAATGAACACATCCGGTAAAAATCATGCAAATCTTTAGTGGGCGCTCCATGCTATCCTATTTCATAGGAATATAACCAGAGATGATCGAAGACGGAGGGAGCCTATGCTGTATCCACAATCAAGCAGTTCCAGAGCGATGATTTCGCTAGACGGATTTTGGAAGTTTGCACCGGATGTTAACGATGACGGGGAACAACGGGGATGGACGCAACAACTGCCAGCCGACAGGGAAATCGCGGTACCGGCCAGTTGGAACGAGCAGTATCAGGATTTGATGTACTTTTTCGGAACCGGCTGGTATGAGCGGGAGGTGGAGCTTTCCAGACAGCTCCGCTCGGAACGAATCTGGCTGCGCGTCGGCTCGGCGAATTATTTGTCGACCATCTGGGTGAATGGTACGGAAGTCGGCCGACATGAAGGCGCTCATCTTCCATTCGTGTTCGAGATTACCGACCATGTCCGTTGGGACGGCCCGAACCGGATTACGATCCGGGTGGACGCCGCCATCGCGGCCGACCGTCTTCCGCCGGGAGACGTGGAGGACGAGCAGATCGTCGGATTCAAAGGACAGTATCCGAACAACTACTACGACTTTTTCCCTTACGGCGGCATTCA
The DNA here is from genome assembly GCA_042219835.1 of Paenibacillus elgii. Lineage (GTDB taxonomy): Bacteria > Bacillota > Bacilli > Paenibacillales > NBRC-103111 > Paenibacillus_G > Paenibacillus_G elgii_A. The sequence continues at coordinate 8,553 of JBHJMN010000071.1, forward strand.
TCGTTCGGTGACGCTGTTTACGACTCCGATGTCCTTTGTCAGCGACATTCGGATCACGACGGAGATCGACGGGTCGGACGGCAAAGTAAAAGCTCATGTCGGCCTAAGTGAAGGTTTCGAAGGAGCTTGCACCGTTAGCATACGTGGCACGCAATGCCGTACGTCCGTGAAGGTTCATCGAGATGGAGCGGACGGGGCCAAGGCTGTGTTCGACATTATCGTTCCCGCGGCAAGACTGTGGTGTCCGGAAGACCCCTTCCTGTACGAATTGGAGGTCCGCTTGACGGACGGGGATGATCATGCGATAGATCAGTACGTGCAAACGTTCGGCATTCGAACCGTGTCGATTCGGGGCGTCGAGCTTTTACTGAACGGCAAACCGGTATTTCTCACCGGCTTCGGGATGCACGAGGATTTCCCGGTACTGGGCAAAGGCATCTCTCCCGCGGTCATTGCCAAAGATTTCAACCTGCTGAACTGGATCGGAGCGAACTCGGTCCGCACATCTCATTATCCGTACAGCGACGAATTTTTAAGCTACGCGGATAAGCACGGCCTGCTGGTCATCGGCGAAACGCCTTTCGTCGGCTTCGTTCGCAGCCATTATCAGGGAACCGCCATCCTGAATAAAGCGAAACGGGTGATCACGGAAATGATCGAGCGCGATACCAACCACCCGTCCATTATCGCCTGGAGTTTGGCGAACGAAGGAGACACGTTGGCTCCGGAGGCGGATGCGTTTTATGAAGCGCTGTACAGCCATGCAAAATCGCTGGACGATACGCGGCCGGTTACGATTGTCAATTGCGTCGATGTAGAGAAGGACGTCGCGCTGAAGCATTACGACTTTGTCAGCCTCAACCGGTATCACGGCTGGTACGAGCAGGCCGGCCGGTTGGACGAAGGCTGCCGCATCCTGAGCGAGAAGCTGGACCGCTGCTACGAAGTTCTCGGCAAGCCGGTGATCGTGACGGAGTTCGGAGCGGATGCGGTCGCCGGCGTGCATGTCGACCCGCCGGAGGTGTTTTCCGAGGAATATCAGGCGGAAATGGTCACCCGCCAGTATGAAATCATCCGGCAAAAACCGTATACGATCGGAGCTCACGTATGGTCGTTCGCCGATTTTAAAACAAGCCAGACCCCTTCCAGGGTCGTCGTCAACCGCAAGGGCGTGTTCACGCGCGACCGGCAGCCGAAGCTTTCGGCGCACAAGCTGAAGGCGCTTTGGGGCGGGGAATCGCGCTGAGTCGAATCAATCGCCGCCAGAGCCAGATCATACCCTATAAACGCCAAGCCCCAGAAATTTTGTGGCTTGGCGTTTTTTCAATCCTCCCGTTATCGCTAACGGATATTTCCGCCTCAAGAAATCCCCCAAGCGGCTTCAGCCGTTCTTCAAAATATTCCCGATCAGTGGGGGTGTGAGCTTGTACATTTTTTGTATAGATTTGGTTGATATACTGAGCAGGCAGGAAATATGTAGAAATCTGACGGATAGTGTCTACTCGGGCAATTGCCGATACGGCACCGGATGCAGAAAAAAGCGAGGAGGATTGGTAAGGCGTGTTTTTGAAAAGAAATCAGTTTTATTGGAGAAGGCGGCTGGCCCTGCCGCTCATTGTGTCGCTGGCGTTTGGGAGCTTCTCCGGCGTAATTGCCCCGCAAAAAGCGGCGGCGGCTCCGGAAGATCCCCTGCCTTCGTGGGCAAGCAAGGCGGTTCTATGGCTGAAAGCCGATGCGGGTGCCACTACTGCGACGAACGATCCCATCACCACCCTTACAGGCTGGAAGGATCAGACGGGCAAGGTTGGTTTTGAAGTCAAGGGAACGGTGGGCTATCAAGCCAGCGGTACCAATTTTAATCCCGTAGTTACGATTTCGGGGAATACTGGAAATCTAACGGCCGGTCTCAAAAATTATTTGAGCGGCAATAAGCAGGTCAAGTATGCTGATGGGTACGCCGTATTTAAAGGAAACGGCGCCGTCGTAGGCTCCGTGAACGAAGTTAATAATTATGGATTTGCCGTTTTTGGAAGTGAATCTACTTACCTTGGTGTAGGTAACGGCGTAAATAGCACGTACTATACGTATCCTTTTAACTCCGGCACTGCTAAGGCCCGCCATCACTTGACCGGATATGACATCTCAGCCGGTTCTGAAAGCCCTACAGCCACTAAAGCTGATGCGAGTGTGAACGGGAAAAGCGGAAAGGCGACCTTAGTTCACGAAGGAAGACCCATGCCGACTTCACTTGTGTTTACTCCAATGATAGGAGGCACCAATAGCAATGGTAGTAGTTCCAACTGGTACAATTATAACGGAGAGATTGCAGAGGTAATCCTTTTTCCGGAGAGTACCGCTGAGAACCGAAGCAAAATTGAAAGCTATCTCGCACTGAAATACGGTATTACCTTGAACGGAGGCCAGTCGGACTACGTGGGCAGCGACGGCAAGCCGTTTTGGTCTAAAGATGCCAATGCCGGTTACGGCTATCGCATCGCAGGTATCGGCAAAGATTCCGGCAGCGGGCTGGAGCAAAAGCAGTCCAAGTCCCAGGAAGAAGGCGCTTTGGTAACCATTGCTTTGGGCAAGAAGATCGAAGCGACGAATGCAGAAAATACGAATTCCGTAGACGACTTGTCCTTCTTCACGTTCGGTGACAACGGCGAAACGATCAATTATGAAGGTGACATAGAGGAAACCCCGGGACGTATTTTGAAGCTGATGAAGCGGGAATTCAAGGTACAGAAAACGAAATGGCAAGATGCGGAGATCACCTTGAAGCTGGATACGACAAAAGTCAACTCGGCTGACTTGCACTATCTGGTCATCCGTGACGCTGCGAGGACTACGACAGAGCTTGTTCCGTTGAATGCGGCGGGAGAAGCGACGATCAACAGCAGCAAGCTTGGCAATGGCTACGTGTTCTCTTTTGCGAATGTGAACAAAGCCGTACTGCAAGAAAAAGCGGATGAAATTGACAAGGAAAACCTGAAAGAAGCCGACTATACACCTGCGAGCTGGCAAGCGTTGCAAAAGGCGCTGGCTAACGCGAAGACGGTGCTGGGCAATGCAAACGCCACGCAGGCGGAAGTTGATGCGGCAAAGGAAGCGCTGGAAACAGCACGGAAGGGCCTTGCCTCTGTGAACAAAGCCGCACTGCAAGAGAAAGTGAAAGAAATTAACGACGAAAACCTGAAAGCAGAGAGCTATACGCCGGGGAGCTGGCAAGCGTTGCAAAATGCGCTGGCTGACGCCAAGACGGTGCTGGGCAATCCAAACGCCACGCAAGCGGACGTTGACAAGGCAAAGGAAGCGCTGGAAACAGCACGGAAGGGCCTTGCTTCTGTGAACAAAGCCGCACTGCAAGAGAAAGTAAAGGGAATTGAAGACGAAAATCTGAAAGCAGACAGCTATACGCCTGCGAGCTGGGAAGCGTTGCAAAGTGCGCTGGCTGACGCCAAGACGGTGCTGGGCAATCCAAACGCCACGCAAGCGGACGTTGACGCGGCATTGAAAGAGCTGGAAACAGCACGAAATGGCCTTGTTCCTGCAAGTCCTGC
>JBHJMN010000072.1:0-11558 GCA_042219835.1 Paenibacillus elgii
CGAGGGTATTGAAGCGCACGGTGAAGGTGGTAATGACTGCCTCGGCATCGGCAAAGCTGCGGGCCTGGGCCAAGGTTGCCTGTGCAACGTTGTAAGCTTCGTTAGCCAGCTTGGCCAGACGTTTAGGCCAGGACGAGAACGGACGGCCGAACTCAGTCGTCCACCACTCAGGCTTTCGCAATTGGCTTACTGAAGCATGGTCGGTCCACGGGCGAGTGTTAGCGCGTGTTTTCATTTGCTGCCTTAGACGCTTGCCCGTGATCTCTTCCACGTTATAGGCGATAAAACTGTCAAGCAACGGCCATGCGTTCAAGGGCGGCAAATCACTCAGATCAGGCATGAAGCGCAGCTCCAGATTCGTTAACTGGACCTGATGAGCCAACAAGTCTAAGTCGCAGAAGTTCCCCCACAAACTCAGTGAGTTAAGGTTTGGGAACCGGTTCAGACACTCCAGCGAGATGGGCTGTCCCAGCGGCGCGTTCCGGAGCGTCAGGCTCGTCACCTGGTGCAACTCACCCAGGTCGGGCAGCAAGAAAGGAACATCATTCTTGCGTCGGCTGGTGCGCGGCGCTAGTGTCAGAGAATATGGCATATCGCCAGTGGCCGAGAAGCGTGATAGATCGCCAGCCACACTCAGGCGGAAATATTCAAAGACCTGCCGCTTCGGAAGCTTCAGGCGCAAACGCCCCCCGGACTGGTCCAGCTCGATATACAAGCCATGCAAATTGGATTGGATGGCGTCCGCCACCGTGTCTACAGACAGGATCGGAACCCACGCCATCTCTTCAATGGGGCGTTTCTGCGCCCAGTCGAAGAAGCCTGTGTTATTGCCCGTGTAATGCAGAAATCGCGGCCAGGGCGAGCCCGCCGGCGTGGCAAAGGCATCAAATACGGTCCAATCGATGTGTGTATCAGGCTCGACGTGAAGGTCTGCCTTCTTCCCCAATTGCGACGGTCCAATGGAGAGGCCGCCCACACCGAGCTTTTTAACAAGAGTGTGACTGCGAGGACCTGTCAGGTCGATGGGATAACGACCAGCTTCACTAATAGAACCAGCAGGAGGACGAGCCTGGTTATCATTTGGCATTTCTATCATCCTTTCTTCTAAATGCCTGCGTAGTACTTCCACAAACGATATGGTTTCTTATGCGCCCAATTGTTCCATCTCCACCTCTAGCTTCAAGGCAACTTTCCGCCCCCCTTGCGCAACCAATTAAATACTTCCACTTAAGTAAGCTCTCCCTCTGTTCCATGAAGTTATTTTAAATGTAACAATTATTATATTTATATAGTAACAGGTTACTCGCTCAAACTGGCAGATAATAATTTGTCTAATTTGCTCCTGCCTCGAAAAGGGACCGGTGCCCCACGGCTTCGGAGACATATTGTGTAAAAAACAACCATCGATGATCGTGAGAGTCATCAATGGTTGTTTGGTTAGCTTTTTACTTGTCGATCAAATTGGTTGTCTTGAGCAATCTTGCGATCAAAGCCGCCGTTTCGGCGCGCGTCATATTCGACTGCGGGCTCAGAAGCTGCGGGCTGTCGCCTTGTACGATTCCTGCTTCGATCATTCGAGCGACATCTTCTTTTGCCCAATCCGATACGCTTTTAGCGTCTGTATACTTCGACAGTTGGGATTCGATCGAATCCTGGCTAAGCTTGGCTTGCGGATTGATCAGGCTGTATGCCCGAGCGATCATTGCGATTCCTTCTTCTCTTGTTATCTGCTTGTTGCCATGGAAGTTGCCATCTTCGTAGCCACGGACGATATCGAACTCGTTGGAAATCGTTACCGCATTCCGGTACCACGCGGAGTCGGAGACGTCAGGGAAAACATTTTGTGGCACATTCTGACGCATCAGACCCAGACCCAGTGCGACAATCTCCGAGAACTCGGAGCGCGTCACGTTGCGGTCCGGCGAGAACGTATTGTTCCCCGTTCCCTTAAGATCAAGTCTTGCCGCGATATTGTTCACATCTGATTGGCCCCAGTGATTCTTCACATCGTCGAAATCTTGCGGATTCCAGATAACCGAGTAGGAACCGTGACTGCGCAAGTCCTTAATCCATGCATAATAACGGTTGTCGATCTTCGTTACTATGGTAGGCATATGGAACACGCTTCCATCCGGATTGACGATTACGCCTGTCGTAATGCGGTTCGGATCGATGCCTTCCGGCAACGCGATGTATTTGCCCGCATACCCGTTCAACTGCCCGGATCTTACCGTCTTACTGTCATGCGAGAAGGTCAGGTCAAGATCCACGGGTGTTACGAGCAGTTCGTAGCCCCCCGCTGCTGCTTTGCTCTTGGCGTTGCTGATCAATGCATCCGAAGAACGGGTAATGTCAATATGAACCGCGATATCTCCAAGCGCCGCATTGCCCAACTGGCTGGATACCGCGTTCAAATCCATCTTGCCTCCCGGGGTCGGATAGATGGCCAACGGGTTGCTGATTTCAAGGTTTGCTCCCTTGTCGGCCAACTGCTTGACGGTTCCTGCCGTCAAGCCGTCAACCTTCATATCGCCATCTTTCGGAGAATGAATCGCAAGCTTTTGTCCGTTACCTTGCGACAATGCTTTGTTCAGCTTGTCCAAATCTACTTGTATCAATGTGATTTGGCGGTCACCTTCGGTTGACTTTTTGCCGGTCGCAAACGTATCTTTATCACCGTTCACGGATGTCTTGATTCCCGATTCATCCTTTGCAGGAGGCGCTATAGACACCGAAAAAGATCCTCCGCTGCTTCCGTTACTTCCGCTGTAAGCAGACTCTCTAGTGACGATCAAGGCATACTCCGTTACTTTACCCTTGGAGTCCGTTACCTTAACGTTGATCGTGTTCGAGCCTACATTTAAGAGCAGATCGCCGCTTACTACACCACTAGGAATTATCTTCTGATAGACGGCATTATTGACAGAGATCTCAATTTTCGCGGCAGGATCAAGCGCCGTTGGAAGAATCGTTACCGCATAGACGCTGTTCGTTACAGAAGCTGTGTACTTGGTTGTGCTTGCTTTAAAGTCTGGAGACAATCCGATCGGCGTTCCGTTCCAGATATTTAACTGCAACCCAGTCAGCGCGGATTGATCGGCGGTGTCTACCTTCAATTCTTTGTTTACTGTGCTGGACCTATTATCCTTCGCAGCTGTTACTACAATGGTGTAGTCGCCATTATCTAGCTCGGCAGACGGTATAAAGGTCCAGGTGTCTCCATTAACAACCGCTGTACCACTTGCATTCGCAACCGGCTTTCCGTCTCTGTCTTTAATGACGACGGTAACTGTCGAACCAGCTCCTACCTTACCTGCGATCACCGGCTTCGAATCTGAAACGGTTGAACCGGCAGGTTGTTCGATGGTTAAGGTTGCAGTGGACGAATTGTTTTGAAGGCCGTCACGGGCTTTAGTCAGGGCGGCCAGCGCTTCGTTCACCTGCTGCTGCGTTGCTGCCGCGTCGCTCAGCACATTCTTCGCTGCTGTCTGTTTCGCTTCCAGCTCAGCCCACGTCCCCGGCGTGTATTCCGTTTTTACCAGGTTCTCGCCTTCGATTGCATTCACTTTGTTCTGCAGCGCCGTTTTGTCCACGGCCTCGACCTTTTTGAGGTCATCGCGGGCTTTGTTCAGGGCGGCCAGCGCTTCGTTCACCTGCTGCTGCGTTGCTGCCGCGTCGCTCAGCACATTCTTCGCTGCTGTCTGTTTCGCTTCCAGCTCAGCCCACGTCCCCGGCGTGTATTCCGTTTTTACCAGGTTCTCGCCTTCGATTGCATTCACTTTGTTCTGCAGCCCCGTTTTGTCCACAGCCTCGACCTTTTTGAGGTCATCGAAGGCTTTAGTCAGGGCAGCCAGCGCTTCGTTCACCTGCTGCTGCGTTGCTGCCACGTCGCTCAGCACATTCTTCGCTGCTGTCTGTTTCGCTTCCAGTTCAGCCCACGTCCCCGGCGTGTATTCCGTTTTTTCCAGGTTCTCGCCTTCGATTGCATTCACTTTCGCTTGCAATGCAAACTTATTAACTGCATCTATTGAAAATGGATTCACAGTAACATTCGTATTTTTTCCTTTTAATGTACCTGAACCCTTATAAGTTACATTTACTAATTTGCTGGAGACATCAGTCCCGGCTGGTAAAGTGATAATCAATTTCTTCGAATCGGTTGAATCAACTGCAAAGTTCCCGTCTCCAATATTCGCCTCTTCGTTGCCAACTTTAATTAAAAATCCATTTAAATCATTTAAAGCTACCTCTTGGTCGAACGTAAGTGAGATTTGTTTGTCGCCCGTTGTTACCTGCTCAAGCTTAGCACTTTGGACTACTGGCGCCGGAGCAGTAATATCATCTGCGGCAAGCGTAATTAACTTGAACCCCACAATCTTACCACTTGCATCAATCTCATAGATCCCAACATATTTGGTCGTGCTCTCATTTACACCGGCAATGTCACTGCCTGGGATGTAATCTTTAGCACCGACAGGAACATCTTCACCTTGAAGAGGAAAAGGAAGCAATTTGTCAGAAATAAACGCCTTATAGGAGTTCCCGGTTGGGGAATTTACCGTAATTTTTGTTGTTTCGGCCGCTGTGCCTTTCGATGCCATAGCATTGAGAACCTGAGCCGGTGAGATTGCCCCATCCCAGAATTGAATGGAATATACTTTTCCATCCGTTGTTTTTTCTTCGCCGCTCGATTTGTAATCGTCATGGAAAAAGCCGAAACGAATTTTACCACCAGTTCCAAGCTTAACAGGCATTGCACCCTTGCCCGTATCTTCAATTGCAATTTCCCGTTGGAACTCTCCGTCAACGCTCATAAATACAGTGAATTGTTTCGAACTCGCATCTCTTGTCGCGATAATGTCAATAATTTGATTAGGCTTTATACTGGTAATCCCATCATTTCCAACATTGTAGAACTTTAGTTTCTTATCTTTATTAAAATAAAATCCTGTATCTTCCACTTTATTTTTATAATCAATGATTTTCGTCCAATTAGTACTAAAATTGGCATAGGAGAATTGAACACGGACGGAATAACTTTCATCTAGACTTTTGCCAACGATCGGATTAATGTCGAGCGTTAATCCGCCGCCGCGTCCCTTATCAGAGGTCCATCTCCAGTAGTTCCCCGCTCTATCGGAGCCATACTCCTTTGTTGTATTCCCGTATAATCCAGGTTTTCCATTTACATCATCTGGGACTTCTGTCAGTGTAGAACCGGATAATTTGTCTTTAGGCAGTTCGCCATTACCGGGGTCGGTAAAACTATAATCGACGATCAGTTTTGGACTATCTGCCGCCTTTACAACGTGTGGCTTACTAGGAAAAGTACCAACGATCACAATAAATGAAAGCATAATCATCAATACTCTTTTCCAAAAGCCTTCATTGCCTCGTAGAACCACGTTTTCATCATCTCCGTTGAATAGTGTATGTCGAAATTACACAAAAATCACCAAGTTAATTACATTGTCATCTGCTCGCAAACATCATTTCATCATCTCCTTTTAAGTACCCTTGCTCTCGCGAATTCGACTGAATGCGACATGATTTTCCACAGTCTACATATAAGATATCACCCCTACCTATATAAAACCTATACAACCCCGCAACGACAAAAAGGGCTGCTCCGTAAGAGAATGACTAAGAAGTTTCATTCTCTCTCAAGAGCAACCTTCCGCACATGCCGGCATTTCTAAGCTCCCCGCTAGCCATCGAACAACCGGCTAATGTAATACACACCCGAGTAGCCAACGGATAGGGCAATTTCCCGTAGCCGACAAATAAAAAGCGCCCGAAGTGATAGGTTGACGCACAAGTGAATAGTGTATATATTATACATATGCAGTAGTCACTCTATTTACGGTATCGAGGTGAAACATGAACATTATCATATCCAACGCATCGAGCGAACCGATTTACATACAGATTTTGAACCAGATTAGACAGAACATCCTGAGCGGTGAATTGCGTGCAGGCGACAGCCTCCCCTCCATTAGGCAGCTAGCCAAGGATTTGCAAGTTAGTGTAATTACAACCAAGCGTGCTTATGAAGAGTTGGAGAAAGAAAAGCTAATCGACTCTGTGGTAGGCAAGGGTTGTTTCGTATCAGGAGCAAATAAAGATTTCATTCGGGAACAGCGCATGAAACGACTAGAAGAGAAAATGATAGAAATCATTCGAGAAAGCAAGGAATTAAATATGAGTCAACAAGATTTAATCGACCATCTGACTTTATTGTTCGAGGAGGAAGAGACACCATGAATGCCATAGAATTACGTAATCTAACGAAAACATACCCTCAATTTACTGTCGATAATATATCTTTGGATGTGAAACAAGGCTACATTACCGGACTCATTGGTCCGAATGGCGTTGGTAAAAGCACCTTGATCAAGATGATGCTCGGCATGATTCGTCCTGACTCCGGGAGCGTCAAAATACTAGGCTGCGATATGCCTAAAGAAGAAGTTGACATTAAGCAGCGTATAGGCATTGTGTCGGATGACTGCTTCTATTATGAGCATCTTACGATTCGTGACTCGAAGAAAATAATCGCACCTTTCTACAAGAAGTGGAACGAAAAGAAGTTTAACAGCCTTCTTGAACAATTCGAGTTGTCCCCCAAAAAGAAGATTGGAGATTTATCCAAGGGGATGAAAGTCAAGTTTTCTCTTGCAGTTGCCTTATCGTATGAGGCTGATCTCTTAATCATGGATGAGCCTACCTCTGGACTTGATCCTGTGTTTAGAAGGGAAATGCTTGATCTGCTTGCGGATATGTTGCAGGACGAGAGCAACTCGATTATCTTCTCGACCCATATCACAACAGATTTAGATCGCGTTGCTGATTACATTGCTTTCATCCATCGCGGAAAACTCGTATTCAATGAAGCGAAAGATGAAGTGCTCGAGAGATACGCAATTGTAAAAGGCGACTCACAACTGCTCGATTCAGATATTCGAAACAAATTTGTCGGGATTCGCGAAACAGCTGTTGGCTTTGAGGGAATGGTAGATAATAGGCAGGAGGCAGAACTGCTGTTTGGCAATTATGTTGTTTTTGACAAACCATCCTTAGAAGACATCATGTATTTCACCGCCAAGGGAGGACGCATTCATGCTTAGCTTGCTTCGTAAAGACTTCATCGCCTTAAAAAGCTCACTATGGATGGGTATCCTGTATCTGGCTGTATTCAGTGCCGCTTTTATCCCAAAACTTTCATCGTCTATTCACCTTGTGGGGATCTATACAGCATTCATCTTACTTAATTACGGTACGATGATAGATATCAAAAATAACAACCATAATTTTCTGGTCACGCTGCCCGTTAAGCGCAAACATATTGTTCAAGCCAAATACATAACGGCCATCATCTATACCCTTTTTGGAGTCCTTGCTTCTTACGGGATTCACTGGCTCGTTAAACAAGCAATCGTAGATCTTAATAAGCCAGACTATTCGGTCATGGACATTCTGGTTCCAGCAGGCATAGTTCTTTTTCTAGCTTCCATCTATTTGCCGCTTTTTTACACACTTAGTAAAAAAGGAACTTCTATTATCACTGCCGTATTCGTGATAATCATGGTTGCTTTGGCGCAGCCTATAGCTATGCTTATGAATATGGTGAATGAGAATGGTTTTAACAGTGACAAAGTGTTATTTCTTATCCTGACCGGTATCATATTGTTATTCATTGCTTCCTACTACCTAACAATAAATCTTTTTACTAAAAAAGACTTGTAGAAGGCCACACAGTTGGTAAGGACATCTTTTTAGAAAATGAATTCGGAGCTGCCGCGGTGCATAATTGCCAACCTTTTATACTCGATTCAAGAGCCATGATTAAGCCTGCGTAACATGGACAGAAGGCCGTCGAAGTAATCGGCGGCCCGGTTGTAGGTACATTGCGGAAACGATGCGTGACTGCGATTCCTTCGGTGATCTCACGTTTCGCGGACCGATAGCTTAATGAGGACGCAAAGCAGTCTCGTCATGTAGTTCTTTCAGTTCTCTTTCTCCGCTTGTTTAATCAGTGAGACTTACGCTCCTTAATAGAAACGTTCCATCACAACGTAATCTTTACCGCTTTTACTAAAAGTATCGTCTGTTTTAGAAGGCTCAAAACCGAAATCAGTGCTTGACGAATTAAGCTGAGGCTAAAAAAATGGAAAAACATCTGCTAATCCTGTATTGTTGCAAGTCCGACCAAACAACAAAAAGGAATAAACAGATGCAAACCCAGTATATCAATGAAATGCTCAACTTGCCAGAGCTAAAGATAAACCAAATTCTGTCCATCCATGCCGATGAACTTCACATAGAAGCTGTACCACTGGACAACAAACAATGCTGCCCCTGCTGTGGATCGGATCAAGCTGTCATTCGCAAGGGAAGCAATGACGTTCGGATCGTCCGGCATCTGTCCGTGTTTGAGAAGAAAACCTATTTGCATGTGCCGTCCACTCGCCTGTCATGTACGCGCTGCAAAGCTGGGTTTGTATGGATGTACGAATTTGTCGGACCAAAGCAGCGCTACAGCAGACTTTTCCGGTCCCATACCGCTGAACAAGCATTCGGTTCCACAGCAGCGCATAGCGCCCGCATGCAGCAAGCGCCAGTCAGCACCGTACAACGCATTCATAACGAGGCGGTTCCCGTTGAGTACGAGCGGATCTGTGAGCAAGTGTGGGAAGAAGCCAAAGAAACGACGGATCTGGTTTTGATGTGTTTCCCATATTCATTCCCTGCCTGTCTGTTCATGTTTCATTACTTATTCGACAAGCAGGTACGATTTTCCTTACCATAGTTACCCAATCTTTCGTTCAACTTATATATCTCTCCTTGATTTCTTTTTATTCCTAATATTTCAAGACGTTTTCTCACATTACCAATTCCGCCAACTACTACATCTTCCGGATTATTTTCTTTAATCTCATTTGTATCATAAAACTTAATTATCTCCCATCCTAATGAAGTGAAACCTTCATAAGCAATAAATGCATTTACATTGTAGAAGTCTCCATTTTTGTTTACCTGTATATACGCTTTCATCAATTACACCTCCATTTTCTTAGTATTTCGAATCCGTCCCCCATAGCTCTATCTAACGCCCGTACCTTCTTCTTGATGACATACAAATACGTTATTTTTTCCTGAGTTTTTAGCTTTGAATAATTCTTTATCAGCATAATTAATCATTTGCTCTAAGGTATATTTCTTTGTATTCAGGTAGGCTCCCCCTATACTTACGGTAATAGGAATGGGTATCCCTAGAGCTGATGTTATAACTGCCTTCTCCACATTTTTTCGGATTATCTCTGCTTTTTGAATACATTGCTTCAACGTTTCATCGGGAATTCCCACCATAAACTCTTCCCCGCCATATCTGCCTACCCTATCCTTTTCTCCTATACTAGCTTGAATCAGATCTGCCACACGCTCTAGCACCCTATCTCCTTCCTGGTGACCGTAAACATCATTTATTCTCTTAAAATTATCCACATCAATCATCAGGATACATAGTGTTCTATTTGCGTTCTTGCTTTCTTTAATTTGCACGTACATTTGGGTTGTTTCTTCAAATAACTCTTTTCGATTAAAGACTTTGGTTAACACATCATACTTAGATGCATATTCAACTTCCTTATATAGTCTAGCATTCTCTAACCCAATCCCTAGATAATTAGATAGGGTCTTTAATGTACTCAAGTCTTTTAAATTAAAAGAATTTTTCTTATAAGCTTGAGTACTTATCACCCCTATTACCTTATCTTTCATAATAATAGGTACAAATATAAGAGAATAAGGTATTGTCTCTATTACATACTCCTTTTTCTTCCTTATTTTCTCTAAGTATTCCTTAAAATCTTCAAAATAACGGCTATATTCCTTTTCAATATCCTTAATAAGGATATCCTGCTTGTGCTTGACACTATATGCCCAAAAGCTATCTTCTAATATAGACATAGGCCCTATGACCAACCGTTGTCCCTTTTCGATAGACAACTCATTGTTAAGGATCCCTTCCTCTTCGTTATAAATGCCAATTTGAATAATATCCGCTTGGATCAAATCCTGTATTTCTTTGGCAACAATATTAAAGATACTTTCCTTGTCCAAGTTAGACAGGATATTCTGACCCACACTATTTAATGCTTCAGCTTGATTATAGAGAAACTTGTAGATTTTCCTCTCTTCCTCTTCTCTTTTTCGATTCAGCATTTCCATACTCTCAACACTGCGAATAGCCTGCATTTGTTTTTCTAATTCCATATGTTTTTCTAAATACGCATAGGCTTGTTCATAATTTCCCAGTCCTTTAAAACCTTTGCTCATATTCAAATACACTTTATTTAAATTCCTTATAGAATTGGCCTTTTCTATCCCTTCTTCTACTTGTTGCAGCTTATCAACCGTCTCCTTAAATCGACCTTGTACCAAATCTAGCTCTGCCCAGTACAATAGTGCATCTTGAAGATACAGTTGCGCTCCTCCCGCTTTCGCCATCTCTACACTCTTGATGAAGTATTCTTCCGCTGTACCGTAGCACCCTTTAGTCGCGTAAATATGAGCCATTTCTTTTAACACATTGGGCACCATTTTGGGGGTGTATACTTCTGCTAACCCAAGCGCCTTCGTTATATACACTATCGCCTGATCTAGATCGCCCAAATGGTTGCAACATTCAGCTTGATTAATGTAACAAGCCACTTTAAAAGCATTACTATAAACACGAGGTATGTTTACGATCTGATCTAATAGCTCTTTTGCCTTTTCATACTCATCGATTTCCATATACAGCGCTGCAAGGTTCCCTTTGATTTGAGTTAGTCGCTCATAGTTATCCACTTTTTCTGCTAGTTCTATACCCTCCATACCATGCTCAATGGCTTTGGAAAGTTTTTGTTGTACCGAATAAACACTTACAAATGCACTGCTAGTCGCCAATTGGCCATCTATATTGTTATTTTCTTTAAAAATATGATAAGCCTCTTCATAAAGAGTGGTCGCAGTTTTAAAGTCTGTCGAATCAAAGTATAACCAACCTTTATTATAAAGAATCCATGGGTAAGCACAGGTTAACATATTATTTTCTCTTACAAATTTAGTAGCTGCTTCGTAGGCTTCTATTGCAACTTTAGACTCAGTTCCTCTTATTTTTTCACATATTTTGATGATGTAATTTTCATCATCCTTCAACTTGCCCAGCTCTTTGTTTAACTCCTCCAGCCGCATTTCATCTTCACCTAGTTTCTCAATTGTATTAATCTTGAGTCTTAATAAGCAATTTTACCCACTTGGAGCAGCGAGGAGGTACAATAAAAAAATGGCATTAAATAGCATTAATAGCCGTCGCACCTTTTGTAAAAAAAATTATAAATGTTGTAACCCTGCTATCCTAGTTATCACCTTAGATCCGTGGCTTCCAACTCTTTTATGAGTAAAGAAATTGACTTAGTTCACTCTATTATAACCTAAGTTCCCGGAATTTATAACGAGGGAGGAGCTACCCCGAGCGCTCGATACAAGTCCGCCTGTTTTTGTGTCACTTCGCC
>JBHJMN010000073.1:0-11415 GCA_042219835.1 Paenibacillus elgii
TAGTAGGATATAGTTTATAAGGGGATAATTCTGAAAGTTTGGACTACCACCACTTAGTACCATTCCAAGGATTTTTATATTTATCAATCATCTTTAAAAAGCACTCGAATATAAAAATAATTCTTTCATATTCTTCTTCTTTAACGTACTTATTCATGTTATTATTTATGTTTCGATATCTATCTGCAATGGAGGGGTGATCCTGCGATGGTAACTGTGGGTTTAAGTCATTTAATGCCATTGCCAAAATAACAAAAACAGGACCCAAAAGATATTCCATTGAAAAATCGTCATTCGACTCTATCGCAACTCTCTTATACATCAATCTCAATGCAAACTCATCGGCACAAAATTCATACTCGTGGTTTATGTTTCCCCCTCGAATGTTCATGTTAGGTTGGAGTGAATTCTCAGTATGCCTTAACATGTGATGCCCAATTTCATGAGCTATTACAAAAGCTGTTCCTGCCATAAATGCGTCCATGGCAAGCTGTCCATATAATTTTCTTTGAGCATCTGGAATACCAAGTGATAGTACCATACCATTTATATTTTGATCTGGTAGACAAGAGATATTTCCTGCTGTAATTTCTAACATTAAGTTGCTGTCTACATTTCCTTCATCAAAGAATGAGAGAATAAATGCAGAATATGCTTCACCGACATTAAATAAGATATATTCAAGCTCAAAGTAAAACTCGATTAGATATCCCTCAAAATTTCCGTCTCGGGTAATTGCAACCGCGTTAGCCTCATCATCTTTTTGGACTTTCCCAATATAGATACTCTGCATTTTTTCTTTTAAATCTTCATCTGCATTTTCTACGAAACGATACATTATAATATCTATAAATGGATCATTACTATATATTAAAAACGCATCCTCAAGAACTGGTGAAAATTTACTGTTTAGAGTCGTCAACAATTCCCCAAGCTTATTTTCTGAATTCCTTCCTATTAAATCATTTATAAAATCTTTGTAAAAATTCTCTTTTGCATTCTCGTTTCCTTCAAAAAATTGATGCTTACTACGTTTAATCAGTCTCAATCCCTTCTTGTATTTCAAACACGGTATCGTAATTCCTATTGAACTAAACAAACATTATTTCTAATTGAAGAAATTTTGTCCAATTGCCCGCTGGGATCTTCTCGCAAAAGTTATTAAAATTTATTCTTGCCATATTTATTACTATATTTATTTTACCCTGGTAAACTCGTATTCACCGTAGAATTCTTCATTTCCAAACTCATCAATCTCTTCAAAATCAGGCGTTGCAAACCATAATTCAACTCTATCTAACATTCTAACATTCAACAACACGTCAAGAATGCAATTACTTATGTAGTTACTCTCATTAACTATCAGTAAAATTTTACGGTATTCTTCCCCTCGATATGGTTGGAAGCTATCATTCGTTTGTTTCAATATTCTGGTTATGTATTTATTAAATAAATCTTTAGGAGGTCTTAAATCGTCAGTTGACTCTCTTTTGACTTTACCTCGTATTTGGATAGTTCCTTTTGCTACATTATTTTGCAGTGCAGACTCATCCTCCAAGATCATAAAACAAAAACCAACGCCATCTACTTCAAATTCCTCCCAGCAATCTGGAGTATGCTTAAAACCATCTTTAATTACCCTCTGGATATTCTCTGCCACGGTAAGCATATTATTTAGTTTTTGGTTCTTTTGTTTTCCCCATCTAATTTCTTCATCCATTATTAGTGCATATGGATGTTCCTCAAGTTGGGTATTAGTCCCTCTAAGGAAATGGTAAAGAAGTTCAGAAAACTCAGTAAAGGATTTACCATCTTTATTTTTTCCATCATTAAGCTCATGCATCGTCTTTACTTCTATTACTAAGCGTTCCTTGTTATTATTAATGTTTATTAACTTCGCATCTGGTTCTGCATTATTCCGCTTCCCAGGTTCTTTATCTGGACAGAGCATTAATTTATAATCTTTTGATTCATTCTCATTAACAAATTTAGTAAATCTCTTTACTATTGATAGCCATTCGCACTCATGAACAGACGAGCAATTTTCAAATACTGTTTTACCTTCAAACCAGTAGTGTTCTTTGTGACCCGCACAACAGGGGAAAGTAACTTATGTAATCCACTTTCTTCAAAACTTCGCCTTGTTACCTCACTTTTCAATTAATATTCCTCCAGATCTTGATTATATAAAACTTCTTTGGTCATTCCGGTGTTGTTCCAAATCCTGCTTGGCAAACCAATAAACAGTTTCTTCATAAATATTAAATAAAACTCCATATACATACCAGCTCTGTGATAGTATAATTGCTCCATTCTTAGTAGCCATATGTGACTTCGCCATAGACCACACTCTACTCTCGTTTTCCCTTTGGAAAACACCTCTAACTTACCGAAATAAAAAGAAGTAAAGGATGGGTAAGCAAAATGCCCATAAAACCTTCACTTCTTTTTTCCATTAAGTAGTAGAGTTTTAATTAAACAGCCCTCTTACGACGTTGAAAATCTTTTCCCAATTCAAAAGCATTATAATACTGGCAATCACTGAGCATATAATTGCTGATAACCAAGGGTGTCTACCAAACCACGTTTTATCTTTTTTCTCCTTCTTTTTTGTTTTTGATATATTTACATTCGCATTGTTCCCAATAGCGTTGTTATCACCAATTTTTGTACCTTTACCAATTTTCACCGACATTTCAGTCACCCTCTACAGAAGCGTTATCACCAATTGCATTATTATCTCCGATACTTGTATTATTACCTACTGTTGTACTTTTATCTATACCATTTACTATGTTTTGTATATGTGGTACTTTTTCATTTAACTCTGCAAAAGGAAGCTGTGCGTTTATTGTCTTAAGCAATGATCTTAGTTTTTGCAGTTTTCCTTTGATCAAGAGCCCCGTGTTCAGCTTGGGGGAGTATTCCAAATATACCTCTACATGAAAAGGATAGGCTCGCGGTACACCATGTAGTGTGAGAGGTTGGAGGAATTCTCTGTTATGTAGAGCTTGTCTTAACGCCATCTCTTGAGGATAGCTCCAATGTTGATCAGATAATTTCTTAAGCTCCATACACAATTGCTCCATTCCTTCGAATCGAACAATTATTGAGTTCTCCGCACTAACGTCTTCAAATAGTGGCTTTATTTTCGAGAAATACGAATCTAGTTGTACTTGATATTCAGCAGGATCAGGGAGTTCACTTAAAAAGCGTTGTTTATTTTGTTCATCAAGGAAAAAGAATTCGTCACTTATATTATCGTAGAAATCAATTACACGAGAAGCTGGTTTTCCAAAGTGTTTTGTGTAGAGATTTGCATATTTGCCTTGCATCAACATTCCATGGGCGTTGTTCAATTTTTCGAATAAATCAACCAAGTAATTATTATATTTGTTGCTCTCGGTAATAAAAGGCTCAAGTTCCCCTAATAACAAGTCGATATTTGTAATATATTCTTCATTTTTACTTAATTGTGCGTCTCTAATTTTTTCTTGTGCAGGTGTTAATGGTCTTCCCATAAAGGCTCATCCTTTTATAATTGTCGATATCAATATTTTACCATATTAGCGAATGATCTTCATCTTTATCTTAATCTATTGGATAAGAATTCATAATAAAACATAGAATGTAGATAAACTAACACAGCGTTGAATAGAGCATGTTGAACTGCAAGGCAATTATGATTGAATTCTCAGCCGAGATATAATTTACATTTCAGAGAACTGGCTAGAATCACCTTCTACGATCATCATACGAATAACGATTCTCAGAATAGTAACTAAGAGTAGCAAATAAACCCTTGCTCAAAACCTTTTTATTTTCTGTAAATACTAATCATTTGGACCACTCAGAAACCATTACCTCAAAAGATGGATCCATGAACTCAGACCGAACCCCAGCCATTCGTAACACATCCCATTTTACGATCGCCCTACCATGCCGCTTCAGCTCTTCAACAGCCCATTTGATTCTCCGCCATCTATAATGTTCTTTGCTTTCTACCACCTGTTCTAAAAGAGCCTTAGTTATAGGCAATTTATCAAGTTGCTTTTCCAAAATCCATTTGTGACCAATCTCATGTCCGATAGAACTTATACTAATTTGTTTTGGCTTTCCCTCCCTGGATTGAAGGATCACGACAGCCCTTTTAATTTTTTCAGAAAAATCTTGATCTCGAACGCTCCAATTAATCCTCGGTTTTGAGGGAGTCCCCTTTCGTTCCCCAGGTGGGGATTCCTTTTCGAGCCATAAACGATCAAAACGGTGCAACCGATTATATAACTTGGGATTTAGATCTCGAAGTTTTGTCTTTGACAAATGAGGGTGTTCCTTTTGCATAACCTTCCATTTCATCCGATCTTCTTGTCGTTGTTTCTCTTCTTGAATCTTTTCCTTCTCCATTTCACAACAACCATCTTTATTTATATACTTATTTATTGTCTGTACACCTACATGAAGTCGATTTCCGATGTCTTGTAAACTAAGTCCAGTTTTAGCTAATCGGACAGCTTCTTTTTCCCAAATTGCACCGAATTGCTTAATTACAAATTCATTTTTTGCATCTTCCCCGATGCTTCGAGTGTAAATAAATCCACACCCACAACTAAATGTTCCAATTGGCTTCCTTGCTTCTAAGCTCAATGCAAAATCATTTATTACAAGCTTTTCGTAATGATCCGCGGCTGGATTCATACACATCCAAGGTCCATTACCAAAAGGCTTGTATGGTTCATTCCGATAGAAAACCTCGTGGATATTGCAATTCAGAAATTGAAGTAATAAAAGATGGCGAATAGGATGGAAACTTCTTTGATGTTTCCTCGATATCAGTTTTAACCAATTGTTATTCAAATGAATGCCGGATTGAAATCGTTCAAGAAAGCTCTCTCCATAAAACGAGATAAAGTTATGGCAGAGCCTATCTTGATCCACATTACGTCCAATAATACTGGCATATCTGAGTTCCTGTAACTTATTTAAGTAATATTGCCCGAACCACTCTCTCGATCTATAAGGAAATTTATTGTCCAGTAAAATTCTAATATTCTTGCTGAGTGAACAGTATTTCTCAAAATCTTTTCTTGGTGTTCTCTTGGCAACACAATTAAGGGGGCTGTTTCGCTTATCTGCCGCTACAAACTTATATTTATTTTCTCCGTGGGGGCTTATATTACTATCTAAGAGTTCTATTCCATGCTCGACGCATACATCCAAACCAGGTAGTTGATGTATTCTGTGCCAATAACTCTCGCCATATGTCTCAAGGTCATGCGACAGGCATTCCTTACAGTATCTGATAAACTTGTTCGGTCGAATTGCACTCCCCATGACCCCAATCCGCGAGTAAATTTCATTCCCATTTCCTTCAATCATTGATTTACGTACTGCCTCTGCTTGTTCAGGTGGTAAAAATGCCGAATAAAATGGAAACATGGTATGCTTCTGGATTAGTTGTTCAACTGTCAGTTGAGAGGTAACCGGAAGTCTCTCCACTAATCGACCGATATTCGAGGGCAAATCAACAGAAGCAGTAACATGCTTATTGCCAAAAATACTCTGTAATAAAGAACGATAATGGGGTTCGCCTGACCACTTTATATATCTTGCAATAATTGAATAGTACAACTCGTCAGGATAGGGAGTAGGAAAAAAGACAAGCATCTATCGCTCCACTCCGCATTTCCCATAATCGCTTCGAATTATCCCCGCCTGTTTCAAAGCATCATATGAAGAAATTCCTGCCTCCTTACCCGCTTTAACAATCATACGTAGATCCCCCTCCGTTTCATATGTCCCCTTATTCTTCCTTATTTTCTTTTGCCTTTGTTCTTTCTTGTCTTCTTTATCCTTTTCCACTTTTAATAAGTATGCATCCTGTACAAGTTGGTTAATGTCTACAATTCCAGGCTGACTACTCAAAACATCGTTAATCCGTTCAATTGCATCCTCTTCTGAGAATCCCATTAGTTGAAGCCGTACCTGAGCTTTATCTTTCATCATAGATAATTGCTGTTGTCTATTTTCAATTTGCTGTTTCGATTCCTTTATGAACGACTGAACTTGTACGCGGTTTTGCTCCTTATTGATGAACTCAGTTATATCAGGCATTACGATATCATTGTAATCAAGCAATTGGGACTTTCGCCCCGTCCTGAGTGCATTAA
The DNA here is from genome assembly GCA_042219835.1 of Paenibacillus elgii. GTDB lineage: Bacteria > Bacillota > Bacilli > Paenibacillales > NBRC-103111 > Paenibacillus_G > Paenibacillus_G elgii_A. The sequence goes on from JBHJMN010000073.1 coordinate 6,168, forward strand.
GCATTGGTTGAACCAGAGCTAATTGCTCCTTCGCTACTTGGCGAATAAAAGGAATCGTTATAGTTTCTTTTCCAGAGGAAATTGCACGTCCCTGTAATAAAATCAACAGTTTTACTAACACATCTGGGATACCTTGAGTTTCATCATATAGTGCAGATAATAGTTCTTCAGTTAATTCTGATGGATTTCTTACCCATTGGTATTGCCATAAGCCACGTAAAAATAAATCAAAAATTTCATCTTTCTTTAGCCGATCCCAAAAGAAGTTGCCATGACCACTTAAGCCTCTTCGGGCTTGACGAAATTCTGCTTGAAGCACATTCATTGCCTTTGGAGTACCTATCAAAATTACAGGTATATTTATCGTGTTGATCAAAGTTGTAAAAAAGTTCAGAATGGCACCCGCTCCGTTCCCACTCTTCGATAAGCTTAAATGTTGTACCTCATCAATACATAACAAACCAACCCCCAAATTTCTGAGCAAATTCCCTATTATTGGTATCATTATATTCGTAGCTTTATGCCCACTTCCGTATTTATTCAAGTATTCTGTTCCGAGAATGTCATCAATAGTTTGAAATATGTGCAGACAAAGTGCCTTTAAGCTAGAGTCGTATGGAGCTTGTATACTAAGGTGCGGAATTTGATATCTAGGAAAATCCATCCCCTTATACTGGGAGTGAACAATGACTCTAGGAAATAGGGAAAGAATTCTGGCGAGCGAACTTGTTTTTCCCGAACCGGAAATTCCGACAAGTGTTAAAGATTTAGCCGCGGAGCTATGGTAAATGTTTTTTGCTCTAGCACCATGATACTTGTCACCAAACAAACTTCTTACATAACTTGCCGAGAACGGGTTGCGATCCATGTACCCACTCCGAATCATCGTTGAGATGGCATCATAAAGCTGTAAGTGCTCACCGAGCGGCTGAAAATATTGAAACAATCTCTGTAATAAGTGGATTCGCAGGTGCGGCTCCAACAATCTTTCGTTCGAATCAAATGGCGGGTAATGAACTAACTGCTCTATCACCTGTTGGGGCGATAAAATATCAGGAAGAGCCTCAATAAATGGATTACCTTCGTAATCCTTAATAACCTGCTCTTTATATTCGGCTACAACTGCCTCTACACCATTTGGAAGATTAACAACCTCCATGGAATCCCTCCTGTTGGACTTTCTTCAGAAGTGTCAAATGGTTAATCACATTACCACTATCCTCGTCTTCTTCGTTCTTGCCGGATTTGGATTGATTCACTCGTTTTACCCCTTCAAGAACGACACTTTCCTGCTCTCGATTCCATTCTTTTTCTTGCCGTCTATTCTCCCTAATATCTCTGAGTTTCTTTGCCTTCGATTCTGGCTTAGACTCTGCTTTTGTATTTCTCACGGCTTCCTTTACAATGGCATCTATTTCAGCCGCTAACGATATACGGCTTCCTAATTCTTTATCTGCCGCAGTTATTTGCTCTTGTTGCTCCACTTCAAGTAAATGGCGAACATCATCTAAGGTTTTGTCCTTGTATCTTGCTTGAGATTCTAAGAGGTAGCATACATCGTAATCATTCTTCCCTAAACGCAGGTAAATCTGGCTCACATTTCGAGGATCAAAACTTACATCACACTTAAAGGAACCATGCATTCTCGCACGAACAAAGTATTTCCCCTTTAGTGCAGTGTCAGAGCTATACAGCATCCCACGCCACTTGATACCATTTGCATGTACAGTTGCCTTCTCTGAAGGAAGCATATTGAATCGAAGAATATCTTGCGATACCTTACGTAGCCTTCCTGATTTATACTTGATTCCGTAATTCCATAGTTCGATGGGAATAGGCGAAACATTTTCTTCAATTTGATGAGCGGTTCTGATGTAATCGGAAAGATAATGCTGATTGTTATAGTGAAGAATGAATTTCAAAACGATCTTGTTTATTTCATCCAACGTCAAGGATGCCGTGATCCGATTGTCCCGTGCCCCTCTTTCTTTTGCATCCTTATATACAGCCCCAGGTAAAGAGGGAGTTGCATGATGTTGCAGTATTCCAAAATACCTCTCCACAAGCGGCTTCCAGTGAGGGAAAAACGGCGGTGTATTCATAACACCTATGTTGAGATGCTCGATCATAGGTAACATTTTTCCAGAAATTAACTCCCCACGATCCGCAAGGAGATATTGAGGGAGCCCCACGGAGGGCCAATCTTCTTCTCGGATATCTATCCCATATCTCTTGCACAGATCGACTTTCGATTCACAAGCACAGATCAGACTCATCATAGCCCCCTCCCAACTTGGAGGATCCAATGTAAGATGATAGCCAGTTATCAAGTGGCTATATCCGCAAACCAATAAGTAAAATGTCGGTCTGCCCAAAATTTTGGATCTATCAAAAGAACTGGTGATTGTGCAATCCAAAATCGTACTATCGATTTGATAAATCGTGGCTGGGGCAACCACATCTTGTTGAGTAGAACCCAATACAGGCTTATATTGCTGATGATACTTTCTTGAACCTTCACGAATGGATACCTCTTTTTTAAAATTCTGCATTCGCCACTTGTTGAACCAATATCTGAATTGTCCAAACGTAGGGATTGCCGTTCCATTTTCTATAACCGGTATTGTAACACCATCAACGCTTCGATTTGATGCAAAGTATTCGGCAATCATCTGATCGTATGCCCTTTTTAGAGTCGGTCTTTTGGATGAATAGTAATACTTATCTAGCGAAATTCGAAATAACCGCTTAATATCATCAGTAATAATCAATTCCGCATACATCGAAGCATAGATTCTTTTCCTTCCCAGCTTCCGTTGAACCTTGCGATCCTGCCCCACTGCTCCACATCGGTCATAATCGGATAACAAACTATAAAGTGTTTTGCCCCTCTTCCAGTACCGCTTCAGATATCTGCGTATGGTTGACTTATCTACACCTAATGAACTCGATGCCCTTCTTACCAGTTCTCCACGCTCATTAGGTAAAAAGATGTTAGGTTCACATTCGCTCGATGCAATTAACTGAATGATTTTCTTTGCTCGCTCCCAATGACTTTTCTCTTTTTCTGAAAGTGTTTCGATGTCAATTATTCTCATACACGGATCTGTTTCTTCTATTATATGAGTCCCAACTCTCAGTCCTTCTTCTATGTCTTCTACCTGCTTCAAAATAGGATACTCATTATTAATGATATCCGTGATGAAGCATACTGTGTGATCGGGGCTGATCCAAACAACCCTTTGTAATCGATCGGCTTCTTCTATAGATCGATATAACATATTAACCGTTAACGGCATGCCTCTGCTCCCCTTTGTTACCTTTAGGTATTGAGATACCCATCTCGATTGCAGTAGACTGCAAATTGATCTCGCTATCCATGTTGATTGTAATGTACCGATTAGCGATCAAATAGCGAAAAATCAGCACCCCAGTACCAACCTCTAATCTGTTATATGTATCAAAAGCGGACAATACCGAACCAACCGTGCCATGATCTCTTAAGAGCAATTGCTGTAATTGTTCCGCATAATTCTCCATTTCTGATCCGGTAATTCCGTGATCCTGGACGTTTTGACTTGTTATTACCCATTGGATATTCTTGCTCCTTTGTACGGGAATTTCATTTGGGGTGATTATTCCAAAGTTTATATTTCGGGATTGCCACCAACGTCGCTGGATTTCCAGACGTTCTATGGTCGGCTTTTTATTAAGTTCTGCTTCATCCTTTAATGTTCGAGCATATTGATATTCCTTTCCCATATCATCAACAGCAGTGACCAAAAAGGTCGTTAGCATAACATGAGGAACTTCGGAAGCCTTACCCTTTAAACGCTTTATTAATAGCTCATCCAATTCTTCGATAATTGCCTGCGTATCAATCAGGGGGTATTGTTCTTTATAGCTAAGAACTTTTTCATCCCACTCAAGAAGAAGAGCGATGAAAAGTTGAGTATCCGTAAAAATATGGATGACCCTTTTTTCTTTTTTTGAATAAAAACGAGTTGATCGCCCTCTACTTTTTAGATCGTGCACTTGAAGCCACGGGCGATATGATTCCTTCTCTCCCTTCCCACGCCCTTCGGCCAGGAAACGTTTGAATTTTGCCTCGGTCCAATCTGAATTTCTTGCCAAATCAACCCCTCCGTTGCCTCATATAAATGATATCCCTTCCCAATTTCATCACCCTACTCACCCTTTAAATTTGAAGTCCTTCCACCGCACGTTGCTTGTCCTCCATACTCGAATTCACATAAAATCGAAAGACAGTATCGATCGAACTATGACCGGTTAATAATGCTACTGTCTTTGCGTCTACATTAGCCTTGATCAGAGAAGAACAAAATGTGTGACGTGCCATATGGGGACTTACACTTTCTTCAAGCTGAGCTTTTTTACTGTACTTTTCAAGAATCTTATTTATAGCAAGTCTACTAAGAGCACCACGCTGACCAATGAGCAGTTTATTTGAGGAATGTGTTGGACGAACCTCAAAATAGTCCCTTACTGCCGCTACAACTTCAGAATTAAGGTTAACTTTACGGACCTTATTTCCCTTTCCGGAGCGAATCAAAAGAAAACTATAATTATGCTTTCCATTCCTCTCATTAAGTACGATGTCATCGAGATCAATATTCACTAATTCCGAGCATCTGACCCCTGTCCCGAATAGTATTCTAAATATTGCAATATCCCTCTTATTACCCTCTGCCTCAATTATTTGCTTTAGTCGAACCAATTCTTCTTTTTCAACGACTTTCACTTCGTAATCCAGCTCAATTGTATTCTTTTGAAGAACTTTCTTGAGTTGGATTTCTTCTTTGCTGACACCTACTTTTCGTAAAAACCTTTGATACTGAACAATGCTTTTGATTTTCCGATTGATACTTGTAACCTTCAACTTCCGTCTAATATTCAGATATTGTCTGTATTCACGTATATCTGTCTCTGAAATCATATGTTCCTCTTTTTCAAGCCAACGTAAAAATTGCAGTATATCGCACGCATAGGCTTGAACTGTTAGAGATGTTTTACCTTCTATTTGCATTTCATTACTAAATGCCCCAAGGTAGCAGACCATAATTATTCCTTCCTTCTCTACGTATTTAGGCAACAAAAAAGAGTGTCTTCGCCAATGGGCAACGAATTGCTTTTTTTTAAAAGCAAAACCGTTATCCAACTACGAAAACACTCAAATTATTCAAATCTATTACGATTCCTCAATTATAGTGAATCATCTTTCGAAAAA
>JBHJMN010000074.1:0-10419 GCA_042219835.1 Paenibacillus elgii
ACCGAACGGTCGGCCAAAATGCCGACGATCGACTCCTTGCCGATGCCGCCCTCGCGCAGCGTGCAAGCCAGCCGGTTCGCTTGCTCGCTCAGCTCCTCGTACGTCAGCTGCTTGTCCTCGTACATCACTGCCGTCGCTTCCGGAGTGCGCGCCGCCTGCGCTTCGAACAGCCGGTGGAACGTCTTCTCCGGCGGCAGTTCAGACAGCGCCGGATTGAACGCATGCTGAATTTGCTCCTTCTCTTCCGCAGTCAGCAGGCCAAGCGCTGCAATCTTCGCCCCCGGCTCGTTCACGATCGCTTCAAGCAATTGCCCGAAGTGCTTCGCCAGCCGTTCGACCGTCTCCCTCTTGTACAAGGCCGTCGCATATTCGAGGCTGCACTCCAGACCGCCGCCGTCTTCCAACATATCCAGGCTCAGATCGAATTTCGCCATGGCATAGTCGCTCGGATACGGCGTCAACCGAAGCCCCTCAAGCTGAAACTCTTTATTTTCCATGTTTTGCAAAGAAAACATCGTGTCAAAGAGCGGATTGCGGCTTAAATCGCGGGCAACCTGTACTTTCTCCACCAGCTCTTCAAACGGATAGTTCTGGTGCTCGTACGCGCCCAAGGTCGTTTCCTTGACCTCTTCCAAATAGTCCTGGAACGTCTTCTCTCCGTCCGGGTAACTGCGGATCGCCAGCGTATTGACGAACATCCCGATCAGCGGCTGCACATCGCCATGGTTTCTTCCCGCAATCGGCGTCCCTACAACCACGTCCTGCTGACCTGTATATTTATGCAGCAGAATCGTATATGCCGCAAGCAGCACCATGTACAGCGTCGCTCCGCTTTCGGCCGCGAGCCGTTTCAGACCTTCGCTCGTCTGCTTATCGATGAAAAATTCAATCGAATGTCCTTCATAGCTCTGCATCGCCGGACGCGCATAATCCGTCGGCATTTCCAGCACCGGCAGCTCTCCTTGGAACTGCTCCAGCCAGTACGCTTCCTGCCGCTTCAGCTGCTCCTGCTGCGCTTCGGACTGCTGCCATGCCGCATAATCTTTGTACTGAATGCGCAGCGGCTCCAGCGCTTCTCCGTCGTACAAGCGGACAAACTCTTCGACCAGAACGTCCATCGAGACGCCGTCGGAGACGATGTGGTGCATGTCGAACATCAGAATATAGCGTTCTTCCGCCAGCTCGACCAGACCTACCCGCAGCAGCGGCGGCTTCGCCAGATCGAACGCGCGGACGAAGTCCTCTACCGCTTTCCCGGCGGCTTCCTCGCTCGCTTGCACATACTCCACGGCAAAATCCACCGACGGGTAAATCCGCTGCACCGCTTCGCCGTTCACCATCTCAAAGCCGGTGCGCAGCGTTTCATGCCGCGCGATCAGCCTGCGGAACGCCTCTTCGAACCGTTCGCGCTCCAACGCCCCTTCGAGCAGCATCACGCCCGGCATGTTGTAGCTTTGTTCCGCTCCTTCCAACTGGTGCAGGATGAAAAGCCGCTTCTGCGCGGAAGACAGCGGGTAATGCTCTCTTTCCTCCGCCACCGGTATGGCTGAAAACGCACCTTCCTCCATCCGGGCAATCTCCTGCGCCATCTCTTCAATCGTCGGGTAACGGAATACGTCCCGCAGCGGGAAATCGACGTTCAACTCTTTGTGCATCTTGCTGACAAGCGTCGTTGCGCGCAGGGAATGTCCTCCGACATCGAAGAAATTATCCGTCACGCCAACCTTCTCAAGCCCGAGAACACTTTTCCATATATCGGATAACTCTGCTTCCAATGGCGTCCTTGGCGCAGTGTGCTCATCTCCCGTATGCAAGCTTTCCTCCGGCGCAGGCAGCGCTCTGCGGTCAACCTTTCCGTTATTCGTTAGCGGCATCCGCTCCAGTTGGACAAAGTACGACGGAATCATGTAGGAAGGCAGCTCTTGGGCAAGCGCGCTTCGCACTTCATGCGCTTGAAGCTCTCTGTCCGCTACGAAGTAGGCGCACAGCTGCTTTTCGCCGCTGGCGGTTTCCCGGACAACGACCGTCGCTTTTTGGATAGCCTCCACCTTCAACAGATGCGCCTCCACTTCGCCAAGCTCGATCCGGAAGCCGCGGATTTTCACCTGATCGTCCATCCGCCCGACATATTCGATCGTTCCATCCGGCAGCCATCTTGCCAAATCCCCTGTCCGGTACATCCGTTCTCCCCGCACGAAGGGGTTGTCCACGAACTTCTCCGCCGTTAGCTCCGGACGGTTTAAGTAGCCTCGGACCAATCCCTCTCCGGCGACGCAAAGCTCCCCGGCCACGCCGATTGGCTGCAGCTTGTTTTTGCCGTTTACGATATAGGTCGCCGTGTTGCTGATCGGCCGTCCGATCGGAACGTTGACGGCATCCTCCGCCACTTCGTTCACTATATAATAGGTCGCATACACCGTGCTCTCCGACGGGCCGTAAGCGTGGATGATTTTTCCAGGCCCGATATGCTGGAAAGCTCTCCGAACATGGCTGACCGAAACACGCTCTCCTCCGAATAAAACGGCCCGCATGTGACGCAAGCAATCGACATTGACATCCACGAGAACGTTGAAGAAAGCCGTTGTAATCAGCGCGACTGTAATTTGCTGCCGTTCGATCAATTCCGCCAGCTTCCCGATTTCCAGCATCGTCTCCCGCGGGATAAGAACAAGCCTCGCTCCGTTGGTTAACGCTCCGAAAATATCGAAGACCGCTCCGTCGAACGAATAGCTGGACATTTGCAATACCCGGTCCTGATCGGTAATGCCAATGTAATTGGTATTCCGCACGATTCGTACGATATTGCGGTGCATCACCAAATTCCCTTTCGGCTTGCCGGTCGTCCCCGATGTGTAAATCACGCACGCCAAATCGGTCGCCCCGTTGCTCCGCTCCACATTCGATCCGTCGGCGTGATAAGACGCCTCGTCATCCAAGATGACCATAAGGCGTTGAACCGGGACCCGTTCTTGCATGTGGCGCTGTACCAGCATCACTTGCGCTCCGGAATCCTCGATCATGTACCGGATGCGCTCCTCCGGGTACTCCGCATCAATCGGCACATAAGCTCCTCCGGCTTTTAGAACCGCCATAATGCCCACAATCATGTCCAAGGAGCGCTCCGCCATAATGCCCACCACGCGTTCCTTGTCCACTCCGCTTGCCCGCAGCGTCCGTGCCAGCCGGTTCACCCGTTCGTTCAGCTCGCGGTAAGTCCATTGCCTGTGCTCAAATACAACCGCCACCGCATCCGGAATCCGTTCCGCCTGTTCTTCAAACAGCTGATGAAGCGTCTTCTCCCGCGGAAACTCGGTCGTCGTGTCATTGAACCGTTCGATGATCTCAATGCTTTCTTGGGCTGTCGTCAGCTCCAGGTCTTCCACCGCAATTCGGGGATTCGCCACGATTTGTTCAAGCACATAAACCAGATGTCCCTTCAACCGCTGTATGGTCGACCGATCAAACGCGTTGGCATTATAGTCGAAACGAATCTCCATTGCTTCCCCGGGAACGACCGTCACGTTGAAGTCATAGTTCGTTTGCTCCGCCATGTCCACATCCGCGATCGCCAAACCGCTGATGTCGGCGCCTCCCGCTTGCTCCATCTGCTCGTCCATCGGGTAGTTCTCGAATGCGATAATGTGGTTGATCAGATCCTGTTTCTGCGCGCTCCGGGCCTGAATCTCGTACAGCGGGTAGTAGTCGTAACGGCCGGATTCCAGCGCCTGCTCCTGCAGTCTTTCCATGACATCGGCAAAGCCCGTTGTCGCTTCGCAAGCGACGCGAACCGGTATCGTGTTAATAAACAACCCGATCATTTCTTCGATTCCGGGAATTTCCGCAGGTCTTCCCGATACGACGCTGCCAAATACGACATCGCCGGTTCCGTTATACTTCTGCAACATAACGCCCCACGCCGCCTGCAGCAAGGTGTTCATCGTCACCTGATGCTGTTTCGCCACCCGGTCCATCCGCTCGGTCAAGCTCTTGCCCAATTCGCAAACGACATGGTCCGGAACATATCCTCCGTTTGGCAAGTCCGTCTTCCTTAGCGGCAGAGCCGTCTGGCCTTCATACCCGGACAAGTACTCGGACCAATAGCGTGCCGCCGCATCGTCGTCCTGCTTATCCAGCCACTCGATGTATTGGCTGTAGGCCGATACCGCTGCCCGTTCCGGGTGCTTGTTCCGGACATAATCGGCGTACGTTCCGAACAATTCTTGCATAAGCTGCGGCAAGCACCAGCCGTCCATCAAAATGTGCTGGAAACTCCAGAGCACGCGGTACTTTTCGTCTTCCGTACGCATTACTGTTACCCGCACCAGCGCATCCCGTTCCAAATCGAATCCCCGAAGCTTGTCTTCTTTCGCCTTCTTCTCCGTATACGCCGCCCGCTCGTCTAGCGGCAGATGACGCAAATCTTCATATTCGAACCCGACCTGCTTGTCCCGGTACACGATTTGCAGCGGTTCCCCCTTCCAGCCGCTGTAGAAGTTTGTCCGCATGACCATATGACGCGCAGCCAACTCCGCCCAGCTTTTGGAAAACAAATCGACATCGAGCGCCCCCAGCAGCGTAAACCGCGCTTGTTCGAAATACGCGCCCGCCTGGTGATCCATCGCGTTGTGGAACCACATCCCTTTCTGCATCGGCGTGAGCGTATAGATGTTCTCGATCTCTCCGACAGGCCGTGTCTGTTCTACAATCTGCTCCAGATCGGTCACGCTTAAGCCCTTGTACTGAACGTCGCTCGGCGTCAAATCGGGCCGCTCTTTCTCCGCGCAGTGAGCAACAAGTTCCTGCAGACTTTCCTGCAGCCATAAGGCCAATTGCTCCATCGTCTCTCTGCGGTATTCCTTTCGGCTGTAGCTCAATTCAAGCGACAGCGAGCCGTCCAGCACCATGCCGTTCATGTCCAGCACGAAGCTGCGCGCTTGCCGGTCGCTTGCCTGCAAGCCGCTCGAATAAGGCGATATGCCCATATCGTTATTTTCCAAATCTTGATCAAACTGCCCCAAATAGTTAAAGTTGATTTCCGGTTCGGCGCCCCAATCGAAATCGTCCGCATTCCGGGACATATACCGGCATACCCCGTATCCGATCCCCTTGTTCGGGATTTGGCGCAGGTTCTCTTTGACCTTCTTGATTTGGTACGATAAATCTTTGTCCCGCTCGGGCTCAAGCACCACCGGGTACTTGCTCGTAAACCACCCTACCGTGCGCGTAATGTCGATATCGGTCAGGATGGACTCCCGTCCGTGGCCTTCCAAATTCACCAGCACGCGTTCGTGGCCGCTCCATTTCTGCACAGCCATCCCCAGCGCCGTTAACAGGATGTCGTTCATCTCGGTATTATACGCCCGGTGAACCCGCTTCAATAACTGCTCCGTTTCCCCCCGGCTTAACTGTACGATCATCAATTCGCTGTCGAGCTGCAGAGATTCGTCCGCCTGCCTATCTTTCGGCAGCGGCAGCACCGGCGTTTGCGTAATACGCTGCCAATAGGCCCGCTCGTTCTCCATGACCGGACCTTGCGCATAGGCCGCAAGCTGTTCGGACCAAGTGCGGTAAGCATCCGTCTTCGCCGGAAAACGAATCTCTTCTCCCTTCTCGGCTTGCTCGAAACCAAGCGCGATATCTTCCATCAAAATCCGCCACGATACCCCGTCCACAACGCCATGGTGAACCGTGATGAGCAAATGATCGCCGTCCGCACATTGGAACAAGCCTGCTTTCACAAAAGGCCCCTTCTCCAGATCGATGCTGCTCTGGATCTCGTTCGCTTTGGCTTCGACCGCTTGGCCGCACGCTGCCAAGCCCTTGAAGTCAATCACCTCAAGGCTGTACAATTCGCCTTCCCCGATTCCCCGGTTCCATGCCGCATAATCGTTTCCTTCCTTGCGGAATACCATCCGCAGCGCATCATGATGCTCCGTAATCTTCCGCAGCACCTTGCGAATGGCCGCTTCGTCGAACCCTTGCTTCCGGTACAGCATGACGGATTGATTGAAGTGATGCAGGTCGGCAAATTGCTGCTCGAAGAACCAGTGTTGGATCGGAGTCAGTACGGTCTCACCGGTCACCTCGCCCTGATTCACTGTGCGGGCAATCGGCTGGACGTGCAGACTGAGCTGTGCAATGGTCGGATATTTAAATAAATCTTTGATTTCCAGCTTGTATCCGGCTTGATGCAGCCGGGACGACACCTGAATCGACTTGATGGAATCGCCGCCAAGCTCGAAGAAATGATCCGTCACCCCGACACGCTCGGCACTGAGCACCGACTGCCATACGGCGGCAAGAGCTTTCTCCGTCTCGGAGCGGGGCGCTACATATTCCCGTTCTCCAAGCGCATTGCCTTCCGGAGCAGGCAGCGCCTTGCGGTCGATCTTCCCATTCGGCGTCAGCGGCATCCGCGGAAGCTGCACGAAGTGCGCCGGAATCATGTAGCCCGGCAGCTTTTGCGACAAGGCACCCCTCAGCTCGCCGACCGCCAGCGGCGTATCCGCCACAAAGTACGCGCACAGCTGATATTGTCCGGCGGCATCCTCACGCGCTACCACGATCGATTCCTGAACGGACGGGAGCTTCAAGAGCTGCTCTTCAATCTCGCCGATCTCGATCCGGTAACCGCGAATTTTCACTTGATGGTCGATGCGGCCCAAATATTCGATGTTGCCGTCCGGCAGCCATCTTGCCAAGTCGCCTGTCTTGTACATCCGCTCGCCCGGCGCGAACGGATTGTCCGCGAATTTCTCCGCTGTCAATTCGGGACGGTTCAAGTACCCGCGGGTCAACCCCACGCCCCCGATGCACAATTCTCCGGCCACACCCACAGGCAGCAATTGATGATGCGAATCTACAATATAGATCTTATGATTATGAACAGGACGACCGATGGAAACCAAGGCGATGTTATCGTTCTTGGAAGCTGTCCAGATGGACGTGCAAATCGAATCCTCGGTCGGACCGTACGCGTTGAAATACTTCACCTTGTCTTTCCACTGCTGAATAAGCTCCAAGGAGGCTGCGGAGCCGGCCGAGATCAGCCTTTTCAAGCTCGGCATACGCTCCGGGGTCAAGTAGGCCGCATATGTCGGCGGCAAAGTAGCCGTCGTAATGCCATGGTCGTTCATAAAGCTTTCAAATAGATGTTGATCCAGAATCGTCTCGGCCGTCGGGATATATAAAGCTGCACCGAAAAATAACGTCTGGAACATTTCCCAGCACGACGCATCGAATGACAAGCTGGCGAATTGGATCACTCTGTCCTGCCCGGTCATTTGCAGCGTTTCCTTAAACATCATCTTCAAGCTGCTCAGCCCGTGATGCTCCACCATAACTCCTTTGGGCTTGCCCGTCGTTCCGGACGTGTAGATCACATAGGCGAGATCGTTCGGCCCGGTGACCGGCTCCAGATTCGAGCCGTCCTCGCCGTAGGCTTCTTCGTCGTCCAGCGCAATCACTTTCCCGGCAAACGGCACTTTCTCCTGCAAACGGCGCTGCGTCAACAGCAGCTGCGCTCCCGAATCTTCCAGCAAATAGCTGATGCGCTCCTCCGGATACTCCGGATCGATCGGCAAATACGCGCCCCCGGCTTTTAACGTACCGAAAATGCCTACGACCATTTCAAGCGAACGCTCGGACATGATGCCGACGAACTTATCTTTCACCACGCCCTCGGCTCTAAGCGTTCGCGCCAGCCGGTTCGCCCGCTCGTTCAATTCCCGGTACGTCAACCGCTCGTTTCCGAACACAACGGCCACATGATCCGGGGTACGCTCCACCTGCTCCTCGAATAGCCGATGGATCGTCTTCTCCCGTTCATAGTCCGCATCCGTATCGTTAAAAGCATGAAGCTGCTGCTTCTCAGACTCCGTCAGCATGTCCGCTTTCCAGAGCTCAAGCTCAGGCCGGGATAACAAAGAGGAGAACAAATGATCCAAATGGTTGACGGCCCGGTTCATAAACTCGGCGCTATACAGATGTTCGTTATAGATCAACCGGTAATGAATCGAATCGTTGTCCAGCCCAAATTGGAATAAACAATCGTATGCCACATTGCGGCCGATATCCACGGTATGCAGCTCGTTCAACGAAACAAGCGTGTTCACGATAGGAACCCCGTCCGCATACTGCAGCTGAAGCTTTTCCGTCATTTTGAGGAACGGTATATTCTGATGCTGAATCGCATCCGTAACCGACGATTTCAATTCGTTTAACAGGGATTTAAAGGTAGTCTCGGCATGGATCGTATTCTTGAGAACGACCGCATGGTTAATAGGCCGCCGCGACTCATTCGGTTTCTTGACGACCGGCATGCCCAGCAATATATTTTTTTCGTTGGTATATTTATAAAGCAAGGACTGGACTCCTGCCAATAAAATCATGTATGCGGCCAAAGGGTTGCCCTTGCTCATCTTTAAGATTCGTTGCCCTACGTCAGCCGACAAAGAGCCGGAAACCGACTGAATGTCGGGCGTAGAATGGATCGGGGTTTTACTATAAGGCAGCAGCGTTAGCGTATAATCTTCACCCCCGAATGTTTCGTTCCAAAATAGGGATTCCTTTTCAAAAGCCACCTGCTTCTCTCTCCTCTCTATTCGGTAAAAGCGATTCCGGCGGAGTGTATGCTGCGAATTCCTAACATACACTCCGGCCGGTCCGTGTCAGAATACAAAATCGATTGCTTCTACCAAGTCCTCTCCTTGCTCCGAATGACCGCTTAATGAAATGTCTTTCAGCAGGATAGAAGGCTGCTCGCAAATTCGGGAGATGATTTCCAGTAAATCCTGGGCGTAATTGTCAATCATATTTCGGGCAAACAGCTTGGTGCAATACTCAAAACGACCTTGAATGTCTTCGTCTTCCAAGGTAAGCTCCAGAGTCAAATCGAATTTGGCCACCGTCTCCGTTTGAATAAAAGGCTCGATGCTTAGCTCGCCGAAGCGGTTAACCCGCTCTTCCTTGGTTTCCATGACAAACATCGTGTCAAATAACGGATGGCGGCTTAAGTCCCGGGTCCCCCTTACTTTTTCCACCAGTTCTTCGAACGGATAGTCTTGGTTTTCGTAAGCTCCCAGCAATGTTTCCTTCATTTCCTCCAGATAAGACAGGAACGGCTTCTCTCCGGCCGGATAATTGCGGATGGCCAGCGAATTGACGAACATCCCGATCAGCGGTTCCATATCGGCGTGGGTTCTGCCTGAAATCGGCGTGCCGACGATGATATCTTCTTGTCCCGAGTACTTATGCAGCAGGATCGAGTAAACCGCCAGCAGCACCATATAGATCGTCGATCCGGTATTCTCCGCAATTCGCTGCAGCCCCTCGCTTCTTTGCTTGTCAATCCTGAATTCGAGCGCGTCTCCCTCATAGCTGCGCACGGCCGGTCTGGCAAAATCGGTCGGCAGCTCCAACGTAGGAAGCTCGCCATCCAACAAGTTCATCCAATAGGCTTCTTGCCGCTTCATTCGTTCACCCTGCGCTTCGGACTGCTGCCATGCGGCGTAGTCCTTATATTGAATGCGCAGAGGCGGCAGCTCCTCTCCGTTGTATAAACGGAGCAGCTCTTCAATTAAAATGCCCGAGGACACGCCGTCGGATATGATGTGATGGATATCAAACATTAAAATGTGGCGTTCCCGTGTCACCTCGATCAGACCGACCCGCAGCAGCGGAGGATGCTCCAGATCAAAGACGCGGACGAATCGCCCGGCCACCTTTTCCGCTTCCTCTTCGCTCGCTTGCATATACTCCAACGCAAAATCCACTTCCGGGTAGACCCGCTGCATCGGTTCGCCGTTCACCATTTCGAATCCGGTGCGCAAGGTTTCATGACGTGCGATCAGCCCACGAAACGCCTCTTCGAACCGTTTCCGGTCCAACGCCCCGGAAAGCGCCATCATTCCCGACATGTTATAGCTCAGCTCCGCCCCTTCCATCTGGTGCTGGATGTAGAGCCGTCTTTGTACGGAGGACAGCGTGTAATAATCGCGTGCTTCAAGCAGCGGAATGGATACGTGCTCCTGTTGCTCCATCCGGGCGATCGCCTGGGCCATCTCTTCCACCGTAGCGTAGCGGAACACGTCCCGCAGCGGCAGATCGACGTTCAGCTCCTTGTGTACCTTGCTGACGAGTGTTGTTGCGCGCAGGGAGTGTCCCCCGAGATCGAAGAAGTTGTCCTTTACCCCGACGGTTGTCACTCCCAGCACTTCCTGCCATATACGGACCAGCTTCGCTTCCAGCGGAGTCCGCGGCGCGGTATATTCCGATCCGATTGCGCCTCCCTCCGGCGCCGGCAGCGCCTTGCGGTCGATCTTCCCGTTCGGCGTCAGCGGCAGCCGCTCCAGCTGCACAAAGTACGACGGAATCATGTAGCCCGGCAGTTCCTGCGACATCGCGCTTCGCAGCATGCTC
>JBHJMN010000075.1:0-10172 GCA_042219835.1 Paenibacillus elgii
GAAGAATCGGAGTAAAGTCATGACCAAAGTCATTTTTTTCAAAAAAAGGCGGTGACCCTCCCCGATGCTTAGAGCATCCCGAAAGCAAGAACTGAAAGAACGTATTTTCACACAGGCCGTAAAGCTGTTTAAAGAAAAAGGCTTCGACAACGTCACGGTTGAGGAAATTATCCAAGCCTGCGGGATCGCAAAAGGAACGTTCTATAACTACTTTCCGAAAAAAGAAGCGGTACTGCTCCATCTGGCCGTATCCCAGCTCGAATCTGTCCATGAGAGCATCCAACGTAACGAAAACATGCCGGATCTGAAGCAACAATTGCTGCTCCTCTTCAGCGACTTGTTTCGGCGATACGCTGAACAACCGGACATGATCAGGCTGGTCGTGTCGGAAATGATGCGCGCCGACATGTTCATCCATGCGGAGATGAGAATCCTTGAAAGATTCAGGCAAGCGCTCGCGGCACTACTAGAAGATGCAAAAAACAAAGGACAGCTCACGACGCAAGCGGCCAGTGAAGATATCGCGGCGGTGCTGACCGGCGTTTACTTTAATTCACTAATGATCTGGCTTTCGGCAGGCACCAATACAATACGAATCGAGACGCTGTTCCAGCGACATTTCGATATCGTGTGGGAAGGTATACGTTCGGGAGGAGTTGTAAAACAATGATCGCCATTATCGTTATCTCTGCCCTGCTGCTAATCAGCATTAGCGGTCTCCACGTTTATTGGGCCTTCGGCGGAACCTGGGGTTCGAGCGTTGCGATACCGGAGACCAAAGCACGGCAGCCCGCTTTCGTCCCGGGCAAGGCCGGGACACTTGCCGTCGCGGTTCTGTTAGTTGTGGCATCGGTGCTGCTGCTGATTGAAGCGGGACTTGTCAAAGCATTGTCCGGCTTTTTTGTCGTTACTTTGGGCTGCTGGGTATGTGCCATCGTATTCGGACTACGAGCCATCGGTGACTTCCGTTACGTGGGCTTAACGAAACGGTTACGAGGAACACGCTTCGCCACCTTGGATAGTTATTTGTTTACGCCTCTATGTTTGTGGCTTTGTTTTGCTTTTCTATTGGCGATCCAAATAGGAGGGTGAAATCCGGGGTCGTGGCTAGCCGACCTTGGTTAGCTGTCGGCGGAGGTATGCTGGGGGGTGACGAGGGCGATCGGCTTCGAGACGCACATCCAGAGATTCATCCGGCTGACGCCGGTATCACGGTTGCGCAGAAGGCGCTCAGTCGGTTGGAATTTGCTCAACATGACCGAGAATAAACGCTGTTCTTTGGTCGATCGGTAGCTTGGGTACGACAATCAATTCATAGTCCAGTTGCTTATAGGTTTCAGACAAGATGTGATACGTAGCCAGCGCCTCTTCAAAATCCTGCACTCTTTCGCTGTCCGTTTGGTAGATTTCTTTCCAAGGCGGCAAAATAAACACTTGCTTATTGTATCTGTACTTCTGAACTGCGGATTCAAGTCTCTCTGAAATGGGGGCATGGATTAAAGAAGAGTAGGCCAACGTATCAGGGATGCCTCTGTCAAAAAACAACGTGTGCCCCGGCTGATTTGATAATGCTGCATGGTAGCTTTCGATAGATTTATCCAGCATGAGGTCGCGATATTTGATTGCATTTTTCCAAGGCAGGGCATCCCCGTCGGAAGACATCTCCGCTCGAATGATTTCTCTGGCGACTTCCGAAACGTATGGATAGCCGCTTCTCTGTAGTTCATTCAGCAAGGTAGTTTTACCTACACCAGGCCCACCGGTGATAACAATAAAATCTTTCCTGAACAATACACGGTCCGTCATTTTTAGTCTCCTGTCAATGAAGTTAGTCCCTTTCTCCGGGAAGCTTGCATTCTAGAGAATTTGACCCTTTCCAGCGCTGCCTTACCTCTGAAATCGGCAATCCTGAAATATCAATCCCTTAATCCAAAATTTTATCCTCCTTACTCGAACAACGAAGGTGGTGAGTCCGGCATTCAGCCGGAGTCTCAAATCCTCATAGGTACGTTCAAAACACGAAATTGCGCAGGCGTTTGTTCGCGGTGCTGCTCAGTTTCAATTCCTCATAGGTACGTTCGAAACCATTACAGGATGAGTTATGACGTCCATATCGGTAAGTGTTTCAATTCCTCATAGGTACGTTCGAAACCCATAAAAACCCCGCTACTACGCCATTTTCACATATCCCACGCTTTCGTATCTCCAACAGCTAACGCTACAAACCCTTCTGCCGCGCAGCTATCGTTATCGTCGACCCCGAGCTTTTTTGCAGCATTGGGGATCGACGACAAAAAGCATAGTTAAATTATAAGGCTTTGTCCGCCTTTTTCCAAGCCAATGATCTCCCGATCCGAGTACCTCTGAGTGCGCCAAGTATAGAAAATAACCGAATCCTCATCGTCTTTAGATTATTTTGTCTTGAGCACCCGGATCTAAATGAGGCCGTCGGACGACTCAAACAATATATGAAGCCCAACTTGTGAATCGTAAGCATCCGTTCCTCGCAGAATGGGAACACGGTGTTTCAGAAATTGTTCTTCGCCTACCAATCTCAATGCCTTTTCCTGCGGTATGTTCAACACGTAATAGTTAAACAAAATCATAAATTGCTTTCGATCTTCAAATGATAACTTTCTCATATATTCTTTATCCGAATATCGCTCATATATGGCTTCTGCATTGTAGGCCTTGAACTTGTTCTGTAAATACGAATACGACTTTGGTAAAAGGTTTTGTTCTTCTTCATTTGGATTCCATGGGACAAAGACAGGCAGTTTCACCAGCAACTTTTGTTTAACGGGATGAAAAAAATTCGATAGTTTCTGCCACTCTCCTTCATAAGCATCGCGAATGTAAGCCATAGCCGCTTCAAATGTATTGTATCGAAACATTTCTTCGTAATAAGTTTGAACTAACGCCGTAAGCTCCGATTCCCTCCATACCGATTGTCGTTGTAGCAATTGGTCGGTAATCTGCTGCAATGGTTTTAGATATATAAAACTACGCGTATCCATGATGCCTTTACGATAAAATGGAAAGACAGACATGGTCCCTATAGCTTCGCCTTCCAGATGACGATTGACACGCCCCGCGGCCTGTACAATGGAAGGTAAAATCGCTGATGCTCTTGCCACATGCTGAAAGCTAACATCCACGCCAGCCTCAATAACCTGAGTAGAAATAACATATAATGGGTACTGGCGTTCTTTCAGATTTAATTCTTGTTTGATTGTTTCAATTAATACTTTTTTATGAATGGGAATCATCAGCCCATGCAGCAAATAAGCTCGTTCCGTTTTTAGATTTTGATAAACCCGGTATGCATCTTTGATCGTATTCAGGATGGCCGCTTGCGTTGATACCTCTTTTTCCTTCAAAAACGAAGCTAGAGAAACTTCGTCCCGAGCCTCTTCAAGAAGCAATTGGTATCGGTCATGATCGGAGGTTGCACGTACCTGAAGAGGGACAGGCAGCTTAGACAGTCCATAATGAAATGGAGGCATCGTCGCGGACAAGAAAATGACCTTGAGATTCATGAGATCGGACAAGGCTTCCAATCCGCACAGCAACACATTCCATACTTCGGGACTCAGGATTTGAGGTTCATCTATGATAATAACTGCATTTTGCAAAAACGCCCGTCGCAGTACATCCTGAGAGCGCTTTGGGAACAACGCCTTCCCGAACTGATGAAAACTGGTACAAACAATAGCATGCGCCCAAGACTCTACCGCTAATTGGCTCTCATTCGTTCTTTGATCATTTGCGTCCCGATCCTCCAATAAGGCCAGCGAATGATGCTCTAACGTTTTCTCCCCCATTACTTCTTCGATAACCAGACTGGTCTGTTCTAAAATAGACAAGTATGGTGCGACATATACGATTTTCTGATAATCCTGCTGTTCGCCAAACCAAGAAGCAATTTTCAAAGAGGTGATCGTTTTTCCGTATCCCGTCGGCATATGCAGCGTATAAAACCGTTCCTTGGGATTTCGAAGCAATTGTGTCATGATATCTTCTTGAGCTTGTAATCGTACCGCGGACAACAAATGATTCTGATTTTTTTTGCAATAGTTATCTATCCGTTCCAGATGACATTGATGCGCATATTTATCGAACCAGATTGTTGTCACTTGCTTTACATCAAAACGATCACCCGCGATTAAGCCCGTCGTTATGTGACGCCACATCTGGACTTTCCGCATCAAACGAAGCGCCTTCCACGATCTATAGCCTAATTGCAACGCGTCAAGCGCCTCTTCTACCGCTTCCCCTGCTTCCTTCAACCACTGTTCCAAACTAGCTGGATTGATCTTGACAGCGGATAATTCCTTATACTGTTCGTGGATAAAAGCCTCTATGCCCGCAAGATCAAGTGAAGGCCAGTCATAGCATGTAAGCCAAGCTTCGTCCGACAAATTGTGCATGTGACTATGATGATCCGCAATATCCCGTATCAGCCACAACCATTCGGATTGGTGCTGCTCCCATTCCCCTATGTCTTGCAGCAAATGGTATCCAAGATAGGAAAAGAAGAAGGCCCCGCAGGCAGAATGATTGGGGCCCTTCTTCTTTTTTAGGTGAATATAATCTTGCCACTTGGTATGGCTTTTGGCGATATCATGACAAATTCCGGCCAGTCCTGCCAATCGTCTAAGTGTATCTGATTCGTTTTTCAGGAACATTTCTATCGAATGTCGGACTTGGCTTAAATGATCGCGCAATAACGAGCCCGGTCTGGCAATACATTGATCGAAAGCAACTAGACGAGACATACTGCTTCCCCTCCGATCGTGAACACTCCCAAGTTTCCGTCGGCATCTGATTTTTGCCGGAATGTGATCGGATTGCCATCCTTTTCGTAAATATACGATATAGATTTCTCGAAAGTCCGATTCCCCAAGTAATCCTTCATAAAGCCCCCCGCCCGACTGTAGGTTAGATTGGACTGAGTTAGTAGTAAATCTTCGATAAGCGATGTCGGAACAACAGTACGAGTCGTAACAATATCTTCGTCCGCAAGCTCCACATGCTCATCAATGGCAACAAGTCGAGGGTAGGTCAATGCAAACGCAACGCCCAAATAAGTAGGATAAACGGATTGTCCTTGCTTCAATTTATCCTCCAGCAAATCGGTATATTGTTCACCTGCGTAATATATGCGATAAGCCGGATTGACAAGCAGCTCAATCGTTGTCGGACGATTAAAGGTATTGCCGGCATCTTTGCCCAGCATGGATAATTGTTGTGCCGATGTGCGCACGGGACGCAATAGTTGGATTCCTACTCGATCACATGTGACAAAATCTGTAATGCCTATGATTGCGCCTATCATCCCTTTGACTGCGGTGGGAGTGATGAACGGGTATGTCAGATGAGTCGCCGTCGTATCCGGCCGCCGAAAATGTGCTATTGAGCCCCTTACATCAAAAATAACCGCCTTCATTATCATCGCCTACCATAAAGGTTGTAAGTAAGGTGAAATATCACTTTGCACACGCAAAGAGGGATGAATCCAAATCCGACAACGTTCAATTTTTTCTTGATATTGCTCCAGAGTACGAAGCAATTCGGAAATGTCTAGCGTAATATCTTTCAGAGACGAAGGGCGGCGTCCCGCATCTCTCCATGCTTCTTCTCCCGGCTGCAACGCGATCAAATCTTCTAAGTACCCAATCCGGAAAAATGGATCTTTATACTCCACATGCACCAACATTAAAGGCTGTTGTTGACCCCGGCCACGCGCTTGACGATGCTGTGTGCCTTGCCACAATGCTTTGAGAAGCAATTCCTGGTCTTCGACCGTCATGCCTGTCTGTTCCGCATTTTTAGCATTAATAACACCCGGCATAGCAAATACAGCGAATGGAACGATGTAGCTTGTCCATATGGTACCTTGCGTTTTCCCCTCTTCTCCTTCCTTGTCACCAGCACTCGGCATGACAACTGTACCTTGGATGTATTGGCTGTCTACCGGGTGAAGAGAGTGCGCCCAACCGAACTGCACAGGTCCTGTCAAATGAAACTTCGGGGTTACCGAATACACGATCCCGAACGTACGAGTATCGAAGCTATGCTCCAGCAGTACCGATTTCATATTTTCCTTTGCTTCTTTTTTCTTGTCCACTTGCTCCGCAATCCATTCCGCCAAGCCTCCCCGTGTGAGCAATCTTCCCTTTTCATTAACCTTTCCTTGTACAAATATATAATTACGTTGGCTGCTTCCTCCGTTCGGCTCTGCTTCCAATACATAATCTCTCGCATCGCGTTTGATGCTCACATCGCTTAACGAGATTCTGCCATCTTCCTCCGGAAACAGTCTACGCGCGTCGCTGTCTTGGAGCGGATCGCGATTCGGAATCCCATCTTTAACCGATTTAACGAACAAGATTTCACCGTTACGTACTGTCATCTTATTATTCCTCCTCTTTCACCTTATGGTACATCAGGTAACCCGACCAGAAGGCGGTCATGAATTTATCTTTGTCTGAACGGAACGTCTGCGTTTGCTCTGCTTCCAGGAAACCGAGCAGAACTTGAGCCAGAACGGGTCGGAAGTTTTTCCCGAGCTTCATGCTCCACTGCTCAGCAAGCTCTTCGCAGCGGAGAACACCGTATTTCCATATCATGTCCGGCGTAAGCTTGCTGCCAAACTTCATTACCCGTTGTTTCACATAGTCTTTACCGGTCTTGAATTGATAGGAATTCGAGAACTGCTTGAGCAGCAGTCCCGTGACAAACCCCAGTTCTTCAGCCGATTGCAATTGAGCTAACGATACACCCCCGGCATGATAAACTTCAATGATATTTTCCCAGTCCGCCACTGTATTCACCCTTTCATCCCTTTGTATGACTTCAGCTTGATACCGCGAATAGAAGGCAAGGAAACCGTAATGGAACACCAGTTCTTCCCGCATCCCCCAGTCATCTTCCTTAAGAGCGAATTCCAATAGCTTAATGGCTGTATTCTTATACAGACGCTGGGTCGTTATGGGTTGACGGTGCAAAACCGCTTGCAAGCTGCTCCATACATAACCTGGGCCATATGCATTTGCCAATAGTGAAGGAAGGGAACGGAGCCGATAGTATTCCTTATCTGTATTGCACCTTAGGGTTTTGACAATATGAAAAAGCTCTTTACGGTTAATCTCTTTAATTATGTTTTGCAACAATGTGGCTGTACTTGGAACGACATCTTCGATAATTTTGCGAACATGCATATCCCCCTTCGACAATTCACCCGAATAATACACAATCATCAAGCGGTATTCATCGCTTAGTTGAGGTATTACCTTATTAATGCCTGCTAAGATGTCAAGATGGATGTCGCTTTCACTCTTATCGGATTGATTCAAGATCCGCTTATACTTGTGATAGAGCTGCTCTGAATCGTCCTTCTGAAGCGAAAGCACGAACGGGACTCCAAAAATGGATTCAAAGCTGGAGGGCTTCATATACCTTTTGGCTTCCGCACTGGCTACCGGAGCAAACATTTCCTTGAGAATTGCACTTGTTACCGGAACTGTAATTTGTTTTAGCAACTGTGTGCCATACAAGAAGGCTTCGTAACTGGCGCGGTCCACCTTAATTCCGCGTGTCCATTCTTCCTTTCCCCAGTAAATGGAGCGAGGCATCTCCCAAGTTGGAGACATCCACAGCCAAAACTTATTATAAATCGAAGCAACTTCCTTCTCTTCCTGATTGGTAAACGTAGAAATTGCATTGCTTGCACTACCCAAGGTTTTTGCTTCCATGAATTTCGCCTCGACGATACCTGCCAAAGCCCGATCTCCATCAATATGAAGCTGTTTTCCAGGGGATAGCCTGCTCTCGGCTATCCATAAATAGCGATCATCATCCTCGCATCTATTCTCTAGTGATCGATATTCGGGTAAGCTATGGTCGTAGATATATAGAATGCCAAGCTGTTTTTCTTGTTTAATAAAATTATCAAAATGAGGGGCTATACATTCGGCTACACGACGCGCAATTTCTCTTAGCTGTTCTTCACTTTTTTCTTTATAGGAAATTGAGTTCTTTAATCTGGGAAAGATCACCTCTGCTGCAAACGAATCAGGCTGCTTCATTGCTCGAATATGTGCTTCATACATTAGATAGCAGGGAATTGGATATACCCCTTGAGCATGAAGAGGATTCCCTCCGTTCGGATACAGAATGGGGTATGCATTATTTCTCTGTTTGCTTGGCACAAAGCTTTTGCCTTCTACATTACCTACCTCTATGAAATGAAAAGCAGCCTCGTCCCCTTCCAATTCAATTAAAAATACATGTTGAAAAAAGTTCTTGCAGTTTTCGCTATCAACATCGGTCAGCCATCGGATGCGTTGTTGAATCGGCAAGTCACTATGTACAATGGGCCTGCCGATGCGAATGATGGATTCAGCAAGCATGTGCTCACCTCCTGTGTATGACGAACGATCTAACAAAGACATAGCTATTACACTTATTTTCAATGAACATGACCAGTATACCACAACCCCCAACTATTGGAATATCTGGATTGGTCTTTTATCCTGCGCCTTTGCATCCAGATGACTTACCACGGTGAATAAGCCAGCTCCATTGGTACATTTCCCGCCTATACCCGTATCATAAACAAGCTTCAGAAGCTCCGGATGTCCTTGTAGGATAAATTCGCCA
Source organism: Paenibacillus elgii (assembly GCA_042219835.1). Taxonomy (GTDB): domain Bacteria; phylum Bacillota; class Bacilli; order Paenibacillales; family NBRC-103111; genus Paenibacillus_G; species Paenibacillus_G elgii_A. The sequence continues at coordinate 8,665 of JBHJMN010000075.1, forward strand.
AGCCAACCTTTGATGATTGTTTTTTTGAAAGTAAAAATCACTTGTTTGGGATGCCGCTTATCAAGAGGAGTAAGAGTGAGTGTGCGATCAAGCGGATCTTGGCCGAAGATGGCTTCGTATTTCTTGCGGGCGTTGGCAGCAATCAGTTCGCTGAAATCATCTTCGGTGGGACTGTAGTAGTAGGTCTTACGTTTATCATTATGCACGAACGTGCTGTACATCGTAACGGGTGTGAGAAAACGTATTCTCATTTGCCCGCTAATCTTTTCCTCAATCTGCTCGACGGAAAGAACAGTTGTCCGCTGATGTCCGATCATCACGTGATCTTTGGTAAATAGTGAGGAAACGAGTTCTTTCATCAACCGTTCGTCGCAGGTGGAGAACAAGAAGGAGACCGGGGAGCTGAATGTGAGTTTGCCTTCAGATGAAGTGTGCTTCCCTTGCAGCCTGGAAAAGCAGAAGCCTTTGAAATTACGATTCTCGTATTTGTAGCCCTCATTATGGAGTTGATCGCGATAATGCTCGTTGCGAATGCTTGCATAGATTAGTCCGTGCAGCAGCTCGAAATGATGTACAGGCACGATCAGTTGGCCGGGGAATTGGAGCGTTATTTTGACTCGCAGAGTGATCACCTTTTTTCATTTTTATTTCTACTTTAAAATGGAGTTACGAAATGCTATAATTCCATTATATAGCACTAAAAGAATTTATCAACATGAAATCCAAAAAAAAGAGGCACATAGAACATCAGTTCTAAGCGCCATTTTCCTTATAGGTAGATGAATAGCCATTGAAAAGAAGAAAGTTTCAAATCCTACACAGGTAACTCAGTTCGTCAATCACTTTTAACAATGTATTATAGACAAACAATACAATGTTTACAAGGGAAGCATGGGTTGCATTCTCCCGAGAGGAGGTGGTTTCGTGGAAGTAAAGGATACCTTACAGTTAATGTTCTTGTTTGGCATGTTCATCCTCGCTCTACTTTCCTACTTAAAATAAAAGCTGTTCCCTTGGTTTCTTGAGAGCCTTGTTAGCGCAAGGCCTCCTTTTATTATATGAACATATCATGATTAAAAAATACTGGCAATAACAAACAGAAAAACCTTAGTCAAAATCAAGGTAAAAAGCTGCTTATTATTTATGCCCGCTCCATTTGTGCGAAAACTCCGCATAGCAGGCATGATCAGAGTTCGCTAATTTGATACTTAACAAAGAGTCTTGTTTCTTAACTCCGTTATTTTAAATGTTGGAAAAACGAGGACAAGCCATTATAATTTAGCTATGCTCATTTTGTCGTCGACCCCCAATGCTGCAAAAAAGCCCGGGATCGACGACAAGGATAGCCGCATGACGAAAGAGAGTAAGACGTTAGCTGTTGGAAAAACAAATTTATGGGATATGCAGGAATGGCGTAACTACAGGATTTTTATGGGTTTTGAACGTACCTATGAGGATTTGAAACCTGCGCCAACAATATACATAGGTGTACATTCAGCAAGGCTTTG
>JBHJMN010000076.1:0-8593 GCA_042219835.1 Paenibacillus elgii
GCCGTGCTCATCCAATGTAGCAAGGTAACCCACGCCGTGTTCGGCAACTTTATACCCTACTTCATCGGCTGCAATAAAACCATTAACTAATGTAGTTGCGACGAGTAAAGCAAAGAAAAGGCCCTTCATCTCAAATTACACCTCCTCCCCTCCTCCTATCATAATAGTTTGATAACGTTTGGTCTGCTCCTCCGATGCGTAACGCCGGTATTTTTCAAACAGGACCGAACAACGGATACAGTCCTCGTATCGTCTCGTCCTAAAAGCCAAAACTAAACAATGTAAAGTCTCCTCGATCCCGTCTTTAAACCTCTCCTTGGAAAACTCATATAACGCTTTTTGATGCCTGAATCGCACGTGCTGATCCATTCCAATCATGTCTTGTAAAGTATCAAAGTAGTCAATCCGATCGGAGAACAATAACAATACCTTATCGATACAAAAACCATATTTATTGGCCGACTTCAAAATCGTAACAAGACCCGCCAAAATTTCGTCCGGATGATCAACCAAATAGGCTGCATATTCAGCGATAACAGATTCTTTTCCCATAAGCACATCAAGCGTATAGGAATTTGCCTTTGCAAAGACCTTAAAATCTTCGACCACTTTTTTTCCCGCATCATTAAGATATTCAAACCATCCCAAATCAGCGTACTTCCGAACGTACTCGGCAGCCGGTTCGTACAGCTCTTGTCGTTCCAGGGCAACCCCTTTAAGCAAACTTCCCATCCCGTAATAGTACACTAGAGGACGTTCAAATAAAGGTTCAGAGGAGTAGCCGCGCTTTTGCAGCTCATATTGGGTTTCAGCAAGCTCCTTCAGCTCGTCCGCATACTGCTGAACCTTGTCCCATTTTTGCAACGTAAAACAAACCTTCACAAGCTTTGTTAATCCATCGAGCTGAAGGTTTTCAGGCAAGCGTTTTCGATATGGTGCGAAACGAACAACAGCTTCCTGGTTCTCTTCGGCATTCGTTCCTTGCGACACCAAAAATAACCGGTACTGACTCATGACAAATTGCTCAGAAAAATTATCCTTCTCGCTATCGATCACTAGATTGTAAAAATAAGCAGCTTTTTTTGATTGCTCATTATGGAAAAGATTTTCCGCAGCAGCAAAAAAAATCGATACATTTTTCAGATTATCCAGCAACTTAGCGGCGGCCATTTCAATGCAATCATACCGGCCAACCTCGGCACATCGAACCAAGTATGAAATTAAACGTTTTCGAGACAACCTTTCTTCCGAGTAGCATTCATCCAGATATAATTCATATAGCCAGCCAGAAGCTTCATTAAAAACTATGGCCAAAGTATCAAGCTGGCTGATCGTCATTGACCGAGAAGTACTATTCAAAATCCGGCTTAAATTTCCAACGGAAATGCCCGTAAGCTCCGCCAGTTTCGTGAGAGTATAACCACGCAGCTTTAATTTGTCTTCGATTTCCGAACGTAAACAACGAGCAGCTACCTGCACCAAAACACCCCTCCCTAAAAAGGACTTTACAGTAATTTAACACTTTATGCCATTTTAAGGAAGGTACTTTTGACCCTTTGTCAAATACAGTTCCTGTTTACAGTTCCCCAAAATATCGGTCTACCATTTCTTAAAACCCCTTAATACATAAGGACTTTATCTTTTTTATCGTCGGAACTGTATTCCGGAACTGTAAATCTTCCCATTTTAACACGTGTCCAAAAAACATAATTAAAAAGTATAAAAACAAGTATAAAAACATGTAAAAAAACGACGGACGCTATCATGCGCCGTCGTCTGCTCGATCCGGAAGTATGAAACTTTCTTCGTCCGGACCAAATTTTAAGCCCTGCAACCGGTAGTAAGCATTTAACGCTTCGGACGTAGCCTGCACGGGGTTTTCCGGATCGGGGCCGAAGTGATCCCGAATGTATGCTTCCACAAACGCATTTTGCTTCCGGTTTTCTTCCTCGGCCAGCTCCCAACCACTCCAGCTACTACGATCCGGAAGCAGACAGGCCCGCATGACTTCCTCGATGCGCTCGTTGCTCTCGCCCAGCTCGCCCAACACCTTCGCCGTAAAACCCGCGCTGATCGTAGCCCGATACTCCGCATCGTGCAAATCCTTGATCTTGTACAGGCGCTCAAAAATTGCGCCGATCCGGGCGAGGTAGCGAATCCTTTCTTCGTCCAGCCCGGCTAGTGAATCCGATTCATAATGAGTCATTTCGAGTCACCTACACCTTCCTTGCTGGCGGCAGCGCGATCCGCCGCCAGTTTCTCTTTCACCAGCTCACCGAACGCGGCCGCCAGCTCGCTAACTTTTTCAAGCGAAAATTCGGCCATTCCCGGAAACTGCTTTTCAAAAATGGCGCCGACTTGGATCAACCGGCGCGTGCGTTCCTTGCGCTCCTTTTGGTTTACCTGCGCCTGGACGCGCTGCTTCTGCGCCTTGAGTTGCTCCATCTTCTTTTCGAGATCCGCAAGCCGTTCTTCCGGAGAACGCCGCTTTTTTTCAGTCACCCCAAACGCCCCCCTCTTGCCAGCTCCAAAGATAAATGAAAAAATTCCGAACGGTTCATTTCACCATTCCAAAAATGATAAATTAACTCTTTCCCGCGTTCTGAAATTTCCAAACCCTCGATAGCCAAACTTCCCTCAGCTTGTCTTATTGCTTCCCTAATTCGCTGCTCTTTTCCCATGTACACCTTGTACATCACCTCTATCATAATTTTACCGCAAACGTCCCGCGTGGGAAACAACAAAATGCGCTTTCTCGCATGTTGCAAATGTGGTATAATGATCCCGAAGCGAAGCGTAAGGGCGCACTTATACATTGCTACGCAATGTGTGCGACAGGCTACGCCTGTAAAACCCTTCGCTTCTGACGAAGCGACGAAACCTAGAATCGCGTATGACGCGACTCCGGTTTCGATCAACGGCAAAGGAGGAACTGCACCGATGGCGATCTATCACTTTTCCGCGCAAGTGGCATCCCGCAGCGCCGGGCGGTCCGCGGTCGCTATGGCGGCTTACCGCAGCGGCGAGCGCCTGACCGACGAGCGCACCGGCGAGCTGAAACACTACAAACGCGAAACGCAACCGGAAACCGTGATTCTCGCCCCGGCGCAGTCTCCCGAATGGGTTTACGACCGCAACCGGCTATGGAACGAGGTCGAGAAGGCCGAAAAGCGCAAGGACGCGCAGCTCTGCCGAGAAATCAACATTGCACTGCCGAAAGAACTTCCCCCGCGCCGGCAGATGGAAGAGCTGAAGGACTTCTGCCGGCGCGAATTTGTAGAACGCGGGATGATTGCCGACATTGCGGTCCACCGGGACGACCCGAACAACCCGCACGCGCACATCATGCTTACTACGCGGGAGATCCGCGCGGAGGGGTTTGGCCAAAAAGTCCGCGAGTGGAACGACCGGGAGCTGCTTTGCCACTGGCGCGAAGCATGGGCCGAGCAAGTAAACCAGGTATTCGAGCGCAACAACCGTCCGGAACGGATCGATCACCGCAGCTTCGAGCAGCAGGGGATCACCGACCGGCTGCCGACGATCCACGAAGGGCCGACGGTCCGCGAGATGGAGCAGCGCGGGATCATGACCGATCGGGGCACCATTAACCGATCAATACAGGCGCATAACAGCATGGTGATCGACCTGAAAGCCTATGCTCAAGAACGCAAGAAGATCATGGGCGAAATCTCCCTCGCCCAAACACCAAAAACCGCTCAGCAGCTCGAAGACGAGTACAGCCGGTTGTACTGGCAGCGGCACAACGTCAAAGGAGACATAGGCAAGCTGGAAAAGCAGCTTGAGCAAATCGAAGAAGTCCAGAAGCTCGAAGACGAGCTGGCCACACTCCGGAATCAGCAGGAAGAACTGGGCCCCCAAAAAATACGAGAGCTGATGAAGGACAAAACTTGGAGTTGGGATAGCGTGAAAAAGCTGGGCGGGGAACTCAAAGACGAGTTCGCTAAGCGAGTACTCGACAAGAATCAACCACGGCTGAATGTGATCGAACGCGACATTCAGCGTGTCGAAACGCTTCTGCAGATAGAGAAACGCGGGACGCCACCAGCCAGCGAAGCACCACAGATCGGACACCAAATTTCCGTGCTGCAGGGCACCCTAAAAGCTATCGAACGGGTTTTCGATGTGATTAGCGAGGAACGCCGAAAAATGCAGCAGGAACAGTTTAAGGAGCGAATGCGCCAACAAGCACGATATCCCGATCTGGACCGGGATCGAGGAAGAGAGCGGTAAGAGCAGCTGGCGCAGGTTGCGACAGTTACTGCGGCACATTGCGGCAGTTATCGCAGCAGTAACTGCTGCAATAGAAAAGGATGATCCGTTCATGAGGTCCGAAAAAACGATAGAGCCGAGCAAAGCGTTGGAACTCGCACGCAAAGGAATGAAAAAGTACAGAAAAACGCTGGACCGATTGGGGAAGCTTCCTAAAGCCCCTAAAATCGATTATCAGGGCTTTCAGGAAAAAAACGAATAAAACTACCTCTTGAAATTAGAAAATCGAATGTGGGGCAATTTCAGACGTTTGGCGAGGAGTAGAAGCCGAAGCCGTCACCGCGCAGCGGCCGGAACGAAGTGAAGGACCCGAAGGGTTGACGAGCGGTTCTCATTGCCGACCCTATGAGCCGTTCCCGAACCTTACGTTCGGGAACCTGCCCCCCGGCGAGGGAGCCTCCCCAAGCTTGGGGAGGTTGGTGGGGTTGAAAAAAACGGTCCAGGGCGTTGCCCTGGTCGCAGCCCCCCGGTGGGGGGGCGAGAATGGGGGGAATGCTTCGAAGGAAGTGCTTAAACAAAGATAAAGAAAGACAAACAAAAAAATTAATGTCATAAATGGTTAAAACCATTGATATTACTGGTTTTTTTGAACATGGCAACTGTTTCCAATATGTCGGTATACCCGGACATATATGTCGGTATATACCGACATATTGGAAACATATGTAAATACAAAAAAACTAGCTTTTCAGCTAGTTTTTTAAGTCGAATTTTATGTACTTTGGCTCGCCTGAATCGTTTCCTTTTTTCACGAGTAACGGATTTAAGAACCAGTAATTTTGTTTACCAACTTGAACCCTATGCAAGACATTTTTTTTGGCCAGACTGTTTAAAAGCTCTGAAAAGTGTTGGCGGCTTTTATAGCCGCATAAGCTTTGAATATCTTCTTGTAAAAGTTCAATTTGATTATTCCAATTCACGTAAGGCAAGACCGTAAACAGCAAAGCCTTTTCCGGATTAGTAAGTTTAATTTCCGGATTGTCACTTTCGATCCATGCCCGAATCGTTCGGAACAGCATCACGAAATCTTTATTTTTGTGCAGGTTCTGGCTTCTGATCGTTTTGATAATCTCGTCGGCAGCAGCTCCCGCTTGGACAAGACCACTTAAAACCTCAGTTAGTCCTAAGATCTCTTTCTTTTTCATCGACAAAATCCTCCTATGGAGGAATTGCCGCCTCTGTGGTAGAATATTGACTATAAGCAATCTGAATAGGGATATTGCCTATAGGCAATAAACCCCCCTTGCAGAGGGGCAATTCCATACGGGACGGGATAAGACGCGATCACTTGGCCGTGGAAGGCGTCTTTTCTCGTTTTATGGGACAATTCGACGTATCCAGCCGAAAGTCCTTTAAAAATACTATAGAGCCGGGCTAAAATGCTCGGCTTTTGTTGTTTTCCCAGCAGCTACAGCTCATCGCCCCTCCCGTCCCCCCGGGGAAGCGCAAAGGGCAACCACCCTTTGCAATCCCGTTCCCCCCGCCCTAAAGGGGGCGGGCCATGCCATGGGGGCATGGCAGCTGCAAGCGTCGGCAATAGGAACCGCTCGTCAACCCTTCGGGTCCTCCACTTCGTTCCGGCCGCTGTGCGGTGACGGCTTCGGCTTCTACTCCTCGCCAAACGTCTGAAATTGCCCCACATTCGATTTTCCCTTTAACTAGCGAAGGTAAATCGCACCTGACCACAAAATCGACCAGAATGCCCTTCTTACGCTTGGGACCAAACAAAATGAACTAGCCCCACCAAAATCAGAACAAAAACTGCTATCAATAAAATTTTCACCATGAGTTTCATGCTGGCTGCTCGTCCGCCCCTTCCGTTACTGTTCTATCCGGGATCGATCGGGAACCCGCCAGGATCTCGCGCACCGGCTCCGCGTCCTGGAGCGAGGTACATATGTATAAAACCCTGAATTTTGTACAGATGTCCGCCCCTCCAAAAACCTAACATGACCAGCTATTTGGAGATATCCGGAGAAAAATAAAGATCGGCCCTTGCCGCAAAGATGCGAACACGAGCCGTTTTTTGCATTGTTCCACGAAATGAAAATCGCCGCTCAAGGCAGAAAATCGAGGTGAAGAAAAGAACTTCCACATACTATAAATCATACATTGAATTTATTATAATTTGTAAATACATTTTGCAATTAAAGGAGGGAAATTTGTGGAACGTAAAATTCATGAAACTCAACAAGTACCATCCACACAGGAGATGACACAAGGCGCGGACGAACATTTATTAGAACTCCAAAGAATAGAAGGCAATGGTCCGCCTAAAAAAGTCATTTGGAACAACTTACCGAAACCAATCAGAATCTTCGGATATTTAATAATGATTTGCATGGTCTTCATGATTATTGTTGGAATTATCATAACCATATTCAACTAAGAAAGGCATCTTCATCGTAGATAAAGATGCCCCTTTAAAACCTATTCGTTTAAGAGAGTCTTTGCATCCAATGATTTGACTTTATTACCAAGCGATGATTTATATAGCCCGTTTCTATACTCTCTGTATTTTTCACCGAATTTGTTCAGATCCTCGCCTTCCGATAAAACGCCATCTTTTTGAAGTTTAATCAAAAGATTGGCTTGTGTCAGTTGTTCTTGATAAAGTTTTGGCGCGTAGCTCTTCCAATACTCTTCTTCGGAAAGTCCTGTAAGTGCAATTACTTTATTTTGGAATTCTTGAACATCTTTCGATTGTTTTTTCAAAATATCCCTCGCTCTGAAAGCCTCCTTTTTCCCATCTTCTATGGTTGCTTCAACATTTAATTCTTCAGCTTTTTGCAAAAGTAATTTTTCGGTAATTAGTTCTTCTAAAAGGTCACCTTCCTTAAGATCGTCTTCCTTAAGGGTACGACTGAGATTGTTTGATAAACTCATTTCAAACTCTTTATGTGCTTTCAAATCTAATAACTCTTTTTTCGATATATAGTCGTTTCCAACCTGGACTAGTTTTTCGTTTGCATACGCTTTGTTTTTAGTTAAGTTGGTTTCAACTTTGGAGAATGGTTCTGAATACTTATCACCGGCGAAAACCGACAGCGAAGAAACTGCTGCTGAAACACAGATGGCCGCAACGATCAATGTCATTTTTGATTTTTTTAAAATCATACTAATTCCTCCTCCATTTTACTTTACCAAGTAAAGTCGACTTGGGCTGTATTGTTTAACTGATATCCACCGGAATTCACGAAAAATACCGCCGTTCCATAGCTTGCGGCAGGATTTACATTAAAAGTACGCTGAGAATCGTTATATTTTCCTACTATACGGGAACTAGAACTAGACCAGTATGTTCCGTCGTTGGGGAGCGATTGATCTGTTCCACGTATGTTTAGTTGTCCAACATTCAATGATGCATTAGGAAAAGAGGCCCAATACTGAGAAAGAGTTTCAGCTATCAAATCTTCACGATGCATTGTAATAAAATCTTGCCCACTTACTTGCTCAGAATTAATTAAAACCTGCGCAGTTAATGATACAGGCGTATAAATAGATCCCTGAGTTGTAACTCTCCAGCAGTTAAGCAAATCTGTATCCTGATATTTCGATACAGAAGCGCTGGCGATCCCGGAAGAGAAGGAACAAACTAAAGCAGTGGACAAAATAACAGATAAAATTTTCTTTTTCAAGATATTCCCTCCATTTTTAAAATTTGTACTTTCTTGAATATATTAACGCATGATGTGTTAGAAAAGTTTCATACAAAGAAGAGAATCTACAAAATAAATGCTTGTTAGCCCATTTTGTTTGCCCTATAAAAAAACAACCGCTCGCGTAAAAGCTTTTCAATTTGCTCTCCGCTGTAACCAAGCTCAGCCAACATTTTAGCTGTAACACCGGCACCTGTCGTTGCCCTGTATACAGCGTCATGTAAATCCTTAACGCCGTATAACCGTTCAAAAATTGCCCCGATTTGGGCAAGATAGTGAATCCGTTCATCGCTTTCCCCAGTCAGCAAATTTTCGTACTTCATTATCCACATACCTTCAGCTTAGAGGTCTTTTGAACCATCAGAATATACTGATCCAAACTCTGACTAAGCTCTATCACCTCCCCGTCTAAAAACGAACCTTTCTTCTCCACCAAGTCTATGAGCTGCTGTTGTAATTTTTTGATTTTTCGTTTTAGTTTTCGTCTATTCATATCGCACCCCTCAATCCCAATGATAATGCTATTTATCCAAAATAAGGGTTCTCGGTTTTTTTGGAAAAAAAAACATTTCCGGGATGTCCCGGAAATGCATTTAAGGGGTGCGGTTTTCTAAAGTGATATAATCACTGCCTTAATAACCTAC
>JBHJMN010000077.1:0-8347 GCA_042219835.1 Paenibacillus elgii
TCCTTTTTTAATTTCTCTAATTGTGCCGTCTCAATGATGGGTTGCTGTAAGTCTCGAGCTTTCATACTATTTATGTCAGCTTGCGATTCACCCGTTGGATTTGGCTCTAATAGGGCACCAACAAACCCTCCAACAATTGTCCCCCAGATACTCCCCTTATTGCCTTGCTTTGCTCCTTTTGCTCCTCCCTCAATTACCCTAAGTCCTTCTTTTTTTACTACTCCCCAATCAAGGGCAGGTGCGGCTTCATGTCCCGTAGGATCAACATACCTCAACGGATTATTACCCATATACGTATAAAGGTTCAAGGTCAATGGATTGGCAATATCCCCTTCATACGTATCCTAGTTGGCGGCTCATCTAATTAAAAGGACAACAACTGTTTTCCAATTGCCGCCCAACTATTATTATATCATCCTGCTTGCTTTATGGATATTTTTGGAATATTTTCATTACTCCGCCGCGCAAACATTTTTTAGTGTTTTTTGTGTTGTCTGGGAAAAAAGAAAAACCACAACGCGAAAGGGCTAGTTGCATTGTGGCTTAAACAGTCGTATTTGTTCATTGCATTCTATTTTCCGAAATAGCCTTAGCAATTACCCGAATTGAGGGGGTTATGGCAAAACAATCTTCTAAATCTTCGTCCTCAACTGCCCAATATTGAATTGTATTATAGTGAATTTTTATATCATTTATAAGTTGATAACTAACCCGGTTCCATAAATCGCCAATCGTGTGACCATCTTCTAAAGCATCGTTTAAAGAAGAAATAATTAGAACCATTAATGCAAATTTTTCTTCATCATTTAATTTATTTTTTTCATAAAATAAAATAAACTCGGAGACTCTCGAAGAATCCGATACCTCGTATTCCCAATCCTGAGAATAGCTATCTACAGTCTTTAAATTTAGCTTCTTGTTGAGACTATCTATTGCTGCATTAGTAATATACTGTGGATATGTGTTCCCCAAATTTCCGCCTCCAATACTCTCATTGTTTCTTCCACTTTATTTTTCTTTTGTTGTAGGGTAGGAACTGTTAAAAGGATACGCTGTTTTGATACTGCCATCTTCCTTTACTACAACTCTTGCCATATCAGGCTCTACTTCTGTGCCATCAGGTAAAAAACTTCTAGTCTTTAAAGTACTGGGAAGTGAAACATCATGTACTCCCTGACCTTTTTTGGCTATTTCAGTAAGAAAATCAGCAGCAGACTGTTCATCTAACCATTGTCCAATCTGATGTTCTTTCGACCTAGCTCTATCAATAAGTTGGTTGGAAGTCTTCTTAGCACCATGTTCAGTAAATGTATGACCATAGGTAGGAATACTTTTGATATTGCCCCATTTAAAAGACTTAGATCCGGGCCCTTTTAATTTCCCAGTAGGAGCTGGATTAAGCAGTCGTTGTGCTTTTTCCTTTGGACTCATATTAGGGTTCAAGGCTATTTCAATATCATCACCATAAACTTCTTTATAGAACGAAGATGCCTCGCTTAATTTAGCATTTTTCTCTCTTGCCCAATTTGTTCCGCTATTCCAAGCATTAACCGTGCCATCCCATATGTCACCTAAATCCGGGCCAAAAACCCAATGACCGCTAGGATCTGTATACCTCAACGGATTATTATGCACATACGTATACAGATTCAAACTCAGCGGATTGCTAATATCCCCTTCATACGTATCCTGATTCATAAACCGGCCTGCACTCGGATCATACCATCTTGCCCGCAAATATTGAAGGTGTGCGCTGTTGTCCCAAAACTCTCCGCTATAGCGGAATGGCTGCGGAACTTGCTCCTTTATGGTCAACGGATTTCCCCATATATCATACGTATACTGGTTCAAGATATTCCCGCTGCTATCGGTTAAACCTACAACATCTCCGTGACCATTTTGAAGATAATACGTCTTATTCCCACCTGCATCTGCACGTGCTGCTAGTCCGTTTCCACGAATGTACCGAGCTTTTAACGCGGCTGAACCGTTCGTTACTGTCCCCTCGGCAATCACATTCGCTCCGTCATAGTAATAACGAACCGTCTGCCCGTTCTCCGTTCGCTCGTACAACAGCCCGTCTCCGTTATAACGGTACGATACGTTCTTCCCGTCATCGGTTGTCACTTGAACGAGCCGGTTCCGCTCGTCGTACCGGTAACTTGCTCCGCTCAGGTTCGGACTATTGCTGCTCTGCATCGTTTGACGGTTTCCACGGGAATCGTACGTGTACTGTTCACCAAACTGGCTTGATGTTCCGATCCGGTTTAGCGGGTCATAACTAAATTCATGCCGCGTTCCGTTCTCTGTCTTACTCGTCTGATTACGGTTGTTGTCATAGCCGTAGGCAAAGGTATTGAGAGCTGCTCCCTGCTTATTCTGGGACAGTCCAGTCAGATTCAATCCTTCATACGTATAAGTCCCGTTCACTCCATTGCGCTGCACGATGGCTTCCAATAAATTGTTGTGCTTATACTTGTACGTGGCATCCCAGTCGTTGAGCTTTGGACCTACGCCTGTCAGCCGGTTACGGTTATCATACCCGTACTCCGTAACATCGCCAAACGGGTCGGTCATCGTCTTTCGATTTCCTTGCCTATCATACGAGTATTCGATCGTCCTCCCGTCCGGATACGTGAGAATGTCCAATTGTCCAAGCTCGTTATAGTGATAGTTCGTGGTACCTGTGTTGTCTTGCATGACCTTTCGTTTTCCAGCCGTATCGTAACCATAACTTATCGTTTCGGTTCCTAAAGCACTGCTGATGAGCTTATTGCGCTTATCGTAATCGTTCGTTGTCACTTGGCCTTTACGGTCTACATACGTCTGTAAGTTATTATTTTCATCATAATAAAACTTTTCTACCGCCTGATCGGGTGCGATCGTCTGAATCGTACGACCCAGCTCGTCATATTTCTTGGACCTTTCCGTGTTGTCCGGGAACACAATTTTGAACAAATTCAAACGGTCTTTTGAAGTATATTCATACTTCGTAAACTCGTTCTTCGCATTGGTGACTCCCGTCAAGCGCCCCAGGGCATCATAATCAAACTTCGTCCGGTTATTGTTGCCATCCGTGCTTTCGCGGACTTTACCAGCCGCGTCGTAGATAAACGTACCTAATGTTTGGACCACGGGCTGCTCGTTGACTTTTTTCGTTTCCTCATTCTTAGTTGTCCGGTCTAACGCATCTAATGTCTCCGTCACTTTGTAGCCTTCAGCATCAGTCGATACTTTCGTGCGCTGAATATCGTTATATTCCACCGTAGCTGACGAACCGTCCGGGTACGTGACTCTATTTTGGCGGCTCCATTGGTCGTAGCCGAACGAAGTCCGGTTTCCCTTGGCATCTTCACTCCATTCCAAGCGACCGTATGAGTCGTAGCCGAATCTGCTTCTAATATCCTGCTCGCTCACACCCGTTGCGATCTTCCAGCCGATCGGGTTCCATTGCGTATACGTTTTTACGCCTTCCTCGTCCGTGATCAGCATCGAATTTTTCGCGTCATGATATTGTAGGGTGACGATGCTTTTATCTGGATTGGTTGCTTTCGTTACCCGGCCCAGCTTGTCATAGTCATAGCTTGTCACATAGCCTTTGCCGTCTTTGATTTCCGTTACTTTTCCAAGCGTCGGATTATACTCATATTGCTGCGTAATCTTTGTAGTCGCTCCATCGACATTGGTCACATCCGTTGTCGTTTTGGTCGGAAACCGGCTGTGATATTTGGAGTCGTATTCCACAAGCGTTTCGGTTTCTTTGGCGTCCCCGGTTTTTGTTATGATTTTGCGCGGGTTGCCGTACGGATCGATGTCTTCGTAGCGCGTCTCCGACTGCAACTTCCCGTTCGGGTCGTTTTCGAACACCTTTTCCTTGGTTACTTTCCTCTGCTCATTGCGCTCAAGCAGCGTATACCGCTTCTGATTGTTATAGATTGGTTGCGTTATGCTGCTAAGCAAGTGAGTGTTCGGGTCGTAAACGTAGTTCGTTGTAACTCCCATCGGATCGGTTGACCACAATACGTTGCCATAGGGGTCGATTTCCCGGGACGTGCTTGTTGTATACGATTGCCCCTGAGCCGTATAGGTGGTGGTCACTTTGTTGGGGTACGGCTGCTGTCTTGCTTCGTCATATTGTTGATCTGTTGAGATGGTATATGTCACGCCGTCTCTGACTGATGTTTGGGTAATATTCGTTTGGTAATACTGCTCCCCCTCTTGCCATTTATAACCATAATACCGTTTATGCTTGGTCGTATATTTTGTTTGAGACAGCCCATCATCACGAAAAGTATAAATAAAATCATCATTATAGTTGTGATCATATGTGAACTTCTCATGCTTGAATGTTCTATGAGAATCGTCCTGCAAGGACTTCTCTTTTATACGGTAATGCTGCTTGAATGGGGTCATCGCGCTACTTTTCTTATCCTCGTAAACATATGAACTTTTTGCCCCTGTGGGGTGAATTATGTTACTCAGCTGCAAATGACGCTGATATAGCTTCTTCTCCCATGTACCCCCATACGCACTAGCAAGATAGTAATCGGAATACTCATCTTTTATGGTATAGTTATAGACGGTTGTTCTTCCTTCAGCATCAATCACTTTATCCAATCGTGCTACGTCACTACTAGTCCCATTCCAGAAAGTCTCATGGGATGGAGCTTTAATGAAAGATTGAATATACTGTACTTTTTGCCCTCCTTTTGTTAAAGTTATTCCTTCGGCCTGATAATCAATGGTAATAGTTTGGTCGGGGTCATCTGTTGAAATGCTTTTTAACTTTTTGGAATGACCCCAGCCATCTTCGTAGTTAAAATGAATCTCATTATTGTACGCATCGCTTATTTTACTTAAAAAACCCGCTCCATCCGAAACATATTTAAAGTGGTACGTAATTCCTTCAAGAGTCTGAATTAAATAGTATCCTCCTTGCCAATCGTATCCTCCATCCAAATCTCGACTTACTTTTAAATTCTTCCAAGGGTATTTCAACAAATATGTCTCGCCCCAAGCATAGTTTGGGTTTTCTTTTTGCTCATCACTCCATGGATAATTCTTAAATAATTCATATGTACCAGATCCTAACGGACCGGCAAGATGAATATACCAGTCCGCGCCATTGTATTTCATATACGGAAGATCCCATCCCCAACCTGTACCGAGCCAACCATACGGAAATTCACGCTTAGACCCGGGAGGTTCGGGTTGAGCATCATTGCGACCTATATCATACATGTTTGCATCAGTACTGTTATAGGTTCTTGTCAAGGAAAACGACAATCCGTTTCTTCCGTTAATCGTCATATCCGTCGTTTGTATCGATAGACTACCAGACAGGGTAGAGACAGAGTCGTATTCCGAATTGATCAGATAAGGGGACTCGTCGGGCTTAAGATTCACCGGCTCAACAATGGATTTTGAGGCCAATGATCTCTTCGTTCTATTTTTATAAACGGAATTGTACACCGAACCATATACGGAGTCTGTAATGCTTGCAATAGAATTGATAGCGCCGATGGCTGGACCAATAATCTTGTCACTTAAAACTCCATTTAATGATGAAGCAGTCGTCGGCGAGCTGCCTTTGGACCTATCGGTCTTAAAGCCTGTAAGGAGAAAGCCCAAGACATCTTGCTCTGCGGCAACCGTAGGTGTGATTAGAGACAAGAATAGGACCACGCTTAGTACGGATGAGATAATTCTTTTCATATGAACCTCCAACTGAATGATAGATATTACTTTACATACTTTAACCCAACCGAATCCACGTACATAGTACCTGAAGCATTATCCGCCACACCTCTGAGCAAGGCATAGATTCGAGCATGTGTGGCACTACGAGGAACAGTACCATTTGTCGACAAAGGAACATACCCACCGTTTGTAAGAGAACTGCTCTCCGTCACCGTTGCTCCAACAAACTCGGTTCCGTTGAAGTAATCGACATATAACTGAACTTTGGTGTTGATCAATTGTTCCACATTGAAGCTTCCACTTACATTTACAGCTTTTCCCGGTTCAACTTTCACGAGTTGGCTTACGCCAACTATCCCATGATTGGCTATGCCAGTTCCCGCAACCTTCTGTACACGTGATCCGGATGAAATCCGTATGAGCTCAAAATTAGGGTTAGCTGCTCCCCAGACTGATTTGCCCCAGCCATCCGCCACTCCATCATTTTGGGTATAAACTTCAAATTTTCCATTGGTTACGAGATCGCCTTCCGTGGCGTAGTTAAGATTCATCATGTCGACGTACATCGTCCCGGAAGCTTCAGCCGAAGTACCACGTACAAGAGCATGTGCAACTGCATACATCGTGTTGGGAGGAATGATTCCATGGGATGAAAGAGTAACAAACTCCCCGTTTGTCAAAGCGCTGCTTTCGGTAACATTTGCTCCGGTAAAACCACCGGATGCATTGAAGAAATCAACATATAACTGGACTTTTGCATTGGTAAGCTGTTCAATATTAAATCTTCCACTGACTTGAAACAGCTTATCCGGGTCTACCCTTACCGCTTGGCTTACCCCAACTGCTCCGTTGTTCTCTATTCCGGATCCCGTTATTTTTTGAACCCGTGCCCCGGCGGCCGAACGAATTAACTCAAAATTGGACGTGCGGGCGCTCCATACGGATTTGCCCCACCCATCCGCTACTCCGTTATATTGGGTCGATGTATCGAAGCTTCCATTAGCAAAGAGATTAGGCTCCACTTCGTACTTGAAATTCATCATGTCAACATACATCGTCCCGGAGGCGCCGTCGGATGTTCCACGAATAAGGGCATAGACAAGTGCGTATTGGGTATTGGGCGGAACGGTGCCATTCGATGATAGTGTGACATAACCACCGCGAGTATTGACATTGCTTTCAGTCACACTAGCTCCAATAAATCCATTAGGGCCACTAAAATCCACATAGAGTTGGATTTTGGCATTAGAGAGCTGTTCAATATTCATACTTCCACTGACTTGAAACGGTTTTCCTGGCTCCACTGCCACAAGCTGACTCACTCCGGTAGTGCCATTATTGGCTATTCCTGTGCCGGTTACCTTCTGAACACGTGCCCCGGAGGGGAGTCGGATTAATTCAAAATCGGAGGTATTTGTGCTCCATATGGATTTTCCCCATCCGTCCGCAACTCCACTGTTTTGGGTTGACTTGTCGAAACTTCCGTTGGAAAGCAAATTCCCATCCGAATCATAACTGAAATTCGTCATATCAACATACATCGTCCCGGATGCGCCATCTGATATGCCACGAATAATTAGATGAACTTTAGCGTATAGCGTATTCGACGGAATTACGCCATTAGCCGAGAGGGTTACATATTCTCCATTTGTTACATTTTGAGTTTCGGCAACACTAGCCGCGATAAAACTGGAATCATTAGAAAAATCGACATACAGCTGAACTTTGGCATTAGATAGCTGTTCAATATTAAATCTTCCACTCACATGAAAAGATTTGTTAGGTGATACTCTTATTACTTGACTCACTGCTACGAATCCGTTATTTTTTATGCGGGAACCGCTGATCTTCTGCAGATTTGAAGCAGTTGTAAGAGGATCTACATGAAAATCGGACTCTTCCGCCGACCATATTTCTTTCCCCCACTTATCAGCAACTCCATTATTTCCGGTGTTCATATCGAAGCTTGGATTCATTAAGAGGTTATTTGTTTTATTTTTTCTGACAAGATTACCTTGTTGATCATATTGATACTCGATGCCACCTTCTGAATCAACTTTTTCTACCAGCTGCCCTTTCGAATCATATTGAAATTTTGTTTCTCCATGTGCCGCTATTGATGGTAAAGAGCATGCTATCAAAAGCATAAAGCATAGTAAAAACGACACAACCCTTTTTGGCATGGCTACCTCCCTATATGTTCTTCTTGGATGTTGGACTTGAAATATTTTCTATGCTAAATTATACCTTTGACAGATGATGTCTGTATATAGCGATTTTTGTAAAAAAAGAAGTGCCAATTTTCTAAAGGATTAAGCTAATTTTTCTTCTTCTGGTTACAAAGGCACACGCTATAGAAGGCGGATTGAGATACGTATTATTGCGAAATTCCTCTTATCACCAAATTGAGGTGAGCATTTTAGCCACTTCGATCATCGGAGTGAGTCGACAGCGAAATCCCCACCGAATTCAGTCTTGCAGTACATGGGCGCAAAAGCAGTCGGGTATCGGTAAATCTCTTGATTTTTGAAACAGGAATTCTGCGATTATTTCATCTCTAATAATCTTCCATTCGTGTCGTATTTGTAATTCTATATATAGATATTTATGTAATTCTTTCTATTCTACTTTACGACGAATTATATTC
>JBHJMN010000078.1:0-8104 GCA_042219835.1 Paenibacillus elgii
CCAAGCCTGAAAGCTGGGCCAGGTCCCGCTGAGTCATTCCTTTGACGATCCGGGCTCGTACGATCGCGTTCGTTTTGGCTTTAATTTTCATTTTTGCGGTCCTCCCGCTTGCTGAACAACAACACACTACCATTATACATCAATTTAATTTACTCTTGAAACCAGATATGTTTACTTTCGTTAAACTAACTTTATCCTGAATCCGTTAACATGCTGTGGCCTTGATCCCTGTATTGGTAGTTTGTGCTTGAAATAAGGCATTGACAGTAAGTTCCCATCCTCAACACGACTGTGGGGCCTTAATCCTGTATATTATGAGTTTTTGCCGAGTTTTTTGCCGACCCCAAATAAACCTTTCTTTTTACTGAAAGGTGAATTAGCCAGAGAGTCGGTTAAAGACATTCATGCAAATGCTCGGTATATTCGCCCCGCTGTCAAAAACCAAGGACTGCTGCTGTTTCCAAAGTTGAAAGAGATTCTTCTTGCATGGCAAACCAATCGTGCCGCCATGTAAACGATGTTCTGAATGACGGTACGAATGCGTCGGAGTTTGACGTTACCGCGGATCGGCGAATCGTCCTCTCGCAGGCTTTCCTGCCCCATCATGCGAAGGAGATTGTATGCAAACATTCCCGCATGGAGCACCAAATCGTTAGTGTTAAATTTACCGGCAGGAAGGCGCTCCAGATCCAAATCGGTTTTGATTTCACTGTGAAATTGTTCGCTTGTGCCATGGTCGCGGTACAGTTCGATCACCCGCCAAGGTGCGCATCGAAGCGATGTCCAGTATACATGTACCTCGATCTCCGGAAGAAGGAAGAGTAGACCGTCGCGGTCCATCGTTCGTTCAATGATACGAAACACTTGACGCAGCTTACTGTCAAATCCTTTTTGTGCAAATTCAATCGCGCCGACGTATTCCATTTTGCCTTCCCGCTGCTCGCATGCGATTCCTTTTGTTTTCGCGATGGCTAGCCACGCCGCTCTTGGCGTTTTTCGCAGATTGGCCTTGATGATGTAGTCCGTCCCGGGATTCTGGTGGCAGACACGCAAATTGTCCAGACTATCGTTGCCCGCATCCATACGGACGAGAAGCTTGCGATCGCTGATACACCGGGCATATAGGATACTTTGTTTCAAGAATTTGTCAGTGCCCTTTTGGCAATGAACGCTACCTTCACGTAATTCGACGTTGATGCCGTACCCTTCCTGACCGAGGTAGGCAAAGATCGGTGCGAAACCATCTGTACCTTTATAGGTGCGCGATACGCCTTCCTTTTTAGTCCCCGAATTATCAAAGGGAGAAACATCGATGTCAAGCGGTAGATAGCACTCGTTTCCTACCATCAAGCCGTTCAGAGGAGCGTTTATGTTATGTAACAGATCAGCGGATTCTTCGAGCAAGATGCGGTTCCAATCTGCTTTTTCTGACGAGCTGCCGCGTCCAGCCGCTGCCTGAGTGTAGGACTCGACGGTACTTTTTTGAGCTGCAAGCAAATGGGAAAGACATCGTCCTGACGGAACGGCTCAATATGGTCGAAATCGCTCTTTCCTTGACAGAGCAAGCCAAGATAGCTTTTCATCACATCAGAGTGAGAGTGAAACGGGTTTTCAATGTCCTTAATGACGGAATGATTTAATCGCTTCGTCAATTGGGTATGGGCAAGCAGGGCACCGACTGTAGCCAGCCCTGCGTGAGTGGTTAGAATAAGCTCTTTGAATCTTACGAATTGGATTTTCATCGGCGCACCTCGATGGTGAAGTAGAAATAGTAGTAGATATCCTACTTTTTCTCCATCAGATCAGCCATTTCC
Organism: Paenibacillus elgii; assembly: GCA_042219835.1. Lineage (GTDB taxonomy): Bacteria > Bacillota > Bacilli > Paenibacillales > NBRC-103111 > Paenibacillus_G > Paenibacillus_G elgii_A. The sequence goes on from JBHJMN010000078.1 coordinate 1,815, forward strand.
TTTATTTTTCTCGTACTATCAAGAAGCTAAGATCACGGATTCAGGTAATATCTACCATAATACATAACCTTCCTTTTATTCAATATTATACATTGGTTGATTATAACAAAATACTTTCACACGAGATACAACGATTCGATAAATTTCTACATAGTATAAGTGTTAATTTAGCAATCATTGTAATTACTCGGATAGTTTTCAAGTAATCACTGTAATGAAAATAGATATTAAGACTCTATGGCCTAGCCTGCCGGGCGGTTATTTGAATTTGCAGTATTCCTTACGTTGCTACTTTATCAGTCCGTGCCTGCGTTGCAAGGCTACCCTCTGGGTAGACAGAAGAGAATTCGAAGAAGCTAGCAGTTGGCCCGACTAAACGCCGGTCCGCAGGCCTGTTCAAAGATGTCCCCCCTTTCAACTCAGGTATGTGAATCTGAAAGATATGGGGCTTTTATAAAATAAAGCCTCGATCGAATAAAGATCGAGGCTTTCATTCATATTACATGTCGATATACATCTCGATTCCATTCCAACCGCATTTACTGGCCATATTTTAGAAGAAAATAGCGCTGATTGTTCTTGCAATAATATCTGCAATCCATGCAGGTACACCCAAGTACTGTATACCTTTGGAAATAATATCTTCTGCTGTTCCGCTATAGTCGATAATTACGTCTAATGCCTTCAGAAGTCCAGCAACTTTAATGGTTGCCTTCCAGGTTTTTTTCTGATCCGCTGAAAGCAACGGAATGGCGTCAATTGCTACATCTAGAGCCTTGTCAATTTTAGCAGCACTTAACCTCAATACTTCCTTTACAGCTTTGACGGTCCAGGTGACTTTTCCATCTGGTGAAATTATTGGTCCCTCAATACCAGGTGCTAGTTGTCCGTAGTAAATGGCAGGATTAGCAACTGTAGTGTAAGCAACTGGTGACGCACCAGTAGGGTAGACAACTGGTAACGCAACTGTAGTGTAAGCTGGTAACGCAACTGATGAAGATGAAGCATGTGTTTTTTGCGGAAGTAGTGCCAATGATGAGGTGGCAATGGTGAAAGTCGACGTGAGAATCAGAGTCTTTTTGAAGACAGCATTTTCAATTACCTTCAACATAAAAATAAAACCTCCTTGGTTCCCATTTGATGGATTCACTAGGAAGTTATTCTATATATAGAATATCATTCAAAATATATTTGTAAAGCATAAATTTCCCTTTTTTGTATTTTAAATTGTATTTCGTGTGGTATAGTTGTTAACATGGTCATATTGGATTGGGAGATGAGATTTGTTTGGATAAAAAAAATCAAAGGAAATGGTATCTCAGACGCGGTTTTGTCTTGCTTGTGTGTATCATAACTCCACCTATCGGCTATTTACATGTATTGATCAACCGAAAGCGATGGGAGCGCAAAGAAATGTTAAGTTATCTTCTTTGGGCCACTGTGTTCACATCGTTTTGGCTTCTAAAATTCATTTCCAAAGAGCTGCAGCTTGTTGTTCTTGTTCTAGCTTTCATAGCCCTGTCTATAGACTTTAAGAAAAAATAATAGGCTAACTGTATGTATTGTCACGCCTGTTGATTAACCAACTTTTGGGATATCAAGACGTGAGAAATAGACGTATTTATCCAGAATCTTAGTAACAGCAATGAGCCATTCCGCCTGGAATTGATTCTCTTGCATGAGTTCCTTAAATCGGATGAGTGGCATGGACTTGCAAGCGATGATGAGCGATTTGGAATGGTCATATAGCCATCTCAAGACGACATACGTCATGAGTGCAGCGAACAATTGGTTGAATACGGCATTTTTCGTGGATCCAAACAGAACAGGGACATTCAAGTTTTGTTTGATCCATCGGAAGAAAACTTCGATGCCCCATCTTGCCTTGTACATCTCGGCAATTTGCTCGGAAGACAGGTGCTTGAGATTGGTGGCAACTCGAATTTCGTGACCGTAATCGTCTTTAAAAATGACGACGCGATGTCGAAGCTGCGATTGACTTTGAGGGGTTCCCAGATAACAAGTCATATCCTTCACGACATTCGAGTTTTCAGCGGATTCTCGCTTTAATGAATGCGGTTTTACGAGCGTTATATTTTCTTTGATTCGTGTGACAAAATATTGGTTCTCCCGCACATAGTGATCGAATCGCTTGATTTTTCCGTAAGCGCGGTCATTGACGAGAATGTAGTCTTTGTCTCCAAGCTGTTCACCAATAGGACCATCATGAGCGGAACCAACGGTTTCGATCACTTGAACAGGTTGCTCCGCGGCTGCGGCAAAAGCAACATGCAGTTTAACCCATCTTCCGCATGTCAAAATACCGTGAAGTATGGTGTTTAAACTCGAACTTAGTCAAATAAATGTATATTAAAGTAATTTATATTTCGTTGTTTCCATTTATGGAAAGCCAATCGCATAGAAATATAATGAATATTAAACAAAATATTCAAAATTTTCGCCTGATATTGTCACGTTAAATGATGTTTCGACAAGAAATGACGTGCGGAAAGTGGGGTTTAATACCCGCACGTTCTCCATGAAACAAGGCCCAAGGGAGTCGTGTTTTTCCTACGGTAATGGTTGTCGAATCGACGAGCAAAAGGTTCTTCGGAATGCCAAGATGACGCTTGGTTGCACGATTGCATTTGGAAAGAAGTCGATGAAATAATCGCTTAAAAAGCTCATACGGCACATCGCTTGCTTTGGAAGAAAAAGAGGAATAGCAAACGCAAATAAGACCGCTGGTGACTGCTTTTCTACACCAGACCGATAGCTGTCCCATTGTCCTAAGGCAGCGTGCATAAAGAATAATAGAAGCTGACTGGCTGTAAACTTGCTGGCTGTATCTTCGTATTTCAATTCTTGCAAAATTTGCTTCACATCTTCTTCGGTCAATAGCGTTTGAACTAACTTGGTGAACGTGGTAGACTTTTTCATGAGGTCGCCTCTTTCAAATCGTGTTGTATGGTGCAAACGATTTTACAGAAAGAGCGTCCTTTTTTCAATTTCCAATTTCCTCATTTTGGTTAATCAACAGGCGTGGAGTTATGTAGGTCTTCAAGGTAAAGATATTAATGTAAGCCCTCAAAGCACTTTTGCGACAACGTATTCACAAGGACATTTCAAATTTCATGTCTCGATAGTAAATATTCAAAATGCTTATCCACGGATCGGAATAACGATTTATAAAGATGGCACAATGACGCGTGATTAATAATCAACAAATTGCGAGGACTTTTGCGGAATGATGTATATTACGATTGTACTTTTGATAGTATTTTTGCTCGCGAAGTTAAAAGTAATTAGTTTAGGACCGAAAGTAGAAATACTATTTTTAGTTCTTATAGTAATAACGGTCCTAATTAACATCTTGCTTCTTTTTGCCTGGCCCGTCAGCACTGGGATTGCTGTAAAGGAAGGTGTACTACAATAGCCCTCTAAGCAAGGTGTTTATCAAGGTGTTTATCATGATGTTTATTGCTACTTTTGCTTTGAGAATGATATTTGCGAAAAGGAATACAGTAAGCTAAAGTTTGCTTTCCCCCGTTGGTATAGCTGACGGGGGTTTTGATTATTGTGTTAAATTGCTTCGTTTTTCGACCGAATAGAATGCTTACCCGAATGAGCGCATTGTTTCCGCAGGAAACAGGCGATCATTCACAGTCGTCTCCTACAAGCCCGACCGTTTGAGTTCATCAATTGCTTCGGGGCTAAGTGAAACCACTGATTTCAAGCTTGTACTGATCGTTCGATAATGTCTACGCGCAGTCACTCAGCAACTGTCCCGAACACCTGAAGGGTGCTTCAATTCCTCATAGGTACGTTCGAAACCTCGAACGTCAGACTGGCATATCTACGTGGGTAGCTTGTTTCAATTCCTCATAGGTACGTTCGAAACCCGTTCAATCCATTCTCGATGATTATCACGTACTTGTAGTTTCAATTCCTCATAGGTACGTTCGAAACTCTGAAATCCTCTGTAGCACGTCATCCGCATTGACAAGTTTCAATTCCTCATAGGTACGTTCGAAACGTAGAGTCCATGGCAGCGTCATATGTTTCTTTGCTGAGTTTTATAGGTACGTTCGAAACTTTCTACATCGGCGTTTGTGATCATTCCTCATATTCGTTTCAATTCCTCATAGGTACGTTCGAAACCAAAAACATTTACCCGCTGATTGCACAAGCAAAAGAAGGTTTCAATTCCTCATAGGTACGTTCCAAACGTGTACATGATTCAGAAAACGCGCTACATCATTCAGCAGTTTCAATTCCTCATAGGTACGTTCGAAACGCTTTCGCCGCCATCGTTGATTCGTTGAAGCATCAAATGTTTCAATTCCTCATAGGTACGTTCGAAACCCATAAAAACCCCGCTACAACGCCATTTCCACATATTCCACACTCTCGTATCTCCAACAGCTAACGCTACAAACCCTTCTGCCGCGCAGCTATCGTTGTCGTCGACCCCCAGGCTTTTTTGCAGCATTGGGGGTCGACGACAAAAAGCATAGTTAAATTATAAGACTTTGTCCGCCTTTTTCCAAGCCCATGATCTCCCGACTTCGTCAACCCCGACAATCGTACGTGCGGTAGATTGTTCAATTCGCCACGTTCCAGCATTCCAAGAAGTGGTTCAGCCAAGCATAGCAGACTAAGGTACTGCGAAACTTTGGCTTGGGTAACGCCGAGCTTTGGGGCGATATCCCCTTGTTTCATCTGGAATTCCTTCATCATCCTGTCGATCTCACGAGCAACACCGGTCGGCGTTACATCGTCACGCTGTATGTTTTCCGTCAGTGCCGCCGTCGCAGCTTGCAGGTCAGTCATTTCCACGTCATCCAAAGAAATTTCCGTTCTTCCGAGTGCCTTTATATGGAACTCCTATAATGGTTATTATGAGTATGTCAATAGTTTAGTGACATAATCGGATGGGACATTTACTAAGCCAATTAATGTTCAATACACTGGTACGGGTGTTCAGTGAAAATTAAGTATTAGACTGGCACAAGAAATCAAACAGCGGCGGACCAAGACTGAAAAATAAAGTCTTAGACTGCCGCTGTTGTCATTCAACTATAACTATCGTGTCCCGTTAGTTCAATCTCTAACCCGACAACAACTTACCAACACATGGCTGTGATAGTCAGGTTAAGAGATCCCGAGCTCTTTTCGTTAAAACGTAGTATATACATTTTCACATTCTTTCGCGGTCGGTTCATAAAAACAGTGCTTCTTCCATCGTCCTGCGAGCGGCTGATTATACCAAGTTGGTGGACATGGTTCGGGATTTTCGAACGTTCCTGGACGGAAATACCATAAGGAGAATTTGGCTGGCCAATTCCGCACCCCATTCACTGCCCGTTGCGCCAGACGGCGTTCCCTCTCTCTTGCGTTTTGATAGTACAAGCCATGTAGCAACGCTTCGAACGCATGCGGCTGGTTGATCATTTGGGGTATTGTCCGGATTCCTTTAAAATCGGAGCAATTCGCTCTTATTCGGTTAATGCCAACATTTCCAACAAGGAGCATGCCCATTTCGCCTTCGGTCTCAGCTTCAGCCCGAAGCAACCTTGCCAACATATCAATATCCTGTTTCCTGGCTTTTACGACTGCCATTGGCTCACCTCTTTAGATTTCTTGACTCATCATATTGTAGGTGAAGCGAATGTGTTACTCAGGCAAAATAGAGAGCGATAATAGATAGCCGTTCCACCACACTCTTCTGCCCGCAATGACCGTACGGCCTGTGAGTTCAAGGTTTTGGAGCAGTGCGTAACCGGACACGGGTTGACCTGCGGTAAGCTCGAAGCGAAGCGGATACCCTAAAGCATCCACTACTACATGAATTTTGGAGGTTAACCCTCCGCACGACCGTCCGATGGCTTGGAAATGCTGCCCCCTTTTGCCCCGGCTCCATGCTGGTGAACCCGAACAATCGTGGCATCCAGCATGATCTGCTGCAGGTCAGGAGAGCTCGAAACGGCTTTAAGCACGCGCTCCCACACACCGGCCATCTGCCAGCGGCGAAATCGGGTGTATAAGGTTTTCCATGAGCCATAATATGCGGGCAAATCTCGCCACGGGGCTCCCGTTCGTGCAATCCAAAGCATCGCATTGAGCACTATTGATTATCCTTAGCAATACGTCCGCCTTGCGGCTTACGCTCGGGGTCACTGCTCAAATTCAGATAACGCTATTCTGCCCGTTAGCGCAATGGAACTGTCGCTTAGATCCCCGGAAGCCTCACGAGGAAAAATGTTTATACGTAAATCGAACTCAATCAG
>JBHJMN010000079.1:0-7953 GCA_042219835.1 Paenibacillus elgii
AAGTTTTTTTCTATACTGGGAAAAACTCTGCTAATAAAATCTTGATGCTATTAGTAGACGTTTTTGGAGGTCACGTAATACCTTGTCCTCCGGCTTCAGTTGTCCGCTATATACATTTCCGTTTCCCCAATAGCTAAATAACTGTTATGCTTGTGAGTATCACGAAACAGCAAACCGCAAAGCCAATCCCGGTAGAAAGCCCGAGAGTGGCTCGCCAGTATGCATATTTGTAAGTTCAACAAAAGTGTGTTAAATGTAATCCATCTACCGGATCGTAACCAACACGAGTGGCAAGCGGATTCTGGTTTGTTCCCGTTCGCCACGTAATGAGTCTTGGCGGCGCTGTTCTTGTATTGTCATAAGGCTCCCCCCATTTTCATCTTGTAGCCTTATCTTCCCATAGTATGCATAGTTATGGAAGGTGTGCTGGGTTTGACGCTTACGTAACTCTTCCTTTTCACTCGTAACTATTGTGTAGCACCAGTATCCGATTTTGCTCAATTATAGACACAAAAATAAAGTTAGATGGGCCGGGTAAAATAAATACTGGAAGGTACGATTAAGTTTAAAGTCATATTTTCGAAAGAGTAAAATAAATAATATTGAAAATGGAGCAATATATTGAATTGGGTGGTAAAAGTAAATATATTGAAAAGAAAAAATGATCAACAACTGAAGTAAGAAAGCTGATATAAGACGATCTTTAAATATAAAAAATATAAGTATAGAACAAATACCGTATATGCCATATTCAAAATTAAACAGATCTGCTGTGAACATGATCAATATGAGTATCAATAACTTGAAAATAATGTGTTTTTTTGATTTATAAACAGCGACAGCCAGCAAACCGAAGAACAGAGTAAAACAGACATTAACATAGCTATTTTTAAATAGATAATGATAAGGAATTTGCGAGACAAGAGCAACGGTCAGCAAACGAATCAAATACATATTTAGATTCTTTGTATGGACTGCACCATTCGCAATTCCCCAAGCAAACAATGGGAACGAGAGTCTGCCAATCATTCTAAAAATCTCTACGCTACTTTCGTGGTATATCACTCCATAATGATCTGTTAACATAGCAATGAAGGCGATGAGTTTTATCAAGCAGCAACTGTCCCCCCATGGTTGTTTATAGGTGATGTACTCATTTCAAACAAACCAAAGCATTTAACTTAGTGTTAAACAAAATATGTGCCTCATGTGCATTCTCCACATTAAACTCGAATTTTTCATGCCTACCGCCTAGTTGAAAAAGTTCAACTAGAATGAGCCGTTCTGTTATAACCTTACTGAAGATAGCCATGTTTTTATCAAAATAAATGATAAAGCTACCCGCTTCAAACTCATGCAGTATATTATTTTGCACTACGTCGATTAATTGTACGTTCTTTGTCCCATATAACTTCCCCTCAACCGGAATTAAAAACTGATACCTGTCGTTCAATTTGTGACAAACGGACTGGTGATCGTTCAAATCATAAACGAGCAGTTCAGATGAAAAATCCGGAAAGTTATACTTAAGAGAGTAAACAGATCCATTTGCAAAAAAAATATTTGAAAACGCAGCCTCGTGCGAACATTGGTCTATGATATAAGAAGAAGCAATTGGTAAATCGCTTTTGACTAACTCGACAAATTCATCAAGTGGAATCACAACGAGACTCTGAATATCTTCAATCCTGTTGGTAGGATAATGCCCCCCATTCCACACCCTTTCTTTCTCGTTAGCACCGATTCGTCCCGTTGAGAGCGCAACATAATATTTAGCGTTATGCTTGAAAGAAAAATCCATATCGTATCTGAACGTAAAATCATTCGAACCTATGGATTCTGGCACCTTGTAGATTTTCTTTTCCTCAATATCTATAAGAAAAATCTCGAATAAAACCCAGCCGTATTTTTGATAAAATGCGGGGAGATCGCTTCTTGCAGATGTTGAAATATTCGGAATCACCATTCCTATATATCTTTCACTCCAATTTAGCAGCTCCACTTTCGATAACTGAGATTCGTTAAGGACATATGGCAGATGATCGTTAATCACAAAGCTATGCACTTCCCGCGACAGAAGAACAATCTCATTAAGATTAATTGTGTGTATTTTTAATCTACTACCCAACCCTTCTTTTTCAAGTGTCGTGTAATTTAGATGTTCCCCATTGACACGACTAATTTTGTGAATATCGGTGGTGAAGTTCAGAAGATCAAAGCAATTTTGAAGGTGGTTATACCTTAAAACTCCGGTATATCCTGAGCAAAATTCCAAATGATTTATTTCATCATCCTTTAACAAGAAAAAATCATAAACATTATTTCTATGCAAAGGGATTTTCTTTTTTCCCAAATAATCATCAACGTACATCTTATTAATCATAACTGAACCCCCTGTTTATAGATATCTTAATGTACAAGGATCACCATACTATATTTAAGAAATCCTTCCCTTAAGTAAAAAGGGAAGGATTTTGAAGTTATTATACTTTATTTGGGAATGACATACCAAATATGATTATGATATTGTTGCTTTTGCAAACTTCCTCCCATTAAAAACTGTTTCACTGGGTGATAGTGTGGAAAGTATCCATCTTTTTGTTCATTTGGATGCCAAATTGTAGCTGACGCTCCACTGCGGGACCCTGCTAAACTCTCCGCTTGGCTTTCTTTCTTGGCCATCACATTATATTCTCCAGAATCTTCTTTATTTATCCACGCTAGTGCTTGCCCGCGGGTTTCAAAACCATCCTGTGATACATAAACAGTATTATTTCTTATCCATGCAGGCCAGTAATCGACTTTTTTATTATTCCTAATATTAGTGGCCAATTCCGTAATCGCATATGTTATAACCCCTGCGATCGTAATTGAAACTGCATGTGCAGCCAAGTATTCTAAAAGTGCAGTTCCTCCCCATACTACTATACCTACCAAAACCGGAAGCTGTGCGTTGATTGCTTCTGTTGAAAGTTCGAAGCTTTGATTTGTTCGCGTATCAATAATCGTCGCTTCAACCAAATTTTTCGTAGGGTCAAGGTTTTCAACTTCAACACGATATTCTGTAATCATCTCTGAACCAATTCTAAGAAAAGTTTTAGGTCGCTCAACTGCTCGTAAAGAATATTTACCTGTATTTTTGTCAAGCGTCCCGTACAATTCATCGCCATTATGGGTTCCCTTGGCAATAACAAAGTTCTCATCATTTTGGATTAACTCAAAACCATATTCATTGTCGCTAGTAACAGTTCCCTTAGCCATGACACTTCCACTAATAATGGACAGAATTAAGGCAAAGCAAAGGAACATGGCCATAAATTTTGGTTTGACAAATTTCATATTTATTCTCCTCTGATATGATTTTATAATTATTTTTGACTCACAACCAAACCATTTCCGAATACCTCGTCGTTTCCGGGTCTACCTAAATCAATAGTTAATTTCATTAGTTCTTTTTTAATATTTGCTCTACTTTCGGGATCTTTTTGCAATAGTAAGGCAATAAATCCTGAAATATGTGGAGCTGCCAAAGATGTTCCACTGTAAAGCTCATAGTCATTATTCATAGATGTAGAAATTACATCAACACCAGGAGCGCTAAAATCAATTTTCCCAATCGGAGAGCTTTCACCAGGCTGAAAATTTGAATCAATAGAAGCAACGGAAATTACACCCTCGTATGAAGCTGGATATCCTGCTTCTCTGCCATAAGTATTCATCGAAGATGCAACAATGATAATATTTGCATCTAGAGCCGCACGGATAGAATCTCTGAGTTCTGTATTATCTTTCGCTATCCCAAAACTCATATTGATAATATCTATGTTATTTTCGATACACCATTCAATACCTTTAATAATGGCAGGGATGTGCCCTGTACCATTAGAGTCTAGTACTTTAACAGGATAAAGATTCGCATCCGGAGCTATCCCAACTATTCCAATATCATTATGCTGAGCCAATAATACACCAGAAACCAAGGTTCCATGCCCATAGTCGTCAATAGGTGCCTGCCCGGGATCAAGTACATTTAATCCCCTCTTTACTCTGCCTTGCAAATCCGGATGAGTGTAACTGATTCCACTATCCATCACTGCAATTTTGATGCCTTTACCAGTAAACCCCTGCGCCCATAATCTTTCTGTTTGCATCATTTTGATACCCCAAGGAACGATTTGTCCGTTCTTCAGACTATCTAATTCGATTTCTACTGGCTTCAAAACAAAATAAACCAGTACAAACAGACTTATTAATACAGCGCCTCCGATTAATTTCCTCTTCTTATCAAGCACTTATTATTAACGTTTTCCCTCCCTTGGCGGTTCAATATATGGAAATGGTTATACTGGAACCAATGTCTTGGCTGATCGGGGATATGTTACAAATGCGATCCTAGATCTTCTACAAAGCCAATAGGCTAATCCGGTGATTCCCAGCAAAAAGTCTCGCCGCGTTCAGCGTGATTGCTGCTGGTGGCTCTATAAAGAACGCCACAGGGTTGAATGTTTTTTCAACAGAATTAAACATTACCGTCGCATTGCTACGCGATTTGAGAAATTAGCCTGTACATTCAAGGCTTTTTTGACATTAGTTTCGATTATGATATGGATAGCTTAGGTTTGAAGACAGACTCTAACCCATTTTCTGTAACGCGCCACGTTTTAACAACTGTATTTTCGGTTACCTTTTCCTTTAGGTTCATCGGCTGCAGCACTTCCTCCCAATGCAAGACTAAAGGATAGCGCAAAAATCAATAGATTTAAAACAAAAAACGCACAGTTTTTTCACAATTTTACTCACCTACCTATTTATAGATAAATTACAAGTAAAATATATACTATTCCTGGATGTTTTGTCAATATTACTAGAATCAATTTGCAGAAAAGTATTTTCGGTTACCTGTTCCTTAGGTTCATCGGCTGTAGCATTTCCTCCCAATGCAAGACTAAAAGGATAGCGCAAAAATCAATAGATTTGAAACAAAAAACGCACAGTTTTTTCACAATTTTACTCACCTACCTATTTATAGATAAATTACAAGCAAAATATATACTATTCCTGGATGTTTTGTCAATATTACTAGAATCAATTTGCAGAAAAGTATTTTTGGTTACCTGTTCCTTAGGTTCATCGGCTGTAGCATTTCCTCCCAAGGCAAGACTAAAGGATAGTGCAAAAATCAACAGATTGAAATAAAGAACACACAGTTTTTAATAATTTTACTATAAACCCTATTTTTGGGTAAATTTCTAGTAAAATATATACCATTTCTGGCTGTTGTGTCAATATTACTAGAATCAATTGTCGTTGTGCTGTGATAATGTCACTATTGGACAGGAGACAGAGACATTGACGAACGCAGGGATGAAGAAGGTACTGGTTGTGGAGAAAGTGTTGGATGGACATATGAAGAAGGAGCAGCCGCTCTCGGATTATCGAGCAGACAAATGATTCGGTTAAAGAAGAAGTTCGTGACGGGGGAGGGGCAGCTGCTCTTGCACATCGCAATCGTGGCAAGAAGCCTGCTCATGCGCTAACGGATGAGGTGCAAGAGCGCGTAGCAACGCTTTACAGTCAGCAATAACTGCTACTTTGCAGAACTGCTCGAGGAACACGACCGGCCTAGCCTTCCCAGTTCCTTATACAACAGGTTATGATGTGGACAACGCCCGCCTAGGAAACGGTTCAGCAAGGTATCATGTTGCAGTTTGCGAAAATGAAAAATCCGCTTGCAACCAAGCATCCAGTCTACGACGGGATAGAGCAGAATGCGATGAATAGGGAAAATCGAATTGTGTGTTTTGCCGCCAGAGAGGCTGCTCATTGCTTGCGCAGCTTGATTTTACTGATGGATGTGTTAGACTTCACCTAAAAGTTGCTCCTCGCTTTGGCTGATGTTGTATCGACAAACACCATTTTACTAAAAATTGAGATCTCCTTTCGCGTTTTCAAAGCGTCGTACTTTCGAAATTCGGGATTATATTTAGGCAGTAATGAGATGCGGGTTTTAAAATTTGTTCATTGAGTGTATTATCGAAATATAGGAAAGTCCTTGAAATTAATTAACTCGTAGGAACAAGGTGATTGATGGGGAAAAGTACTATTGCTTGGGTTCAATATCGCGGACCATAAAATTGATGGAGTAGGTTTTTAATAAGGGCTTGCTAGGGACTGTCTTCAAACTATGAAACAAATCAAAACGTATGGTAGAATCAGGATATGAGAAGACGATACGAAATACAAGATGAACAATGGGAAGTCATAAAAGACCTGCTGCCAGCTGAGCGAAAAAAGCAAGGCGGGAGACCCGGGAAAGATAATCGAATGATGCTGAATGCGATGCTCTGGATCGCAAGAACCGGCGCGCCATGGCGCGATTTGCCGGAGTATTATGGTTTCTGGAAAAGCGTATACACTCGTTTTCGCCGCTGGAAAATGGCCGGGATTTGGGACCGAATTTGAATCATGTAGCGATTGAGCCCGACCTCGAAAATGTGATGATTGACGCAACGATTGTTCGCGTTCATCAGCATGGAGCCGGGGCAAAAGGGGGCAGCAATTTCAGGCAATCGGAAGATCCCGAGGCGGACTAACGACGAAAATCCACGCGGTGGTCGATGCGCTGGGTAACCCTCCGCGATTTGAGCTTACAGGAGGTCAAAGTCATGACTGCGATGTTGCCATGGAAAGTACAGGTGTATACTGGAAACCGATATGGAATATCCTGGAGCCGACCTGTCGACTAACTTTGGCCAGTCCTGCAAAGATCAAGAATATGCCGGGCAAGAAAACCGACGTCAAAGATGCCGTTTGGATCGCTCAACTGCATCGGTGTGGACTCATCGAAGGAAGCTTTGTTCCTGAAGAGCAAATTCGAAATTTGCGGGACTTGACCCGTTATCGTCGTAAAATGGTGCAAAACTGCACGCAGGAGAAAAATCGCATACACAAGATCTTGCAAGATGCGAACATCAAATTGACGACATTCGTATCCGATGTATTTGGTGTTTCGGGATGGGCCTTGCTAGAGTCCATTGTGGGCGGTGAAGTATTAGAAGCGGAAGACGTTCGAAAAATGGTCAAAACCCAATTAAAGAACAAAGTCCCTCAGTTAATCGAAGCTCTGAATGGACGTCTTCGTTTACATCACAGACGGATGATCAAACGCCATCTGGATCACCTCCGATATATGGAAAAGGAAATTCAGGAATTAGAACTGGAGATCGATACGTCAATACAACCGTACCATCAGGAAATCGAATTGCTGGACACGATACCCGGAATTAATCAAGATGCAGCGGCGAGCATTTTGGCGGAAATCAGTCCGGATATGTCCAATTTTCCTACCGATGCCCATTTAGCCTCATGGGTCGGGGGCTGTCCTGCAAATAACGAAAGTGCAGGCAAAAAGAGAAGTAAAAAGAACCGACGAGGTAACAAAGGTCTAAAATCGGTCCTATGCCAAGCAGGCTGGGCTGCCGTCAAATCCAAAAACACCCGGATTTCCGCAGTATACAGTCGGTTATTGAGGCGATGCGGCCCCCAAAAAGCCAACACGGCAATAGCCCATCTCATGATTCGAATCATCTACGCGATGCTCCGTGATAAAGTACCCTATAAAGAACTAGGGGAACACTATCTAGGATCAAAAGAAAAAACAGTAGATTTCTGGGTTCGAAAGATCCGTGAAATGGGGTACAAAGTCGAACTCACAGAAGCACCAGCTTAATCCATAATTTGGAACACCTTGCTCTACGGGAATCTTTTTTTGTTTTTGTACTATGTTACTTTAAAGCGTTGAGTTCATTTTCGTATAAATACTACTATAAATGAGCAAAAACGGATACAGAAATATCCAGTTTAGGTTCAAGCTAATTTAAAGTGTTCACGAACAACAGCAAAAGGTAGCCCCTTCTGAGCGCACTCATAAACAAACTGAAGCCTATCGATTTT
>JBHJMN010000008.1:0-160078 GCA_042219835.1 Paenibacillus elgii
TCACTGAAGAAAAAAGAAAGCTGATCCGGCAGACTGATGAAATCAGATCATAGAAGTAGAATTATGACGTAATGGCAGCTAATTGAGCTCGTAGACGTGATTCGGGGTGGAATTCGTTGATGACAGATGTTGAAAAGAAAGTGCTTCGAATCCTGTGGAATCAATACAAAACAGCTTGGGTAAGGCCTGATATCAAAAGGATTTCGTGGTTATCCGGGCGCACGGTGGAGCAACTGCGAAAAATTGTATTGTGCCTCGTCAAGGATGGTTACGTAGAAGTTCGCAGGGATGAGCTTCGGGTCGTACAAGGCTTGGAGCAAAAGGCACCGCAGAAGACAGCGATGGAATTGGGGATAGATTGAGAAAGGAGATGGAAATTATGATAGGCTTACCGACGTTAAGCAAGAAATACGCTGCGCTACGCCCGGCAAGAGACGAATTTGAATTGGAGGAGCTGGGGAACCGATTGATTGAGGCTCAGGAAGAGGGAGCCGAGATTTTTTTGACCGTATGGGGAATGGACGAGCAGGTGCGGGGACGAATCATCAACATGGACCCGCGAACCCGGATGGTACATATAGAGCGTGACGGCGATAGGCTGAAAGTTCCTGATTTCGATATCATGAAAGTGGAGCGCGTCTAAACAGAATATGCGCCGGACCCGATGACAACGCCGCCTACTCTATACTCGTAGGAGAGTGAGATATGACTTTTGCTCGTTATTGAAAGTATTGAGGGATTCCGGGCAAATAGACGAGATTAAAAAATAATACATAAATGGGATAATGTTGTATTATATTTGTACTGTTCAGACATTCTGAACTAACTTACTTCAAGGAGGTTTGGCATGAAAAAAGCGATTGTTGCAGTTGCGGTTTTGGCAATGATGGTTTCAGCAACCCCAGCATTTGCTGCAGATGCAACAGGTGCTAACGTAAAAAATACGTCTCAACAAGAAGTTGCGGAAAGGCATTCTTACAGCTTAGACTACCGTGAAACGTGGAAGTCTCCCACTGTCAGTGCACCATCTGGTTATTCTAGAATAAACCTGGATATCAATCAAAACAGCAAAAAGTTCACTGATTTCTATTTTAGAGTCTATGAAGTAGTTGATGGAAAAACGACAAGGTTAGATGATTTCCACGTCACCGGGGACTCTGGTACTTCTGACTATTGGAAAGTCAAGGATGGAGCAAAATACTATATTAAAGTTACTAACTATAGCAGAGAAAGTTCTAATGAATCATCCCCGGGTATATCCGGAACTGGAAGTGTTCATATTTATTTTACCAAATAACTTTCTCCGTTAGAAACCTGAGAAAGGAAAAACACATACCTAACATTTAACTAAATCCCGTACTAACGGGATTTTTTATTTTTTGTGCAAAATAATAAATCGACAAAATAATATTTTTACATAACGTTTTTGTGTCGTAATCGTTTATTTTCGACTCTATCTAAATGTGCTATATTGTCCATAAAGCTTTTTAAAATACTTATTTTAGGAAATGAAGGAAGGGCAAAGCCAATGAATCTAAGAGCAGCTGAGAAGAAACTGGAGTCAAAATTTGCCGAGTTAAAAGCTCAATGGTCAAAACAAGGTCCTTATCGAACTATAGTCTCGATCAAGGGGCGGAAAATAGGTTTGGAGTATTACGCGATTTTTACCCCTCTTGAGCTTCATGCATTCAACTTCTTGAGAAGGCAACATCTTTTTGAAACTTGGTTTTTCGAAATAAAAATGATAATGAAGGCAGACTTTGAGATGTTATTAAGTTCAATAAATGACGAATTAAGAATCGTAAGTTTCGATTCCAAAATGTCCGAGAATTACGATGTGCAAACAACGATTATTGAAATGAATAAAGATTTGGAAAAATTAATTATCAACGGACAAGTCGTCCTAACATAAACAGAACAGCTGAGCTGAAACTGGGACGGGAAAGAGAATTATAATGCCCAGAGAATGCTAATGGATTTGTTAAATCCAGCGATTAAGGAACGCATTGATAAAACAGTAAGTGTTAGTAGTTATAGATAGAGGCTTTTCAATAAAATCGGGGCCCGTCTCACGACGAGCCCCTTTCATGGGAGAGGAGAAACCGGACGAAGAGCTTATGGGGAACGTAAGTCTTCTCCGCGGTTGTCTACGACATTTTCGGATGTCGATGATATAAGGATGATCCTTTTTGCAGAAAGATATACATCCGCTGGCAAAATTTTTTTGGATTTTTTGTGCAAAAGATTCCGTTTGTGATACGATATCAATATTAAGTTGGCGGAAAGAAGGCTACACAGCATGAGAGTCATTTCGGGAAGTGCCAAAGGGCGGCCGCTGAAGGCGGTACCGGGCATGGGGACCCGGCCCACGACGGACAAAGTGAAAGAAGCGGTATTCAGCATGATCGGCCCTTATTTCGACGGTGGACAAGTGCTGGATTTGTTCGCGGGCACAGGCGGGCTGAGCATCGAAGCGTTGAGCCGGGGGATGGACCGCGCCGTGCTCACCGACGTAGACAAAAAAGCCATCGACACGATTCGCCACAACCTTCAGGCGACCGGGTTGACGGAGCGGGCCGAAGTGTACCGCAATGATGCGATGCGCGCGCTCAAAGCGCTTTCCAAGCGGGAAGCGCGTTTTGATCTGGTGTTTTTAGACCCGCCGTACAAGCTGAAGGTGATCGGAGAGCTGCTGGAGGAGCTGCAGCAGGGCGGAATGCTCGCCAACGGAGCGCGGATCGTGGTCGAGCATGATGCGGAGGACAACTATGAGGGGGACTTCGGGAAGCTTGAGTGGCTGAGGCGGGCCGAGTATGGGGATACTGCCATTACGATTTACCGTACCCGCTTTGAGGGTAAAGAGACTTAAACTCGACAATAGAGGGAGCTGACTATACCCATGAATCCAATGATCGAGATTGGTGATCAACCGGGGCTGCGGGTGGCTGTGTATCCCGGCAGCTTTGACCCGGTGACGAACGGGCATCTGGATATTATTCATCGTGCGGCTAAGGTATTCGATAAGCTGATTGTTGCCGTGCTCAACAATACAAGCAAAAATCCGCTGTTTTCAGTAGAGGAGCGGACGGAACTGCTGCGGCAGGCGACCAAAGACTTGCCGAACGTTGAGATCGACAGCTTCCGGGATTTGCTCATTAATTATATGAAGAAAAAAAACGCGCACCTCATCGTCAGAGGACTGCGCGCGGTTTCCGATTTCGAATATGAGCTGCAGTTGGCCTCAACCAACCGCAAGCTGTGCGAAGACATCGAGACGTTTTTTATGACGTCGACGCCGAAATACTCGTATTTAAGCTCCAGCATTGTAAAAGAAATCGCCCGTTTCCACGGGCCCGTGGTCGATCTGGTCCCTCCGGAAGTGGAGCGGGCATTACGCGGCAAATACGGCAGCGGAAGTTTGTAGCTCGGAACGAAGGCTTACCGCCGATGGCGGCGGCGATGGAAGAGAAAGGCGGCAAATACCGAGAGCACGAGCAGGACAAGCAGCATCGTACCGAACTGCAGCATCATCGGGCTGACCAAAGGCCACAGGCTGTCGCGCTCGAAGGACCAACCGCTGCGGACCGCGGCATAGTGCGCAAGCACGGGCTGCTCTCCGCCCAGCGAATCGGTGAGCGGCTTCCAGGCTAAGCAGGTGAGCACAAAAGCAATCCCGCCATGCTCAAGCCGGGAGCGCAGAAAGCTCAGGTAGCGCAAGTCGGAAGCCGCAGTCAAGCTCTTGACTTGGGCGTGCGTGGACAAGCCTCCCCATGAGAGCAGCAGACTGAACAGCGCATACGGCAAGGCCGACGAAGCGGCTTCTGTATATTGCGACAAAGCGTACGCTCCGAGATGCGGCTCGAAGAGGCCGGCCAGCAGCGCTTGGGCAAGCGTTAGAGCGTTGTCGCGGTTAAGGCCAAGTGCGGAAGCAAGGGAAGCGGCTGCGGAGACGAGTCCGGAAAGCGAGACGGCGTGAAGCAGCACGGAGAACATCATCATGCACCCGCCGATCAGGAAAAGCTGGTGAACGCTGGACGTCACCGAATCTCCCAGCAGCTTGCCAAACGTCCGGCCGTCGCGCGTCCGGGCGTCTTGAAATGCGTCGAAGCTCCGGCTCAGCCATCCTGGGCCTCCCTTGTCCCGCGACTTCATTTTCGGCAGTGGATAGGGTTCCAGGGCGATGCGAAAACGGTGGAGCACGGCCAGGAGCAGCGTAGAGGCATAATGAATGACCGCAAGCGCAAGTCCGGCCGTCGCGTTTTGCAGGAAGCCGACGCCGACCACGCTCACGAGGAAAACCGGGCTCAGCAGGTGGGAGGCAGCGAGCAGGCGCTCTCCTTCGTCGCGTGTAAGCGTACCGTCCTTACGAAGCTGGCTTACAGCTGCGGCACCGGCCGGCATGCCCGCCGTGAAGCCGAGCGCCACGATCCAGCCGGCGACTCCTGGAAGCCTGAACAATAGGCGCAGCAGCGGCTCAAGCAGTACGCCAAGTCCGTGCAGTACGCCCATTCCGCGCAGCAGCTCAGTTATGATCAGAAAGGGCAGCAGAGCCGGGAAGACCAGCTTCCACCAGAGCTGCAGCCCCTGGAGCGAGGAGCGAAATGCTTCGTCGGGAAATGCGATGATACTGACGACGAGAGCAAGCGCCGCGGCGCCGAGCAGCAGCGTCGTAAAGCGCGGGGAGAAGAGAGCCTGTAACCGTTGCATCCGAATCATCACTCCAGCTTGGGTTAGTGGTACATGTTTACGCATTGTCCGCATGGAATAGACCTGACAGGCGTACGCTACCTATAGAGATACGACATTTGCGAACGGCTGGGGGGACAGCTACCAATGGGAGAGGCTAGAGACATGAAACGCGCGTCACGCGTCGTTTTATCCGTTTTTATAGCGATAGCGCTTTTGTATGTTGTTTATTTTATGCCTTTGCCGCTCTATATTTTTAAACCGGGGACGGCCGAGGATATTCATCCGATGGTTCACGTCAAGCAGGCTTCGGAGGAAAAAGGCAAGTTTATGCTGACTACGGTGCAGGTGGCCGACGCAACCGTGTTCGGCTATTTGATGTCTTACGTCCGGTCCTACGAAGAACTGCGATTGAAGCGGGATTTGCTCCGCAACAACGAGACCGAGGCGGAATATTCGCGGCGGCAGGAAGTCGTTATGCTCACTTCGCAGGCGGATGCGATTCAGGCGGTATATAACCGGCTGAAAATTCCTTACCATATCAGCAAGGACGGCGTCGTCATCCAGCAGGTATATCCGGATGTTCCGGCGCATGACGTGCTTCAGGCCGGCGATACTATCGTGAAAATCGACGATAAACCGATTCAAACGATGGAAGAGATGCGAGGCAGCATAAAAGGCAAGAAAGCGGGAGAAACCGTCTTGGTCAGCTACAAGCGCCAAAGCGAGATCCGGACCAAGGATATCGCTTTGGCCGCTCTGCCTGTCGACAAAAAGGCACAACCTGCACCTGCTGCTCCGCAGGTCGGGCTGGGAGTCGTATTGGCGGAATTGCACAGTGTGAAGGCTGATTCGGAGCAGCAGCAGGAAGCTCCGACTGGGCAGACGATCCCCAATTATTCGGACGCGAAGAAGCGTGCCAACGAGCTGGGGACCAAGATGACCGTCGTTCCGGTCGCTACGATGGACGAGGCTTTGGACTATTTAGCGAACCTTCCAGCGAAAACGGGAAGTTAGGTATCAATCCGTCACAACGACCGGTGGTTCGTAGTAATCCGCGAACCAATCGCGGGGAGCAGGCGTTTCATATCCGAGCGCATAGACAGAAGTAGCGCGAATATCCATTGCGAGCAGCGGCGAAAGCGTGTCCGTTACTTTGGTGACGACGGGCACCTTCGCCGTTATTTTCATTCGTCGAAGCAGTTCTCGCCCTTTCGGACGAAAGCCAAGCACGCGCAGGTACGGCACGCCTTGGCCGAGCGCTTCGGCAGAGAGCTCTTCCTTAGTATGATTCAGCAAAATGCGCAGCAAGGTGCGCTGCAGTTTCGTCCGCGTATAGCGCTTCGTTTTGAGCCGGTCCAGCAGCGAAGCGACGCAGCCCTCGCCAAGAGCTGCCGTCTCGGTCAGCGCCTGCCGGATGCGGTGCTCCAGCCCTTCCGTTACCTCATGGAACGTCGCCAGCTGGTCGGGGGGATGGTTCATGAGCTGCAGCAGCAGCGGCCTCGCGAAGCGCTCCCAATCGATCGGCGCGCGTCCGGCCTGCCATTCCCGCTCCAAAATATCCAGCGTTGCCGCAGGCGCATAAGGGCGGAGGGCATTCAATGTACGTTCCTCAAAGAGCAGCCTGCGCAGAGCGGTAGCGCTTGCAATCCGTCCGTCCGTAATGTCGGTCTGATTGTACTCGGCTTTCGTCCTTGCGATCGTTTGCGGCCGAATGCCGCTGCGAAGCCGCCGCAGGGCGATCAGATAATGCAGACCGAGCGTATTGTTCGGCTTGGCGAGCTCGCTTTTGTCCGCGCCCGGTACGAGCTGCGCTACGGCGCGGCTGTAGGCGGCTGGGTACGGTACGCCGGCTTTCAGCTCCCGCAGCAGCAGCTCCCGCAGCGAAGTCGGCTCGTCCTGCAAAACATCGGCAGCCGCTTCGAGCCAGCCAATGTCGCCGCTCTCGCTGCCGAAGCAGAGGCTGTCGACGAGCCCGGTAGCGTCGAGTGCAGAGACGGCGCCGAAGGCGAACCATTCCGCCGGCTGGGCGCTGTAGGCGACCGGCAGCTCCAGAACGAGGTCGGCTCCCATGCGGAGCGCCATCTCGGCCCGCGCCCATTTGTTCACGACCGCCGGTTCGCCGCGCTGAAGAAAGTTCCCGCTCATGATGCAAATCGCGCTGTCCGCACCCGTTACCTTTTTCGATTGTTGGTAATGATAGTAGTGACCGTTATGCAGCGGATTGTATTCGACGATAAGACCGACGGTTGACATTGCGTATGATTCCTCCCGTTCAGGGTTTCAGGCTTTTTTTACCATTAACGATTATGTTTAATCACTATAGCATGAACATAGCATGAACTGAAAATGTTGACAAAACGGAACCGAAGTCGATATAATAATCTTTGTTTGTTTGGGGTGATACTCATGTTTATACATTTGAAAGATTTGGCATCCAAAGGCACGATCCGAATCGAAGGCAAGGAAGATTTGACAGGCATCCTGCCGAAGTCCGGAAGTCTGCTCGGGCACGGCCCGCTGCAGGTGCGTTTGGAAGCTCGGG
Source organism: Paenibacillus elgii (assembly GCA_042219835.1). Lineage (GTDB taxonomy): Bacteria > Bacillota > Bacilli > Paenibacillales > NBRC-103111 > Paenibacillus_G > Paenibacillus_G elgii_A. The sequence goes on from JBHJMN010000008.1 coordinate 7,232, forward strand.
ACAAGGCCGGCACGGCCGAAGTCACCGGCGAACTGGACATCGACGTGGAGCAATCGTGCTCTCGCTGCTTGTCCCCGGTCGGACAGCATTTGACGATTCCGTTTCATGAGACGTTTGTGAAGGGCGAAGATCAAGAGCTGGAGGAGTCCGAGGATGAGGACCAGGACGAGGAAGACGTGTTGTATGTCTCCGAGGACCGGTTTGAGCTGAAGCCCTATTTGGCGGAAAGCGTCCTGATGGCGCTGCCGTTCATCCCGCTGTGCAGTGAAGATTGTCAAGGACTGTGTCCCGTATGCGGAACAAACCGGAACGATAAGGCTTGCGAATGCAAGACGGAGAAGGTGGACCCGCGTTTGGCCGGACTTGCGGATTTTTTTAAAGACCGATCGTAACCAGGAACGCAGGCTGAATTCGTTGAAGGAGGTGGGAAATATGGCAGTACCTCAAAGGAGAACATCCAAAACGCGCCGCGACATGCGTCGTACTCATTTTAAATTGGAAGTACCAGGAATGGTAAAATGTGACAATTGCGGTGAATTGAAATTGGCTCACCGGGTTTGCAAGGTTTGCGGTCAATACAAGAAAAGAGAGATTATTAGCCAATAATCTTCCTGCAGACAAAAGAGATAGTACTCCACCTTCGGGTGCAGTGCTATTTTTTTTGTTTGCTTGCGCTTCCCTTTTCAAACAGAATCCAGTATACTTTGCTTTGTGACTTGGTCATAAGAGATAGTGACATGTCATATGCATCAGGGGGGGACCTCCCTAGTTCAAGCTAAAAAAGGTGGTGCTCGTTATCGAACGCCTTCCGAAACGACAGCGCCAGCAGCAGTTGGCCAAAGCGATCGAAGAAAACCCGTTTATTACGGATGAAGAGCTAACGAAGCTGTTTCAAGTCAGCATCCAGACGATCCGTCTGGACCGGCTCGAGCTCGGCATTCCCGAGCTGCGGGAGCGGATGAAGCTGATGGCGGAACAATCGTACGATCAGGTGCGTTCGCTTCCGCTGCATGAAGTCATCGGGGATGTCATCGATCTGCAGCTCGACAAGAGCGGCATTTCCATGTTCGAAATTCGAGAAGAGCATGTGTTCTCCCGGACGAAAATCGCCCGGGGTCATCATATATTTTCTCAGGCCAATTCCTTGGCCGTTGCGTTGATCAACGATAAGGTGGCGCTGACCGCCGCTGCAGACATCCGCTTCGTGCGGCCGGTCAAACTGCAGGAGAAATGCATTGCCAAGGCTTATGTCCGTTCGATCTCCAAAGGCAAAGCGAAGGTCGAAGTTTTTACATACGTCGGAGACGAAGTGGTATTCCAAGGAAATTTCATCATTTATCATGCGAGCAAAGATCGGCATGAAGGAGGAGAGCTTCATGCGGATAGCGATTGACGCGATGGGCGGGGACCATGCGCCACAGGCAGCGGTAGATGGCGCGATCGCGGCGGCCGAAGAATGGCCGGATACGACGATTGTGCTGGTTGGAGATACAAGCGTGCTGGAGCCGCTCGTTCAAGGCAAGAAGCTTGCGAATCTGGAGTTGAGGCACGCAAGCGAGATGATCGAAGCGGATGACGAGCCGGTTAAAGCGGTGCGGCGTAAAAAAGACGCTTCGATGGTCGTCGCCGGCCGTATGGTGAAGGAGCAGGAAGTAGGCGCTATGATCTCAGCGGGCAATACGGGAGCATTGATGACGACGGGCCTCCTGGTTGTCGGCCGAATCAAAGGGATCGAACGCCCGGCGCTTGCGCCGATGCTGCCAACGGTTGACGGGGAAGGCATTCTTGCGCTCGATCTTGGAGCGAATATGGACGCGACGGCGGAGCATCTGGTGCAGTACGCCATCATGGGCAGCTTGTATCGAAGCAAAGTGCACGGGGTGGCCGAGCCGCGCGTCGGTCTCCTTAACGTGGGCACGGAAGCGATGAAAGGCAACGAGCTGACGAAGGCGGCTTTTCCGCTGCTGGAGCAGGCGCCGATCCGCTTCATAGGCAACGTGGAGTCGCGCGACGTGCTCCGGAAGCCTTGCGACGTCATCGTATGCGACGGCTTCGCGGGGAATATTATGCTTAAATCGATGGAAGGGGCGGCCTCGGTCATCTTTTCCGTCTTAAAAGAACAATTTATGCGTACGTGGTACACGAAGCTTGCGGCCACGGCGGTGAAGAAGGGGCTCAGCCGCTTCCGCAAAAAAATGGATTACTCCGAGCATGGCGCAGCGCCTCTACTGGGCATTAACGGTCTGGTGCTTAAAAGCCACGGCTCGTCCAACGGCGTAGCATTTAAAAATGCGGTGCGTCAAGCCCGGATCGCTTTGAAAAACGATTTGGTCCGCAGCATCTCTGCGGAAATCAGCAACGGGAGCGAGTAATGATGAATAGCAGCTTAAAGCCTGTAGGCATTCTCGGAACGGGAAAATATGTGCCTGAGAAGGTACTGACCAATTTCGAGCTGGAGCAAATGGTGGACACAAACGACGAATGGATCGTCACCCGTACCGGCATCCGTGAACGCCGCATCGCTTCCGCGGAGCAAGCGTCGTCGGACTTGGCCTATGAAGCCTCGAAAATCGCCCTGAAGAACGCGGGCATCGCGCCGGAAGAGATTGATTTAATTATTGTGGCGACCGTTACCCCGGATATGGCGTTTCCGTCGACGGCATGCATTTTGCAGGACAAGCTGGGGGCCAAAAAAGCGGCCGCCTTCGACCTGTCTGCGGCTTGTTCGGGATTTATCTACAGCTTGGCCAACGCCGCGAATTTCATCGCCACCGGAACGTATAAATATGCGCTTGTCGTAGGCGCGGAATGCTTGTCTAAAATTACGAACTACACCGACCGGAACACCTGTATTTTGTTCGGTGACGGCGCAGGCGCGGTCGTGCTCGGAGAGGTGCCGGAAGGCCGCGGGTTTAAGTCGTTCGAGCTTGGCGCGGACGGCGCGGGCGGACCGCTGCTGAATGTCGCTGCGGGCGGTTCCCGCTGTCCGGCATCGCCGCAGAGTCTGGAAGGCAAGCAGCATTTCATTTACATGGCCGGCAGCGAGGTATTCAAGTTCGCAGTACGCATCATGGGAAGCGCCGCGGAAGAGGCGCTGCGCAAGGCGGGAATCGACAAGTCCGAGGTGGATTTGCTCGTCCCGCATCAGGCGAATATCCGTATCATTCAGTCCGCGCTGCAGAAGCTGAATTTGAGCGAGGACAAATGCATGATCAACTTGCACAAATACGGCAACGTATCGGCAGGATCGATTCCGATCGCTCTCGCGGAGGCGGCGGAGTCCGGACGGGTTAAAGAGGGCGACTGCGTGGTGCTTGTCGGCTTCGGCGGGGGCTTGACTTGGGGCGCTTCCGTCTTGGTGTGGTAAATAATCCGGGATGTGGCATTAAATCTCAATAGCTTTGTGCAGGAGCGGCCGTTCGGTCCGTCCGCACGGCTTGCAGTCGGTAATAAAGGAGAAGCGGATATGGGGAAAATCGCATTCGTATTCCCGGGTCAAGGGGCCCAAGCGGTAGGGATGGGGAAAGACGTTTATGAAGCGGATGCCGCCGCGCGGAGCATTTTCGAATCGGCCGACAAGGCGCTCGGCTTCCCTCTCAGCCGCATCGTCTTCGATGGTCCGGAGGAAGAGCTGAAGCTTACCGCGAATACACAGCCTGCGCTGCTTACTACCAGCATAGCTTACCTTGAACTGTTTTGCGCACGTCATGGCCTTCAGCCGGATTATGCCGCCGGGCACAGCCTTGGCGAATACAGTGCGCTTGTAGCTGCAGGCGTGCTGAGCTTTGAAGACGCTGTCCGTACGGTGCGCGCACGCGGCGAGTTTATGGAGCAGGCGGTGCCGAGCGGACAAGGCGCTATGGCAGCCGTGCTCGGCGCCGAGCGCGAAGCGCTGCGGCAGCTGTGCTCGGATGTCAGCGGGCAAGGAACCGTCGTCGAGCTTGCGAACCTCAACTGCCTGGGACAGATCGTGGTTTCCGGCAGCAAAGAAGGGGTGCAGGCCATCGCTGAACGCGGCAAAGAAGCCGGCGCGAAACGCGTGATTCCGCTTGAGGTCAGCGGGCCGTTTCATTCCTCGTTGATGAAGCCCGCTTCCGATCGTCTCGGCGGCGTGCTGGGGTCCGTTGAAATGAAGGCGGCGGCCGTTCCCGTCGTTGCTAACGTGACGGCGCTGCCGGTGCAGGAGCCGGCGGAAATCAAGCAGCTGTTGATCGATCAAGTACATTCCTCCGTGCTGTGGGAAGACAGCGTTGCATGGCTGTTAGGGCAAGGTGTGGACACGTTTGTCGAAATCGGCAGCGGCACCGTTCTGGCAGGTCTGATCAAGAAGATCGACCGCAGCGTGAAAGTGTATTCCATCAACAGTCTGGAAGCCATCGAGAAATTTCAGCTGGAAACGACGGAATAAACGATTATTCATGGGAGGGATTAGTGCATGCTAACGGGTAAGGTAGCGCTGGTTACCGGCGCCTCTCGAGGCATCGGCCGGGCCATCGCCATCGGTCTCGCGGAAGCGGGGGCCGATGTAGTCGTCAACTACGCGGGCAGCGAAGCGGCAGCGGCGGAAGTTGTGCAGGCCATTGAAGCGCTGGGACGCAAGTCGTTTAAGGTAAAGGCGAACGTCGGTTCCGTCCAGGAAGTCGAAGAGATGTTCAAGCTCGTCCTGGAAGCATTCGGCCGGATCGATATTTTGGTTAACAACGCGGGAATTACACGGGATAACCTGATTATGCGCATGAAGGAAGAGGAGTTCGATCAAGTGATCGAGACGAATCTGAAAGGCGTATTCAATTGCGTAAAAGCGGCTACGCGCCCGATGATGAAGCAGCGTTCGGGACGAATTATTAACATCTCGTCCGTCGTCGGAACGACGGGGAACGCCGGGCAGATCAATTATGCGGCTGCCAAAGCGGGGGTCATCGGGATGACCAAAACGGCGGCGAAGGAGCTTGCCTCGCGCGGCATCAATGTGAACTGCGTGGCGCCGGGCTTCATCGAGACCGATATGACCGACAAGCTGTTGGAAGATCAGCGCTCGCAGCTCATGACGCAAATTCCGCTCGCGCGTCTGGGAAAGCCGGAGGACATTGCCAAAGCGGTGGTATATTTGGCGTCCGACGACTCGTCCTATATGACGGGACAGACGCTTCACGTCGACGGCGGCATGTATATGTAGCCTGGCTTGCGGCAACAATGGGCGGAGGTGCGGGCAGATGCAAACGCACTGCCAGAGTTGCCGCAAAATAGAATTTTTTGGCGAAAATTGTTTTTTTTCGCGCTAAGCGAGGCTTACTATGGCATTTTGTCCATAAGTTAAGTATAATACCAAAGAGGAGGTGAACCGGATGTCCGAAGTTTTGGATCGCGTAAAACGCATCGTTGTGGACCGTCTCGGCGTTGACGAAGCGGAAGTGACCCTTGAGGCTTCTTTTAAAGATGATTTAGGTGCCGATTCTCTCGATGTCGTGGAATTGGTTATGGAATTGGAAGATGAGTTTGATATGGAAATCTCTGACGAAGATGCAGAGAAGATCACTACTGTAGGTCAAGTAGTCGAGTACATAAAATCTCATACGTAAACGCATAAGTCCCGTTTTTCTTGGATAAACGGGACTTATCTCCATTCCATGCCTAACTGCGCGCAGTAGCGAACTTAACTCCTTACGAATGAAGTACATAACGAAGGTTATTTACAATAGAGGTGAATTACAGCATGAAACAAAGAGTCGTTATTACGGGTCTCGGCGTGATGTCCGCGCTTGGACGCGATCTTGAAACGTTCTGGGGGAATCTGATGTCCGGAAAGTCCGGTGTCAGCGCGATTGAGTCGTTTGACGTCAGCGAATACCCGACACGGATCGCCGCCGAGGTTAAAGATTTTAATCCGGAAGATTATTTTGACAAAAAAGAAGCCCGCCGCATGGACCGCTTCGTGCAATTTGCCGTGGCCGCTTCAATAATGGCCTTAAAGGATGCAGGGCTGAATGTCAAAGAAGATACCGATCCGGAACGGGTCGGCGTTTATGTCGGCTCGGGGATCGGCGGCCTGTCGACTTGGGAAGAGCAGCATAAAATTTTGCTCGAAAAGGGACCGAAGCGGGTCAGCCCGTTCTTTATTCCGATGATGATCGCCAATATGGCGGCAGGGCAAATCTCGATGATCGCGGGAGCCAAAGGACCGAACAGCACGGCCGTTACCGCCTGTGCGACAGGTACGCACTCCATTGGAGACGCCTTCAAGACGATCCTTCGCGGCGATGCGGACGTCATGATCTGCGGCGGCGCGGAAGCGACGATCAGCCCGACGGGCGTTGCAGGCTTTTGCGCGCTGCGCGCCATGTCGACCCGCAACGACGAGCCGGAAAAGGCGAGCCGTCCGTTCGATACGGATCGCGACGGGTTTGTCATGGGCGAAGGCGCCGGCATCCTCATTCTGGAATCGCTGGAGCATGCGCAGAAGCGCGGAGCCCGCATTTACGGCGAAGTGATCGGCTACGGCATGAGCGGAGACGCGCATCATATGACTGATCCGGATCCGGACGGCGCTGCACGCTGCATGGTTAAAGCCGTGAAAGACGCCGGTATTCCGTTTGAAGCGATCGATTATATCAATGCGCACGGCACTTCGACGCCGGTCGGCGACAAATCGGAGACGACCGCGATTAAGCAGGCGTTCGGCGAGCACGCTTACAAGCTGGCCGTCAGCTCGACCAAGTCGATGACCGGTCACTTGCTTGGCGCGGCGGGAGGCGTGGAAGCGCTCATCTGCGCGTTGGCCTTGAAGCATGGCATGATCCCGCCGACGATCAATCTCGACAATCAGGATCCCGAATGCGATCTGGATTACGTGCCGAATACGCCGCGTCCGTTCGATCTGCGTACCGTAATGTCGAACTCGTTTGGTTTCGGCGGCCATAACGCAACGGTCATTCTGCAAAAGTACGAGGCTTAAGAGCATAGATTACACGGGGCCGGCTAAACTATAACATTGTTTCGTGGGGTTGGTTGCGCGTTTTCAATCTCCACGAAACAAATTGCTTACACGAAGGTGATTAGATATGCATCGCAACTTAAAACAGCTGCAAGCGGACCTCGGAATCTCGTTCCGGCGTCCCGACCTTCTAAGACAGGCATTTACGCATTCTTCCTACGTGAATGAGCATCGCATTGGCCAATACAAGGATAACGAACGGCTGGAGTTTCTCGGCGACGCTGTCCTGGAGCTGACCGTATCGGAATATTTGTTCGACAAGTATCCGGACCGGACGGAAGGCGAATTGACCAAATTGCGTGCTTCCATCGTCTGTGAGCCCTCGCTCGTCGGCTTCGCCGAGCAGCTCGACTTCGGATCTTATGTGCTGCTCGGCAAAGGAGAGGAGCTGACCGGCGGTAGAACCCGTCCGGCACTGCTCGCAGATGTGTTCGAATCGTTTATCGGCGCACTTTACTTGGATCAAGGCTTGGAGACGGTGCGCGCTTTTCTGAGCCGTCATATGTTTCCAGGCTTGCCCCAGCAGGGGCGCCTGTTAACGGCGGATTACAAAACGATTCTACAAGAGCATACCCAGCAGCATAACATGGGCCCCTTGGAATACAAAATCGTAGATGAACGCGGACCTGCGCACGAGCGGGAGTTCGCAGCGGAAGTATATCTTCATGAGGAAATGCTCGGTCGGGGACTTGGCCGCTCCAAGAAGGAAGCGGAGCAGCATGCGGCCGCCGAAGCGCTCACGAAGCTGGGGGTCAAGGTGGATCAGCCATAAAGCAAGTTCGCAGAAGGTGACGGCCGTACAGCGGGCCGTCGCTCTTTTTTTTGCAAGCGGGCGGGAACGTTATCACAAACCGGTATCGTTCCGGTCAAACGACAGCAAGTCAATCGCAGCCAGCGTGAAGATCGCCGGACTTGCAAGGGACGGTATCTACTATAGATCCGGAATATGGTACAATAGCCGTAAGAGGTGAGCCAAGTTGTTTTTGAAACGTATCGAGCTCTCGGGCTTCAAATCGTTTGCGGATCGGACCGAGCTGGAATTCGTACAAGGAATTACGGCGGTGGTCGGGCCGAACGGCAGCGGAAAAAGCAACATCTCCGACGGCATCCGCTGGGTGCTTGGCGAACAAAGCGCCAAGTCGCTGCGCGGGGGGAAGATGGAAGATATTATTTTTGCCGGAAGCGATGCCCGCAAAGCCGTCAATTACGGCGAAGTGTCGCTGACGCTCGATAACGCGAGCCAGTCGCTGCCGCTGGATTACAGCGAAGTGACGGTCACCCGGCGCGTGCACCGCAGCGGGGAAAGCGAATATATGATCAACAAGCAGCCCTGCCGGCTCAGAGATATTACCGAGCTCTTTATGGATACGGGAATCGGGAAGGAAGCTTACTCGATTATCGGGCAGGGGCGCATCGAAGAAATTTTGAGCACGAAATCGGAAGACCGCCGAGGAATTTTTGAAGAAGCTTCGGGGATCGTCAAATATAAATCGCGCAAGCGCGAAACGGAAAAGAAGCTGCAGGAAACGGAGCAAAATTTGCTGCGTATCCACGATCTGGTGTCGGAGCTGGAAGACCAGCTGGAGCCGCTGCGCGTGCAGTCGGAGAAGGCGGTCCGCTTCAAAGAGCTGAAAGAAGAGCTCAAATCCAGCGAGATCGCGATGTATGTCCATCAGATCGAGCAAATTTACGCAAGCTGGACGGATACGAACGCTCAGCTTGAGAAGCTTCGTGAATCGCAGCGCGAATTGTCCAGCGTAATCAGCAAGCAGGACGCCGAGCTGGAAAAAGAACGCTGGGAAACGAGACGGTTGGAGGAAGAGATTGAAGGATTGCAGCAGCACCTGCTTCAGCTTAGTGAGGAGTTTGAGAAATGCGAAGGCCAGGGTGAGGTGCTGAAAGAGCGGAAAAAAAACTACGCTTCCAATAAAAACCAGATCCGGCTTGCCGTCGCCCAGCAGGAACAGCGGGTGCTTGATAAAGAGGCCGAAATTGCCCAACTGCGCGAAAAAATCGCTGCCATCGGAGCGGAGCTTGCGGAGACGCAGGCCAAGCTGAAGGCCGAGGAAGACCGGCTGCTTGGCGTGACGGGAGGCATCAGCAGCGCGGAGGAGGAGCGGCTGAAGGGCGAATTGTTCGAAGTGCTGAACGATTCCGCCAATGCCCGCAATGAAGCGCGGTATGCGGAGCAGCAGCTGGAAGCGCTCGGCCGCCGGCTGGACCGGCTCGACGACGAGTACCGCAAGTGGCAGGAGCAGCAGGAGAGCATCGCGGAGCGCAAGGAAGCTCTGGAGAAGAAGCTCGACGAAGCTGTAGCCGCGATCGCGGAATTGCGGAATCAATATCTGGAGCTCAGCCAAGGATTGAAATCGAAGCAGACGCTTTCGGAAGAGGCGCAGGCCGCCGTCCGCAAGTGGGAGCAAAAGATCGATTCCATGGTGTCGCGGCGCGATACGATGCGCGAGATGGCAAACGACTATGACGGCTTTATGCACGGCGTCAAGGAAGTGCTGAAGGCGAAGGACCGCGGCGATCTGCACGGCATTCGCGGCGCAGTGGCTGAGCTCGTCAAGGTGCCCGCCCATGTGGAGGTTGCCATGGAGACGGCGCTGGGCGGCGCGCTTCAGCACATTGTTGTGGACAATGAGGCGAACGGCAGGGATGCGATCGCTTTTCTGAAGCGCCGCCAGCTCGGCCGGGCGACGTTCTTGCCCCTGGACGTAATTCGCAGCCGGTCCATTCCGGAAAACGAACAGCGCCAACTCCAAGGGATGGAAGGCTTTGTCGGCATCGCCGTCGATTTGGTGCAGTTTGAAGATACGTACCGGCAAATTGCCGGCAGTTTGCTCGGCAATGTCATTATTGCGAATACGCTGGAGGTGGCCAACCGGATCGCGGCCCGGGTGCAGTACCGGTACCGCGTCGTCACGCTGGAGGGCGATGTCGTGAACCCTGGCGGCTCAATGAGCGGGGGGAGCCAACAGAAGAAAACGAGCAGTCTTCTGAGTCGTCAACGGCAAATTGAAGATATGGATAAGGACATTTCACTGTCCGAAACCGAGCTGAAAAGCTTCCGGGCCAAAGCGGAGGAGCTGCGCCGCGAAATCGGCGAAACGACGCGTAAGTTGGACGAGCTGCGGGCGGAAGGCGAAAACCGGCGGATCGAGGAGCAGCAAGTTCGCGCTTCACTTGAGCCGTTGGAGCATGAGGCGAAGCAGGTGGCCCAGCAGCTTGCGCTGTACGGCGCTGACGGTGAAACGCTGGCGGCCGAGCGCAGCGATCTGGAGCGCCGGCGGACGGAGGCTCTAGAGGCGCAGGAGCGGTTGAAGCGGCAGGAGGCCGAGCTGCAGCAGGCGATCCGCGATGCCGAAATCCGCCGCAAGGCGAGCGAGTCGGAGAAAGAGGAGCTGCAAACGCAGCTCACTGACCTGAAGGTGAAGGTTGCGGCGCAATCGCAGGAGAAGCAGTCGCTGCACGAGCAGGAGCGCCGTTCCCGCAATGAGCTGGGGACGATCAAGAACGAGCTGGAAGCGAACTGCGAGCAGGAGCGGCAGCTCGACACCGACATGGCGAATCACGAGCAGGAATCCGTGCAGCAGATTGAGCAGCTGAATGAATTGAAGCTGAAGAAGCAGCAGTGTGCGGAGCAGCTGGACATGAAGCGCGCGGAACGGGCGCAATGGGTGGCCAAGCTCGAAGCCGAGGAGAGCAAAACCAAGGAGCAACGCTCCCAGCTCAGGCAGATCGAAGAACAGCTCCATCAGACGGAGGTTCGCGTGAACCGCTTGGACGTGGAGCTGGAGAACCTGCTCCAAAAGCTCGCCGAAGATTACGAGCTCAGCTATGAGCTGGCGAAAGAGCGTTATCCCGTACCGGAGGATGTTCCGGGCACGCAAAATAAAGTTCGCGAGCTGAAGCGCGAAATCGCCATACTCGGGGAAGTCAACCTCGGGGCGATTGAAGAGTATCAGCGTGTTCACGAGCGGTACTTGTTTTTGGCGGAGCAGAAGAACGATCTGGTGGAGGCCAAAACGGCGCTTTATCTCGTGATCCGCGAGATGGACGAGGAGATGGGAAAACGGTTCCGCTCCACGTTCGAAGCGATCCGTTCGCAATTCGTCGTTGTTTTCGGGAAGCTGTTTGGCGGCGGCCGGGCCGACCTGATTTTGTCGGAGCCGGACAATTTGCTTGACACGGGCATTGAGATCGTAGCGCAGCCCCCGGGCAAAAAACTGCAAAATTTGCAACTGCTCTCCGGCGGCGAACGGGCATTGACCGCCATTGCGCTGCTGTTCTCGATCATCCGGGTCAAGCCTGTGCCGTTCTGCGTGCTTGACGAGGTTGAAGCGGCGCTAGACGAGGCGAACGTGACACGCTTTGCCGAATATTTGCGTGAATTTTCGATGTCGACGCAATTTATCGTCGTAACGCACCGCAAAGGCACGATGGAGGAAGCCGATGTGCTCTACGGCGTGACGATGGAAGAAGGCGGCGTTTCGAAGCTCGTATCCGTCCGTTTGGAAGAAGATGAAGCCATTATGGAAGCCGGCTGATGCCGATATATTGAGATTGAGGTAGGTGCCCCGTGAGCTTTTTTAAACGACTGAAAGAAGCGATTTCGACCAAAGCCGAAGCGGTGACGAATAAATTCAAGGAAGGCTTGGCCAAAACGAGAGACGTGTTCGTCGAGCGGGTGGAGGACCTGTTCTCCCGCCGCAAAAAAATCGACGAGGATTTTTACGAGGAGCTGGAGGAAATCCTGATCGGCGCCGATGTGGGCGTGAACACGGTGCTGAAGCTGATCGAGGATCTGCGGGCCGAAGTCCGCAAACGCAAAATCGAGAACCCGAGCGAGCTGCAGCCGATTTTGTCCGAGATGCTGATCGCGCTGCTCAAAGGGCAGGAGCAAACCGGGCTGCGCATGGCCGACTCCGGCCTTACGGTCATTTTGTTCGTAGGCGTCAACGGCGTCGGAAAAACGACGACGATTGGCAAAATGGCGCATATGCTGAAATCCCAAGGCAAAAAAGTGCTGCTTGCCGCCGGTGACACGTTCCGCGCCGGAGCGATCGAGCAGTTGGAAGAGTGGGGGCGCCGCGTAGGCGTCGACGTGATCAAGCAGCAGGCGGGCTCAGACCCGGCGGCGGTCATGTACGACGCGCTGCATGCGGCCAAATCGCGCGGCGTGGACGTGCTGCTCTGCGATACGGCCGGCCGGCTGCAGAACAAAGTCAACCTGATGGAAGAGCTGAATAAAATTTATCGCGTCATCCGCCGCGAGGTGCCGGAAGCGCCGCACGAGGTGCTGCTGGTGCTCGATGCGACGACCGGACAGAACGCTTTGCAGCAGGCGAAGCTGTTCGACGAGAAATCCGGTCTGAGCGGCTTGGTGCTGACCAAGCTGGACGGAACGGCAAAAGGCGGCATTGTCGTCGCGATCCGTCAGGAGCTGCAGCTGCCGGTCAAATTCGTCGGCCTCGGCGAGAAGATGGACGATCTGCAAGCGTTCGATTCCGATCAATTCGTGCATGCGCTATTCAGCAAATGGATTGCCGAGTCGGAAAAGGAAGAGGAAAAAGCCGGTCAATAAGCCGGCTTTTTGCCTGACAAGGAGAAAAGCTTGACATCCCCATTCAATTTCAGTATGATAAGTGAGGTTGATTTGCTGTAAAGTGTTTTACCTTAACGGGGGTGAGGCACAAATGACGGAGGAAAATGTCCTTCAAAAGACGAATCGGATTAATCTGTTGTTCGATTTCTATGAACGGCTGTTGACGGAAAAGCAGCAAATGTTTTTGAAGCATTATTTTCACGACGACTATTCGCTTGGCGAGATCGCATCGGAATTCAGCATCAGCCGTCAAGCGGTTTACGAACATATTAAACGAGCCGAATCCGTGCTTGAGGAATACGAAGGCAAGCTGCGGCTCTTGGAGAAGCATGAAGAACGGCAGCGGCTCCTGCGGCAGCTGGAGACGCTCAGCGGCGATCTGCCGGAGCCTGAGCGCTTGGAGATTCAGGCCATTATGGAAAAGCTTAACGAACTGGACTAACATAATTCCCTCTGGAAGGTGGTGACGACCTGTGGCATTCGAAGGACTATCCAGCCGGCTGCAAAGTGTATTCAGTAAGCTAAGAGGAAAAGGCAAGCTGACCGAGGACGATGTGAACGAAGCGCTGCGGGAAGTACGGCTTGCGCTCCTTGAGGCGGATGTCAACTTTAAGGTCGTCAAGGAATTCATCGCCAAGGTGAAGGAACGGGCGATCGGACAAGAAGTGCTGCAAAGCTTTACCCCGGCGATGGTTGTCGTCGATATTGTAAATAAAGAGCTGACGGCCCTGATGGGCGGGACGCAGAGTAAGCTGGCGCGGGCGAACAAGCCGCCGACGGTCATTATGATGGTCGGTCTGCAGGGCGCGGGGAAAACGACGACGACCGGCAAGCTTGCGAAGCTGCTGCTCCAGCAGAACCACCGGCCGCTGCTTGCGGCAGGCGACATCTACCGTCCGGCTGCGATCAAACAGCTTCAAGTGCTGGGCGAGCAGTTGAAGGTTCCGGTGTTTTCGCTGGGCGACAAAGTAAGCCCGGTCGAGATTGCGAAGCAGGCGCTGCAGCATGCGAAGGATCATAACAACGATTATTTGATCGTCGATACGGCGGGCCGTCTTCACATCGACGAAAGCTTGATGGAAGAATTGAAGCAAATTGTCGAAGCGGTCAGTCCCGACGAGATTTTGCTGGTGGTCGACGCGATGACCGGACAAGACGCGGTCAACGTAGCTGAAAGCTTCCATAAGCAGCTAGAGCTGACGGGCGTCGTGCTGACGAAGCTCGACGGCGATACGCGCGGCGGGGCGGCGATTTCGGTCAAAGCCGTTACCGGCTGCCCGATCAAGTTTGCTGCCATGGGCGAGAAGATGGATGCGCTCGAACCGTTCCACCCGGAACGGATGGCGTCGCGGATTCTCGGTATGGGCGATATGCTCACGCTGATCGAGAAAGCGCAAGCGAGCATCGACGCCGACAAGGCGAAGGAAATGGAACGCAAGATGCGTACCGCGGAATTCACGTTCGACGACTTCCTGGAGCAGATGGAGCAGGTCAAGAAGCTGGGTCCGCTGGACCAATTGCTTGACATGCTGCCGGGCGCAGGCAAGATCAAGGGCATGAAGGACGTCAAGGTCGACGATAAGCAAATGTCTCGTGTCGCCGCGATCGTCAAGTCGATGACCAAGGATGAACGGCAAAACCCGGATCTGCTCAGTCCGAGCAGGCGCAAGCGTCTGGCTGCGGGAAGCGGCAATTCCGTGCAGGATGTCAACCGGTTTATCAAGCAGTTCGAAGATATGCGCAAGATGATGAAGCAGTTCTCCGGCATGATGGGACCCAAAGGGTCTAAGCAGCTGAAGAACCTGAAGAAGCTCGGACGCGGGATGAAATTCCCGTTTTGAGATATACGATGTTTAACTCTATTGGGGAGGTGATATACATGGCAACTCGCATTCGTCTGAAGCGTATGGGCGCTCACAAAGCTCCTTTCTACCGCGTGGTGGTTTCGGATTCCCGTTCCCCGCGTGACGGTCGTTTCATTGAAGAGATTGGCACATACAATCCGGTTGCTCAACCAGCCGTTGTGAATATCGACGAGGAAAAAGCACTGAAATGGCTCCAAAATGGTGCGCAAGCTTCCGATACAGTTCGCAGCCTGTTCAGCAAAGCTGGCATTTTGACAAAATTTCACGAGTCTAAACTGCAGAAGTAATCTGTAAGATTCGGAGGGTACGATGAAGGATCTTATTACCGTTATCGCCAAGGCGTTGGTGGATCATCCTGAAGAAGTACGCGTGAATACGGTCGAGGACGACCGCAGCATTACGTTTGAGCTGTCGGTACATCCCGACGATGTCGGCAAGGTAATCGGCAAGCAAGGACGGATTGCCAAGGCGCTCCGCACCGTAGTCACTTCCGCTGCAGTGAAAGAATCGAAACGCGTTTCGGTTGAAATCGTGTCATAAGGGAAACATGAGAGTTAGGAGCTGCTCCTAACTCTTTTCTCTTCCTATAAGCTCCTATTCCAAACCCGGGAGGGTCCTATGAGCGAAAAGTTGTATACGGTTGGAAAAATTGTGAACACGCATGGCATCCGCGGCGAGCTTAAGATCGTCCCGGAAACGCATTTTCCGGACGAGCGCTTTGCCAAAGGCAGCAAGCTCGTATTTGTTCATCCCGAGCAAGGGACGCAGCTCTCCGTTACGGTGGAAGCGGCCCGTGAGCAAAAAAACATGTTCATCATCAAATTCCAAGGCTTTACGAACATCAACGAAGTGGAAAAATATAAAGGCTGGCTGTTAAAAGTCGAAGAACAATACTTGTCCGAGCTTCCCGAAGACGAGTATTACTACCACGAAATTATCGGCTGTACCGTCGTCACGGAGGAAGGCGAAGAGCTGGGGATGATCTCGGAAATTTTGTCGCCTGGGGCGAATGACGTATGGGTCGTTAAGCGTCCGACAGGAAAACCGCTGCTGCTCCCTTATATCGACGATGTCGTGCTGACCGTCGACGTAACCGCGAAGAAGGTTACGGTTCGCCTGATGGAAGGCTTGCTTGACTTATGAAAATCGATGTGCTGACGCTTTTTCCAGCGATGTTCGACGGGGTCTTTACTTCGAGTATTTTGGGGAAGGCACAGGAAAAAGGTTTAGTCGAGCTGAATACGGTCAATTTCCGGGATTACGCGAACAACAAGCACAATACGGTGGACGACTATCCGTACGGAGGCGGCGGCGGAATGGTGCTGAAACCGGAACCGTTGTTCGCCGCGGTTGAAGATGTAACCTCCGGTCTGGAGTCGAAGCCTCGCGTGATCCTGATGTGTCCTCAAGGCGAGCCGTTCTCACAGAAAAAAGCCGAGGAACTCGCGGCAGAGCGGCATTTGATCTTCATCTGCGGCCACTACGAGGGCTATGACGAGCGAATCCGCGAGCATTTGGTGACGGACGAGCTGTCCATCGGCGATTATGTGCTGACCGGGGGAGAGGTGCCGGCAATGGTCGTGATCGACAGCGTCGTACGTTTGCTTCCCGGCGTGCTGGGCAACGAAACGTCGGCGGTGACAGATTCGTTCAGCACCGGCCTGCTGGAATACCCTCATTATACGCGGCCCGCGAATTTCCGCGGCTGGGAGGTTCCCGACGTGCTGATCTCCGGCCATCATGGGAACATCGAGGAGTGGCGCAGAAAGCAGTCGCTGGAGCGCACATGGAGGAAACGTCCGGATTTGCTGGAGGGGATCGAGCTTACGCCTAAAGAGCGCCGCTGGCTTGACGAATGGGAAGCGCAGGAGCGTTCAGGACGAGGTATCCCCGGTAAACTGGAATGAAGGGCTTCAGGAAGAACCGTTTTGCGTCATGCGCAGAAGCATGAGCCAAGACGGTTTTTTAAATTTGGAGGATGGAATACATTTTTGTTGTAACGGGAATAATGTGAATCTGGAAGACATCGCCAAGCAACCAGCATGAACGGATCGATTTGCAAAAATGGAACGATCCTGCATCTTTCGGTAAAGAACTGGTTGTGTTTCCCTTGAATTTATGCTAATATATATAACGTTGTGGCAATTTGCTTGAATACGGTGGTCCTCTGCCCGTGACATCGAAGAACCGACATCTAATAGCAGCGGCATGAACACCTGTGTGGAAGGAGGGAGTCATCCATGAACTTGATCCAAGAGATTACGAAGGAACAACTGCGCAGCGACATTCCGAGCTTTCGTCCTGGCGACACTTTGAAAGTGTACGTTAAGGTTATCGAGGGTTCGCGCGAGCGTATCCAGCTGTTCGAGGGCGTTGTTATTAAGCGCCGCGGCGGCGGAATCAGCGAAACGTTCACAGTAAGAAAAATTTCTTACGGTGTCGGCGTTGAGAGAACGTTCCCGATTCATACTCCGAAGATCGATAAGATTGAAGTGGCTCGCCGTGGTAAAGTCCGTCGCGCGAAGCTCTACTATCTTCGCGGTCTGCGCGGTAAGGCAGCAAGAATTAAAGAGATTCGATAACGAAAACAAAGGGGCTTGCATAACAAGTCCCTTTTCGTTTTTTACCACTCTGGCGAAAGGGCAGGAAAGCTAATGGAGCAGGATCAAACCGTAGAAAAAACGAATCCCGTCAAAAACGAAGCTTGGGAATGGATCAAAGCGCTGCTGATTGCGGCGGCTCTCGTGTTTTTTATACGCTGGCTCGTTTTCGCCCCGTTCATTGTGGAAGGGCCTTCCATGGAGCCGAATTTCTATACGGGAGAGCGGCTCATCGTCAATAAGTTTATTTACAAGTTCGGGAAGCCGGAGCACGGGGAAGTCGTCGTGTTTCATGCGTCCAAAGATAAAGATTACATAAAGCGCGTCATTGCCTTGCCGGGCCAGAAGGTCAAAGTCGAAGGCGACAAGGTGTATGTGGACAACCAATTGGTGGACGAAACCTATCTGAAGCCGGCGCTGGATAAAGCCGCCTCGGAAGGGAGACCCTATAACACAAGAAATTTCCCGGAGCAAACAGTCCCCGAGGGCAGCGTATTCGTGATGGGCGATAACCGTTCGAACAGCTCAGATAGCCGCGACCCGTCTGTAGGCTTTGTCAATTATGATAAAATTGTCGGACGTGCCGACTTAATATTCTGGCCGTTCAATAAAATCAGTCTGGTTCATTTCAATAGTCCGAACCGGCAGTAGGTAAACAGATTGAGGTGACTCAGATGACGATCCAATGGTTTCCGGGTCACATGACACGGGCAAGGCGGCAAATCCAAGAGAAGCTGAAGCTGATTGATATGGCGATCGAGCTTTTGGATGCGCGGGTACCATTATCCAGCCGAAACCCGATGGTCGATGAAATTTTGCAAAATAAACCGCGTTTGGTTCTGCTGAATAAACACGATTTGGCGGACCCGGAGGTTACCCGGCGGTGGATGGAGTTTTTCGCGGAACAAGGGTTGAAAGCGATCCCGATCGATTCCGTAGGCGGCAATCCGGTGAAAGAGATTATGCAGCGGAGCAAGGAGCTGCTGTCGGAAAAAATTCAGGCGCAGCTGCGCAAAGGAATGAATCCGAGAGCGATCCGCGCATTGATCGTCGGGATTCCGAACGTCGGAAAATCGACCCTGATCAACCGGATGGCCGGACGTAAAATCGCCGCAACCGGAGACAAGCCGGGGGTAACCAAAGGTCAGCAGTGGATTAAGGTCGGCACGGAGATGGAGTTGCTCGATACGCCCGGGATTTTGTGGCCGAAGTTCGAAGATCAGTCGGTCGGATTTCGATTGGCAGCGACCGGAGCGATCAAGGAAGAGATTTTGCAGGTGGAGGAAATTGCTCTGTTCGCCATGCGTTATTTGACCCAGCATTACGCACAAGCGGTCAAAGAACGTTTCGACGTAGAAGAGATTCCGCAAGACCCGGGAGACACTGATGCGATTGTTGCTCTGATGGAAGCCGTCGGTCGTAAGCGCGGCGCTCTGATGAGCGGAGGACGGGTGGATCTGGAGAAGGCCTCGCTCGCCATTCTGCGCGAGCTGAGGGCAGGCAAGCTGGGACGCATTAGTCTCGAAGCGCCTGACGATGCCGCAACAACCTGACAATGCACGAGCAACCTTCGAAAAAGCAGCACAACGTCTAACAGTCCATAAACGCTGCAAAGCGCGCTGCGAGAGGCACGGCGCGCATCGGAAACGATATAAAATGTATCCTGCAAGAGCGAATTCGTAAAGAAACGAATCGCTCTTTTTCATTTGAAATTCAGTCGAGCAAATACACGGGATCGTCAACAGTAACGGTTCCGGTCCGAATGACTCTGGCATATACCCCAAAGCAGGCATCCAGATGCTTGGCAATATGTTTTAGGAAGGTCGGGTTGACGGTATTGTGGTCCGGATCTACGTTCACCATACTGCATCGATGGCACTTTTTGTATATTTCCAGTTGCGTACCTCCGATTTGGACGGTTTTCCCGATCCAATCAAATTCCTCAAAGGGCTGCGGTTCGTCGTAACGTATGACGAAGTTGGGCCTGAACCTGCGCATGTCGGTTTCCACGCCAATGATTTTTTCCAGCTCGGCCAGAGAAACATCCGAGGCGATCAAAATGCTTGCTTCATCAACTCCCAGCAGGTCGTCATGCTCAGGCGAATACTTCCGGGGAGAAATTTCCCGCGGAGAAACGACGGCCCGAATTTCTTCAAAAAGCTCCTCATTCCATTGAAATACCCGGCCGTCGGGGGCCGTTACCTGTATTGGCGGAAATTCGTTGTCCGATCTGTCGGCGACGTATTTGCTGGAGTAAGCGAGCAGTTTTGGAACAAATTTGGCATTCAGCTTCTTGTTGGACCGGGAAGCATCGGTTGAACGCGTATGATCGATAAAAGCATACCCTCTGTCTCCGTATAATCCGTATCGCTCGATATCGACCGCGGTCAGGCGTTCTCCCTGAAAGGACTTCACGGGATAACGATAAATGGACTGAATGACACCAATGGATTTCAAAGCGAACCCCTCCCTGAAATGAACGCTTGTGAACTTATGCTTCTTCCCGTTTAGGCAAAATCATGGGTCTCGGGATCAAACCAATCCCCGCCAAGCATGACACGCTTCACTTGAAGACCCTCCGGCTCCAGCACGACAAGGTCCGCATCGTACCCGGCTTTTAAAAGTCCCTTATTGTGCAGTTTTACGATTCCCGCCGGAATCGAGGTTGCATGCTTCACCGCCTCCGGCAACGATTTTCCGTGCATCTGCACGAGATTTCGTACCGATTGCGCCAAAGGAATGGTACTTCCGGCAATCGTGCCATCGGCAAAGCGGGCGGCCCCTTGCTTGACGTGCACCTCCAGTCCGGCCAAATGGTAGACGCCGTCCGTCATTCCCGCGGCGCGCATGGAATCCGTAATTAAGCAGACACGGTCCCGCTTTAGCCTTAAAATCAATTCCACTGCGGCCGGATGCAGATGATACCCGTCTACATTGATTTCGGTGCTCAGCTCGTCGTGCAGAAGCACGGCTCCTACAACCCCCGGTTCGCGATGATGAAACGGACGCATAGCATTGCAGCAGTGGACGGCATGGGAAATTCCCCAGCCGATTGCGGTCCGCACCTGATCGTAGGTAGCGTCGGAATGTCCGCAAGCGGCGATGATATTTTGCTCCAAAGCATAAGCGACAGCCTCTTGGGCTCCTTCCAGTTCGGGGGCGAGCGTCAGCATACGAATGAATCCGGG
Source organism: Paenibacillus elgii (assembly GCA_042219835.1). Classification (GTDB taxonomy): domain Bacteria; phylum Bacillota; class Bacilli; order Paenibacillales; family NBRC-103111; genus Paenibacillus_G; species Paenibacillus_G elgii_A. Next base: position 27,487 of record JBHJMN010000008.1, read on the forward strand.
GAAGCGGGAAGTCCATTCGCGAAGCCATGCGGTCTGCGGGTTGCAGATCCACTGCGGATGCTGGGCGCCCGGCCATTTGGGACTAAGGAACGGCCCTTCGAGATGGACGCCTTGAATCACCTGGCCGATGCGCTCCGTTTGCTGTACGGAAAAAGCGGCGGCAAGCGCGCGATCAATGTCCGGCTTCGGGGCCGTCAAGGTGGTGGCAAGGATCGAGGTTGTGCCATGGGCCAGATAGTAGCGGAGCATCCGAATCAGGCTGTCGGCGCTGCCGTCCATAACATCCGCGCCAGCGCCTCCGTGAAGATGAATGTCGATCAAGCCGGGAATCAGATATGCCTTGCCGAAATCAAGCACGGGGGCGTCGGTAAAATCAGGCTTAGGTATAACTTCCGCAGGCGTTGCTTCTTCGGGGAATACCCCTGCGATCCTGTCCTGCTCGATGACGGCATAACCGCTAAAAGGCTCCCTGCCGCTCCCGTCGAGGATCGTCCCTTTGAGCACCAGCCGGTCGGCGCTCCGTTTGCGCTCCGTCATATGAACGCCTCCATTTGCTCTTGGTTTAGTCCTTCCTTTTTTGCCGCACCATGGTGTAGGTTTCTTCCAACTGCATCACGGCGTCGGTAAAGTTACGGCTGATCATGGACATGTATAAAACATCGATCACATGGGTTTGCGCCAATCGCGAACCGATGTCGCCCCGTTTCATCCCCGCTTCTGTCGCCGTGACCCAAAGCCCGATATCCGCCATCTGATGAAGCGGATTGTTGCCGACCTGCGTGATGCTGATCACCGTGGCCCCGTGCTCCTTGGCCATCGCCGCCACTTCGAGCGTTTCCTTTGTTTTGCCGGAATAGGAGATGGCAACCAGCACATCGCCCGGCTGAAGCATGACGCCGGAAAGCAGCATGACTTGAGGATCGCTGTAAACAAAGCTCCACCGGTTCAGGCGAATCCACTTGAAAGAGGCGTCCATCGCGACGAAAGAAGAGCTGCCTACGCCGAAAAAAGCGGTTTTTGAAGCGTTCAGCAGCGCGCTAACGGCCCGGTCGACCTGTTCGGCGGACAAGACCAGCGCCGTATCCTCGATACATTGCTTCGCCCAATAAGTAAGCTGGCGGATGACTTGAGCGGGTTCCATGCCAGGACGAATGTCGTCAAAATGATCGTCATTCTTCGGAATGGCGGTCGCAGCGGAAAGGAGTGCGAATTTTAACTCGCGGTATCCGCTGAAGCCGGCGCGCTGGGCAAGCCGGGCGACCGTCGCTACGCTGGTTTCCGTATCCTCGGCGAGCTTTTGCACGGAAATTTGACTAATTTGCTGCTGGTGTTTCAGGATATATTCGGCTACCCGTTTTTCAGCCGGGTGCAGTGTATCGAGCATGCTTTGCAGCAATAAACCGGCATTGTTCATGACCTTCACCTGCTTGTGATTTATTCATTGACGTAATATAATTCCTCACAATATAATAATATACGTAATAATATTACATATCAATGTTTTTTTTGTTTTTTGTATCCATACAAGTTTGGAGGGATAAGCGATGAGATTAAAGTTTGAAGGGCAAACGGAGGAGCTGTCTGCCGGGATCGGACTGATGGCGGAGGAGCTGCGGTTTACGCTGTCGGATGACGGAATCCCGGTGCGTGTGGAGCGGACGCCGAATGTATTGGAGGTTCGTCTGGAACAAGGACAAGGAACGATCCGCTATGGAAAAAAGCATGAATTTTTTCGCGCGTTAGGATTGTTTATTCAGCATTACGGCGAGAAAGAATCGTTCCATATCAAGGAGCATCCGCAGTTCGATGCGATCGGGCCGCAGTTCGACTTGTCCCGCAATGCGGTATTGACAGTAGACAGCTTTAAAGAATGGATTCGCAAACTCGCACTGATGGGGCTCAACTCGATGGTTCTTTACATGGAAGACGTGTACGAACTGGAAGGTGAGCCTTATTTTGGCTACATGCGGGGGAGATATTCGTTCGCCGAATTGAAAGCGATTGACGACTACGCCGACATCTTTGGCATCGAAGCTTATCCCAGCATCCAGACTTACGCGCATCTGGAGGAGTTTTTGAAATGGGAGCAGGCTGCGCATTACCGGGACACGAGAGGCGTGCTGCTGTCCGATTACGAGCCGACGTACGAGCTGATTGAGAAAATGCTTGCAGCTGCCACCGCTCCGTTTCGCAGTAAAAAGGTGAATATCGGTATGGACGAAGCGGAGGAGCTGGGAAGGGGGAAATACCTGGACCGTTTCGGTTACAAGGACCGGTTCGATGTGATGATCCAGCACTTGTCCAACGTGCGCCAAATTGCGCAAAAGCTCGGCTTGGAGCCATGCATGTACGGAGATATGTTCTTGAAGATGGCTTCCAAGGCCGAAGGCGATCATTACGTGTTCGTGAAAAACGTGGAGCTTTCCGAGGAAATGGTGAATGTGATTCCGAACGACGTACGGTTAGTATACTGGGACTTTTTCCATACGGAAGAAAAGGACTACTCGTATCTGATTGATATTCATCGTCAATTGGGCCGGGGTCAAAATCCGATTTTCCTCGGCGGCATCTGGACGTGGAACTGCTTCGGGACGAACTACGGGCTTTCTTTGAAAACGTCCGACGCAGCTTTGAAAGCCTGCAAAAAAGAAGGCGTGAAGCAGGTGTATGCTGCTATGTGGGGCGATGATGGCATGGAAAACAACCACTTCAATGCGCTGCTCGGCATTCAGCTGTATGCAGAGCATGCTTATGCGGAGGAAGTGAGCACGGAACAACTGCATCAAAGAGTGAAGTTTTGTACGGGTATTGAAGCGGAGGCGTTCCTTCAGCTGAAATATTTGGATGAAACGCCGGGGAGTGTGCCGGACAACACGGAGCAGAGCAATCCGTCCAAGTTTTTATTGTGGCAGGATGTGCTGTTAGGGTTGTTCGACAAGCAGATCGAGGGATTGGAGCTGTCGGAGCATTATGCGCGCTTGGAACAAGCGATTCATGAACGACGCAATCCTGAGGCGGAGCTTGATTATTTGTTCGAGGTGCCGGAACAATTGTGCAGGGTGCTGGCGTTAAAAAGCCAGTTAGGCATCGACCTGAAGCAGGCTTACGACAACGGTCAACTGGAAAAGCTTAAAGATGCGGCCCTGCATGTGCTTCCCGAGCTTTCCGGGCGCGTCAACGCGCTGCGGATCGCCCATCGGAACCAGTGGCACGCGATGTATAAACCTTTTGGATGGGAAGTGCTCGATATCCGCTATGGCGGCGTTCTGACAAGGCTGGAGAGCGCAAGCGCGCGACTGCTGGATTATGCGGAGGGCAGAATCGATAAGCTTGAGGAATTGGAACAGGAGCGGTTGGTGTTCGGTCAGCGCAATCGTTTTAACAACAAAGGCGCAGGCTGGAGCAGCTATTATTTTCGCATTGCTTCGCCGAATGTGTTTTTCCATGTGCTGCCGATCTTTTGACCGGAAAGAAGCGCATTTTGTTTTCAAGGGACCGCCTCTGCGTTATGCGCAAGAGGCTTTTCTAATTTTCAACCCTCGATGAACAACAGTTCACTTATTAAAAACTATATATTTCAAATTAATAAAAACCTATTGATCCAATGGGGAATATTTGATAATATCCTTAAATAAATAGTGATTAACTATTTATGGGATCGAAGAGAAAATATCCCTGACGAATAGGGAAAGGAGTGAAGCTGTGCAAGAAGACGAGAATTCGTGAGGAGTAAAAAGTTTTGCCGGTCTGCAAAACAGCCGGCGAGAGGATGAAGAGACATACGATAGGAGAACCGGGATGAAAACAAGAAAGCTTTTTGGCTTAGAAAAAGCATTTTTCGTCAGTTTTATTACGACGGCGATTCCTGTCATTATTCAGGTGCTTATGCTGTCGTCGCGGAATTTGGCGGATGTCCTTATGGTCGGGACGTTGGGACAAACCGAAGTGGCTGCGGTTGGTATTGTCAGCAAAGCGATGATGATTGCGATTGTGCTGCTCGTCGGCCTCAGCAGCGGTTGCGGCGTTCTGGCCGCCCAATATTGGGGAGCGAACAATCTCTCCGGCGTAAAAGGAATTCTGGGTCTCAGTTTCGGTATGGCGTTTGTACTTGTCGTGCTGCCGGTTCTGTTCTTTTTTACCGCCAATCCGGCGGTCGTTATGGGGCTGGCCACTTCCGATAGCCATCTTGCCGAAATCGCATCGAAGTATTTGGGCGTCATTTCGTTAAGCGTCATTTTTTTAGCGATCGTCAATGTGTTTGGCGTCGGTCTTCGAGCGATCGGACAAGCTTCCACAGCGATGTACTTCAGCATCGGAGGCGTCGCCTTGAATGTGCTGCTGAACTACCTGCTTATTTTTGGAAAAGCCGGGTTTCCCCAGTTAGGCATCATGGGGGCTGCCTATGCTACGCTGATCAGCAGTGTGGCGGAGGCCTTGCTGCTCATCGTAATGATTTACTTCAGAAAACACCCCCTGGCGTTCGTTCCGAACGATTTTATCCGTTACATCAGTAAAGATCGTTTAGCGCAGTTTGTCCGAATATCCGTGCTGGCTACCGTCAACGGCTTCATCTGGTCTACGGGTATCTTCTTGTATCATGTCATTTACGGAAAGATCAGCACCGAAGCGTTGGCTGTTATGTCGATGATGGCGACCATCGATTCTTTCAGTGCCGCTTTTGAACAAGGTTGTGCAACAGCGACGGCCGTGCTTCTGGGGCATACTCTTGGACAACAGCGCTTTAGTGCGGTAATTGAACAGGCTAAAGGGATGCTCGTGATCAGTCTTTTGCTGTCGCTCGGGCTGGGTTCGCTGCTGCTGTTGTTTTACCGCCCGATTATCGGGTTGTACGGGGTGATCGACGACTCGTTAATCGATATGGCGTTCCAAGTGTATATGATCATGGCGTTCACTTTTTGGTTGAAAACGATCAATGCCGTCGGGATCAGCGGGGTGCTGCGCAGCGGAGGAGACTTGCACGCGGGATTGGTGATTGATTTTACCGGACAATGGCTGATCGGCATTCCGCTTGCTTTAGTGGGCGCATTCGTCTTGAAGTGGAGCTTGCCGCAAATTTTTATTCTGGTCATCATGGAAGATCTTGTGAAGGCATGTTTGACGCTTTACCGCATCCGGCAAGGCAAATGGGTTCGGAACCTTGTCACGGTTAAGACTCGTGAACAGACGTATTCGGCAATGTAATCATGAAAATTATTTTGAGGTGAAGCAATCATGGAAATGATGGACAGATTAGTGAAGCTTTATGAGCTGCCTCCGCTGGAGGATTATATTAACGCACTGCGCGAGAAGGGCATCCTGGTGCGTCGTCCGAGAGCTTATGAAAAAAATCAGGTGCTGGAATGGGTGCAGACTAATTTTAGCAAAGGCTGGATGAGCGAATGCGACGTCACGTTTTCTAATTCTCCGGTCAGCAGCTTTATTGCTACACGCGACGGCGACATTATCGGGTTTGCTTGCTACGAAGCGACATACCGGAATTTTTTCGGTCCGATTGGGGTGGGCGAAGCTTACCGGGGCGGACAGGTGGGCAAAGCGCTACTGCTGCATTGCTTGCACGCAATGGCGGATATGGGCTACGCCTATGCCATAATCGGCGGCCCCAAGGAGGCGGCTCCGTTCTACGCGCGGGTTGTGGGCGCTATCGATATCGAAGGTTCGAATCCAGGGATTTATATCGACAGATTACATGGCAAAGATAGTTAAAAAAAGGAGTGGGTGGGAAGCGATGATAAACCTTAATCATGCGGATTTGGTTGTCGCCGGCGGAGGCTTGTCGGGAAGCCGGGTGGTCATTCATATATTGAACCAATTGCTGGAAGCAGGCAAGGAAGCGGGAGAGAAGCCGATCGAAATCGTGATGATTGACCGTTTCGGCGAATTCGGACGCGGGATTCCTTACGGGAAACAAAGCCCATCCGGATTTTTGCTGATTGAACCGGCTGCCCAGTCGACGCCGAAAGAGTTTCGGGATTGGCTGTCGCTGCATTATAAGGAGCTGGTCCATGAAGGCGTGCATCATGAAGATCGATTGCTGCAGGCTTGGATATTTCGCTATAAAGAGCAGCTCGAGAGCGGGCAGGTAGACGAGCTTTATGTGCCCCGGAAGCTGTTCGGCTTCTACGTCGAGCGCTTGCTTCGCGAAACGGTGCAGCTGGCGGAAGAGCGGAATTTGGCCAAGGTTGGGTTCGTTACAGGAGAGGTAACGGATATCGAGCCGGAGGCATTCGGCTTTACGACCCGGCTGGCCGACGATTTAAGCTTTCATAGCCGGGCGTTCGTGCTGGCAACGGGATGCATCCCGCGAAGCAATAGCTACGGCTTGAGCGTGGACGAGGGGTACATCCACGATTTGTACGAGGATACCTATGCCGGTCTGGAACAGGCGGTTGCGAAGCGCGCCAAAGCGTTTGACCGGAAGCTGGACATCTTGATCGCAGGCTCGAACGCTTCGGCAATTGAGGCGATCTATTTTCTATCGAACCGTGCAGAGCTGCTCTCTGCTGTGCGCAGCATCAATGTCGTTTCCTCCAGCGGATATTTGCCGGGCGGCGTTATCGAAGGCGAAGAGAACGAAGCTCTGACATCAGGCGGCCAGCGTCCGTCGGCGCGCGAGTATATCGAGATCGCTGCCCGCTTTGTATCGGAAGGACTGGTCACCGCCACGCAGGCAAAAATTGTTCATATGGACAGCCGAGCGGATCAGCGGTTGTATATCGAAGCGGACGGACAGGAGGGGAAAATCGAGCTAACGGCGGATATCGTGGTGAACTGCACCGGAGCGGGACGCGTGAACCGGACGGATTCCCCGTTGATCCGCAATTTGCGGGCGCGCGAAAATCATTTTAAAATGAACGCTTCCTTGCGGGGGTTCCAATTGCGGCCGAATGGTTACGAGCTTGAGGGAGTGGACAACGGTTTTGTTATCGGACCTTTATTGAACCAGGACGCCCTTGAAACCCACGTCGAAAGTATTCTGGCCGTGTACCGGGTAGCGGAGGGATTAGGCAACGTCTTGTACCAACGATTATCCGAGACGGCGATGGCATCGAAGGGTTAACGGTTGAAATCAAGGCTTGCCGGACGATCCGACCCGAGGACCTCGTGCTTTCGGAGAGGAAGCGAACGCTAACCTTGCTATTTTCCTCTTGGAAGGGAGAGTTACGATGATCATCTATCAATTGCCATCACAGGAACGGCAGCTCGCGCTCACGTTCGACGACGGTCCGAATCCGGTCTATACTCCGCAAATTTTGGATTTGTTCAAGAAGCATCAAGCTAATGCCACTTTTTTCGTCATCGGCTCCTATGCCAAGCAATACCCGGACCTCCTTCGCCGGATTGTTGAAGAGGGGCACGAAATAGGAAACCATACGTACAGCCATCCTGCTTTGCCCAAATGCGAAAGGCAGGATGTTGATAACGAGCTGGAAACGACGAACGGGATTATTCAAGAAATTACGGGAATACAGCCTTCCTTGTTTCGCCCTCCTTATGGCGAATTCAATAAGCATACCATCAAGGCGGCGGATCGGCTCGGGCTTCATACGGTGATCTGGCCGGATCATCAAAACACGAAGGACTGGAGTCTACCAGGCGCCGACACGATTGTGGAGCGGGTGCTGGAAACGCTGCAAACGGGCGATATTATATTATTTCACGACGGCAGTGGAGACGATGCGGGCGAGGACCGCAGCCAGACGGTGCAGGCTATCGAAATACTGCTCCCGCGTTTGATTGGCAATAACTACAAATTGGTAACCGTATCCCAGATGATGCGCAGTTATAATGAAGCGATGATATTGCGCGTATAAGAATTTGATTTGATAAAAATGTATAATTATACCATAAAGTGTATTTATATAAATAGTCTGGCTCCCTTTCTCCAGAATCCGGGTCCGTCAGTTTATTGCATCGTTCCTGGACTTGATTATGGTTCTCCATAATCGGGTCCTTTTGTTTTGCGGGGAGCCATAATGGACAGGCACTGAAAATTTTTGGTTGGGAAAAAGAAACAAAACGGTTGCGTGCGACGTCCTTTATTTATAGTTATGGCTGCTGAGAGGTGGAGAAAATGAACGGAATGAACGGATGGAAAGCGCGGATGCGGATGGCTGTTGCCGCCGCTTTGTTCGGGCTCGGATTGCTCAGTGCTTGCAATCACGAGGCGGGAAGGGATTTTGCTGCCGGAAAACGGACATGGGGCGAGCCGCATCATATTCGGGCGGAAGATATCGCGAGCCTGATCGTTACCGATTCTTCAGGCAACAAAGGTTCAATCGCGTCCCGGGATGCGATCGGACAGTTTATCGACGCGATACAGGAAGCGACTGCAGAGGCGGCCAAGCTAGACATTCGGCCTCCTGACATGACGGTTGCTCTGAGCTTGAAGGATGGCAGAGAGTATCCAATGTACTTTTGGCTTGCTCAAAGTAACGATCGCCTGTTCGTAGACCAGGATCGTTCTGCAGGGTACTATAGGTTGACGGCAGAAGGGAAACATAAAATTTTACGTTTATTGGATGAAACGAGAAACAGCTTGAAATCGCGGTTTTATGCGCAAGGGGATAGGCAGGTCCCGAATCCTGCGGTATAATGGAACATCATGGCGGATTGCCAAGGTCGAATCTTGGTGCAGGAAATGCGGGTGAGGAAATGCTGGATTACGAACAGGAGATCTGGGGTCGAGGAAGAACGCTTGTGGCCGGAGTTGACGAGGTCGGACGAGGCTGTTTATTCGGCGATGTGGTGGCTGCGGCGGTTATTTTACCACAAGGTCTGGTGCTCGAAGGCGTCGACGATTCGAAGAAGTTAACCGAGAAGAAGCGGGAAGCGTTATATGATGTGATCCGACAGGAGGCTCTGTCCATTGGAATCGGGGTCGCGGACGTCGACACGATCGAACGGATCAATATTAAGCAGGCGGCGCGGCTCGCGATGAAGCGTGCGGTCGAACAGCTGGACCCCATTCCCGATTCACTGCTTGTCGATGCCGAGAAAGTCGATGTGGACGTGGAGCAGCTTGCCGTTATACACGGTGATGCTTTAAGCCAGTCGATTGCGGCCGCTTCCATTATTGCGAAAGTGACTCGGGACCGCATGTGCTTGCAATGGGATTTGGAATTTCCGGAGTACGGCATTGCGATACATAAAGGATATGCGACAAAAATGCATCGGGAGCGTGTGGCGGAATATGGTCCGTCGCTGATGCATCGTAAAACGTTTCTAAGAAACATTGTTTACGAACAGCAGGTGCTGTTCTAGCAGGTACAAGTCTGCGCTGAAAAAAGCCCGGCGGTTAGCCGATATATATCATGAACCGGAAATGCAGCCGGCAGGGAGACGTGAAGACGTAGCCTAAGCCGGCTTTATTTGTATAGATGGAAGGAGCGGATGCGATGAATATCAGCGGATTGATCCGGGGATTGGCGGGCGACGTGCAAATAGCGGAGCCTAAGGCCTTGGAGCTCAAGGTCGGGCAAGTGGTGAAGGGCATGGTGCTTCAGGTTGGACCGGAGAAGGATGCTGTAGTCAATATCGGAGGGGTGCAGGTACGTGCTCAGCTCGAAGTGCCGCTGAAACCGGGGGAAGTGACGATGCTTCAAGTGCAGCCGGAATCGCCGAACGGACAGGTGGTCCTTAAGCCGCTGCAGTCGAACGTGCAACTATCGGACGGATCTCTTACGGATATTGTGAAAACGATGGGACTCCCTGATTCTCCGGCAAACCGGCAGCTGGTACAGCTTTTGCATCAGGCCGGAGTAACGTTAACGAAGGAGAATGTGCAGGCTTTTGCAAAGCTGCAGGCTCAAATGCCTCCGAATATGCCGCAAGAAGCATGGCTTCCGTCGGCTGTCATCGCGTTTCAAAAAGGACTGGCGCTAACTCCGGAGACGGTCACATCGGTGCGGCAGGCGGTGCAAGGTCCGCCGTTTCATGAGGTTTTGGATCAGCTCGGACAGCTTGCAGGGCGCGAGCTGGAAGGGAACGCTTCGCTGTCGCCGCAAAGCCGCGAGCTGCTGCAAAACGTGCGGCAGCTTGTTCAACAGCTTCGCGATACGGCGAGCTTGCTGATCGGGGCGAAGCCCAACGGCGGAGAGGGGACGCCGGCAGCGGCGCAGCCGGGAGCGGGCGCAGGCGCGGGAGCACAAGCAGCGGCGCAGCGGGGGGCGGGCGCAGGCGCGGGAGCGCAGGCAGCGGCGCAGCCGGGAGTGGGCGCAGGCGCGGGAGCGCAAGCAGCGGCGCAGCCGGGCGCGGGCGCAAGCGCAGGGGCGCAAGCAGCGGCGCAGCCGGGCGCGGGCGCAAGCGCAGGGGCGCAAGCAGCGGCGCAGCCGGGAGCGGGCGCAGGCGCGGGAGCGCAAGCAGCGGCGCAGCCGGGAGCGGGCGCAGGCGCAGGCGCGCAGGCAGCGGCGCAGCCGGGCGCGGGCACAAGCGCGGGAGCGCAAGCAGTGGCGCAGCCAGGCGCGGGCGCGGGCGCAGGAGCGCAAGCAGCGGCGCAGCCGGGAGCGGGCGCAAGCGCGGGAGCGCAAGCAGCGGCGCAGCCGGGAGCGGGCGCAGGCGCGGGAGCGCAGGCAGCGGCGCAGCCGGGAGCGAGCGCAGGCGCGGGAGCGCAGGCAGCGGCGCAGCCGGGAGCGGGCGCAGGCGCGGGAGCGCAAACAGCGGCGCAGCCGGGAGCGGGCGCAGGAGCGCAAGCAACGGCGCAGCCGGGAGCGAGCGCAGGCGCGGGAGCGCAGGCAGTGGCGCAGCCGGTACAAGCGCCGCAAGAGGGCGGCAACTTGATCGGGCGCCTTATGAAAACGCTTGGCATCGAGCATGAGCACCAAGCGATGAAGCTGCTGGAGCGGGCCATGCCGGATGCCCCGCAGTCTCACGCATCAGCCGGTGCGCAAGCCGACTTTGCCAAATCGGCGGACACGCTCAAAAGCCTGCTGATGCAGCTGTCGCAGGCTTCCGATGCTCCGCAAGGCTTGAAGGACGCGGCCCAGCAGGCAGTGCAGCAAATTACCGGGCAACAGCTCATGTTAAGTGCCGACCGGAATACGATGCTTTCTCATCTCACGCTGTTTGTGCCGATCATGCATGTAGGCGGTGAACAGACGGCTGCGGTTCATATTCAATCGCGCAAAGGCAAAAACGGCAGCCTGGACGCCAGCAACTGTCGGCTTGTGTTCGATCTGCGCATGAAAATGCTTGGAGATACCATGGTTGACGTGCAGGTCGTAAACGGCATTGTCAGCCTGCATGTTCATAACGATTTGCCCTTTACGCAGGAGCTGCTGGAAGCGCACAAAGAAGAGATTGCGGCGGGACTTGCGTCCCTCGGCTATCAATTTATATCGATGAAATTCAGTCCGTATCCGACGAAAGCCGTTCAGGAGGGCAACGAAGCCGTTTCGGCTTTTGCCGAGACTCTTAACAATCCCGGAGCCGGCCGACTGCCAAACGCATACTCGCAAAAACCGTATAAGGGAATGGACATTCGGATATGAAGGAGAAACCAGTCGGGTTAAAAAAAGCGGTCGCTCTAAAGTACGCCCCTGAAATGTCGGATGCCCCGAAGGTTATTGCCAAAGGGAAGGGCAGAATTGCCGAGCAAATTATGGAGAAAGCCAAGGAAAGCGGCGTTCCGATTCAGGAAGACGCATCGCTTGTCGAAGTATTGTCCAAGCTTGATCTGGATCAAGAGATACCGCCGGAGCTCTATAAACTGGTCGCCGAGGTGCTTAGTTATATTTACCGCTCGGATCAACGAGCCAAGGAATGGAGGAACGATGGCCGATGAAGGAAACCCGGCTCAGCCGCAAAGAGCTCGGAGCCCTCGGAGAAGCGGCGGCGGCCGATCATTTGCAGGGGCAAGGATTTAAGCTTCAGGGCCGAAACTGGCGCTGCCGAACCGGCGAAATCGACTTGATTGCCGAGGATCACGGGATTTTGGTTTTTATCGAGGTACGGACCCGCAGCATAGGCGGGACCTTCGGCACGCCGCAGGAGTCGGTCAATGCGCGCAAGCAGCGGCAGGTGATGGAGACCGCTCAAGTATACATACATATGCAGCGACTTCAGGACAAGCAGGTCCGTTTCGACGTGATCTCGATCCAAACGGACCTGACGGGCGTTATCCGGGAGCTTGAGCATATCCGCAACGCTTTTTAACCGAAAAGCGGCTGCGGATTTATTTTTTATCAAGCACCCGATATTGCAGCGCCTCGGCCACATGAGCTGCCTGGATCTCAGATTGCCCTTCCAGATCGGCAATCGTGCGCGCGATTTTCAGAATCCGGTCATGCGCGCGCACGCTCAAACCGAGCGCCACAAACGACCGCTCCAGCAGCTGCGAGGAGGGCAGGTCCAGTTTCACATGCTCCCGCAGTTTTTTGCCGTTAAGCTCACTGTTAAACATGATGCCCGCCTCAGCATATCGGCGCTTTTGGATTTCGTGCGCCCGCTCCACGGCGGCGCGCATTTCGGCAGACGACAATGGCTGCTGCGACCCGCGTAAGTACTTATACTCGATTCTCGGCACTTCGACATGCAGATCGATCCGATCCAGGAGCGGCCCGGAAATTTTCGCGCGATAACGCGATATTTTAAGCGGACTGCATACGCAGCCTTGTTGATCGCTCGCCGCCCCCCAATACCCGCAAGGGCACGGATTCATCGAGGAGGCAAGCAGAAAGTGCGCTGGAAAGCGATAAACCGCCCGCGCGCGGCCGATGGTCACGAACCGGTCCTCCATCGGCTGGCGCAGCACTTCCAGGGCGACCCGTGAAAACTCCGGAAGCTCGTCCAGAAAAAGTACGCCGCGATGCGCCAAGCTTACTTCTCCGGGCTTGGGAATGCCCCCGCCTCCCACAAGGCCTCCAGCGGAAATCGTATGGTGGGGCATCCGAAACGGCCGCTCGCGGATAAGCTGCCGCCGGTCGGCGAATTTTCCCGAAGCGCTGTAAATTTTCGTGACGTCCAGCGACTCCGAATCGCTCATGGGCGGCAAAATGGTAGGAAGTCTTTTGGCCAGCATCGTTTTGCCGGTCCCCGGAGGACCGATAAGGATGAAGTTGTGCATACCGGCCGCGCTGATCATAAGCGCCCTCTTGACATGGAGCTGACCGTTGACGTCCGCATAATCCTCCTCCGCTTTTCTCGTTTCCCGAGCCGCAGCCGTTTTGGGACGGGACGATACCCCGCTACCTGCTAAAGATTCCATCGGCCCGGCTTTCAATTCCCCGGCTCCGCCGTCAACAGCCGCTTCCGCATTCCCCTCGGAACGCCGAAACTGATCCAAATGCCGAACGCAGCGAATGTCGCATCCCCCGATCCAAGCGGCTTCCTCCGCATTTTCCGTCGGGACGATCACACGCGCTATTCCATGCTCCCGGGCTGTTGCGATCATCGATAAGACGCCGGGGACCGACCGGACGGAACCGTCCAGCGCAAGCTCCCCGATAATCAACGTATCATTTAGTGCTTCGTCCGGCAGCTGTCCGCTGGTCTTGAGAATGCCGAGGGCGATGGCCAAGTCGAAGGCAGAGCCTTCTTTGCGCAAATCCGCCGGCGCCAGATTCACCGTGATCCGCTGCAAAGGAAACGTAAAACCGCAATTTTTGATCGCAGCCCGGACACGCTCCATCGATTCTTTGATAGCCACGTCGGGGAGCCCTACAATCATCATTTGCGGCAAACCGTTGCTCAGATCCACCTCGACTTCGACCAGCTTTCCGTCCAAGCCATGCAGACAAGCGCTTACCACTTTTCCGTACATAACTAAACACACCTTTCCCGCGTCGATTCATGGCGAAAGGTGCTTCCTTATCTGCCGTATTCTATTCACTTCCCTGTTATTGTAATATGTCCCCTCGGCCAGCGCAACCTGACCGCACCGTTCCGGGGCGTTTCCGGATAAAAAATCAACAATTGGCAAAAATACTCGATGAGGTGATCATGAGATGCAGGAAAAACCTTATTTTTGCCCGAACTGTCGTTCCAACCGTGTCAAATTCAGTGTAATCTCAAGCTTCTCCCAGCCTTTTTTCAAGGACGCGATTTCCGGAACTGTCCAAGAGGTAGCCGAGCCGCAGCGCATCGACGATACCGAGCCGACCATTCAATGCATGGTGTGCAGCTTTACCGGAAACGAGATGCGTTTCGTCAAGCAAGCGGAGCGGGAGCCTCGGGCGGGGACGTCGACTAATCCGGCTTACTATTAAAAGGAACTGCGCGGCGCATCTATTTCGGTATGCAGAGTATCGGGTAGATGCGTTTTTTCCATGTTTTGCAGCTGCGCATGGTTAATTTTCCAAATAACTATTCTTTTCGACGCTTATAAAAAAGATGTATCAAATATTTAACACGAAATATAAGGAAACCGCTCGAAAAAAGTGGTACAATGATAAAGGTTTGCCGTTTAGGACATGCTAATGTTTGGCAACCGGACTTTATTAGCGAGTGGACTCGTCCCGAAGTTGGGAAGGGTCGATTCCATATAGTAAGTCATTACTGATAGGAGGATTTTGCTAAATGAATATCCATGAGTCTCAAGGCAAAGCAGTGCTGAAACAGTACGGGGTTGCCGTACCGGAAGGAAAAGTGGCTTTCACGGTAGACGAAGCGGTGGAAGCGGCGAAAGCGCTGGGTACTCCCGTAGTTGTCGTAAAAGCGCAAATTCACGCCGGCGGCCGCGGTAAAGCGGGCGGTGTCAAAGTTGCCAAGAACCTCGACGAAGTTCGTACATACGCACAGGAAATCTTGGGTAAAGTCCTCGTTACGCATCAAACCGGTCCGGAAGGCAAAGAAGTGAAGCGCCTCCTGATCGAGCAAGGCTGCGATATTAAGAAAGAATACTACATCGGCCTCGTGGTCGACCGCGCCACGGGCCGCGTCGTCATGATGGCTTCCGAAGAAGGCGGAACGGAGATCGAAGAAGTAGCCGCCCGCACTCCGGAGAAAATCTTCAAAGAAGTCATCGATCCGGCTGTCGGTATGCAAGCGTTTCAAGCGCGCAAGCTGGCTTATGCCATCAATATTCCGGGCGAGCTTGTAGGCAAAGCCGTGAAATTCATGACCGCTTTGTATACCGCTTTCGTCGAAAAAGATTGCTCCATCGCCGAAATCAACCCGCTCGTCGTTACTGGCGACGGCAACGTTATGGCGCTTGACGCGAAGATGAACTTCGACTCCAACGCGCTGTTCCGTCATAAAGACATCCTTGAGCTCCGCGACTTGGACGAAGAGGACGCAAAAGAAATCGAAGCTTCCAAGTTCGACCTGAGCTACATCGCGCTCGACGGCAATATCGGCTGTATGGTTAATGGCGCAGGTCTGGCCATGGCGACCATGGATATCATCAAATACTATGGCGGTGAACCGGCCAACTTCCTCGATGTAGGGGGCGGCGCTACGAAAGAGAAAGTAACCGAAGCGTTCAAAATCATCTTGTCCGACGAGAACGTAAAAGGAATTTTCGTTAACATTTTCGGCGGCATTATGAAGTGCGACATTATCGCTGAAGGCGTTGTGGCTGCGGCGAAGGAACTGGGTCTGGACCGTCCGCTTGTCGTACGTCTGGAAGGCACGAACGTGGATCTCGGCAAAAAGATTTTGAACGAATCCGGCTTGAACATCGTAGCAGCCGATTCGATGGCCGACGGCGCGCAAAAAATCGTTGCGCTGGTGAAGTAATATCTCTTTCCGAAGCAGCACCTTTCTTCTTCCATACTATTAGAGGATGTGAATTTTAACCATGTCTATTTTGGTTGATAAAAATACGAAGGTCATCACTCAGAACATGACAGGCAAGACAGGCATGTTCCATACGCTGGGCGGCCTGGAGTACGGCACGCAAATGGTGGCCGGCGCGGTTCCGGGCAAAGGCGGCACGAATGTTGATTTCACGCTGGAAAACGGCACAACGGTAACTCTTCCGGTATACAACACCGTACTGGAAGCGAAAAATGCAACCGGCGCGACCGCTTCGGTGATCTACGTTCCGCCGGCTTTCGCTGCGGATTCGATCATGGAAGCCGTTGACGCGGAGCTCGATCTCGTCATCTGCATCACCGAAGGTATTCCGGTGCTGGATATGGTCAAGGTCAGCCGTTACATGGAAGGCAAAAAGACCCGTTTGATCGGGCCGAACTGCCCAGGCGTCATCACTCCGGGCGAGTGCAAAATCGGAATCATGCCGGGCTACATCCATACGCCGGGCCATGTCGGCGTCGTATCCCGAAGCGGAACGTTGACTTACGAAGCGGTACATCAGCTGACGACTCGCGGCATCGGTCAATCGTCTGCCGTAGGAATCGGCGGCGACCCGGTAAAAGGCTCCGAGTTCATCGATATCCTGAAGCTGTTCAACGAAGATCCGGATACTTATGCCGTCATCATGATCGGTGAAATCGGCGGTTCCGCAGAAGAAGAAGCAGCAGAGTGGATCGCAGCGAACATGAAGAAGCCGGTTGTCGGCTTCATCGGCGGTCAAACGGCGCCTCCAGGAAAACGGATGGGCCACGCGGGCGCCATCATTTCCGGCGGCAAAGGAACGGCAGCGGAGAAAGTCGCAACGATGGAACGCTGCGGCATCAAAGTAGCGCCGACACCTTCCGAAATGGGCTCCACTCTGGTGAGCGTATTGGAAGAAAAAGGCCTGCTCGAAAAGTGCATCACCAAGAAGTAAGCAGTATTTCGCATCAATGACGAGATGGCAAGCAGCCTCTCAAATCCGTATGGATACGGGTTTGAGAGGCTTTTTTGTTTTTTGGCTATACCTTACAAAGGAAGAAAGTTGTTTCTGACTAAAGGAGTGAGCTATACTATATGGACAACCGAAGCATACTATTTGCCTTGCATCATATGGAAGGTGTCGGTTCCAGAACGATTGGCCGGCTGATGCGGCATTTTCCGCAGTTATGCGATATCCTTTCGCTCAGCCACGCCGATTGGCTCGAATTTGGCCTAACCCCGGTCCGGGCCGAGCAAATGATAAGAGGACTCGGCAAGTTAACCGAAGCCTGGCTGGACGCCAAGCGATCCCGTTATGAGGAGTTGCATATCGAATGGGTGGTCCTTGGGGATGAGCGTTATCCGGCGATGCTTTTGGAGACGGCCGACCCGCCTTGGATTTTGTATTATCGGGGACAACTGGATATCGTAAACCGTCCGTGCATTGCCATAGTCGGCACGCGCACTCCGACCGCTTACGGAAAAATGACGGCCGAGCGTCTGGCCGAATCGTTATCTACAGCAGGCGTATGCGTGGTAAGCGGGCTCGCCCGAGGGATTGACAGCGCGGCCCACGAAGGAGCTTTACGCAGCCAAGGGAGCACCGTAGCCGTGCTGGGCTGCAGTATCGAGACGGTGTACCCGCCTGAAAACAAAACTTTATACCGTAAAATTTCCGAAAGCGGACTGCTTCTTTCCGAATACCCGCTCGGCACAAGGCCGCATCCCGGCTTGTTTCCGCAGCGCAACCGCATTATTGCCGGACTGAGCCTCGGAGTTGTCGTGGTTGAAGCGGCGGTGAAAAGCGGCTCCCTCATCACGGTCGACCAGGCGCTGGAAGCTTCGCGCGACGTGTTTGCCGTCCCCGGCCCCATCTCTTCTCCCAAGAGCGAAGGCACGTTATCCCTGTTGAAGCAGGGCGCTAAACTGGTAACCGGAGCGGCAGACATCTTGGAGGAATACGCAGGCCGGATATCCTTGGATCAAAAGGCATACATTATGAATACAACGGAAGCAAAGCCTGTCTTGACTGAAGATGAGCAAAAAATTGTCGACATGCTTCAGATCCGCCCGCTTACGATCGACGAGCTGCTTTTGCAAAGCCAATTTACCTTTGGACATTTGCATTCAGTTCTGATAAATTTACTAATGACGCGCAGGATCGTCGAACTACCGGGTTCGGTGTACGCCGTACCTTGATGGTCATACATATTTCCATTGTCGAAGGGGGCAAGACCCTATGGCCGATTCGTTAGTCATTGTGGAGTCACCCGCAAAAGCCAAAACGATCAGCAAATATTTAGGAAGCAAATATATTGTAAAAGCATCGATGGGGCATATTCGGGATTTGCCGAAGAGCCAGATCGGAGTCGAGGTCAAGAAAAACTTTGAACCGAAATATATTACGATCCGGGGCAAAGGCTCCGTACTTAAAGAGCTTAAAGACGCAAGCAAGCGCGTGAAAAAAGTATACCTCGCAGCGGACCCTGATCGTGAAGGCGAGGCGATTGCCTGGCATCTGGCTCATTATCTTGAGCTTTCCGATCAGGAGGCATGCCGTGTCGTGTTCAACGAGATCACGAAGCAGGCGGTTAAGGATGCTTTCAAGACACCCCGCAAAATTAATCAGGATCTGGTGAACGCGCAGCAGGCCCGGCGCATCTTGGACCGGCTGGTAGGCTACAAAATCAGCCCGCTGCTTTGGAAGAAGGTCAAGAAAGGGCTGTCCGCCGGCCGGGTGCAATCCGTGGCTGTGAAGCTGATCTATGACCGCGAGAACGAGATTAAAGCGTTCGTGCCCGAAGAGTATTGGACCATTACGGCCAAGTTGTCCTCCGGAAAGGCGGATTTTGAAGCGAAGTTTTACTGCTTGGACGGCAAAAAGAAAGAGTTGAAGAACGAAGCGGAAGTGAACGCCGTCTTGGCCGCGCTTCAGCAGGCCGATTTTATTGTAAGCGAAGTCAAGGAAAAGGAGCGTCTCCGCAATCCGTCCCCTCCGTTCATTACAAGCTCGCTCCAGCAGGAGGCGGCCCGCAAATTAAACTTTCGCGCAGCCAAGACGATGTCCGTAGCGCAGCAATTATATGAAGGAATCGATCTCGGGAGCGAAGGTACGGTCGGCTTGATTACGTATATGCGTACCGATTCGACGCGGATTTCCCCTGTCGCCCAAGAAGAAGCAAAAGACTATATCGTGCAAAAATTCGGAGAGTCCTTTTATCCCGAAACGCCGCGCGTCTATACGAAGAAAAATTCGAACGCGCAGGACGCGCACGAAGCGATTCGTCCGAGCTCGGTACTGCGCGAGCCGGATCAGATCAAGGGGCACTTGAGCCGCGATCAATATCGCCTCTACAAGCTTGTTTGGGAGCGCTTCGTTGCGAGTCAGATGGCTTCCGCGGTCATGGATACGATGACCGTCGATTTAACGGCCGCCAACACGATTTTCCGGGCCGTCGGTTCGAAGGTGAAGTTCCACGGCTTTATGAAGGTGTATGTGGAAGGCAATGACGATGCTGCGGTAGATACCGGGGATGACGATAAACTGCTTCCGCCTCTGAAAGAAGGGGACAAGGTAAAAAAGCAGCAGATCGATCCGAAACAGCATTTTACGCAGCCTCCGCCGCGTTTTACGGAAGCGCGTTTGGTTAAGGCATTGGAAGAAATGGGCATCGGACGTCCGAGTACGTACGCACCGACCCTCGAAACCATCCAAAAGCGCGGTTATGTGGCTATAGAGGAAAAGAAATTTGTACCGACCGAGCTCGGCGAACTGGTTATTCAGCTGATGATCGAATTTTTTCCGGAAATTCTGGATGTGGATTTTACCGCTCATATGGAAGAGGGGCTGGACCACATCGAGGAAGGGAAAGAGGATTGGGTCAACGTGCTGAGCGAATTTTACGAGTCGTTCGAGAAACGGCTTGAAGTGGCCGAGGAAGAGATGGAGAAGGTCGAGATTCAGGACGAGGTTTCCGATGAGATTTGCGAGAAATGCGGCCGTCATTTCGTCTACAAGATGGGACGCTTCGGCAAGTTTTTGGCCTGCTCCGGCTTCCCGGATTGCCGCAATACGAAGCCGATCGTCAAAAATACAGGCGTTACCTGTCCGAATTGCCACGAAGGGAAAATCATCGAACGCCGCAGCAAAAAAGGACGCATCTTCTATGGATGCGACCGTTATCCGGAGTGCGATTTTGTCTCGTGGGATAAACCGGTAGGACACCCGTGTCCGAAATGCGGCGCGATGCTCGTCGAAAAACGTAATAAATCAGGAACGTTCGTCCAATGCGTATCCTGCGACTTTAGAGAAGAAGCGAAAGAAGAGCAAGATCAGGACTAACTTGTCATCTGGCTTCATATGGGAGGAACGGAAGTTGACTGTTTTACCGAAAGTGACTGTCATCGGCGCGGGCTTGGCTGGCAGCGAAGCTGCCTGGCAAATCGCAAGTCAAGGCGTGCCGGTGGTTTTATATGAAATGCGTCCCGTGAAAAAAACGCCTGCGCACATTTCCGATCAATTCGCCGAGCTTGTCTGCAGCAATTCGCTGCGGGCGAACGGATTGACGAATGCGGTGGGCGTATTGAAGGAAGAAATGCGCATCCTGAACTCGTTGATATTGCGCGCAGCCGACAAGCATGCCGTTCCGGCTGGCGGGGCGCTTGCCGTCGATCGGGAAGGCTTCTCGGGCGAGGTGACGTCTTTACTGCGCAACCACCCGCTGATCGAGGTGCGCAACGAGGAGCTGGAGTCGCTTCCCGAAGGAATAGTCGTCGTTGCGACAGGACCGCTGACCTCGCCTGCGCTTTCCAAGCATTTGCAGGAGCTGACGGGCGAGGAGTACTTATACTTCTATGACGCGGCAGCGCCGATTGTGGAAAAAGAATCGATCGACATGAGCAAGGTTTACCTTGCCTCCCGTTATGATAAGGGGGAGGCGGCGTATTTGAACTGCCCGATGACCGAAGAGGAGTTCACGGCGTTCTATGAAGCCTTGATTTCTGCGGAAACGGCGCCGGTGAAGGAGTTCGAAAAAGAGATTTATTTCGAAGGCTGCATGCCGATTGAAGTGATGGCGAAGCGCGGCCGGCAAACCGTCTTATTCGGTCCGATGAAACCCGTTGGGCTGATCAATCCACATACGGGTGAATTACCTTATGCGGTCGTTCAGCTGCGTCAGGATAATGCGGCGGGCACGCTCTATAATTTAGTAGGCTTTCAGACCCATCTGAAGTGGGGCGAACAGAAGCGGGTACTTTCCCTTATTCCCGGATTGGAAAACGCGGAGTTTGTCCGGTACGGCGTCATGCACCGCAATACGTTCATCAATTCGCCCAGGCTGCTGCGCCCTACTTACCAGTTCAAAGACAGGGACAGCCTGTTCTTTGCCGGACAGATGACCGGTGTGGAAGGATACGTCGAATCGGCCGCTTCGGGCCTCATTGCAGGGATGAACGCGGCGCGCTACGCTAAAGGGGAGGAGCTGTTCGTACTTCCTCCGGATACCGCGCTCGGCAGCATGGCGCAATACATTACGACGGCGGATTTTAAACATTTTCAGCCGATGAACGCCAATTTTGGGTTATTTGCGCCACTGGACGAGAAGATCAAAAACAAGAAGCTGAAGTATGAAAAAATTGCCACGCGTGCAATTGAGAAAATTCAGAATTTTTCACGAAACTCATACAATTCGCCTTGTAAATAAAACATGTACTATGTTACGATAGATCACGAATCTAATCTCGCTCCGTCAGCGCGGAGCCTTCGCCAAACTAAGCTTGAAACAGCTTAGTTTTCGTCTTGTAGACAACTATTTTATGCAGCATCAACGAAGTTCCGGAAGCCCGCAGCGAGTTGCTATTGTGGGCGGAAAAGCGCTTAATCCGAAGCTTTCCAGACATTAGAGGAGGAATATCGGGCCCATGGAGCAATTTCATGCCACGACGATTTTTGCCGTCCGCCATCAGGGCAAAGGCGCTATAGCAGGGGACGGACAAGTGACCTTTGGCAACAGCATGATCATGAAAAATCAAGCTAAAAAAGTGAGAAGATTGTATCGCGGCAACGTCGTAGCCGGGTTTGCCGGTTCGGTTGCCGATGCGATTACATTATTTGAGAAGTTCGAGGCGAAGCTGGAGGAGCACCACGGCAATTTGCAGCGCTCCGCCGTCGAACTGACTAAAGATTGGCGTCAGGATCGCGTGCTGCGCAGACTGGAGGCGATGATGATCGTGATGGACCGAAGCGGGCTGCTGCTTTTGTCGGGCAACGGGGAAATCATCGAGCCGGACGACGGCATCCTGGCGATCGGTTCCGGCGGTAACTTTGCGCTCGCCGCCGGCCGGGCGCTGCACCGTTATGCGCCGCAGATGAGCGCGAAGGAAATCGCCCATGCCGCGCTTACGATGGCGGCCGAGATTTGCGTGTTTACGAATCATAATATCATTGTTGAAGAAATCGAATGATCCAGGAGGTTATGACGTTGAAGCAAATAGCCTTAACCCCCAGAGAAATCGTAGCCGAATTGGATAAGTATATCGTCGGACAGAAGCAGGCCAAGAAGTCCGTTGCCGTCGCGCTGCGCAACCGGTACCGCCGGAGCCTGCTCGAAGAATCGCTCCGCGACGAGATCGCACCGAAGAACCTGTTAATGATCGGACCGACCGGCGTCGGCAAGACGGAAATCGCCCGCCGCATGGCAAAGCTGGTGAATGCGCCGTTTATCAAAGTCGAGGCGACCAAATTTACGGAAGTCGGATACGTCGGACGCGATGTCGAGTCGATGGTCCGGGACTTGGTGGAAACGTCGATTCGCATGGTAAAAGCGGAGAAAACCGATAAGCTTAAGGACCGTGCGGAACAAATGGTTCACGACCGGATCGTATCCATCCTTGTACCTAGTCCTTCCAAGCATCGGGGCCAGCGCAATCCGCTGGAAATGCTGTTTGGCCAGCAGAACGCGGGCCATACGGACACGGAGCCGGAAACGGATTCGTCGATTGCGTCCCAGAGACAGGAAGTTAGGGAACGTCTTCTGCGCGGTGAGCTTGAGAATCAAGTGATCGAAATCGAGGTGGAGGACAGCTCTCCTTCGATGTTCGATATGCTGGCGGGACAGGGCAACGATCAGGCGGGCATGAATATGCAGGAGCTGTTCGGAAGCCTGATGCCGAAGCGGACGAAAAAACGCAGGCTCCCGATCAAAGAAGCGCGCAAAGTGCTGCTGCAAGAGGAGGCCCAAAAGCTGCTGGATATGGACGAAGTGATCCAGGAAGCGGTGAAGCGGGCCGAGCAGGGAGGCATCATTTTCATCGACGAGATCGACAAGATATGCAGCTCCAGCCGCGGAAGTGGGCCAGACGTCTCACGTGAAGGCGTGCAGCGGGACATTTTACCTATTGTCGAAGGATCGACCGTGATGACCAAATACGGCCCTGTAAAAACGGATTATATTCTGTTTGTGGCGGCCGGAGCATTCCATATCGCGAAACCGTCGGATTTGATTCCCGAGCTTCAGGGGCGGTTTCCGATCCGGGTCGAGCTGAGCAGTTTATCGGAGCAGGACTTTGTGCTCATATTGAAAGAGCCGAAAAATGCGTTGACCAAGCAATATACGGCACTGCTGGAAACCGAAGGGATCCGTGTCGAATTTTCCGACGAGGCGATAATGGAAATCGCCCGGATTGCCGCTGACGTGAATCAGAATACCGACAACATCGGCGCCCGCCGTTTGCATACCATTTTGGAGAAGCTGCTGGAGGATTTGTCCTTTGAAGCGCCGGAAATCACGCTTGAGCAAATCGTAATTTCACCGGAGTATGTCAGAGAAAAGCTGTCCGGTATCGTGCAGAACCGGGATCTCAGCCAGTACATTTTGTAATCGTCAACTTGGAGGCAAGACTAATGACACTTTTGATGAAAACCAGAAGGCTGAATAAACTGCTGCAAAAGGAAGCGGGGAACCCGGTCAGTTTTATGGATATGGCCGCGGTGCTGAGTGATATTTTGCAGGCGGATATATTTGTCGTCAGTCGGAGAGGAAAGGTGCTGGGGAGCGCGTTCACAACGCCCGTATTCGAGGCCGGCGTGAACGAGACGGTATTGCAGGAAAACCGGTTTCCGTCCGAATATAACCGGCTTTTGCTCAAGGTGGAGGAGACGTCTTCCAATTTGGAGGCAGGCAGCGAATTCGATGTTTTTCGACAAATCTCGACTGATTCGGGTTTTTACATGACGATTGTCCCGGTTATCGGCGGCGGCGAACGATTGGGAACGCTCGTTCTCACGAAAAGTAACGGCATGTTTATCGACGATGATTTGATTTTGGCGGAATATGGCTCTACTGTTGTGGCGATGGAAATTTTGCGCGAGAAGGCGGAGAAGATTGAGATCGAAGCTCGGGGGAAAGCGGTCGTTCAGGTGGCGGTCGGTTCGTTATCCTTCAGCGAGCTGGAAGCGGTCGAACATATTTTCGAGCAGCTCGAAGGATCGGAAGGCCTCCTTGTGGCCAGCAAAATCGCGGATCGCGTAGGGATTACCCGTTCGGTGATTGTCAATGCCCTGCGCAAGCTGGAAAGCGCTGGTGTCATTGAAACGCGTTCGCTTGGCATGAAAGGAACGTACATTCGTATTTTGAACGATCAATTGATGGCTGGTATCCAAAGTGTGAAAGCATAGCTAGCATTCTCAAAAACGTGAAATATTTAACATTTGGAGCTCTATATGCAAATATAGGGCTTTTTTCATATTGTATTCATTTCCAAGATCTCTCAATATAGATGTAGTTCTCTTTTACTACAATTTCCGACAAACTGCTTTGTATTTTTTTTATGTTTAGATGTCGAAGGAAGGAGGATATTACGTTATCTTGTTGAATAACTAGATTCAGAATCATCCTTGGAAAGTGGGAGTCAACGCATGAATATTTTAAACAAGCCCTCATTTCAAACGCTGGAGCGTGCCCTTGACGCCGCTGCACTCAGGCAGAAAGTGATTGCAGACAATGTGGCAAATGTCGACACGCCCTTTTTCAAACGGTCGGATGTTCGTTTTGAAGAACTGCTGCAGCAGGAAATGAACGGAGCCGGGATTGAAGGGTATCGGACCGACCCGAGACATTTTTATATCGGCCGCCCGCCAAAGCCGGAACCGCAAATCGTTCGTGACAACCAGTCCATGATTAACAACAACTTGAATAACGTCGATATCGATTACGAAATGGCGCTCATGGCCAAAAACCAACTTCGATACAACGTCATGGTCCAGCAAGTCAGCGGCGAGATCAAAAAAATCAGAACAGCTATCGGCGGGAGAGTGTAACGGATGAGACTTACGAACGGATTTGACATCAGTTCTTCCGCATTAACGGCGCAGCGCTTCCGGATGGACGTTATTTCGTCCAACATTGCCAATGCGGATTCGACAAGAGCACAGATGGTGAACGGCAAATGGGTTCCGTATCAGCGCAAACTGGTGTCTTTCGAACCAAAACAGCAAAATTTCGCCGAGTCGCTTGCCAATGCTCTGTCCGGTAAAGAATCGGGTGCCGGGAACGGCGTACGGGTAACCCAAGTGATCGACGATCCTTCTCCTTTTAGGCAGCATTACGACCCGACGCATCCGGATGCGGACGAGAACGGCATGGTACTTTTGCCCAATGTGGACATTTTGAAAGAAATGGTCGATATGATCTCGGCTAGCCGATCCTACGAAGCCAACGTCACCGCACTGAACGCTTCCAAAGCTTTGATCGGGAAAGCGCTGGAAATCGGGAAATAGTTAACGAAAAGGAGCAATAATCATGATTGAATCCCTGAAATTGCAGCAGCCGCAGCAGATTGCCGGCGCCGTTCAACCCAAAATAACAAGCGCATCCGAAGCTTCGGACCAATTTGGAAAATTTTTGAGCGACGCCATCGCCGATTTGAATGACAAGCAGTCCACCGCCGATGCAATGAAAGGCCAGTTCGTCACAGGAGAACTCTCCGACGTGCATCAACTGATGATCGCCTCTGAAAAAGCGTCCTTAGGATTAGAGCTCACGGTTCAAGTACGAAACAAAGTCATCGAGGCCTATCAAGAAATCATGAGAACGCAAATCTAATCTTCAAACGTACCTGACGAGGGTTCATCAGATGGGGTGAAACAGTGAACGAAAATGTGCTCCAATATTGGAACCGAACGAAGCAATATTGGAATCAATTCAGCAAAACGCAAAAGTGGACTGTTGTCGCAACTGTGATTTTAGTCATACTGACTGTGGGAATTATTAGTTATAATTTTTCTAAAACCGAGTACGCCTTGGCTTATACGAACTTGCAGCCTAGCGACGCAGCGGCCATCAAAGCGTACTTGGATGGCGCCAAAATCCCGTATCAGCTCAGCGAAGACGGAAAAAGCATCGGCGTTCCGCGCAGTCAAGTCGCTAGTGTCAAGCTTGCCGTCGAATCGCAAGGCTTGAACAAAAACGGCAACGTCGGCTATGGCGCCTTCAGCCAAAGCAGCACCTTCGGCACCACGGACAGAGAATTCGATGTCAAATACGTCAATGCCGTTCAAGGCGAGCTGCAGCAGCTCATCAACTCGAACAATGCGATCGCAAGCTCGAAAGTATTGATCAGCTTGCCACAGGAAAGCTTGTTCTTGCGGAAGGGGGAGCAACCGGAGAAAGCATCGGCCTCCGTCGTGCTTGATATCAAGCCAGGCTATACGCTTGATCAAGCCAAGGTGGATACGATGTATAACTTGGTTTCTCACAGCATCAAAGGGCTGCCGATCGAGAACATTACGATTTCCGATCAAAACGGCGATCTGCTTGAGTATT
Organism: Paenibacillus elgii; assembly: GCA_042219835.1. Classification (GTDB taxonomy): domain Bacteria; phylum Bacillota; class Bacilli; order Paenibacillales; family NBRC-103111; genus Paenibacillus_G; species Paenibacillus_G elgii_A. Next base: position 54,042 of record JBHJMN010000008.1, read on the forward strand.
CCAAAGCGAATGGCAAAGTAAGCGGAGCTTCCAATATCGCTTTGCAGCAGTTCGAAATCAATAACAAGTTCAGAAACGATGTGCAGCGCAACGTGCAGCAAATGCTAAGCTCCATTCTCGGCCGGGACAAAGTGATCGTAAGCGTGTTCTCCACGATGAACTTCGATCAGACGAGACGCAAGGAGCAGCTGGTGACCGCGCCGAATACGGTAGACCAAACGGGGCTCGATATTTCCATTCAAGAGATCCAAAAGAACTATACGAGCGACGGTGGCGCAGGGACGTCCGGCGTTCCGGGAACGGGCGCGACAGACGTGCCGGGATACCCCGGAAGCAGTAACAGCGGAAAAACGAATTCCGAAGAGCTGCAAAAGACGGTAAACCGGGAAGTCAACCGGATTACAAACGAAATTGAGATGACACCCTACATAGTAAAAGATTTAACCATTAACGTCGGCATTGAACCACCCGATCCGTCCGATTCGAACTCGCTTTCGGAGGATACGGTTAAGGAGATCCGGAAAATCCTGGTCAACGTCGTGCGTGCGGGCTTGGCCGATAACAAGCAGCAGATATCCGACGCCGATCTTGAAAAGAAGGTAACCGTGTTCCCTCATACGTTCGCTAAAACGAACGGAGCTCAAGGAACGAGCACGAATTCGATGCTGCTCTACGGGGCACTCGGCGGATTGGCTCTTGCGTTGCTCGGCGGAGGCGCCTACTGGTTTATGCGCAGACGCAAGGCGCAGCAAGAGGAAGAAGAAGAGATTCTGGACGAGTCGCCGCGAGTGGAGTTCCCGACCATCGATATCGATAACTTGAACAATGAAAATCAAGTGCGCAAGCAGCTGGAACAGCTTGCCAAGAAAAAGCCGGAAGAATTTGTGAACCTGCTCCGCACTTGGTTAGTAGACGAATAGAGGTGTGCAACACTTGGCTAAAGTACAGCAACCGGGTTTAACGGGGCGACAAAAAGCCGCAATTCTATTGATTAGTTTGGGTCCGGAAGTGTCCGCTCAAATTTTTAAACATCTGCGTGACGAAGAAATTGAGCAGCTCACTTTGGAAATAGCCAATGTCAGAAAAGTTGACAACGTCGAAAAAGAAGCGATCTTGGCAGAATTCCATCAAATTTGCTTAGCCCAAGAATTCATATCGCAAGGCGGTATCACTTATGCGAAAGAGATTTTGGAGAAAGCGCTCGGATCTCAAAAAGCATTGGATATCATCAATCGGTTGACGGCGACGCTTCAAGTAAGACCTTTCGATTTCGCCCGAAAAGCCGATCCCGCTCAAATCTTGAACTTTATCCAGAATGAAAATTCGCAAACCATTGCTCTGGTTCTCGCGTACCTGCAGCCGGAGCAAGCCTCCATCATCCTGTCCTCGCTTCCTCAGGAGAAGCAGGCGGATGTAGCGAAGCGGGTTGCCTTGATGGACAGCACGTCGCCGGAGGTCATCAGCCAAGTCGAGCGGGTACTTGAGCAGAAGCTTTCCGCCACGGTTACGCAGGACTATACGAATGCCGGCGGGATCTCGGCTGTCGTTCAAATTTTGAACGGCGTCGACCGGGGGACAGAGCGTACGATCCTCGATTCGCTTGAAATTCAGGACCCTGAGCTTGCCGAAGAAATCAAGAAGCGGATGTTCGTATTCGAAGACATCGTCAATATCGACAACCGATCGATCCAACGCATTATCCGCGACATCGAGAATGCCGACCTCCAATTGGCGCTTAAAGTGGCCAGCGAAGAAGTTCGGGAAGCCATTTTCAAAAACATGTCCAAGCGGATGGCCGAAACGTTCCGGGAAGAAATGGAATACATGGGTCCGGTTCGGCTGCGTGACGTCGAAGAAGCGCAAACGCGCATCGTAGCTACGATCAGACGATTGGAAGAAGCCGGTGAAATCATCATCGCCCGTGGCGGAGGAGATGATATTATTGTCTAATGTCATCAAATCATTTCAATATGTAGCGATGGAAGACAGCAAGCTTGTGGAGCTTCCGGCCCCTCTCGTTCTTAAACAAGAACCGCTGCAAGACGGCGAACTGACGGAGGAACAACAGCTTGAGCTCGACAACCTGATGCAGATGAAGGACCAGATTCTTCAAGACGCCGAATCGTTTGCCGAAGAGCAAGTACGCGCCGCCATGGATGAGGCCGCAGCCATCAGACAGCAAGCCCAAGCCGAGATTGAAGCCTGGTGGGACGAGCGCAGACAGCTGGATCAGGAAACGATCGAGCAAGCGATGGACCGGGGCTTCGAGCAAGGCTACCAGGAAGGGCTGGCCAGAGCCGAAGCAGAGCTTCGCGAGCAGTATGACAGCATGCTGCAGGAAGCATCGCAAATTTTGGAACAATCGTACGTATTAAAGCAGCAGATCATTCAAGAATCCGAACCATTCTTAATCGAGCTCAGCTGCTCGATTGCTGAGAAAATCGTCGACCGCCAGCTGACGCTGGAATCCGAATGGGTCATCGAACTGATTCAAAAGGTACTGTCGCGGCGAAGAGAACAGGGAATTATTGCGCTTTGCGTATCGCCTTCTCAATTCTCCTATATACAAGACGCACGAGAAGAACTTTTGTTGCACTTAGACTCGCAAGCAGAGCTGCAAATTATTCCGGATGCTTCGGTACAAGATCGCGGATGCGTCATTCGGTCCTCCTTCGGAAGCATCGACGCCCGTATCGACACGCAGCTGAACGAAATCAAGAATGCGCTTCGGCAAGTGGCGCTGCGAAGCGAGGGATCTTAGATCATGCAGGTGCCATCCGCGCAGAAATACATAGAGCATTTAAGTCAAATCGACCCGGTGCGCGTAAACGGAAAAGTGACTCAGGTCATTGGATTAACGGTCGAATCGGAGGGACCGGATGCGAGCATCGGCGACGTATGCTACATCTATCCGCTCAAATCGAACCAGCCGCTCAAAGCGGAAGTTGTCGGCTTTAAGAACAACAAGGTTATTCTTATGCCGCTCGGCGAGCTTCATGCCATCGGTCCAGGCTGCGATGTGGTCGGTACCGGCAAGCCGCTGACGGTGCAGGTAGGACACGAGCTGCTCGGCAAAGTGCTGGACGGGCTCGGGCAACCGCTCGACGGAACGTTTTTGCCGTCTCGCATGACACAATATTCTACGAATAATATACCTAACAATCCGTTAAAACGGCCGCGCGTTCTGGAGCCGATAAGCGTCGGCGTACGCTGCATCGACGGCCTGCTGACGATCGGCAAGGGACAGCGCGTCGGTATTTTTGCCGGGTCCGGCGTCGGTAAAAGTACGCTGATGGGAATGGTCGCCCGCAATACGTCAGCCGATGTGAATGTAATTGCGCTTATCGGAGAGCGGGGCCGTGAGGTGCTCGACTTTATCGAACGTGACCTCGGTCCCGAAGGGCTGGCCCGTTCGGTTGTCATTGTCGCAACGTCGGATCAACCGGCGCTCATCCGGATCAAGGGTGCGCTGATCGCTACGACGATCGCCGAATTTTTTCGCGATCGCGGGATGAATGTGATGATGATGATGGACTCGGTGACCCGGTTTGCCATGGCGCAGCGTGAAGTCGGCTTGGCAGTAGGCGAACCTCCTGCAACTCGCGGCTATACGCCTTCCGTATTCGCGACCCTACCTAAGCTGCTGGAGCGGTCGGGCACCGGGCCGAAGGGTTCCATTACGGCCTTTTACACGGTTCTTGTCGACGGGGATGATATGAATGAGCCGATAGCGGATGCTGTACGGGGAATACTGGACGGTCATATCGTGTTGAACCGTAACATAGCCAACCGCGGGCACTACCCCGCTATCGACGTTCTTGCCAGCGTTAGCCGGGTGATGAAAGAAATTGTTCCCCAAGAGCAGCAGCTTGCGGCCGAGAACCTGAAAAGATTGCTATCTGTGTATAAAGATTCGGAGGATCTGATCAATATCGGGGCGTACCAGCGAGGATCGAATTCGGAAATTGATCAGTCTCTCGATGCTATACAATCGATATGGGATTATACGCGACAGCGCGTCACGGAGAAGCTGACATACGCGGAAGCGCAGGAAAGGCTAATTCGAGAATTTTACAGGGGATGAGAAGGAGCATGCGATTTCGATACGCTTTTCAAAAAATCGTTGATTTGAAGATGAACGAGAAAACGCAAGCGGAATGGATGCTGTCCGAAGCGATTGGTAAAATGCATGCGGAGGAATCTTCTCTGGCCGAGCTGGAGAAAGCCAAGTACGAGATGCAGGAGGAGCTTCATAAATCTTCCAGCCAAGTGACGACGGTATCCAACCTGCTCATGCTGCAAAATTATGTGAACCATATTAACGGCTGCATTCAGCTCAAGCATCGGGATGTGCAAGAAGCCAAAACGATCGTGCAGCTCAAGCAGGATGATTTGACCGGCAAGATGCTTGAAGAAAAAGTTTGGACGAAAGCAAAAGAAAGAGCGTTTCAGCATTTTTCCAGCGAGGCTTTGAAGAAAGAACAAAATCAGTTGGACGAAATGGCGACGAATCGTTTTAAACGGCTTTCGTAATTCATGAACATGCGGGGAGGTGAGGAAGGTGGCAAACACAGATACGGAGCAGTCCTCCTCTTACGGAGCTATGGAGCGGTTTTTAATATGGTTCCTTATCCCTTTTGTTTTTACAGCTGTACTGCTCGGCGTTCTGCTGACGATTTTCGATTATGACGTGATGAACAACGTCCTTCGGGCAGCCAATAAAATTCCTATTGTAAACAGCATCATCCCGGATCCGAAAACAAAGGAGACGGAAAACAAGCCGGAAACGGCGGAACCCGCTGGGGCCGAGTCGTCCGCTCCGACACAGGATCATGCGAATGCCGGCACGACGGATAACCTTCAGGAATTGGAACAGGCGCTGAAAAAGGCGGAAGCCGCGCTGCAGCAGCGGGATGAGACGATTAAGGAATTGCAGCTCAAGAACAGTACATTGGAAGAAAGCGTAAAAAGCAAGACTTTGAGCGACGAGGAGTATGCGCATCAAATTCAACAGCTTGCTACCATGTATGCGAAGATGTCGCCGAGCAAATCGGCGCCGATTATGGAGAACTTAACCTCCAAAGAATTGGTTCTGGTGCTTGGGATGATGAAGCCGGACGAGCGCGTAAAGGTACTGGAGAAAATGAACCCGAAGAAGGCCGCTGACGCCTCGATTCTGCTGAAGGACCAAACGAACGTAAGGGATACGGAAATTGCAGCCTTGCAGGAACGCTTGAAAGAATTGGCGGCGCAGAGCAAGCAGCCCGCAGACAAGCTGAGCAAAGACGATTTGGGCAGCACGTTTGCAAATATGACGCCCAAAAGCGCGGCTACCGTCTTGCTGGAGATGCAGAAATCGAATTCTGACAAAGTGATCTCCATCTTGAGCTCTATGGATAGCAGCGGACGCTCCAGAGTTTTGTCGGCCATATCAGATCAGTCCAAAGAAACCGCGGCCCTGATTTCGGCCCGACTGGTTCAATAAAACCAATGGAAAGGAGGTGAAAAAAGATGGAAATTTCGACACAAACTCCTGTGGCCGCATCTGCCGGGATATCCGCTGCCGGATCGAACGCTTCCGCCAGTACGGGGAGCGCAGCCGGAGGGGCCGGATCTTTCTCGTCGGCTCTAAGCGGAATGATGACAGGCGATGCTTCCGGAGCGGGGGCTGCCAATGCAGGAAACGCCGGCTTGTCGGCACTCGCTCAATTGATCACTCCTTTAGTTGCCGCGCTCCCGCAGACGGCGGATCAGACTCAGGCTCAAACCGTTCAACAAATCGACGGCTTAATCCAACTGCTCGACTCGCCTAAGGGTGAGGATGCAAACGCGCTGACGGACAACCCGGATTTGCAAGCTTGGTTGCTGCAGCTTCAAGCGATGCTGGCGGCACTTTCCTCGAATCAGCAGGATAGTGATCAAGCGGCTGTTCCAACGGATGAAGGAAATAACGCAGAAGAGAGTGTGGATGCGCTTAACCCGCTGCTATTTATTCCTATGACGCCTGCTGTGGATACGCCTGCGGAGACGAAGACCGGTGAGCTTGACGCGATTCAGCAGCCCAAAGCGTTGACGGCGCAGGAAGCCGCCGCATTGTTGAAACAGTTGAAAGACCTGGTAGTGGAAGGAATAACAGATCCGAAGCTTCAGCAAACGGTGAAAGAGCTGCCGTCTGTTCTGATGTCAGCCGCTTCCAAATTAAGCGAATTGCAAAAAACAAGCGCCGATCAACGCCGTGTTTCTTCTACGATACAGACGGCAGCGACAGCGGAAGCAGCTCCGTCTTCGGATGCCGGGAAGCTTGTCCAGGTGGTCCCTAGCCCAGTGCAGAAGCTCGAAGCACTTTCAGCCAAGGCTACGATGGTTCAGCTTCATCTGGACCCGCCGAAAGCCGACGAAGGGCCTCTGTTTGAGCCGCTGAACGCGGGAATGGCAGACGGTGCGGAAAATCAGCCGATGCCGCTGCACGAATACATCAAGCAGCAGGGCGGACATGCGCAGATAAAAGCGCCGGTTGTGCAGATGCAGGCAAGTACTTTTTCGGAGGACATGACGCAGTTTGTCGTTCGTTCCATAGTTATGGGAACCTCGGCAGACGGGATGACCGAGGCTAAAATTTCGTTGTATCCTCAGCATCTCGGACACGTTGAAGTGAAGCTGACCATGCATAACGGACAACTGATTGCGCAATTCTTAGCGGACAGCTTGGCCGGTAAGGAAATGCTGGAAAGCCAGTTATCGCAGCTCAGAGCAACATTGCAGAGCCAGGGCATCCAAGTGGAGAAGCTTGAAGTAAGCCAAAGCCAGAACTACCAGTCCGGCATGTTCCAGGAAGGACGCCAGCAGCAGTCCGGACAATCCTCCAAGCAGCAAAAAGCGGCCAGCGGCCGAATTGCCGCGATGGAAGACGAGCTGAAGGAAGAAGCGAAGACTTCGAGCGCCGCAGGCAGCTTTGGGACCGGATCGATTGACGTTACGGCCTAAGTAAGCTTACACCGATGGAGCAGGGGGTGAAACCGTGCCCGATTCAAATGTCAGCACCAGGAACATATGGCCATATTACGCCAAAGGAAATATTCAGAACGCCGGCAAAGCCGAGGAAAAAGGGAAATTGGGACAAGACGAATTTCTTAAAATTCTCATGACCCAATTGCAAAACCAAGATCCGACGCAGCCAATGCAGGATAAAGAATTCATCGCTCAGATGGCTCAATTTACATCTGTCGAGCAGCTTACCAAAATGAGTTCGGAAATGAAAATGCTTCGGCAGTCGCTAGGATTTGCTTCCGGTCTGATTGGTAAAAAGGTTACCTATACCTACGTCGACAAAAACAACAAATCGGTCGTCAAAACCGGAACTGTGGAGTCCATCCTTATGAAGAAGGACGAGCAGTACGCAAAAATTAACGGTGACGAAGTGAAGGTGGATCAGATCAGCCAGATTTCCAATCCGGAGGTAACTCCATGACGGATCGAATAACGGTTGGTCGGCTGTTTCCGAATGCAATGGCGCCGCAGCCCGTACGACGAACGGACCCGGAACCAAGGGTTCAGACAACCTCGTTCGATGCGATGCTGCAAAATCAACTCGTGCGTTTCAGTCATCACGCGGAAGAACGCTTGCGGCAGCGGGGCATTCAGCTTGGGCCCGAGCAGCTTGTCAAGCTCAACACCGCAATTGACAAAGCCGCGAGCAAAGGGGCAAAGGATTCGTTGATGCTTCTCAACGATACGGCTCTGATCGTCAACATCAAGAATCGCACGGTAGTTACAGCCATGGACGGAGCATCGATGAAGGACAATGTATTTACCCAAATCGACTCGGCCATGATTATTTCGTAACGATAGGCCGGCCCGAATTTCGGAGGCCGAGGTTGTGGACCGACTGAAACAACCAAAGAACGAATAGGTTATAAAACTTGCTGTAGCTCACGTTAATTACATCATCATTGACAACTGTTTCCATCCATCGATGTGCAGTTGCAATATGGGAGGAAAACTATCGATGTTAAGATCGCTTTATTCCGGCGTTTCGGGTATGAGAGGCTTTCAAACGAAGCTTGACGTCATTGGCAACAACATCGCAAACGTGAATACGTACGGCTTCAAAGCCGGGCGCGTAGCGTTCAAAGACATCATGAGCCAAAAGATTTCAGGCGTAACGGCCCCGACGGAAACAGTGGGCGGCGTTAATGCCAAACAAATCGGACTTGGCGTTACGGTTGGCGCTATCGATACTCTCCATACACCGGGCAGCGCCCAGACGACGAATAAAATCACGGATTTGCGTATTGACGGGGACGGGTTCTTCCTTGTATCTCCGACTACCGAGGTAGAGGGGCAGCCGCTTCTTACACGTGCCGGCAATTTTGATCTGGATGCCCAACGTCGTCTCGTCACGGCGGATGGGATGTTCGTTTTGAGTACCGGAAATACTCCTGTGGCGTTGGACGAAGCCGTTACTGCATTCTCGATTTCGCAGTCCGGCGAAATTATCGCCATCGGAGCTGACGGGGCTGCAACGCCGACAAATCAGTTCATCGCCGTTGCCAAAGTAACAAATCCGGGCGGCCTGGAAAAAGTCGGCGGCAACCTGTACCGGACGACGCCAAACTCGAATACGGAAGAAATCGATCTCGCTGCTTCCTTGGCCAACAACCCGACTACGGGAACCGGCGCTATCGTTTCCGGACAGCTTGAAATGTCCAACGTGGATTTAACGTCCGAGTTTACGGAAATGATCATCGCTCAGCGCGGTTTCCAGTCCAACTCGAGAATTATTACGACATCCGACGAAGTGCTTCAAGAAGTCGTCGGTCTGAAACGATAGTTTGCTTCAAGGGGGAGGGACTCTCCCCCGACTTTATCCTTTCGGAGGTAACCGATGGTCCGCCTGACACGGCTTAATGGGAAAGCAATCGTCCTGAACGCGCTTTTGATCGAATCAATCGAAGAAACGCCGGACACGATGGTCACGCTGGTGACCGGTAAAAAAATCATGGTGCTCGAGCCGGTGACGGAAGTAATGGACACCGTACACCGCTTTTTGCAAACCGTAGGTCTTGTCGGCGGTACGGTTAAGAGCCTGAATTCGGAGGGGTCGTAAGTTGTTTAAAAGCAGAATTTTCATTATGATTGTCGCTATTCTTATTGCGATTACATTGATATTGACGGCTGCGTTCGTCCTGTGGAACTATATGGATAAAGCTGGTCGGAATCCTCAAGAGCAGGCGCAAAGTTCCGCCCGCGATGTAAAACAAGCCAAAAAGCTGACTCCGGATGAGGTCAAGCAAAATACAGTCATCATGAAAGACGTGCTTACCAATTTGGCCGGGGGCAATGGCAAATTCATTAAATTGAGCTTTGCCTTTGAACTGGAAAATAAGAAGGCCAAGGAAGAGTTTGAGAAGTTGGACAGCCAAATGAAGGCCATTGTCATTCAAACGCTCTCCGATATGACACCGGAGCAAGTATCGGGAAGCAAAGGCTTCGACAATCTCACTTCCGCCCTTATGAATAAAATGACCCCGCTTCTTCAGGCGGGAAAAATGAATCAAATCTTGATTACGGATTTCGTGCTCCAATAACTACATAGCATGCGGCAGCAGCTCAAAGGAGGTGACGCTAATGGTTGATGTTCTTTCACAGAATGAGATTGACGCCTTGCTAGCGGCGCTTTCTTCAGGGGAAATGGATGCGGAGGAGCTTAAAAAGGAAGAGACGCAGAAAAAAATACGGGTTTACGATTTTAAACGAGCCGTACGTTTCTCCAAGGATCATATCCGGAGCTTAACCCGAATTCACGAAAACTTTGCCCGGTATTTGACGACGTATTTTTCCGCTCAGCTTAGAACCTTTGTCCAGATTAACGTAGTGCAAGTCGAACAGCTGCCCTATGACGAATTCATCCGCTCCATTCCGAAGATGACGATTCTTAACATTTTCGAAGCGGAGCCGTTGGAAGGCCGCATGGTGCTTGAGGTTCACCCAAACGTAGCCTTTGCGATGCTGGATCGGTTGTTAGGCGGAGCGGGGACATCGCCAACGAAGATCAATGCGTTGACCGAGATCGAGACCATTGTCATCGAACGGATTTTCAGCCGGGCCTTCGACAGTTTGCAGGAGGCTTGGAAGACGGTTATCGATTTGTCCCCGCGGCTGGAGGCGCTTGAAACGAATCCACAGTTTATGCAGATCGTATCGCCTAACGAAACAATCGCGCTCATCTCGCTCAGCACCAAAATCGGCGACACAACCGGGATGATCAACCTGTGTATCCCGCATGTCGTCATCGAACCGATTATGCCGAGACTTTCGGTGCACCATTGGTTCGTTTCCCAGAAAAAAACAAGCGCGCCGGAGGAGTTGACGGCTCTGCAGTCCAGGCTGCACAAAGCGAAACTGCCGATTATTGCGGAGCTGGGTTCTTCCCAAATTTCCGTGAGGGAGTTTTTGAGCCTCAACGCCGGGGATGTCATTACGCTTGGCAAATCTGTGAATGAGCCGTTAGACATTCGCATAGGGGAAAAGCTGAAGTTTTACGGGAGTCCTGGAACGACGCGAGGCAAGCTGGCTGTCCAAATCAGCGAGATTGTCCAGGAAGAAGGAGTGGAAGAGAATGACGAATAACAAGGATTATTTGTCTCAAGAAGAGATTGACGCGCTATTGAAACAATCGGGCGATAGCGGCTCCTCCGCTATTTCCGAGTTTGTTCCTCAAGTAGAAGATTATTTGTCTTCTTTGGAGCAAGATGCGCTTGGCGAAATCGGAAACATTACATTCGGAAGCGCAGCTACTGCACTTTCCACCCTGCTTGGCAAAAAGGTCGATATTACGACTCCGAAAGTATCGATCATCGCACAATCGGAGCTTGTTGACGAGTTTCCGAAGCCGCACGTGGCTGTTCATGTAAACTACGTCGACGGATTTCACGGGATCAACCTTTTGGTGATCAAAACCCGGGATGCCCAGGTCATTGCCGATTTGATGATGGGCGGGGACGGAACGGGACAAAAGGAAGATCTGAGTGAAATTCATATCAGCGCAGTTCAGGAAGCGATGAACCAAATGATGGGTTCGTCCGCCACATCGATGTCGACGATCTTCAACCGTTTTGTCAATATTTCACCGCCGGGAATCGACATATTAAATTTAGCGTCAGGGGAAGGAACTGCTAACCTGCCTCCAGAAGATGTATTTATCAAAATCTCTTTCCGACTAACGATCGGCGACCTGATTGATTCGACCATCATGCAGCTGCTGCCGGTCCCTTTCGCCAGAGAGATGGTGTCTACGTTAATGGGAGGTGGAGACGCAACAGAGGAACCTGCACCGGCGCCAGCACAATCCGCGCCGCCCGTTTCCCAACCTGCACCGGAGCAGCCAGCCTATACCGCGCCGGATCCTTATTCACAGCCTCCGGCAGGGCATCAGGCGCCGCCGCAGCATGGTTATGAGCAGCCGGCGTACCAGCCGCCGATGACTCCGCCTGCAGCGCAAGCTTATCCGCCGCAACCGGCCAACTACGGTGTTCCGACGGCACGGGGAGTGAACGTCCAGCCGGCTCAATTTGCCAATTTCAGTCACCCGCAGCTATCTCCCGCAGAAGATACGAACTTGAATCTGCTGCTGGACATCCCGCTTAAAGTGACGGTCGAACTGGGTCGTACGCATAAGGTTATTAAGGACATTCTCGAATTGTCTCAAGGATCGATCATCGAGCTGGACAAGCTGGCCGGGGAACCTGTCGATATTTTAGTCAATAACAAATTGATCGCCAAAGGGGAAGTCGTCGTCATTGACGAAAACTTCGGTGTCCGCGTGACGGATATTGTGAACCAATGGGATCGGATTCAAAAATTACAATAATCAATAAATAAGATTACTTAAGCATCCTATAGGAGGAATGGTTACCCATGGCAAACCGTATTTTGATTGTAGACGACGCAGCATTTATGAGAATGATGATTCGCGATATTTTAACGAAAAACGGCTATGAAGTTGTCGGAGAAGCAAACGACGGCGCACAAGCGATTGAAAAATTTAAAGAGCTCCGCCCCGATCTCGTTACGATGGACATCACGATGCCGGAAATGGACGGTATCCATGCGCTTAAAGAAATCAAGAAGCTTGATGGAAATGCCAAAGTCATTATGTGCTCCGCTATGGGGCAGCAGGCTATGGTTATCGATGCGATCCAGGCAGGCGCCAAAGATTTCATCGTGAAGCCGTTTCAGGCGGACCGTGTTATTGAAGCGATTAAGAAAACCTTGGGATAATTTCAACCAGGGGTTAAACGATGGGTCTTGCGCAAATTGAAAGGAAAGTGAAATGTTGAGAAGACTCATAGCCAAGTTATCGTCCGGTGTTGCCATGGTTTGGGTGCAAACAGCAGTATGGCCTGCTGCTGTTTGTTTCGCGGAATCGGAGAACCCGGCCCCCTCCGGGGCGGAAATGCTGGGAACACCGGATCGGCTTGTAACGGAAGGCAGTTCAGGGGGCACGTTCTGGATGATCTTCCAAGTCCTTTTTTTTCTTCTACTTATTATCGGAATTTTTCTGGTCATCGTGAAGATGATTTCGCAGAAAAATAAATTTTTATCCGGGCGGTCGATTCGATCCTTGGGCGGATTGCCGCTCGGACAAAATAAATCGATTCAAGTTGTCGAAATCGGCCGTTCGCTTTATATCGTCGGAGTAGGGGAGAACATTCAGCTGCTCGAAAAGATCGAGGACGAAACCGAGGTCGCTTTGATTACGGAGCTGATGTCTTCCGGTCCGGCGTTTGCGGGCCCGACCTTTGATTCCATCGGAGGCTGGCTCAAAAAGCTTCGCAACAAGCCGGCAGTCGAAGAAGACATCGAAGTGACAGCCTCGTTCCAAGAGGTGTTTCACACAAAAATCCAGCATATGTCGGATCAGAAGAAACAAATGGAACAGTTGCTCAAGCAAGACACTAATTCAGATCGGTTGAATGATAAATGATGAAATTCAATAAGAGGCTCATTTTCCTGCTGATTTTTCTTGTTCTGTGCGGTTCGCTCGCAAGCCCTGCCTATGCGGCCGATCCGATTCCCGGAATCAACATCGATATCGGGACATCCGACAATCCGCAGGGGGCTTCGAGCGCCGTTACCATCGTGCTGCTGATTACCATTCTCAGCATCGCTCCAGCCATTCTGATTCTGATGACCAGCTTTACCCGAATCGTCATCGTGCTCGGCTTTGTCCGGACGTCGCTCGGTACGCAGCAAATGCCGCCGAACCAAATGCTGATCGGTCTTGCGTTATTTTTAACCTTTTTCATCATGGCGCCAACGCTTGGGGACATCAACCAAACGGCTGTGCAGCCTTATCTTAAGGGAGAGCTAACCCAGACGGCAGCGCTGGAGAAAGCATCCGTTTCGATCAAGAAGTTCATGTTTAAGCATACCCGGGAAAAAGACTTGAAGCTGTTCCTGGATTACAGCAAGGCGCCACGGCCCAGCGGAATGGAAGATACGCCGCTTACGGCACTTGTTCCCGCCTATGCGATTAGCGAGTTAAAGACGGCGTTTCAGATGGGCTTTATGATCTTTATTCCGTTTTTGGTCATTGATATGGTCATTGCCAGTACGCTGATGGCGATGGGGATGATGATGCTGCCGCCGGTGATGATTTCGTTGCCGTTTAAAATTTTGCTGTTCATCCTTGTGGACGGTTGGTATCTCGTCGTTCGTTCGCTTCTGCTCAGTTACAATACATAGACGGACCAGTCGGGAGGAGAGCGCATTGAGCTCGGAGTTTGTAATCAGATTGGCCGGAGAAGCGGTATACACCACGCTTAAAGCCAGCGCTCCGATGATGGTGCTGGCGCTGACGGTCGGCTTGATCATCAGCGTGTTTCAAGCGACGACGCAAATTCAGGAGCAGACCCTTGCCTTTGTTCCGAAAATCGTCGTTGTGCTGCTTGCGATACTTATATTCGGTCCTTGGATCCTGACGACACTTGTTGATTTTACCTATAATCTGTTGAATAACCTGTATAAATACGTGGGATAGGTTGTGGGTGAAATGGAGTGGGTTTTGCAGGTTCTTCCCGGATTTTTGTTGTTCTTTTGTCGGATTTCTTCGTTTTTTGTCATTGCTCCGGTGTTTGCGGCCCGTAATGTGCCGATGCAGCTCAAGGTAGGGCTATCGTTTTTCATTGCTTTCATTACGTTCTTCAGTATCGGGCTGGCGACGCCTGTGGCTATGGATTCGTTGTACATTCTTTCCGTTTTCCGGGAAGTGCTTGTGGGATTAAGCCTCGGTTTCATAGCGTATATGTTCTTTCAAGTCGTTCAGGTCGCCGGCGCGTTCATCGACCTTCAGATGGGGTTCGGTATAGCGAACGTGATCGATCCGCTGACAGGAGCGCAAAGTCCGATTCTGGGTAACCTGAAGTACATGATCGCCACGCTGCTGTTCCTAAGCTTCAACGGCCATCATTACTTGCTTGAAGGGATTATGCGAAGCTACGAATGGATTCCTTTGAATAACGATTTGTTTGTCAAAAATTATAACGGTCAGCTTTCGGACTTTATGCTGAAGACGTTCTCCCAAGTATTTGCCATAAGCTTTCAAATGGCGGCGCCGCTTGTCGTCGCGCTGTTTTTGACCGATGTCGGTCTTGGGCTTCTCGCTCGGGTGGCCCCGCAGTTCAACATTTTCGTTATCGGGATTCCGGTGAAGATTCTCGTTGGTTTTGTTCTGCTGCTTCTCTTGTTTCCAGGATACGAATTGATCTACAAAGAGAAATTCTCAACCATGCTGGAAACGATGACCAAGTTTTTCGGATTGTTCGCTGGCAGTTAGCGTATGAGGAGGCAGGCCGTGGCTGCATTACGTTTAAAGCTGGATTTGCAATTGTTCTCGGGAGAGAAAACGGAAGCGGCGACGCCTAAGAAAAAACAAGAAGCTCGCAAAAAAGGGCAAGTGGCCAAAAGCATGGAAGTACCGGCCGCCTTCATCTTGTTTTTCTCCTTCTTATCGTTTTTCTTGTTCGGAGGCTACATGAAAGAGCGACTCGTCGGTTTGTTTCGCTCGATCTTCATCGACTTTCTCAATATGAACGTCACCATGGATAACAGTATGGTGTTATTCGAAAAGATCGCCACACAAATGTTTTTGATTCTCGGTCCGATTTTTTTGATCTCGATGGTCATCGGCGTTGCTGGAAATTATGTGCAGATCGGCTTTTTGTTTACGGGCGATCCGCTCATGATGAAGTTTAACAAAATTAACCCTCTTGAAGGGGCCAAGCGGCTATTCTCGATGCGGGCCATCGTCGATTTTCTCAAATCGGTGCTTAAGATGACGGTGATCGGCGTTGTTGTCTATACGACGCTAATGGCAGAAAAGGACAACATATTGCAGCTTGCGCGGCTGCCGCTGGAAGAAATCATCGCTTTCACCGCCTCCTTGACACTACAATTGGGAATTAAAATCGGATTGATTTTGATCGTTATGTCGATTTTGGATTACATTTACCAGCGCTACGAGTATGAGAAGAGCTTGCGGATGTCCAAGCAGGATATTAAAGACGAATACAAGAAAACGGAAGGGGATCCGCTGATTAAAGGGAAAATCCGCGAGAAGCAGCGCCGTATGGCACTGCAGCGGATGATGCAGGACGTTCCTAAAGCGGACGTCATCATCACGAACCCGACGCACTTTGCCGTCGCGCTTCAATACGATGCCTCCAAGATGCAAGCGCCTACCGTTATCGCCAAGGGGACCGATTACATCGCCTTGAAGATAAGGCAGATTGCCAAGGATAACGGCATCATAACGATGGAAAACAAGCCGCTCGCCCGCGCGTTATACGCGCAGGTTGAGATCGGAGAATCGATACCGGCCGATATGTTTCAGGCCGTAGCCGAGGTGCTGGCATACGTATACAAAGTTAAAGGAAAAGCGAACTAATTCCGGAAAGGAGGACACCCTGCAATGAAAGCAAAAGACCTGGTCGTGCTGATCGGCGTGATCGGCATCGTTCTGATGATGGTCGTCCCGCTGCCGATATGGTTGCTGGATGTCCTGCTGATTATCAACATATCGGCTGCTCTCTTGATCATTTTAATCGGCATGAATACACAGGATGCGCTTCAGTTCTCCATCTTTCCGTCGCTCCTGCTCATCACCACCTTGTTCCGGCTTGCGCTGAACGTATCGACAACCAGAAACATTTTGGCCCATGGGGACGCGGGCAACGTGGTCAGCACCTTCGGCTCGTTCGTTGCTCAGGGCAACATTGTCGTCGGATTTGTCGTTTTTATCATTTTGGTACTGGTCCAGTTTATCGTCATTACCAAAGGTTCCGAGCGGGTTGCCGAGGTGTCTGCGCGGTTTACGCTCGACGCGATGCCTGGGAAACAGATGAGTATCGACGCGGATTTGAACGCAGGGCTGATCAACGAACAGCAGGCCAAAGAACGACGCGAAAAAATTTCGCGCGAGGCCGACTTCTACGGCGCGATGGACGGTGCGAGCAAATTCGTCAAAGGGGATGCGATCGCCGGCATTATCATGCTGTTGATCAATATCATCGGCGGCTTGATTATCGGAATGGCGATGAAAGGAATGTCGCTTAAGGATGCGGGAGCGCTTTATTCGATTCTGACGATCGGGGACGGTCTTGTCAGCCAAATCCCGGCGCTGCTGATCTCTACCGCAGCAGGGATTATCGTGACAAGGGCGGCATCCGAAGGAAACTTGGCGCACGACTTGACGTCGCAAATCTTTTCTTATCCGAAGCTGCTTTATATTGTAGCGGGAACGATTACGGCGCTGGGCATTTTCACGCCGATCCATCTGATTACGACATTGCCGATCGCTGCCGTACTTGCATTCGCCGCTTACAAAATGCAGCAGACGATGAACCGTAAGCAAGCCGCTGAAGTCCAGCTTGAGGAGGAACAGCAAATCGAAGAAGTACGAAGCCCCGAAAGTGTTATCGGGTTGCTGCAGGTCGATCCGATCGAGTTCGAATTCGGTTACGGACTTATCCCGCTGGCGGATACGCAGCAGGGCGGCGACTTGCTCGATCGCGTCATCCTCATCCGCAGACAATGTGCGCTTGAGCTCGGAATCGTCGTACCGGTGATCCGGATTCGGGACAACATTCAACTGCGCCCAAACGAATATGTCATTAAAATTAAAGGTAACACAGTCGCACGCGGCGATTTGCTACTTGGTCACTACTTGGCGATGAGTCCGGGAATCGACGACGATTCGATTACGGGGATCGATACGCTGGAGCCGGCCTTCGGCCTGCCGGCGCTATGGATTGACGAAGCGACTAAGGAACGGGCCGAGCTTTCCGGCTACACGGTCGTCGATCCGCCATCCGTCGTAGCGACGCATTTGACGGAAATTATTAAGAAGCACGCTCACGAGCTGCTGGGCCGCCAGGAAACGAAGGCGCTTATCGAGAACGTCAAGGAGCATCACCCGGCGCTGGTCGACGATTTAATCCCGAACGTTTTGTCGATCGGCGATGTGCAAAAAGTGCTGGTCAAGCTGCTCCGCGAAAAAATATCCGTCCGCGATCTCGTCACCATTCTGGAGACGCTCGCCGATTACGGCACATACACGAAGGACCCTGAAGTGCTGACGGAATATGTCCGTCAGGGCTTATCCAGACAAATTACGCAGCAGTACATGACCGGGGGCGAGTCGTTGAAAGTCATTACTGTCGGACCGACGCTGGAGAAAAAAATTGCGGAGTCTGTACAGCAATCGGATCAGGGCAGCTATCTTGCGCTCGATCCGACATCCAGCCAAGTGATCTATCAGAAGGTTACCGATCAAGTGACCAAGCTGCTTCAAGCAGGTCAGCAGCCGATCGTTCTCACCTCGCCCACCATTCGCATGTACTTGAGGCAGCTGCTTGAACGTACGATGCAGGACATTCCGGTTTTGTCTTACAGCGAGCTCGAACCGAGCGTTGAAATTCAGAGCATGGGGGTTGTTAATCTATGAGAGTGAAGCGGTATGTCGTAGACTCCATGCCGGATGCCCTGCAAAAAATTCGTACGGATCTCGGGAAAGACGCTGTCATCATCAATACGAAAGAAATTCGTTCCGGCGGATTTCTCGGCATGTTTTCGAAGAAAAAGATCGAAGTGATCGCTGCTACGGATTCGGTGTCCGGAGACGGGCAGCCAGCGTCCGCCAAGTCGGCTACCGCTACGTTAGCCAAGCCGGTCGCCCCGGCGGCTAATGCGTTTGTGGGAAGCACGGCTGCGGCAGCCGCTTACGGGATGCAGCGAGACCGGGAGCGGGAAGAGCAGCCGGCGCTGTCGTTTCCCGAAGTGCCGGATGTGCTCCCGGCAAGCCAACCTTCTCAGGCCGGCCCTGTGGGGTCACAGCCGGTTTCCGTTAGCGGCAGAGCCAAGGAAGACACGCTGCTTGAAGAGATCAAGCAAATGAAAGAAATGATGCAGAAGCTGTCTTCGCAGCGTATGCCGGAGGCAGCTCAAGATCCTGTCTTGATGGAATTGGAACGCCGGCTGCTCGACCAAGAGATCGATTCGGAGCTTATTCGGGAGCTTCTGGCCAAAATATCGGAGGAAGCCGAAACCGAAGGCGTTCCAGTCACGGAACAATTTGCGGTTGGCTCCCTCCGGACGCAGCTCCACACGCTGCTTCAGCCGCAGGGCGGCAAAGGGATCGCTTCCGATACCCGAATCGCGCATTTTGTCGGGCCGACGGGCGTCGGCAAAACGACGACGATTGCCAAGCTGGCCGCCGAACAAGTGCTGAAGCACCGCCGCAAGGTCGGGTTTATCACCTCCGACACGTACCGGATCGCAGCAGTGGAGCAGCTCAAGACGTACGCTACCATTTTGAACGTGCCGCTTGAGGTTGTCTTTTCTCCGCTGGATTTGAACAAGGCATTCGAGAACTTGAAAGACTGTGATCTAATTTTTATGGATACGGCCGGTCGAAACTTCCGCAACGAGATGTACGTTTCGGAGCTGAATGCGCTGCTTCAATCCGGAGGAAAGAGCGAAACGTTCCTGGTACTCAGCTTAACGACCAAATATAAAGATATGAAGGCCATTACATACAACTTCAGCAAGTTCAAATTAGATAAAGTATTGTTTACGAAGATGGACGAGACCGATTCGTACGGCGCCGTCGTCAACCTCATCCGCGATTTCGGATTGCAGACTTCTTATATCGCCAACGGGCAGAGCGTTCCCGACGATATCGAGGAGTTGAACGAGAGGCAGTTGATCGATTGGATTCTGGAGGATAACAATCATGAATGATCAGGCACAAGAGCTTCGGAATCTGATCAAGCATCGATGGAACTCTACAGAAAAGCCGACACGCATCCTCGCTGTTACGAGCGGTAAGGGCGGGGTCGGCAAATCGAACTTTACCCTGAATTTTGCTCTTGCGCTTCAAAAAAAGGGGTTTAAAGTACTCATTTTCGACGCCGATATCGGTCTGGCCAATATCGACGTGCTTATGGGAATTACGCCGAAGTACAATTTGTATCATTTGCTGAAAAAAGAAAAGACGATTTGGGACATCATTCATAAGGGTTATAACGATTTGCAATTCATCGCAGGCGGGTCCGGCTTTAACGACCTGATCCGGCTGTCCGAGGAACAATTGGATTATTTTCAAGAACAGATCGGCCAGTTGAACGGACATGCGGACTTTATCATTTTCGATACGGGAGCCGGATTGTCCAAAGAAACGCTCAAGTTTATCGTTGCTGCACAAGAAACGATCGTGGTGACGACGCCGGAGCCGACTTCGATTACCGATGCTTATGCTATTATCAAAATGGTGAGCGCGATGGATTACGACATTCGCTTCCGGCTGGTCGTCAACCGGGTGACCGATTGGCGGGAGGGCAGGCAAACCGCCGAGAAAATCGGGTTGGTCGCCAAGCAATTTTTGAATCTGGATATTCCAACAATCGGCTACGTGCTTGATGATGCTGCGGTTTCCAAAGCTGTAAAAAAGCAGGTGCCTTTCACCGTAGCTTTTCCGTCAAGCGGCGCATCCAAATCGATCTATGATCTGACCGATGATTTTATTGCGAACCAAAAACCGGCGGACATGAACTCGGGGGCGGTCAAAGGCTTCTTGAATCGAATGATTAAGCTGCTTAAATAAAAGAGAACGTTCTCCGCCTTCAGAATCGGACACAACGCAGAGGAGTGAAACGTATGCAGCCTTATGATGTGCTGGTGGTGGATGATTCGGTTTTTATGAGGAAAATCATCACCGATCTTATATCGGGGGACCCGGCGCTGCGGGTAATAGGAACCGCGAAGAACGGCAAGGAAGCCGTCGAGCTGGTCAAAAAGTTGAACCCCCATGCGGTTACCATGGATATTGAGATGCCGGAAATGAACGGGTTGGATGCGCTTCGCGCGATCATGAATGAGCACCCCGTTCCGGTCGTCATGTTAAGCAGTTTGACTCAGGAAGGCGCGGCGGAGACCATCAAAGCGCTCGAGTGGGGGGCTGTCGATTTCGTCGGAAAACCGTCGGGCTCGATTTCGCTCGATTTGCATAAAGTCAAACAGCTGCTGCTCGAAAAACTGCACATCGCGGTAAAAACGAACATGCGCAAGCTGTCGCGTCCCGCGATGAGCAAGCCGTCGCTGAAAGCGCCGGAGGTGACGAAAGATCCGCGGCCGTTTTCGGAACCGGCTTCAAAAACGGAACGGCGTCCCACTGCCGGTACGGCCGGATTCGAACATATCGTCGCCATCGGCACCTCGACCGGAGGGCCTCGGGCGTTGCATCAGGTGCTATCCGATTTCCCGGATCATTTTCCCGCTCCGGTCGTTATCGTCCAGCATATGCCTCCTAATTTTACCAAGTCGCTGGCGCAGCGGCTCGATTCCGTTTCAAGGCTGAAAGTGGTTGAGGCGGAAGCGGGCATGATTCTGGAGAGCGGCACCGCTTACGTGGCCCCCGGCGGCTATCATATGACCGTCGCCCGCAACGGGAGCCATTCTTACAAGATCCATTTGTCCAAAGAAGATCCGCGCGGCGGACACCGCCCGTCGGTGGACGTGCTTTTTGAATCGCTGCTGCCGATGAGGGAGCTTAAACGCCATATCGTACTCATGACCGGCATGGGCTCCGACGGAGCGAAAGGGATGCTCGCGCTGAAGCAATCCGGGGCCGTAACGACAATCGCCGAATCGGAAGACACCTGCATCGTATACGGCATGCCCCGTGCAGCGGTGGAGCTGAAGTGCGTAACGCATGTGCTCCCCCAGCAGGAAATTACCGCTAAGCTGGTACAAGCCGTCGCCCGCGAACCCTGACTTCCGGGTAAGCTTGGATAGAGCAATTACCATGATGGAGGTGTAGATATGGAAATGAATCAATACCTCTCGATGTTTATCGATGAGTCGAGAGATCACTTGCAAGCGATGAACGAACAGATGCTCAGTCTGGAGAGCAGCCCGGAAGACATCACGATCGTGCAAAATATTTTTCGGTCGGCGCATACGTTGAAAGGAATGTCGGCGACGATGGGATTCGAGGATCTGGCGTCGCTGACTCACGAGATGGAGAATGTGCTGGACCTCGTCCGCAACCATAAACTGAAGATGGATTCGTTTATTTTTGACTGCTTGTTCAAAAGCCTGGATTCCTTGGAGTCCATGGTGGAGGACATCATTCAAGGCGGTACAGGCCAAGCGGACGTAACCGAAATCGTCGCCGCGCTGAAATCCATCGTTTCCGGCGATTATGCCAAGGGCGGCGCAACCGGAGTCGCAACCCCCAAAGTGGAACCGACAACTGCCGCCGGGGGAGAGTTTGACGAATTTCAGTATTCGATTCTTCAGCAGTCCATCGAAGCGGGCATTCCTGTGCTTCGCCTTGAAGTAACCGTACGACAAGATTGCGTGTTAAAAGCGGCTCGCGCTTATATGGTGTTCAATGTGCTCGAACAGAACGGGGAGGTCATCAAGTCCAACCCTTCCGTGGAGGATATCGAGCAGGAGCGGTTCGATCAATCGTTCGTCGTTTATTACATATCCCAAATCGACACCGACGAACTGCAGAAGCAAGTTGCGAGCGTATCCGAAATCGATAAAGTGGACGTCATCGTTTTGGATCAGGCCAAGCTGACGGAGCTCATGAGTCCGCCTTCCAGGTTTAACGCAGCGGCCGCGCAGGCACAAGCGCAAGCCGAGACAGCCGCCGCATCGACGCAGGAAGCGCCGAAGCAGGAAGCCAAAAAAGCGCCTGCCGCAGGCGGCGCCCCTGTAGCCGGACGCACGATCCGCGTCGATATCGAGCGGCTTGATACGCTGATGAACCTGTTCAGCGAGCTGCTGATCGATCGGGTACGACTGGAGCAGCTTGCCAGCGAAATTCGCCGCAGCGAGCTGACGGAAACCGTCGAGCATATGTCGCGGGTCAGCAGCGATTTGCAGAATATCGTACTGAAGCTGCGCATGGTTCCGATCGATACCGTCTTTAACCGATTCCCGCGCATGATCCGGGACGTCGCCAAGACGCTGGACAAAAAGGTAGACCTGATCATCACCGGCGCCGATACCGAATTGGACCGGACGGTCATCGACGAAATCGGCGATCCGTTGGTGCACTTGCTTCGGAATGCCGTCGACCATGGCGTGGAGCCGTCTGCCGAGCGCGCTGCCCTCGGAAAGCCCGAGACCGGAACGATTCACCTGCGCGCGTATCATAGCGGAAACCATGTGTTTATCGAGATCGAGGAAGACGGACGCGGCATTAACCGGGACAAAGTGTTGAAAAAAGCTTTGGAAAACAACGTTTTGACCAAGGAACAAGCCGCGCGCATTACGGATGACGAGGTCAATCAGTTGATTTTTGCCTCCGGCTTCAGCACGGCGGATAAAATATCGGACATCTCCGGCCGCGGGGTCGGACTTGATGTCGTGAAGACGAAGATTCAAAGTCTCGGCGGACAAGTCCAAGTGGATTCGGAATGGGGAAAAGGCTCTAAATTTTCCGTTCAGCTGCCGCTGACGCTGTCGATTATCTCGGCGATGCTGATCCGGCTCAATAACGAGAAGTATGCTATTCCACTTTCTTCCATCGTGGAAACAATGGCTGTCCGTCAAGAACAGATTCGCTCGGTTCACGGCAATCGCATGGTCGAGTACCGTACCGGGGTCATCCCGCTCGTATCCTTGGCCGATCTGTTCGATGTGCCGGGAGGAACGAATATTTCCGAGAACGAAATGCAAGTGGTCATTATACGCAAAGGCGACAAAATGGCGGCGCTCGTCGTCAACGAATTTATCGGCCAGCAGGAAATCGTGCTGAAGACGCTCGGCAAATATTTGACCAAGCTGTTTGCGATTTCAGGCGCAACCATTCTGGGAGACGGACAAGTCGCGTTGATTATCGATACGAATGCCTTGATTAAATAGCGGGACGCAAAGACGGCTACATTCACGCGATAACTTAAGGAGGCTGCGAGTATGGGAGAAGAATTGAAAGTCATCGTGTTTGCTTTAGGAAAGGAAGAATACGGGGTAGAGGTTGAGAAGGTCCGCACCATTGAACGGATGCAGCCGATGACCCGAGTTCCGAAAACGCCTGAATTTGTCAAAGGCGTCATCAATTTGCGCGGCGTGGTTACCCCCGTTATCGATCTGCGCGGCCGCTTCGGATTTCCGGAAACCGAGTATACCGACAACTCGCGGATCATTATCGTTGCCGTCGGCGACATCGAAGTCGGCCTGATTGTCGATTCGGCCAACGACGTCATCGATGTGGATTCGGATCATATCGAAGATCCGCCGGAAATCGTAGGCGGCATTAAGGCCAAGTACCTTCGCGGGATTGCCAAAATAGGCGAAAGCCGGCTGCTTGTGCTGCTGAACCTGCAGGAAGTATTGAGCAAGAGCGAGATCGTTCAACTGGAGAATGTAGAGGAGTAGGCCTAGTGGAAGCATTTAACTCTTTTGCCGATTTTCAAATGGATGTGCTGAAGGAAGTCGGAAATATCGGTGCTGGACATGCGGCTACCGCACTCTCACAGCTGCTCGATAAACCTGTAGATATGCTTGTGCCCAAAGTGCGAATGGTTCCTTTCGAGGAAATCGCGGACAGCGTAGGAGGAGCCGAGCAGCCCGTTATCGCAATATTTCTGAGAGTCGAAGGGGAAACGCCAGGAAATTTGTTCTTTATTCTGAAGTTCGAGTCGGCCAAAAAGCTTCTTCACAGCTTGGCCGGAATCGAAGCGGTGGAGGGCGACGAGTACTCTGAAATGGAATTGTCCGCGCTAAACGAGATCGGTAATATTTTGGCGGGCTCGTACTTATCTTCCCTGGCGGATTTCACACAACTGAACATGCAGCCCACCGTTCCTTCGCTTGCGATTGATATGGCGGGAGCGATTCTAAGCTACGGCCTGCTCCAATTCGGTCAAATGGGAGACCAGGCGCTCTTGATCGACACGAAGTTTCTGGACGGAAGCGACGAGGTGGAAGGGCATTTCTTCCTCATCCCGGACCCGGAGTCCTTCGAACGTATTTTCATTGCTTTGGGAGTGCATACTCCATGATCCAAGACAATTTGATTAAAGTAGGAATGGCCGACCTGAACGTCGCTCACTTGACCGGTGTGCTCAAGACGACGGGGCTCGGTTCCTGCGTGGGCGTTACCTTGTTCGATGCCAAGGCCAAAGTAGCCGGAATGGCCCACGTCATGCTGCCGACCTCGGATATTGCCAGAGAAGGAAAGCTGAACATCGCGAAATATGCCGATACGGCGATCCCCGAAATGATTCGCCAGATGGAGGATCTTGGGGCTCAAGTGAAGCGCATGGTTGCCAAAATGGCCGGTGGCGCACAAATGTTCGCCTTCGGCTCCCAATCGGACACGATGCGGATCGGACCGCGGAATGTCGAGTCCTGCAAGGAAATGCTCAGCCGTTACCAGATCCCGATTATTGCCGAAGATACCGGCGGCAATTACGGGCGAACCATCGAATTCGATTGCGAATCCGGTATGCTTATGATTCGCAGCGTACAACACGGAGTGAAGGAATTGTAAACCTATGATCGGATCGATACGTTGGAACTTTATCGTAGGGGCCGCGGCATTCGTCATTACCTTTGCCTTGTCGATCACCGACAATATTTGGCTGACTACCTTGATTCGCAGCTTCTACAGCTTTGTCCTGATGTTTGTAATCGTATTTTTGTTCCGTTGGCTGCTTGGCACGGTTGCCGGATTGGCAGGCGCTCCGATTCCTGAGCATTCGGAAGAAGAGGATGAGCTTAAAGGGAAGGCGGTCGATGTTGTAACGCCCGATCAGGATGCGGAGCTGCATCAGATGCTGAAACCGTCGCCGGGTCCGATGGACGCCGTGGAGACCGATTTTTCCCCGCTGAATCCGCCGAAGCTCTCAACGAAGATCCAAGGGAGTCCTGACGAATTGGCACAGGCGGTTCGCCGAATGTCTGAAGAATAAGGATGTGACTATCTGTCATGATCGCGCAAAAATCCCATTTGGCGAATATCGATGTTTGGAAGCAATGGAGAGAAGACCGACAGTTGAAGGCGAAGCAGGCGCTCATCGAGACGTACTTGCCGCTCGTAGATTACGTCTCGGGTCGTCTTTCCATCGGTCTGCCTAAAAACGTTTCGAAAGAAGACTTATCCAGCTGTGGTATTATGGGCTTGATCGATGCCATCGAAAAGTTCGACTACGAGCGAGGACTGCAGTTTGAAACGTATGCCTCCTGGCGCATTCGCGGAGCGATGATCGACGGGCTCCGTCAAGGCGACTGGGTTCCCCGTTCCGTGAGGGAGAAGGCCAAGAAGATCGAGGACGCTTATCAAAAGCTCGAACAGCAATACTTGCGTTCCGTAACCGATAGCGAAATGAGCTCTTATCTGGATGTTAGCGAGCAGGAGTTTCAACAGATGGTGCAGGAAATCGCAGTGACGACCGTCTGTTCGATCGATGATCCCATTCGGGAGGAAGATTCGGAGACGCGGCTTTCTTTGTTAATTGACGAAAAGGCGAAAAGTCCGGAATCCAAAGTCAATGAAGTCTATTTAAAGGAAACGTTAGCTAAAGCTATCGAACGGTTGACGGAAAAAGAGCGGACCGTCGTATCCCTCTTTTACTATGAGGAATTGTCTTTAAGCGAGATCGCTGAAGTCATGAGTCTTTCCCCATCCAGAATATCACAGCTGCACTCAAAAGCGATTTTGCGGTTAAAAGGTTCTTTGAGCCGTCATAAGTCGCAGTTATTTTATGACTAAGGGGTCGGAAAGTGGGGAGAATGATGGCCGATCTGGCGATGCCGCTCAGCTATTATATGGATATTTCGTTGTCCGACGACAAACTGTTCGCTTACCTCAGGTTTGCGAATTGCGAGGATTCGTTCCGTGTCTCCAATGAACAGTTTAAGGAATTGATTGCCTCGCATCACATCGTATATGGCATAGATGAAGAGAAAATCGCCGCGATCGTAGACGATCCGAAGGCTTTCTTCTTCTCTCAGAACGTAATCGCCAAAGGCGATGCGCCGAAGAACGGTCAGGACGGGCACGTCCAGATGATGTACAATTTGGACGATAAATCCAAAAGTCCGGCTGAGATGGAGGACGGTAAGGTCGATTATAAAGAAGTGACGACGATCCATAACGTGAAAAAGGGGCAATTGATCGCCAAAAAAATTCCACCCGCTTTAGGTGTTCCGGGACGCGCGGTAACCGGAGAAACGCTTTTTGCGAAGGATGGGAAAGAAGCTCGCTTCAAGCTCGGTAAAAACGTCGTGACCGATCCGGAGCAGACGGCCATCTATGCTGCCATTGACGGCATGGTTACCAAGACGGACCGGGATAAAATCAATGTATTTCCGATCTTTGAAGTGAACGGGGATGTCGATTATAATGTCGGAAATATTGATTTTGTCGGGTCCGTCGTCATCCGCGGCAACGTTCTGCCGGGCTTCCGCATCAAAGCGGCGGGAGATATCCGCATTACAGGCAGTGTGGATGCCGCAGACTTGGAGGCAGGCGGCTCCATCGAGATCAGCGCGGGAATCCTTGGGCATAACAAAGGAACGATCCGCGCCGGAAAACGGGTAAAAAGCTCTTTCATCCAGGATGCCAACATCCATGCGGGGGAGGAAGTGCTGGTCAGCCAGAGCATTATGCACTCTCAGGTGCGCGCCGGCAAACAAGTTGTATGCAAAGGCACCAAGGGACTGATTGTCGGAGGAATGATTCAAGCGGGCGACGCGGTTATTGCCCGAACGATCGGCAACTCCATGTCGACCGCCACGGTCATCGAAGTCGGTGTCCTGCCGGAGCTACGCAACGAGCTTCAGCAGCTTCGTACTCAACAAAGAGCTTTGAGCGAGAATCTGGATAAAACAGATAAAGCGCTCGTGCTGCTCGACCAATTGGCAGCCGCGGGACAGCTCGGGCCGAACAAAGTGGCGATGCGGGTTAAGCTGAACCACACCAAGAAACAGGTTACGGAAGAAATTACGAGCTCCAGGGAGCGAATGCTCGAAATTGAAAAATCGCTTGAAGACTCGGAAAAAGCAAAGGTCGAAGTCATTTCCAACGCCTACAGCGGAACGAAAATTGTGATCGGGCGATATACCAAATTCATTAAAGATACTTCTCCCCGCGTCAGGTTTCAACTGATCGACGGAGATATCGCGATGCTTCCTATCGTATAAAGGCTGACGTACGCGTACAGCTCGAAGGAGGGGATGCCGGTGAGCATGAAACCGGTTGAAATGCAGTTTGCGCTGCATAAGAACGACGAAGCCGGCCTGAAGCAGCATCAAATGGTGCAAAAGCGGGTGGAAGACCAGGCCATGCTGAACAGCTCCAACGAGAAGTCGACGATAAAAGAACGTCAGATCAGCGCCAAGACGGAGGAGACCGGTCAAGCTTCGATTAAAGACGATCAGTCGGACCGTTCGGGCGAACGGAGCTCCCAAGGCGGCGGAGGGGCCAGGAAGTCGGCCGAAGAAGCCAAACAGGCGTCAAGCGGCACCGCGCCGGAGCATCCGTTCAAGGGGCATCATATCGACTTGACCTTATAACTATTTTGTTGTGAAACTAGGTGAATGCAATTGGACCAACCTTGGGTATACATCGTGCTGGTCGGGCTTCTAATCGTGGTCTATGCAAAGATTATCCCGCGAAAATCCGAAGGAGCGGCCAAGCCCGACGGCGCCATCGTAAAAGAGATGGAGCAGGCGATGGATCACTTGGCTATGGAGCTTGAGGAGCAGAACAAAGCGCTGATCGAGCTGTTCTCCGGGACGAAACAAACGTACGAGGAGCATGCGGCAAAACTGACCTCGCGTGTGGAAACGCTTGAAAAGCAATGTCAGGAACTGCGGCACGAACTGGGCCGGCTGACGTTCTCGGAGGAGCGGCGGGGCCTGTCCCGCCAAGACGATGCGTCGAAGCCGGGAGAGGCGTTGGAAGCGAGTGCTGGGGCCTCAGTATCGCCGGCCTATTCCGAGTCCGCCGCGCCCGACGCGCAGCCGGAAGCAGCGAACAAAGCTGCGATGAATATGAAGGAGCGCTATGGCGAACTGTTCGGGTTGTACGAGTCCGGCAAATCGACGGACTATATCGCCAAGAAGCTGGGCATGAACAAAGGAGAAATCAGTCTGATCCTGCAGCTTGCCAAACAGGAGGAACGGTCGAATGCTTAAGAACAAATCGCTTCTGTACGGGCTCGGCACCGGTTTGATTTTGGGCGCCGTTCTGCTTCAGCTGATGAATGCGGTTGCTCCGTCGAGCAGCGCCGCTTCCAGGCAGCCCGCGGCAGAACAGGCGCCCGAGGAGATGGACCGCATCCGGCTCAAGGAAGCCGCTTCTACCTATTTTAATGTGTATGACAAAAGTCAAAAGCTGTACGACCAGCCGCAGGTCGATGCCATGATCGCTCAGAAGCTGAAAGAAGAGAAGGACAAGCAAGCCGCACAGCCGCAGTCTGCCACGCCCGATAAGGAAACGTACATTTATGTCTCCAAAGGCATGACTGCGGCCCAAGTAGCGGATTTGCTGCAGCAGAGCGGCGTTATTACAGACCGGACCGCCTTAGTAGATGAGCTGAGACAAAAGCAGCTCAACGATAAAATCATCTCGGGCCTGCATGGATTCAAGGGGTCTCAAGAGCTGACGCAAGTCATAGCCAATTTAACGGCGCCATAAAACGATCAGACTCGGGCGGCTGGGGTCTGACTTTGTCTTTTTTTGTCGGACTGCCGCGGGTGTTGCATACGGTTGTCAGTTATGGTATAGTAATTTTCGGTGTTAAAAACCACACGTCGGTTAATTCCGGTAATGGTGCTCCCACTGGCTTCGGCAGATGCTTGCATAAGTGTCTCGGCCAAGGAGTTTTACCGGGAGATGCGATCGGCGGAGGAAACCACAAAAACCAATTTAGAGGAGGTGCGTGAGGATGGCAGTTATCTCCATGAAACAGCTGCTCGAAGCTGGGGTACACTTCGGTCACCAAACCCGTCGTTGGAACCCGAAAATGGATCGATACATCTTCACTGAAAGAAACGGAATTTACATCATCGACCTGCAAAAAACGGTCAAAAAAGTTGAGGAAGCTTACAACTTCGTCAAGTCCGTAGCCGCTGAAAACGGCACGATCTTGTTCGTGGGCACGAAAAAGCAAGCTCAAGATTCGGTTAAAGAAGAAGCTGAACGTTGCGGAATGTACTACATCAACCAACGTTGGCTCGGCGGTACGCTGACGAACTTCCAAACGATCCAAAAACGGATCAACCGTTTGCACGAGCTGGAAAAATGGGAGCAAGACGGCACGTTCGAAGTGCTGCCGAAGAAAGAAGTTATCATTCTTCGCAAAGAAAAAGATCGTCTTGAGAAATTTTTGGGCGGTATTTCCCATATGAAAGGTCTGCCAAGCGCACTGTTCATCATCGACCCGCGCAAAGAGCGCATTGCCGTTGCGGAAGCGCGCAAGCTTGGTATTCCGATCGTTGGTATCGTAGACACGAACTGCGATCCGGACGAAATCGACTACGTGATCCCAGGTAACGACGACGCGATCCGCGCCGTGAAATTGCTGACGGCTAAAATTGCCGATGCGGTTATCGAAGCTCACCAAGGCGAAGAGACTTCAGCTTAATGCATTGAATACGAGAAAGGGTGGTTTAAAGGTGCAAAATCCTTTCACCGCCCTTTTTTTGGGAATACATATTACATTCCAAGGAGGCCAAATCATGGCAGTTAGTGCAGCAGCAGTAAAAGAATTGCGCGATAAAACAGGAGCAGGCATGCTCGATTGTAAAAAAGCATTGGAAGAAGCAAACGGCGACTTGACCAAAGCTGCCGAAATTTTGCGCGAAAAAGGTCTTTCCGCGGCAGCCAACAAAGCAGGCCGGATCGCAACGGAAGGCATGATCGAGTCCTACATTCACGCCGGCGGAAAAATTGGCGTATTGGTTGAAGTAAACAGCGAAACCGACTTCGTTGCGAAAAACGAGCAGTTCAGAACGTTTGTACGCGATGTTGCTTTGCACATCGCAGCTTCCAACCCGAAATTCCTTCGCCGTGATGAAGTTCCGCAAGAAGCGCTGGACAAAGAGCGCGAAATCTTGACGAACCAAGCGCTGAACGAGGGCAAGCCGGAAAAAATCGTCGAGAAAATCGTCGAAGGCCGTCTGGCGAAATACTACGAGGAATACTGCCTGCTTGAGCAGCCTTTCGTAAAAGACCCGGACAAAACCGTAGAAGAAGTACTGAAAGAAAACATCGCAACGATCGGCGAAAACTTGTCGATCCGCCGCTTCGTTCGTTTCGAGCTCGGAGAAGGCTTGGAGAAAAAACAAGAAAACTTCGCTGAAGAAGTTATGTCCCAAGTTAAACTGTAATTCAACAAGATAAATGCAAGGGAACGAGGAACACGCTGTGTTCCTTGTTTTTTAACAGAAAGCTTTAGCGGTCTGATCGAAATGGAGGGGTTGGAGCTTGGAACGTCCGATTTATAAAAGAGTCATTTTGAAATTAAGCGGAGAAGCGTTAGCCGGACAGCAAGGTTACGGCATCGACTCCGAAATGATTTCGTCCATCGCCCAGCAGGTGAAGGAAGTAGTGGATCTTCAGGTGGAGGTTGCCATCGTCGTTGGCGGGGGCAACATCTGGCGCGGCATTGCCGGAAGCGCAAAAGGCATTGATCGGGCAACTGCAGACTACATGGGTATGCTGGCTACGGTGATGAACTCGCTGGCGCTGCAGGATGCGCTGGAAACGATCGGCGTACCGACACGGGTACAAACGTCCATCACGATGCAACAGGTTGCAGAACCGTACATCCGCAGAAGAGCGATCCGGCACTTGGAAAAGGGCAGGGTTGTTATTTTTGCGGCAGGAACGGGCAATCCGTATTTCTCGACGGATACGACCGCGGCGCTAAGAGCAGCCGAAATCGAAGCGGAAGTGATCTTGATGGCGAAGAACAAAGTAGACGGCGTCTATACCGCCGACCCGTTCAAAGACACTACCGCGCAAAAATTCGAAACGCTGACTTACCTCGAAGTGCTGAACAAGAACCTTGGCGTTATGGACTCGACCGCATCCTCCTTATGTATGGACAACAATATTCCGTTGGTCGTCTTCTCTATTACGGAAAGCGGCAATATCAAGCGCGTCGTAGTTGGGGAGAAGATCGGCACGATCGTAAAAGGGAGTGTGTAATCTATGCCGCAATCCATTAAAAAAAGTGCGGAAGAACGCATGGAGAAAGCGATCGCCGCGTTGAAGAAGGAGCTGGCTTCGCTTCGTGCGGGGCGGGCAACCCCTGCACTGCTGGATCGCGTTCAAGTCGAATACTACGGCTCTATGACACCGGTAAACCAGCTGGCGAACATTAATACGCCGGATTCCCGCACGCTGATGATTCAGCCGTGGGACAAAAGCTCGGTTGCCGCTATCGAAAAAGCGATTATGAAATCCGATCTCGGATTGACGCCTTCCAACGACGGCAGTGCGATCCGTATCGTCATTCCGGCTTTGACGGAAGAACGCCGTTCCGAGCTCGTCAAAATGACGCGCAAGTTCGGTGAAGAAGCGAAAGTGGCGATCCGCAACATCCGCCGCGACGCGAACGATGATATCAAAAAACTGGAGAAGACGGGTATATCGGAAGACGAGTCCCGCCGTCATCAGGACGACATCCAGAAGTTCACGGACAAGCATATCGCGGAAGTCGACAAAGTATTGGCTGCCAAAGAAAAAGAAATCATGGAAGTGTAACCGGTAAAGACCCCCTTATTCGAGGGGGCTTTTAGTCTTTCCTGATGGGGGATTCAGACATGATGTCTTTCAAAAAATGGTTTGGAAGCAAACCGGATGGAGAGCAAGCCGCTCTCAAGCTGGATGCGGACAACATTCCGAACCATGTCGCCGTCATCATGGACGGTAATGGCCGATGGGCACAAAAGCGGGGACTGCCGCGGGTGGCAGGCCACCATTCAGGTATGAAAAATGTAAAAAAAATTACGATGGCCGCAAACAGCATCGGTGTGAAGGTGCTGACCATGTATGCTTTTTCCACGGAAAATTGGAAAAGACCGAAGGAAGAAGTCGACTACTTGATGAAGCTCCCAATGGAATTTTTTCCGAAAGAAATCGACGAACTGATTGCAAATAACGTCCAGATCCGTATGACGGGCTGGCAGGAAGAACTGCCTGACTTTACGCTGAAAGCGGTTCAGGACGCGATCGATCAAACAAAGCACAACACCGGCCTCATTTTAAATTTTGCGCTAAATTACGGAAGCCGCAAAGAAATGCTCAAGGGCATTCAGCGGCTTGCTCAGGATATGAAAGAAAATAAAGTGGCCGCGGACGAAGTAGACGAGGCGCTTTTCTCCAAATATTTGTTAACCGATCCGCTCCCGGACCCCGATCTTCTGATACGCACCAGCGGAGAGCTACGGATCAGCAACTTTATGCTCTGGCAGTTAGCTTATTCGGAACTGTTTTTTACAGATTTGTGCTGGCCGGAATTTACAGAGCCGCATTTTTACGAGGCTGTCGGGGAATACCAGCGCCGCGCCAGAAGATACGGCGGTTTATAACGGCCGTTAACAACAGGTAGGGGCAGTTCGGCTTAGGTCCGTCTGCCAGCATAAACGATGGAGGAATCGATTTGAAGCAGCGAATTGTCACAGGAGTCGTGGCAGGGCTTGCCTTTTTCATCCTGTTGTATTTGGGAAGCTATTGGTTTGCCGGGTTAATCCTGGTATTGTCGCTGATCGGGTACGACGAGTTTTTACGGATGAACGGTCTTAACAAGAACAAAACGATCTCAATTTTAGGCTATCTAGGGGTCATTGGCCTTGTCGTACCGTGGCAGGAGGCCGGGATTTCGATAGAGCGCTTGATTTGGTTGTTTATGTTTGTTTTTCTGGCCGTTACCGTTATTTCGAAGAACAAAATTACGATCGATCATGTGACTACGGCATTTTTGGGCATGGTGTACGTCGGTATCGGCTTTCATTACATGGTGGAGACGCGCTGGCTGGCCGAGAATGGGCTTTATTGGACGCTGCTTGTGTTTTTATGCATTTGGTCAACGGATTCCGGCGCGTATTTTACCGGATCGATGATTGGAAAAACACCGCTCTGGCCTGCCATTAGCCCGAAGAAATCCGTCGAGGGAGCGATCGGCGGCACGGCATTGTCTATCGTGGTTGCGCTCGGCTTTGCTTGGTACCGTCCGGAGCTGCTTAGCTTTGCACAAGCGATTTGGATCGGGATCGTCATTGCGATTGTCGGTCAGATGGGCGATCTGATTCAATCCGCTTACAAGCGAGTAAAGGGCATCAAGGATACGGGATCGATCCTACCGGGACATGGTGGCGTGCTTGATCGGACCGACAGCTGGCTGATCGTGTTTCCGTTCCTTCATTTAGCGGCTCTGCTCCCGCACGTATAACTATTGCCCCGAGGTGAACGTTGGTGAAAAAAGTCAGTATTCTGGGGTCGACCGGTTCCATTGGAACCCAGACTTTGGATGTCATATCGCATTATCCGGAACGTTTCGAGGTGGAAGGGCTTGCCGGCGGTTATAATATCCCGCTCCTGCTGGAGCAAATCGAGCGCTTTCGTCCCCGCAAGGTAGCCGTTGCGACAAAGGAAGCGGCGGAACAGCTTCGTGCGGCAGCGAAATCGGACGTTCAGGTACTCTACGGTGAAGAGGGGCTGCACGAAATTGCGGCAGGCACCGATGCCGAGCTGGTCGTCACCGCGATTGTGGGCAGCCAAGGACTTAAGCCGACGCTGGCCGCCATCGACGCGGGTAAGCATATCGGTCTTGCCAATAAGGAGACGCTGGTTAGCGCAGGGCATCTTGTGACGGAATTAGCGCAGCGCCGCGGCGTCGCTTTGCTTCCGGTCGATAGCGAGCATTCCGCTATATTCCAATGCTTAAACGGAGAATCACGGGACCGTATACATAAAATTACGCTGACCGCTTCCGGGGGATCGTTTCGCGACCGCACCCGGGAAAAGCTTGCTGACGTAACGGTTGAAGATGCGCTCAAGCATCCGAATTGGTCGATGGGCGCCAAAGTCACGATCGACTCGGCGACGATGGCGAACAAAGGGCTGGAAGTGATCGAAGCCCACTGGCTGTTCGGCTTGCCTTACGATCAGATCGAAGTAATGATTCATCCCGAAAGCATTATCCATTCATTCGTCGAGTTCGTAGACTACAGCATTATCGCCCAGTTGGGGATGCCGGATATGCGGGTGCCGATTCAGTATGCGTTGACCTATCCGGACAGGATGGCAACACCATCCGAACGTTTGCGCTTATCCGATGTCGGGAAGCTGCAGTTTCGCGAGATGGATTTCGACCGGTATCCTTGTTTGCGGATGGCGTACGAAAGCGGACGGACGGGCGGCTCCATGCCCACCGTGTACAATGCGGCTAACGAAGTTGCGGTAGAACGGTTTTTGAAAGGGGAAATTTCATTCCTGGCCATCGAAGAGGTGATTGCCAAGGTCATGGACAAGCATTCCCCGGTCCCGGCCCCGGATTTGTCCGCCATCCTGGAGATCGACCGTTGGGCCCGGGAAGAGGCGCGCAGCTTGGACTAAATTGAATCGTTTGAAGATGCGACGCCAGGGCATCTTTCGGCGAAGCCGCTCATATGTTCATATCATGAGTCCCGGCTTGTATTCCCTTTGGGATTAATGTTAATCTTAAAGGAAGGCTTCGGACGATTTTCATGCAGCTAATACCATTTACCCATAGCTTGGATATGAACATTTGCGCTTAAGGAGGCCGTACACCCATTGGCTAACATCCAGATCGTATTTCAAATTATTCTATTGTTTTTTGTTCTAGTCACGATTCATGAATGGGGACATTTTTACTTTGCCAAGCGAGCGGGCATTCTCGTTCGGGAATTCGCTATCGGCTTCGGTCCCAAATTACTCTCCTTTAAACGCGGAGAAACCCGGTTTACACTCCGACTTCTTCCGATCGGCGGGTTCGTCCGAATGGCCGGGGAAGATCCGGAGATCGTTCAGATCAACCAGGGTCAGCGTATCGCCGTGCAATTGGACGATAATCAGGTCACGCACATTTACTTGAACGAGTTCGAAAGCCGCCGTGATGCGATTGAAGGCGTCGTCGAGCAGATCGATCTGGAAAAAGATTTGTTCGTCCGTCTGGATGTCGACGGGGAAATCGAACGTTATTCGATTCATCCTCAGGCCATGATGGTGTCCAAGGAACAGGAGGCCCAGATTGCCCCATTGGACCGCCAGTTCGGAAGCAAGTCGGTAGGACAGCGCGCAATGGCTATCTTTGCCGGACCGCTAATGAATTTTATTCTTGCCTTGGCACTATTTGTAACCGTAGTGTTCGTGGCAGGACTGCCCGACAAGGTGAAAATTCAGGAAACCGTTCCAGCTTCCGCTGCGGAGATAGCGGGGCTCCAGTCCGGCGACATTATCCTCCAGGTGGATCATGTGCAGATCGGCTCCGACCGCAATAAGCTGACCGGCTTAATTCAACAATCTCCGAATAAACCGATGGTATGGATTATTGAGCGCAACAAGGAGCAGATCCGCAAAGAAGTGACTCCGCTTATGGACAAGGACGGCGTCATTCGCGTCGGCGTCTCCCTTCTGACTGAAACGCGCCCTGCTACGGTGCTGGAAGGGTTTACCGGAGGCTGGAACACTCTTGTTTCCGCATCGACCATCATCATGGACGGCTTTGGCAAGCTGGTGACGCTTCAGGTAAAAATGGACGATTTGGGCGGTCCGGTAAGGATCGTGGAATTTACAAGTCAGCAAGCTAGCGCAGGGCTTATCCAATACATCTATTGGATGGCCGTTATGAGCCTTCATTTGGGACTGTTCAATCTGCTGCCGATCCCGGCGCTGGACGGAAGCCGGCTGGTGTTTTTGCTGCTGGAGGCGCTCCGCGGCAAGCCTGTCGATCCGAGTCGCGAAAGCATGGTCCATTTTGTCGGCTTTGCGATGATGATGCTGCTTATGATAGCTGTCACTTATAACGATATATTACGTTTGATTAAAGGATAATGAATTGCCGTCCGTAGGGGGAAAACAGAACGATGTCGAACCAAAAGCAAGACAAACAGTTTGTGAAAGAGATTACGCCTCAGGGAGAGGATTTCTCCCGCTGGTATATTGATGTCATAAAAAAAGCCGATCTTATGAGCTACTCGCCGGTCCGCGGATGCATCGTATTTAAACCGGACGGGTACGAGCTTTGGGAAAATATTCAGCGGGAGCTGGACCGCCGGTTTAAGGAAACGGGACACCGCAACGCTTACTTCCCGCTGTTCATTCCCGAGAGCTTTTTCCAAAAAGAAAAAGAACACGTGGAAGGGTTCAACCCGGAGCTGCCATGGGTAACGGAAGCTGGCGGTGAGAAGCTCGAAGAGCGGCTGGCGATTCGCCCGACGTCCGAGACGATGATCGGTCACATGTACGCGGAGTGGATTAACTCCTACCGCGACCTGCCGCTCTTGATCAACCAGTGGGCCAACGTGGTCCGTTGGGAAAAGCGGACGCTGCCGTTCTTGCGTACAAGCGAGTTTTTATGGCAGGAAGGCCATACGGCTCATGAGGACGAAGCCGATGCACGCAAAGAAACGATGCAGATGCTGGAAATTTATCGTTCTTTTGTCGAAGAATTTTTAGCGATTCCGGTTATCACGGGCCAGAAGACGCCTTCCGAGAAGTTCGCGGGCGCCGTAGACACATATTCCATCGAAGCGATGATGAAGGACGGCAAAGCGGTACAAGCAGGGACTTCCCACTATTTGGGCACGAACTTCGCCGTGGCGTTCGATATTAAATATTTGGACCGTGAGAATCAGCATCAGTTCTGCCATACGACCTCCTTTGGGGCAAGTACCCGTCTCATCGGAGCTTTGATCATGGTCCACGGTGACGACCGCGGGCTGGCTTTGCCGCCGAAGATCGCACCGACACAAGTCATCATGATTCCGATCGGTCCTCCGAAGACGAGAGAGCAGGTTGTCGGCCGCGTCGACGAGCTGTATGCCCAATTAAAGCAGGCTGGCGTACGCGCGAAAGTGGACGATCGTCAGGACCAAAGTCCGGGCTGGAAATTTAACGAATACGAAATGCGCGGCGTACCGGTACGCGTCGAGCTGGGACCGCGGGACATGGAAAACGGGCAAATCGTCTTGGTATCCCGGATTACCGGAGAGAAGCGTATCGTTCCGCAGGACCAATTTGTAGAAGAAGTGCAAAAGCTGTTGACGGAAACACAGCAGGAAATGTATGATCGAGCCAAGCGCTTCCGCGACGAAAGCATGACTGAAGCGGATACGGTGGACGAGCTGAAATCGTTCCTTGAGCAAAAACGCGGCTTCGCGTTGTCTGGCTGGTGCGGCTCCGCCGCCTGCGAAGCGCAGGTCAAAGAAGAGACCGGCGCAACGAGCCGCAACATTCCGTTAGAGCCGGGCGTATCCAAGCCGAAATGTCTCGTCTGCGGCGAAGACGCCAAGCACACCGTCGTCTTCGGTAAATCGTATTAACATCATCTTTTCTACTAACGCATGTAATTAGGAGTTTGGTTTTAGAGTCGGTTTAAGTTGCTTATTTCTTCGAAGGGCCCCAGGAAAAGTATTGCCACGGAAAGTGGAACGGCCGCCTTTGAAATCAAGTTGCTACCTTGCAGGTTTTTGTAAGATAGGGCAACTTGATTTCAAGAGCGGTGGAGTGGCAATACTTTTCCGCTCGGCCGGTAGAAACAAACTTTTCCATTTAGCTAAACAAACGCCTAACCTTTTACATAAGGGGCAATGGGAAAGCAACACTCCTTTTGCCCCTTTCATCGTTTTACGGGGGGAGGAGCACCATGAGCAATGACAGTACGGCGCTGAAACGGGACCGCTTTGAAATGCTGATGCAGCAGGCCAGTGTACCGGCAGACGTGGTTCGGTCTTTTTTTTCGGACGGGTATATCGACAAAGTGGAAACGAGCCGCAAAAACAGGGAATGGACGTTTCATATCGTCAAAACTCAAGTGGTGCCGCAAGATATTTACCGTTCCTTCTGCAAAATGATCCGGGACAAATTTTCGCACATCGCTGCCATTCGTTTCGTGCTCCAATACACGCCGGATGTGAAGCCGGAAGAAGTGGCGCACGAATACTGGAGCATGTTTC
Organism: Paenibacillus elgii; assembly: GCA_042219835.1. Lineage (GTDB taxonomy): Bacteria > Bacillota > Bacilli > Paenibacillales > NBRC-103111 > Paenibacillus_G > Paenibacillus_G elgii_A. The sequence goes on from JBHJMN010000008.1 coordinate 92,769, forward strand.
TTGAATGGGTGCAGCGGGAAGCGGCATCGATTAACGGTTGGATGACCAAGGCCAAAATTGAAACGAACGGGAACGTGCTTACGCTTTATTTGCTGGACACGATCGGTTTGGAATTGGCTAAGAAGAAAAATATCGGCGGACTGATTCAACGATATTTCAGCGGATTTTTCGGCGTCGATTTTCATGTGAAGTATGCGGTCAGCGATTCCCGGGAAGAAGAACTGGAGAGATTCTCGAAGCAGATCGAGCAGGAAGAGAAAGAAGTGACGATCAACATCTTGACGGCTGTGGAGGCGGAGAACGAAGCGGATGCGCAGCAGGAAGCGGAGCTGAAGCTGATGGTCGGCTACGACATTAAAGATCCGGCCGTTCCGCTGCAGGACGTCAGAGATGAAGAGAAGAAGGTTACGGTTCAAGGTACGGTCTTTGGCTTGGATACGAAAGAGCTGAAGAATGGCAGTACGCTGTTCATGTTCAACGTTACCGACTTTTCGGATTCGATCATGGTCAAGGCTTTTGCCAAAACGAAAGAAGACGTTAAAATTTATAGTCTGATCACGAACGGCAAGTGGCTGAAGCTGCGCGGCCGGGTCGAGTATGACCGGTTTATGCAAATCCCCGAGCTCGTGATGATTCCCTCCGACGTCAATGAAATTGTTGCGCCGCCGGACCGGAAGGACGATGCGGAAGAGAAGCGGGTGGAGTTTCACCTCCACACGGCAATGTCCACGATGGACGGAATCACATCGGTCGACCAATATATCAAAACCGCGGCCAAATGGGGCCATAAAGCGATTGCCGTGACCGATCACAGCGGTATTCAATGCTTCCCGGAGGCGTATAAGGCCGCAAAGAAAAACGGCATCAAGGTCATTTACGGCTTGGAAGCTAACGTCGTCAACGATTCCGTGCAGGTCGTTATGAATTCGACGGACATTAGCCTCACTGATGCGGAATATGTCATTTTCGACATCGAGACGACAGGGTTGTCTGTCACCAGCAACAAAATTATCGAGCTTGCCGGCGTCCGCATGAAGGACGGTAAAGAAATCGACCGCTTTGCCACGTTCATCGATCCGCATGAGCGCATTCCATACAACATTCAGCAGCTTACCAACATTACGGACGATATGGTCAAAGGTGCGCCCGAGCTGGAAGAGATGCTGCCCAAGTTTATCGAGTTCGTAGGGGATAGCGTTCTGGTAGCGCACAATGCGCGATTCGATATTGGGTTCATTCAAGCGAACTGCAAAAGGCTCGGTTTGCCCGAAGTGACCAATCCTGTGCTGGATACGCTGGAGCTCGCCCGGCTGCTGTTTCCGACACTTAAAAACCACCGGCTGAACACGCTCTCCGACAAATTCAAAGTGAGTCTGGACAACCATCACCGGGCGATCGATGACTCGATTGCACTCGGACACGTGCTTTTTCATCTGTTGAAAGAAGCCGGAGACCGAGGATACACGCAGCTTCATCGGCTGAACGACGAGGTTGGCAAAAACCTCAAAACGCAGCGTCCGTTCCACTGCTGCATTTACGCCAAGGACATGACCGGCAAAAAAAATCTGTTCAGTCTGGTATCTCTTTCGCATACGGAGTATTTTCATCGGGTTGCCTGCATTCCGAAAAGCAAGCTGATGGAAATGCGTGAAGGCTTGATCATCGCTTCAGGCTGCGAAAAGGGCGAGTTTTACGAAACGGTGCTGAACAAATCGGTCGAAGAAGCGGAAATGGTCGCTGAATTTTACGACGTGCTTGAAATTCAGCCGATTGGCGTGAATATGCACTTGGTGGACAAAGGCTTGGTCGGCAGCCCGGCGCAGCTGGAGGCTGCCAATCGCAAAATTGTCGAAATCGGCCGCAAGCTTGGCAAGCCTGTTATTGCGACGGGCAACGTGCATTACCTGCACCCGCGGGAAAAAATTTACCGTGACATCACCATTCACGGGATTACCGGGTTCAGCCCGCTTAAGGATATCCGCAAGCCGGACGTCCACCTTCGCACAACGAAAGAAATGCTTGCAGAGTTCGAATACTTGGGGAAAGAAACAGCTTACGAGGTCGTTGTGAAGAATACGTCCGAGCTTGCCGACCGGTTCGAGGAATTGGAGCTGTTTCCGACCAAGCTGTTCACGCCGATTATTGAAGGAGCGGACGACGAGATTCGCAATACCTGCTACGATACGGCAAAGCAGATTTACGGGGACCCGCTGCCGGAGGTTATCGTAGCGCGGCTGGAGAAGGAGCTTGTGCCGATTATCAAATACGGCTTCTCGGCCAACTACCTCATCTCTGAGCGGCTCGTTAAGAAGTCGAACGCCGACGGCTATCTCGTCGGTTCGCGGGGCTCGGTCGGTTCCTCGGTCGTAGCGACGTTCCTCGGCATTTCCGAGGTTAATCCGCTGCCGCCGCATTACATTTGTAAATCGTGCAAGCACAGCGAATGGATTCTCGACGGATCGCTTCCCAGCGGCTTCGACCTGCCGGACAAAAACTGTCCGAACTGCGGGGAAAAGCTGAAAGGGGAAGGCCAGGACATTCCGTTCGAAACGTTCCTCGGCTTCAAGGGCGACAAGGTTCCCGATATCGACTTGAACTTTTCCGGCGAATACCAGCCGCACGCGCATAACTATACCAAAGAGCTGTTTGGGGAGAAAAGCGTGTTCCGGGCGGGCACGATCGGTACGGTTGCGGAAAAAACGGCATTCGGTTTTGTAAAGAAGTATGAAGAAGAGCACGGCAAAAAGTGGCGCGGCGCGGAGTTGAACCGGCTGGCTTCCGGCTGCACGGGCGTAAAGCGAAGCACCGGCCAGCATCCCGGCGGGATCGTCGTCGTGCCGGATTACATCGAGGTCGACGATATCACGCCGGTGCAATATCCGGCCGACGATACGAGCGCTGAATGGAAAACGACGCATTTTGATTATCACGCCTTCGACGCCAACCTGCTGAAGCTCGATATTCTGGGACACGATGATCCGACCATGATGCGGATGCTGCAGGATTTGACCGGCGTCGATCCGACAACGATTCCGATGAACGATCCGAAAGTCATGAGCATGTTCAACTCCGTGGATGCGCTCGGCGTGACGCCGGAGAAGATCCGGACGCCGGTGGCGACCTACGGGGTGCCGGAGATGGGGACGAAGTTCGTGCGCCAGATGCTGGAGGAAGCGAAGCCGTCCAGCTTTGCGGACTTGCTGCAAATTTCGGGTCTCTCCCACGGAACCGGCGTTTGGCTCGGCAATGCGCAGGAGCTGATCCGGAAAGGCATTTGCACGATTAAGACGGTGATCGGGTGCCGCGACGATATCATGCTGTATTTGATCTACAAAGCGGGTATGGACGCGGGGCTGGCGTTTAAGATCACCGAGAGCGTGCGGAAGGGGAAAGGGCTCACCGACGAGTGGAAAGAAGATATGAAGAAGCATAACGTTCCCCTGTGGTACATCGATTCGTGCGAAAAGATCGAGTACATGTTCCCGAAGGCGCATGCTTCCGCTTACGTTATTTCCGCGGTGCGCACCGCTTACTTTAAGCTTTATTACCCCATTGCTTACTATGCAACTTATTTTTCCGTCCGCGCGCAGGATTTCGAGATCGAGCTGCTGTGCCAAGGCTATGACGCGATTTTACGCAAACTGATCGAAATTGAGGAAAAAGGGTTCCAGGCGACGCCAAAAGAGAAAAGCATGATCTCCATTCTCGAAATGGCGCTGGAGATGACGGCCCGCGGCTTTTCGTTTAAACCGATCGATTTGTACAAATCGGAGGCGACAAAGTTTCTGATCGAAGACGACTCGCTTATTCCGCCGTTTTCCGCCGTTGCGGGGATCGGGGAGAACGCGGCGAAGAACATCGCGGCCGCCAAAAACGACGGACCGTTCTTATCGATAGAGGACTTTCAGTCCCGAAGCAAGGCGTCGAAGACGATCATCGAGCTTCTTGGCGGCATGGGCTGCTTCCGGGGCCTTCCGGAAACGAATCAGCTTTCGCTGTTTTAGAACTTGTGAAGAAGTCTTTTTTGCTTCCTCAAGCGCCTTTTTACGCCTTATTGCATGATCACTGTACTTATGGTATAATCTTCTTCGGTAGCAATGTAATATCTCGTGACCAAAGAGTGGGGAAACCCACTCTTTACATTTTGTATAAGGCCCCAAAGCGAGTGAAGACGTTGAGCTTCCATACTCTAACTATCGCTCGCTTTCTCACCCTACTAAGGAGGAACGCACGTTTGAGCACAAACATCAAATCCACTGTGGAAGAGCTGGTTCGCCCTTTTTTGGACGAAAACGGATTTGAGCTGGTCGACATCGAATATGTGAAAGAAGGCGGCAACTGGTTTTTACGGGTATATGTGGATAAAGAAGGCGGCATCGATATCGATGACTGCGGCCGCATCAGCGAGTACCTCAGCGCCAAGCTGGACGAGAAGGACCCCATCGAATCGGCTTATTTCCTGGAAGTTTCTTCGCCCGGGGCGGAGCGCCCGCTCAAGAAGCCTCAGGACTACCGCAGAGCGATTGGCGAGCATGTCTTCGTGACGACGTACGAACCGGTAAACGGCTTGAAGGAATTCGAGGGCACGCTCGTGTCATACGACGAACAAACGGTTGTCGTCGAGGTCGGCAAGAAAAAGCACGAAATCCCGTTTGACAAAGTGGCCGGCGCCAGGCTCGCCATTAAATTCTAGTCGATCTGCCAAAGCGTTGGGCGGCTCGTATTTTATGAGAGGGGGAACTCCAATCAAATGAACATGGATTTTATCGAAGCGCTGAACGAAATCGAAAAGGAGAAAGGCATCGCCAAAGACGTGCTGATCGACGCGATTGAGGCAGCGCTGATTTCGAGCTATAAGCGCAATTTCAATACCGCGCAAAACGTGCGCGTCGACATCAACCGCCATACGGGTCTTATTAAAGTATACGCCCGCAAAACGGTCGTCGACGACGTGCTTGACCCGCGGCTGGAAATTTCGCTCTTCGCTGCAAGAGAAATGAACCAAAACTATCAGCTGAACGACATCGTCGAGCTTGAGGTTACTCCTCGCGATTTCGGCCGGATTGCGGCGCAGACGGCGAAGCAGGTCGTCACGCAGCGGATCCGTGAAGCGGAGCGCGGGCTGATCTACAATGCCTATGTCGATAAAGAGGAAGATATCGTCAACGGCATCGTGCAGCGTCAAGATACGCGCAACCTGTACATCGATTTGGGCAAGATCGAAGCGGTCATGCCGCTGAACGAGCTGATGCCCACGGATAAATTCAAGCACGGAGACCGCATTAAAGCGTATATCACCAAGGTCGAAAATACGACCAAGGGACCGCAGATCATTTTGTCCCGTACCCACCCGGGGCTTTTGAAACGGTTGTTCGAGCTGGAAGTTCCGGAAATTTTCCAAGGGGTCGTCGAAATCCGTTCCGTCGCCCGCGAAGCCGGCTTCCGTTCCAAGATCGCCGTATACTCCCGCAATCCGGAAGTCGATCCGGTCGGTTCTTGCGTCGGGCCGAAGGGCATGCGCGTGCAAACGATCGTCGGCGAGCTGAAGGGCGAGAAAATCGACATTGTCCGTTGGATGGAAAGTGTGGAGGAGTACGTCGCCAACGCGCTCAGCCCGTCCAAGGTGCTGGAGGTGCAAGTGTTCGAAGCTGAGAAAATGGCCCGGGTTATCGTTCCGGACTATCAGCTGTCGCTTGCCATCGGCATTAAAGGGCAGAATGCGCGGCTGGCCGCCAAACTGACCGGCTGGAAGATCGACATTAAGAGCGAGACGCAAGCCGAGCAGGAATACGGCCGGCCGAAGACATATGCTGAAGAAATGCACCAGGATTCCGTCAGTATCGATTAATTCGCAGACATCGGTCTGACGGCCATGCGGGAGGGGGATGATCCGATGAAACAAAGAAAAATACCTCTGCGTAAATGCGTAGCCTGCCAGCAGATGATGCCTAAGAAAGAACTAATCCGCGTGGTGAAAACGCCAAATGATGAATTGCTCATCGATTTGACGGGGAAAAAAGCCGGACGCGGCGCCTATTTGTGCGGTAAACTATCCTGCTTCAAGCTGGCCAAGAAATCGCGTGCGCTGGATCGCGCACTGAAATCGTCGGTCAGTCCGGATATTTACGACGCTCTCGAGCAGGATTTTATTAAAGTGGAAGACGAATTTATTGCCGGAAAAGATGCGGTGGATGATGAACAAGAATAACGGCAAATTTTTCTCGAATCTGGGGCTCGCCATGCGGGCGGGAAAGCTGGTTACCGGTGAAGACATGGTGATCGAATCGGTCCGAAGCGGCGAAACGAAGCTTGTCATCGTGGCCGAGGACGCTTCCGCAGGCACGTTCAAGAAAGTGAACGATAAGTGCATTTATTATCAAGTTCCTATCCATCAGTACGGCCGTCGGGATCAGCTTGGAGCAAGTATCGGTAAAGAAGCGCGAGTCGTCATTGGAGTAAACGATGCGGGATTTGCGCGGATGTTGTTGAAGCAGTTAGATCGTACGGAGGTGGACGGTATTGACGAAACAAGACAACAATAAAGACAAACTCAGAGTGTACGAATATGCCAAATCTTTAAATATGAGCAGTAAAGAGATCATCACAATATTAAAAAGACTGGATATTCCGGTCAACAATCATATGAGCGTAATGGAGAATGATGCGGTGTCGAGTGTAGAGAAATTTTTCAGAGACGTTAAAGCCAATGCAGCAGCAAAACGGAGCGAGGGCGGAGCCAAAACAGGGGATAAGCCGACCAATCGTCCGGAATCCAAACAACAAACCGTAGCGGCGCAGCCGAAACCGGAACAGCGCCCGCAAACGACGCAAGTCCAATCGGCTGCACCTAAGCAAAACAACGGTCAGGGACAAAACAGGCCGCAAGGTCAGGGCGGCGAAGGCCGTCAAGGTCAAGGCCAGTCCCGCCAAGGGGATCGCCAAGGACAAGATCGCAATCGCGGCGGCCAAGGAGGCCAAGGCGGTGGCAATCGTGGAGGTCAAGGCGGCTATCGCGGCGGCCAAGGTCAAGGCCAAGGAGGCCAAGGCGGCGGCTATCGCGGCGGTCAAGGGGGCCAAGGAGGCCAAGGCGGCGGTTATCGCGGCGGCCAAGGTCAGGGTCAAGGAGGCCAAGGCGGCGGCTATCGCGGCGGTCAAGGCCAAGGTCAAGGAGGCCAGGGCGGCGGCTATCGCGGTGGTCAAGGCCAGGGTCAAGGAGGCCAGGGCGGCGGCTATCGCGGTGGTCAAGGCCAGGGTCAAGGAGGAGGCCAGGGCGGCGGCTATCGCGGTGGTCAAGGCCAAGGTCAAGGAGGCCAGGGCGGCGGCAATCGTGGAGGCCAGGGCGGAGGTCAGCAGGGCCAGCGCCCGGATCAACGCAAAGGCGGCGGCTTCGAGCAGCGCAATAACGATCGCAACCGCCAGGCGTCTATTCCTCCGAAGCCGACGACAGCCAATGCCGGTCTGGAATTAGACGATTCGGCGGCGAACAGAGGCGCTAAGAAATCGAAACCGAATAACAATAAACGCTTTGAAGATAACCGGGGTGGCGGAAGAGGTCAACAAAACCGCGGTAAAGCCCAAGGTCGGGGTGGCAGAAATCAGGAGCCGCCGAAACCGAAGATTGACAATACACCGAAGAAAATTATCGTGCGCGGAACGATGACCGTAGGCGAGACGGCCAAAGTGCTGCATAAGGACGCTTCCGAAGTGATTAAGAAGCTTCTGTTCCTCGGCGTCATGGCGACCATCAATCAGGAGCTTGACCTGGATGCGATCCAACTGCTTGCGTCCGAATACGGCGTGGAAGTCGAATTGAAAATTCCGGTCGAGGAAGACAAATTCGAACAATTCGAAGAACAGGACGAAGAAGCGGATCTGATGGAGCGTCCTCCGGTAGTGACCATCATGGGTCACGTCGACCACGGTAAAACGACGCTGCTCGATGCGATCCGTAAGACAAGCGTTACCGAAGGCGAAGCGGGCGGTATCACGCAGCATATCGGCGCTTACCAAGTAGAAACGCACAACAAAAAGATTACGTTCCTCGATACGCCGGGTCACGAAGCGTTTACGTCCATGCGTGCCCGCGGCGCACAGGTGACGGATATCACCATTATCGTGGTTGCTGCCGATGACGGCGTCATGCCGCAAACGGTCGAGGCGATCAGTCACGCCAAAGCGGCGAAAGTGCCGATTATCGTTGCGGTGAACAAAATCGATAAGCCGGATGCGAACCCGGACCGGGTCAAGCAAGAGTTGACCGAATACGAGCTTGTTCCCGAAGAGTGGGGCGGCGATACGATTTTCTGCAACATTTCTGCGAAGCAAGGGATTGGGCTGGAAAATCTGCTCGATATGATTTTGCTTGTATCCGAAGTACAGGAGCTTAAAGCCAATCCGAACAAACGTGCCAGAGGAACGGTCATCGAGGCTGAGCTGGACAAAGGCAAAGGGCCGGTGGCGCGCATCTTGATCCAACACGGTACGCTTAAAGTGGGCGACAGCTTCGTAGCAGGCGTCTGCTTCGGACGTGTGCGGGCGATGATGAACGACAAAGGACGCAAACTGAAAGAAGCCGGACCTTCGACGCCGGTGGAAATTACCGGTTTGACCGAAGTGCCCCAAGCGGGCGATCCGTTCCTGGTCTTCGAGGACGAGCGCAAAGCGAGAGATATCGCCGAGAAGCGTGCCATCACGCTGCGTCAATCCGAGATGGGAGCAAACGCCCGCGTTACGCTGGACGATCTGTACAAACAGATTAAAGAAGGCGAAGTCAAGGATCTTAACGTCATCATTAAAGCGGACGTTCAGGGTTCTGCCGAGGCGCTCAAAAGCTCCTTGGAGAAAATCGACGTCGAAGGCGCGCGCGTTAAAATTTTGCATAGCGGCGTAGGGGCGATCACCGAGTCCGACGTTATTCTGGCATCGGCTTCCAATGCGATCGTCATCGGCTTTAACGTCCGTCCGGAACCGCAAGCGAAAAATACCGCGGAGCAGGAAAAAGTCGATATTCGTCTGCACAGCATCATTTACAAAGTCATGGAAGAAATCGAGCAGGCGATGAAGGGGCTTCTCGATCCGGAATATAAAGAAGTCGTGATCGGGCATGCCGAAGTCCGCAACATCTTTAAAGTGTCCAAGGTCGGCACGATTGCGGGCTGCATGGTAACGGACGGCAAAATCGTCCGCTCCGCCGAAGTACGGATTGTCCGCAGCGGAATCGTCGTTTTCGAAGGCAAGATCGACTCGCTGAAACGATTCAAGGATGATGCGAAAGAAGTGGCGCAAGGCTACGAATGCGGTATATCTTTGGAGCGTTTTAATGATCTTAAAGAGGGAGACACGATTGAAGCCTTCGTTATGGAAACTGTAGAGAGGTGATCCGCCATGGCAAAAATTCGCGTTGGCAGAGTCGGAGAACAAATCAAGAAGGAATTAAGCCAGATCATTCAATCCGAACTGAAAGACCCGCGCATCGGTTTCATTACCGTGACCGGCGTCGATGTGACGAATGATTTTTCCCAAGCCAAAGTATTCTTGAGCGTGCTTGGCAGCGACGAACAGAAGGAAGAAACGCTGAAGGCGCTCGCCCGCGGCACCGGCTTTATCCGCTCCGAGCTCGGCAAACGAATTCGGATGCGCAAAATTCCGGAACTGCTGTTTAAGTTCGACGCCTCGATCGATTACGGCAGCAAGATTGAAACGCTGATTCACCAAATTAACGACGGGAATACCGAAGCATGACCGCAGCGGAATATGCCGTTCAGCTTCAAGCGGCGGCCGGGTTTATCCGCGAGCAGGATGATTTTCTGGTCGTATCCCACGTTCAGCCCGACGGCGACGCCGCCGGGTCCACGTTTGCGGTCGCTTGGATGCTGCAGTCGTTAAACAAACGGTTCACGCTGATCAATGAAGGCCCGATCCCGGACAAGTTCATGTACATGGCCGGGCCTCATGCGGTCATCGAATACGAGAAATCTCCGCCCGAACGCAATTTCACGGCGGTGATCTCGGTCGATTGCGCGGATTTCGGACGAATCGGCTCGGTGAGCGAATGCTTCGAGCCGGAGCGGGAGCTGCTGAACATCGATCATCATGCGACCAATGACGGTTTCGGAACCGTTAATCTGGTGCGCTCCGATGCCGCGGCTACCGTGGAAGTGCTGTACGATCTCGCGCTGGAGCTGAATCTGGAGTTCACGCCGGAGCTGAACGATTGTATTTATACCGGTTTGCTGACCGATACGGGAGGCTTTCGTTATTCCAACACGACGCCGAAAGTGATGCAGATTGCGGCAGATATGCTTGCGCGCGGTGTGAAGGGGCACGAGCTTGCCGAAAGGCTGCTCGAAACGATGACGCTCGGTCAGGTATGCTTGCTGAAGCGAAGCCTCAATACGTTGTCCTTTGCCCATGACAACAAGGTTGCCTGGCTGACCGTCACCTTGGACGATTTAGCGACTACCGATGCATCCGGCGAAGATATGGACGGACTCGTCAACTATGCCCGCAATGTCGAAGGGGTTGAAGTCGGCATGCTGTTTAAGGAAAAAGAGCCCGGAATCGTTAAAGTCAGCTTCCGTTCCGGAGGCTTGGCCGATGTCGCGGCGCTTGCCCAGAAATTCGGCGGCGGCGGGCATGTCAAAGCGGCCGGTTGTACGATTCGCGGTTCGATGTCCGAAGCGGTTGAGCGAGTCGTTCGGGAAGTAGGGATGGCGCTCGCATGACAACGGAATTGGAAGGCATTTTGCCTGTATGGAAGCCGAAAGGCTTTACCTCCCACGATGTGGTGGCCAAAGTGCGCCGTATCGTTAGAATCAAGCGGATCGGCCATACGGGAACGCTTGATCCCCAAGTGACAGGCGTCCTGCCGCTTTGCATCGGCAGGGCGACCCGGCTTGTCGAGTACATCCAGGAGCTGCCGAAAGCGTATGAAGCAACGCTGCTTTTGGGACTTGCCACAGATACGGAAGACTTGTCGGGGGAAGTACTGGAGCGGGTGGAGCGGCTCGGAGAACGGTTGACGCCGGAGCAAGTGACTGCGGCGGTTTTACGCTTTGTCGGCGACATCGAACAGGTGCCGCCGATGTATTCTGCCGTCAAGGTGGACGGCAAACGATTGTATGAGCTGGCGCGGCAAGGTGTTCAAGTGGAGCGGAAGTCCCGGACGGTCACCATTTACGGCATCGATGTGCTGGAGACAGACTGGTCTGGAGATTATCCGCAAGTCAAATTTCGCGTCAACTGCTCTAAGGGAACGTATATTCGTACGCTGTGTGCGGATATCGGACAAGCTCTCGGCGTACCTGCCGTTATGGCGGAGCTGGTGCGAATCTCAACTGGACATATTGGGCCGGAACGATGCCTGACGCTTGAACAGATCGAAACTTTCCACAAAAACGGAGAGCTTGCCGGGCGGTTGATTCCGATAGAGCAGGCGGTTGCCCATTTGCCGTCCGTCCAACTTTCTTCCGTTCAAGCGCAGAAAGCGCTGCAGGGTCAGAAGATTCGCGTCAGCGAAGGGCAGAAGACCGTATTAAGCGCCTTTTCGTCCACCGACGAGCGGTCGGTCGCCTGCTTCGCGGAAGAAACGGGCGCGTTAATCGGTCTTTTCGAATGGGATTCGGAACCGGAGTTGCTGCGGCCAGTCAAAATATTTTCTTGAGCTTGAACGGTCAAACGCACCAAAGAAATGTAGGTGAAAGACACATCCATGGAAACGGTACAGCTATCGTATCCGCTGCCGCAGGACGGCCGTCCTGACGATTCCGCCAAGGTGCTGGCGATCGGAGATTTCGACGGCGTTCACCTCGGTCACCGGGAAGTGATCCGGAGGGCGGTCGAACGCGGGGCCGAGCTTCAACTGCCGGCTGCCATCATGACGTTTCATCCGCATCCCAGACAAGTGCTCGGGATGGACAAATACACCAAGCTGCTTACGCCGCCCGCGGCCAAGCAGGAATTGCTGCGGCAGCTTCAGGTCGATGCGACCTATGTCGTGGATTTCAGCGAATCGTTTATGCGCGTAACGCCCGAACAGTTTGTCGAGCACATGCTTGTGCCGATGAAGGTCAGTACGGTTTTCGTCGGATTTGACTTCACCTTCGGCTACAAAGGCGCAGGGACGCCGGATACGCTGTGCGATTTGGCCAAAGGGAGATTTGCGGTCGAGGTGGTTCGTCCGTTTCACAGGAACGGCGAGAAAGTCAGCAGCACATTGATTCGCGAATGCTTGCTGCGCGGCGATATTGCCGAAGCGAATGCGTTGCTTGCCCGGCCTTACCGGCTGGAAGGGACGGTCGTGCACGGAGACGGGCGAGGCCGGACCATCGGTTTCCCGACCGCGAATCTTGAGGTGAGCCAGCCTTACGTTATTCCGGCCAATGGCGTCTATGCCGTACAGGTCACGGTCGGGGGGCGCAAAGTAGACGGGGTCATGAATGTTGGGGTGAAGCCTACCTTCGTTACCGGCCTGACGCAGCCCGCGCTGGAGGCGCATTTGTTTGATTTTCACGAAACGATCTACGGAGAGAACGTACAGGTGGAGCTGCTCGCGTTTATTCGCGAAGAACGGAGATTCGCTTCGGTTCAAGAGCTGGTTTCCCAAATCGGTCAAGATGCGGATCAAGCGCGCTTGATCCTTGCGGCTCGGAAAACGATTCAAAACTCGTAATTTTATTTTACTTTTATAAACAAACTATGGTATACTATGAAACGTTGTCAATTCAACATGCTATCGCATGAGGAATTCAGGACATCGCATGAACCTTGGCATGGAGAATCGAGTACTCCATCGGTCTCTGGGCCACAGGGGATATCCTTATTATTTTCGGAGGTGACTCAATCATGGCATTGACACAAGAACGCAAGCAGGAACTGATCCAAACGCACAAAACGCATGAAAGCGACACTGGATCTCCAGAAGTGCAAGTTGCAATTCTTACGGAAAACATCGTGAACCTGACCAGCCACTTGAAGACGCACAAGAAAGATCATCATTCTCGTCGCGGTCTGCTCAAAATGGTCGGCCAACGCCGTAAGCTTCTGACGTACTTGAAAAACAAAGACGTCAAACGCTACAGCGCTTTGATCGAAAAACTCGGTCTGCGCCGTTAATTCAGCCTTACAACTAAAGCAACCACGTTTGTCCTTTGTGCACGCCGGAACGCCTGGCGTACGGATGCACGGGCTGCGGGGTTGCTTTTTTAAAATATCGGGATACTGTCGACGCCGCTCACAGCGCAAGCTATACTTTTGAGTTACTATTTTCATAAAAAGAAGGAAATACTGACTAATATGCAGAATGGTTAAGGAAGACCGGCGCTTTGGCGATCCGGAGGCGAGTCTGCCCCGATCGGTTGCCAGGCAATGGCGGTAGTGCGGGACCCGGCTTCGTTCGAATAATCCTACATAACGAATTCCGGGTATGAAATTTCAAAGCTTTGAACGAAAATTGAGGAGGTTGAGTATGGAGAAGCAAGTGCAGATGGATCTCGGCGGACGCCCGTTGATTCTGGAAACCGGACGTCTGGCGAAGCAGGCGAACGGCGCTGTCGTTGCGCGCTACGGCGAAACCGTCGTGCTTTGTACGGTAACGGCTTCCGCCGAACCGAAAGATTTGGATTTTTTTCCTCTAACCGTGAACTATGAGGAGCGTCTTTATTCGGTGGGTAAAATCCCTGGAGGCTTTATTAAAAGGGAAGGACGTCCCAGCGAAAAAGCGATTTTGTCCAGCCGTTTGACGGACCGTCCGATTCGTCCGTTGTTTCCGGAAGGCTTCCGCAATGACGTGCAGATCGTTTCGATCGTCATGAGTGTGGATCAGGAATGCGCGCCGGAAATTGCGGCCATGATCGGAACCTCCGCAGCGCTCAGCATTTCCGACGTGCCGTTTAACGGACCGGTGGGCGGAGTCATTGTCGGACGAGTGGACGGGCAGTTCGTCATTAACCCGACCGTCGAGCAGTCGGAGAAAAGCGATATCCACCTCGTCGTGGCAGGTACGAAGGATGCTATCATGATGGTTGAAGCCGGTGCGGAAGAAGTGCCGGAGGAAGTGATGCTGGAAGCGATCATGTTCGGTCATGACGAAATCCGCAAAATCGTTGCCGTGCAGGAACAACTCGTGCAGGAAGCCGGCAAGCCGAAAATGGAAGTCAAGCTTCACAGCGTCGAGAGCGATGTGAATCAAGCGGTTCGCGAATTTGCTCAAGCCCGTTTGGTGGAAGCGGTCAAAATTCCGGAGAAGCATGCAAGACAAGATGCGATCGACGCGATCAACAGCGAAGCGAAGGAGCATTTTGCCGCGGTCTACGCCGAAACACCGGAGAACATGGCCGACGTCAAAGAAACGCTGTACGATATCGTGAAAGAAGAAGTGCGCCGCTTGATTACGCACGATAAAGTTCGTCCGGACGGACGCGGGCTTGATGAAATCAGGCCGATCGAATGCGACATCAACCTGCTGCCGCGTACGCACGGCTCCGGCTTGTTTACCCGCGGACAAACGCAGGCACTCAGCGTATGTACGCTCGGAGCGCTCGGCGACGTGCAAATTCTCGACGGTCTCGATCTGGAAGAATCGAAGCGGTTCATGCATCATTACAATTTCCCGCCATTCAGCGTAGGCGAAGCCCGACCTCTGCGTGCGCCAGGACGGCGGGAAATCGGACACGGGGCGCTCGGCGAACGTGCGCTGGAGCCGGTAATTCCTTCCGAGACCGACTTCCCGTATACGATCCGTCTGGTTTCCGAGGTGCTGGAATCGAACGGCTCGACTTCGCAGGCGAGCATTTGCGCGAGCACGCTGGCGATGATGGATGCAGGCGTTCCGATCAAAGCTCCGGTAGCGGGCGTGGCTATGGGTCTGATCAAAGACGGGGAGCATTACTCGATCTTGACGGACATCCAAGGGATGGAAGACCACCTCGGCGATATGGACTTTAAAGTGGCTGGTACCGCCAAAGGGGTTACCGCACTGCAGATGGATATCAAAATCGACGGCATCGACCGGGCGATTTTGACGGATGCGCTGGAGCAGGCGAAAAAAGGCCGCATGCACATTTTGAACAAAATGCTGGAGCGCATTTCGCAGCCGAAATCGGACCTGTCGCCTTATGCGCCGAAAATCGTCACGATGCAAATCAATCCGGACAAGATCCGCGATGTCATCGGAGCAGGCGGCAAAATCATCAACAAGATCATCGAAGAAACCGGCGTAAAAATCGACATCGAGCAGGATGGCCGCGTCTTCATCGCTTCGTCCAACAGCGAGATGAACGAAAAAGCGCGTCAAATCATCGAAGGCATCGTCCGCGAGGTCATCGTCGGGGAAACGTATCTCGGCACCGTGAAGCGGATCGAAAAGTTTGGCGCTTTCGTCGAAATTTTACCGGGCAAAGAAGGCTTGGTGCACATTTCCCAGCTGTCGACCGAGCGGGTAGGCAAGGTGGAAGATGTCGTCAAGATCGGCGATACAATTACCGTGAAAGTAACGGAGATCGACAACCAAGGCCGTGTCAATTTGTCGCGTAAAGCGGTATTGACGGCACAGGTTCCAGCCCAAACCTAATTTAACGCTTGAGTTTTCAAGCGAGCATGCAGAAAGAGCCAGAGCAGTCTGTCTCTTTTTTGTTTGCCCAAAAATCCGGATTTCAGCCGCAGCGCTCTATATGTTGGTCTAAACCTGCCCTGCCGGGCATAAGATGGGGACAAACAGGTGTGGACAGGAGAATGGGCATGAAACGCAAAGGATGGTTAGCTGCGTCATTATGCTTTGGAGCGCTGCTGCTCGGCCTGCAGTTTTCTCCGGCAGTCGACCGATTCGTACAGCACGCCAGAGAGAAGAACGGTCACGAACGGGCTGCAGACGATACACGGACGCTGTCTTCTCTGCTGTCGCTTAGGGCATGGAGCGACGAAGGGGGAGAGCGGCGGGCCAGAGTGCTTGAGAGAATCAAGGCCGAGGCGGCGAAGCGCAATATACCGCCAGTGGACGCTAAGATTGATCGCGTCTGGAAAGCGATACCGGGATACAACGGGCTGGAGGTCGATGTCGAGAAGTCGCTGGAGCTGGCGGAGCGGCAGTCGTTTCCGGAAACGCCGCAGCTCGTATTCCGCGAAGTGCCGCCTCAAGTCGATCTGGATCAACTCGGACCGAATCCGATCTACAAGGGCAACCCGGCGAAGCCGATGTCGGCGCTCATGATCAACGTGGCGTGGGGCGATGAGTATTTGCCGCAAATGCTGGACGTTCTCCGTAAGGAGCAGGTGCTTGCGACCTTTTTTTTCGACGGGATGTGGCTGAAAAAAAATATTCCGACCGCCCGCAAAATTATGGAGGAAGGACACGAAGTCTCCAATCATGCGTACTCTCACCGGGACATGAGCAAGCTCAGCAGGACGCAAACCGCTGCCGAAATCAGCAAGACCGAGACGATGCTGAAGCAGGAATTGGGCGCACAGAACCGTCTGTTTGCCCCGCCATCGGGAGATTACAATCAAATGACCGTAGACGTAGCGCACGAGATGAACCTGCGCACTATTTTGTGGACGATCGATACGGTAGATTGGAAAAAGCCGGAGCCTTCTTCCATCGTGCATAAAGTAGCTACACGGATCGAGCCCGGCTCGCTGATCCTGATGCATCCTACGTCTTCGAGCAGCGCCGCGCTGCAGGACATGATTCGCGCAATCCGGGCCAAAGGGCTGTCTTTGGGCACCGTCAGCGAGGTCATCTCGCCCGCGCGGTTTCCGAAGGTTGAGTCCGCCGGACAATAATGGTAATATCAGAATGTTATACCTGTACAGGGGAATCAAGACTTCGCCGTACCGAGGAGGCTTAAAGCGTTTGGACAAATACACACTAACTAACGGACTGCGGCTCGTCATCGAGAAAATTCCGACGTGCCGCTCCGTTGCTTTCGGCATCTGGGTCAAAACCGGATCGCGCAGCGAAAACGAGACGAACAACGGCATTTCGCATTTTATCGAGCATATGCTCTTCAAGGGCACGGAAAAATACTCTGCCAAAGATATCGCCGAAATTTTCGACGGCATCGGAGGCAACGTGAACGCCTTCACTTCGAAGGAGTACACATGCTATTATTGCAAAGTGCTGGACGAGCATCTGCCGCTCGCGGTGGAAGTGCTCTCCGATATGTTTTTCGGTTCGGTGTTCGATGAGACGGAATTGGAAAAAGAAAAAAATGTCATCTATGAAGAAATCGCGATGTATGAAGATACCCCGGACGATATGGTGCATGATCTGATTGCCCGGGCTGCTTTCGGCGGGCATTCGCTCGGACGTACCATCATCGGCACGCAAAGCAATCTGGCGGCAATGACCTCCGATACGCTCAAGGAGTACATGAAGTCGCACTATACGATAGCCAATACGGTCATCAGCATCGCCGGCAACATTAACGACGAGGTCGTCGGCTTGATCGAGAAGCATTTCGGCAGCTTTGCGAATGCGGGCTCGCAGACCCCGCTCAAACCTTTGGCGTTCCGGAGCGATTCCGAGTACCACCAGAAGAAAACCGAGCAAAATCATATTTGCTTATCGCTGCCCGGGCTGGCTGCGAAGGATGACCAGCTGTACGCGATGATTCTGCTGAACAATGCGATCGGCGGCGGCATGAGCTCTCGGTTATTTCAGGAAATCCGCGAGAAACGCGGGTTGGCCTACTCGGTTTATTCCTATCATTCTTCCTACCAGGACGGCGGCCTGTTTACCGTCTATACCGGAACGGCGCCCAAGCAGACCGAAGAAGTGCTTAAGGTGACGCTGGAGCTGCTGGCCGACATCAAGGAGAAGGGATTGACCCCGACCGAGCTGAAGAAAGGTAAGGAGCAGATGAAGGGCAGCTTGATTTTGAGCCTGGAGAGCACCAGCAGCCGGATGAACCGGATCGGGAAAAATGAGTTGATGCTCGGCCGACATTACAATCTGGACGAAATGATACAACGTATCGAGAGCGTGGAGATGGAGCATGTTCAAGCGCTGACGGCGGAGATGCTGTCCGTGCCGTTCGCATTGGCTATGGTCGGGCAGACGAATGATGCCATCGCCGGATTTAGGAGGGATCAGCTTGTCTGAACGAATCGAAGTGTTCATTAAACGGCTGCCGGGAAACGAGGATATCGCGCTGCCGCAAAAAATGTCCGAGCTTGCCAGCGGTTTCGACTTGTATGCGGCCGTAAGCGAGCCGGTCGATCTCGGGCCGGGCGAACGGACGCTCATTCCGACCGGATTTGCGCTTGCCATGCCGGGAGGGCTGGAAGCCCAAATTCGTCCGCGAAGCGGGCTTGCTTTTAAACACGGGATCACATCCTTGAACACGCCGGGCACGATCGATGCCGATTACCGCGGCGAAGTCAAGGTGCTGCTGATCAATCACGGCAAAGAAACGTTCACCATCAACCGTAACGAGCGCATCGCGCAAATGGTGTTCCAAACGGTTCCGCTCATTACGCTGACCGAGGTAAGCGAGCTGGACGAGACGGAACGCGGAGCGGGCGGCTTCGGGCATACGGGAACAAAATAAGGAAGACGGACGATCTAAGCGCTTTTCCGCAGGCCAGCAAAATTCGGCCTGGCGGGAGAGCGTTTTTTTGTTGACCGCGGAACGATGTGTTTCGCCGGCTTTTGGGGGGATTGATCTGCTGGAACCCATCTTTGGGCTGTCGCATAAGATGATTTATCGAGAGCGACATGGAAAGAGGTGAGAATGAATGCTGACCGGGACTCAAATATCGTTGATCGGCGGCGATGCCAGGCAGCTCGAGGTGATTCAAAAATGCTCCGAACTCGACGCATCCGTCGTTTTGTTCGGCTTTGATAATTTGCAGAACGGTTCAAGCGGGATTACCAAGGCAGAATTGACGCCCGACGCGCTTGTGGCTTTGGATGCCGTCATTTTGCCTGCTGTTGGGACGGACGATCAAGGAAATGTGGACAGTCTGTTTTCATCCAAGGAATTGCGACTTACCCATGAACATATAGCTGCTCTGCCGAAACATGCCATCGTCTTTACGGGCATGGCGAAACCTTACTTACGCGAATTATGCTCGAACGAAGGCATCGGGCTGATCGAATTGTTCGACCGTGACGATGTGGCCATTTACAACTCCATTCCAACAGCCGAAGGCGCGGTGATGATGGCGATTCAGAACACGGATATTACCATTCACGGCTCGGAATCCATGGTGCTTGGCTTCGGAAGAACTGGAGCGACGCTTGCCCGCACGCTGCAAGGCATGGGCGCGAAAGTCAAGGTGGGCGTCAACAAGCCGGAATATTACGCCCGCGCGATCGAGATGGGAATGAATCCTTTTTATACCCAAGAGCTGATTTCCCACGTATCCCAAGTGGATTTACTGTTCAACACCATCCCGGCCATGGTCGTTACCGCTCAAGTCATCGCCAATATCCCGCATCGCGCCATTATTATCGATCTAGCCTCCAAGCCGGGCGGAACCGATTTCCGCTATGCCGAAAAACGCGGGGTGAAAGCGATGCTTGCGCCGGGGCTGCCCGGCATTGTTGCTCCGAAAACCGCCGGGCGCATCATTGCCGATACGCTGACCCGCATCATTATGGAGGATGCAAGACGAAGGAGGAACGGGGAATGAATTGGGATCAACTGACGGTGGGCTTCGCGTTGACCGGGTCTCACTGCACGTTTGCCGAAACGATGCCGCAAATCCGGCGCTTTGTCGATGCCGGGGCCAGAGTCGTGCCCATCGTATCCAATACGATCATGACCACGGACACGCGGTTCGGCACATCGGCAAATTGGCGAAAAGAGTTGAAAGAGATCACAGGAAATGATATTATTTCTTCAATTGTAGATGCAGAACCGCTCGGTCCTTCGAAACTCCTTGACATAATGGTGATTGCTCCCTGTACCGGGAATACGACCAGCAAGCTTGCTAACGCCATGACGGAAAGTCCCGTGCTGATGGCGGCCAAAGCGCAGATGCGCAACGGGAGACCGCTCGTGCTGGCGATTTCGACAAATGACGGATTGGGACTGAACGCTATGAATATCGGCAAGCTGCTGATTACCAAAAACATTTATTTCGTCCCGTTCGGACAGGATGCGCCGAACGTCAAGCCGAATTCGCTTGTAGCACGCATGGATTTGATCATGGAAGCTTGCGAGGCAGCCCTTCAGGGCAGGCAGCTGCAGCCGATGCTGATTGAACGGTTTCATTACTGATCCTGCATTTTTTATCATTTATTCTTTAGGGGAGAGGACAATACATGTCGAATCAAAAGTTGTTTAACGTCGCAGTAGTAGGCGCGACAGGTGCCGTAGGAGAACAGATCCTCCGTTTGCTGGCTGAACGGAATTTCCCCATCCAAGAGCTGAAGCTCTTGTCCTCGGCCCGGTCCGCAGGCAAGAAACTTCAGTTCAAAGGCCGTGAAGTGACGATTGAAGAAGCAACGCCGGACAGCTTCAAAGGCGTGGACATTGCCCTGTTCAGCGCAGGAGGCGACGTCAGCCGGGCACTGGTTCCGGAAGCGATCAAGCATGGAACCGTGTGCATCGACAACACCAGCGCGTTCCGGATGGACCCGGAAACGCCGCTTGTCGTGCCTGAGGTAAATATCGACAAAGTCAGCGATCACAAAGGCGCCATTGCCAACCCGAACTGCTCCACGATACAACTGGTGCAGACGTTAAAGCCGCTTTATGACCGTTTCGGGATTTCCCGCATCATCGTTTCCACATATCAAGCGGTATCCGGCGCGGGCGCCAGCGCGATTAACGAAATGCTTCGCCAGTCTCGCGAAGTGCTGGAAGGAAACGCTGTGGAGCCGCAAATTTTGCCGGTAGGCTCTTTGCCGGTCAAGCATCAAATCGCATTCAACGCTATTCCGCAAATCGACAAATTTGTGGATAATGGCTTTACTTATGAAGAAATGAAAATGATCAACGAAACGAAAAAAATCATGGGTGACGACACGCTGGAAGTTACCACGACTTGCGTGCGGATTCCGGTCGTTTACGGCCATTCCGAATCGGTTTATGTCGAGCTTAAGCAAGATTTCGATATCGAAGAGGTGAAACGCCTGCTGGCTGACGCACCAGGGATCGTCGTACAGGATAACACTGCCGAACAGCTGTATCCGCTGGCTACGGAAGCGGCAGGTAAGCTGGAAACGTTCGTCGGCCGTATTCGCCGCGATCTTAGCAACCCGAGAGCCCTCAATTTGTGGATCGTATCCGACAACCTGCTCAAGGGAGCGGCTTGGAACGCCGTCCAAATTGCCGAATACATCGCGATCAAGCAGAAATAATTGGAACCAGACTGGCTTTCTGAGACATTCAGGAAGCCAGAATTTTGCTATTCACTATGGCACATGGATAAGGGGAGAGATCACATGAGGATCTTGGTGCAAAAGTTCGGAGGCACATCTCTTTCCACAGCCGAGGCTAGAACACACGTTATTGAACACATCCAAGATGCATTGAACCAAGAATACAAAACGGTTGTTGTTGTTTCGGCTATGGGTCGCAAAGGAGAGCCTTACGCAACGGACACGCTACTGGATTGGATTGGTCAAAATGGAAATACGCTGCCTGCGCGCGAAAGAGATATGCTGCTATGCTGCGGCGAATTCATCTCGGCCGCTACGCTGTGCAGCTTACTGAACGCCGAGGGGATTCCTGCTGTTGCTTTAACCGGCGCACAGGCAGGAATCTTAACGAATGACGAACACGGTAATGCTCAAATCGTGACGATTCGGCCGGGGCGTATGCTTGAACTGCTGGAGCAGGGGAATGTCGTCATCGTCGCCGGCTTTCAAGGCGAGACGGCGACAGGCGATTTCACGACGCTTGGCCGGGGCGGAAGCGACACGTCGGCTACCGCGCTTGGAGCAGCTTTAAATGCGGAGCTCGTTGAAATTTTCACGGATGTGAGCGGTATTTTGACGGCAGATCCGCGGATCGTGGAGGAAGCAAGACCGCTGTCGGTCGTCTCTTATATGGAAATCTGCAACATGGCGCATTTAGGCGCGAAGGTCATACATCCCAGAGCGGTGGAAGTCGCTATGAATGCCGGAATTCCGGTAAGGGTTCGCTCCACGTTTTCCAAGGATAAAGGAACGCTTGTTACGCATGCCGACGCGCTTCGGAACGAATCCGGCGCTGTGCAGGACCGGTTTGTGACGGGCATCGCTCACGTGCCGAATATCTCGCAAATTCGGGTAGCGCCTCAGGAAGGCAGCTACGATCTTCAGCTTAACGTATTTAAAGCGATGGCGCGGCAGCGGATCAGCGTCGATTTTATTAACGTCAACCCATCCGGCGTCGTGTACACGGTCTTCGACCACGAGGCGGAGCGGGCAGCCGAAACGCTTCAGGGACTCGGCTATACGCCGCACATCACGCCGAACTGCGCGAAAGTATCGATCATTGGGGCCGGAATGAACGGCGTACCAGGCATCATGGCCCACATTGTCGAAGCGCTTACGGAAGAGGACATCCAAATTCTGCAATCTGCCGATTCGAATACGACCATCTGGGTATTGGTGCAAGGCGACGACATGGTCAAAGCCGTCCGTGCCCTGCACCGCAAATTCGAGCTCCATAGATAACGCATAATGTTTTAGGAGGAGACAACACGTGGATTTTGGCACAATGATAACCGCTATGGTTACGCCGTTCGATGACAAGCTGAACATCGACTGGACGCAATTTGAGAACGTGATGGACTACTTGATTGAAGAGCAGCAAAGCGACAGTCTCGTCATCTGTGGCACAACCGGCGAATCTCCTACGCTAACGGAAGAAGAGAAGCTCGAAAGTTTTCAAAGGGCCGTAAAGTACGCGCGCGGCCGCTGCAAAATTATTGCAGGGACCGGCAGCTACGATACCGCTCATTCCATTCATTTGTCGCAAGCGGCCGAAAAGTTAGGTGTCGATGCGCTGCTTCTGGTGGCGCCTTACTACAACCGGCCTTCGCAAGAGGGACTGTATCAGCATTACAAAGCCATTGCCGAGTCGGTTAACATCCCGATCATCCTTTATAACGTGCCTGGTCGGACCGGTGTCAATATCGATCCGGAAACGACGATTCGTTTGTCGCACATTCCGAACATCGTAGCGACGAAGGACTGCGCGGATACAGACCAGTTGACGCAGATCATTACCGGCGCCGCCCCGGGCTTTCTGGTCTACAGCGGCGACGATAGCGCCACGCTCCCGGCTTTGGCGGTTGGAGCACGGGGAATCGTCAGCGTTGCGAGTCATGTGATCGGCAAAGAAATGAGAACGATGATTGATTGCTACTTGCAGGGCGAAGTAAAAGAGGCGGCGAAGCTTCATGGTCAACTGCTTCCGGTGTTCCGCGGGCTCTTCTTATGCCCTCATCGCGTACCGAGCCCGGCTCCGGTCAAGCATGCGCTTAACTTGAAGGGACTGCGCGTAGGCGGGGTTCGGTTGCCGCTTGTGGACGTCACGGAACAAGAAAAACAATTTATCACATCGCTTTTTGCATAAGCTTTACGACAACCGGTGCCCTGCGGCATCGGTTTTCTTGTTTTGGGAATAATACGCTTTGCGCAAGGGGAAGGGGTATGTTGACCGGCTCACTTGTAAAGAGTCATTTTTTTCATGTATAATGATGTCAAGTGACTGGTGCGGTTAAAATTTGGTTTTGAATAATCATATGGAAATCGTCGTCAATTACATTGAGGAGGTTTAGTTACTTGTCCAAAAAAAATATAGACAAATTAACGATTTTTGCCCTGGGCGGCGTGGGTGAAATCGGGAAGAACATGTATGTCGTTCAATATGCGAACGATATTGTAGTTGTAGACTGCGGCTTGAAATTTCCGGAGGAAGATATGCTCGGGATCGATATCGTCATTCCCGATATTTCTTACTTGACGGAAAATCGCGATAAAGTGCGCGGGATCGTCATTACACACGGCCACGAAGACCATATCGGCGGTTTGCCTTACGTTCTTAAGCACCTGAACGTTCCTGTGTACGGGACGAGGCTGACGATGGGTCTGATCGAGATGAAGCTGAAGGAAGCGAATCTGCTCGGGGAAACGAAACGGATCGTTATTACGGCTGATTCGGAACTGAAGCTCGGCTGCATGACCGCCACGTTCTTTAAGACGAACCATAGTATTCCCGACTCGGTAGGGGTATGCTTGGAAACGCCGGAAGGCAACGTGGTTCATACCGGCGACTTCAAGTTCGATCAGACGCCGGTCAACGAGCAGTATGCGGATCTTCATCAGATGGCAGCGATTGGCCGCAAAGGTGTCATTGCACTGTTATCGGATAGTACGAATGCGGAGCGTCCGGGCTATACCGGTTCGGAGCGCAGTGTAGGCGCGGAAATCGAAGATGTATTCCGCAAAGCGAAGCAGCGTGTCGTGATCGCAACCTTCGCTTCCAACATTCACCGGATTCAGCAGGTCATCGACGCGTGCGAATCGACCCGCCGCAAGCTGACCGTAATCGGGCGGAGCATGGTGAATGTTGTGAGCATCGCCAGCGAACTGGGCTACTTGCGTATTCCGGATGGGATGCTGATCGAACCGGAGGAAGTGAATAAACTCGCGGCCGACCGCGTAGCCATTCTATCTACAGGGTCTCAGGGCGAGCCGATGTCGGCACTGACACGGATGGCCCGCTCCACGCATCGTAAGATGGACATTTTACCCGGCGACACCGTCATCATCGCCGCTACGCCGATTCCCGGAAATGAGCGGTATGTAGGGCGGACGGTGGACGAACTGATGCGCATTGGCGCGCATGTCATTTACGGGCCTGGCTCGATCACCGGGGTACACGTATCCGGACACGGCAGCCAGGAAGAATTAAAGCTGATGCTGAATATTATGCGTCCGAAATATTTTATCCCGATTCACGGGGAGTACCGGATGCTTCGTCAGCACGGGATGCTTGCCGAGTCGGTCGGCATCGCGCGCGAAGATATTTTTATCGTGGATAACGGCGATACGGTGGAGATTCAGGACGGCGTCGCCCGCAAAGGCTCCAAAGTGCCGGCAGGCAACGTGCTCATCGACGGCCTCGGTGTCGGCGATGTCGGCAATATCGTGCTTCGCGACCGCAAGCTGTTGTCCCAAGACGGCATTCTGGTCGTCGTCGTAACGCTCAGCAAGCAGGATGGGACCATTCTGTCCGGTCCGGATATCATCTCCCGCGGCTTCGTATACGTGCGGGAGTCGGAAGGATTGCTGGAAGAAGCGAACCGGATCGTGACGAGCACGCTCCATCGCTTAATGAACGAAAATGTCAATGAATGGGCTTCGCTTAAAACCCATGTCAAAGACGCGCTCGGCCGATTTTTATATGAACAAACCCGAAGAAGACCGATGATTTTGCCAATCATCATGGAAGTGTAAAGCTTCCCACCAGTCATACGAACTCACTTGAGGATAAAGTGGAATAAGAAGCGTTTTGTAAAGACCACGTAAGCAGGGGATATTCCCCGAGCTTTACGCGGTCTTTTTCCGTATATCCGTACTCGGCGCCCCGCATAGTTTTGGCCGACTGCACCATACTAACAAGGACATTTCAGCTAATGGAGGGATGTTCTTTCATGCAATCCAACGATAAACAAGAGCAGCAGCCGGTGCAGCCGTCTCAAGCGCCGACGACGGAAGAAGGACGCAAAAGCGCAACGGTCGACGCGATTCAGCAGCTGGGGCAGACAGCCGCGCCTACCACGGAATCCAATATTTTTTGCATGACGATAATCGGGCAGGTCGAGGGTCATATCGTTCTGCCGCCGCAAAACAAAACGACCAAATACGAGCATTTGATACCGCAGCTTGTAGCCGCGGAGCAGAACGCGAAAATCGAAGGCGTGCTTATTATTTTAAATACGGTAGGCGGAGATGTGGAAGCCGGGCTGGCGATCGCCGAAATGATCGCTACGTTGTCTAAGCCGACGGTAACGCTCGTGCTCGGCGGCGGGCACAGCATCGGAGTTCCGATTGCCGTCTCGGCCAATTATTCGGTTATTGCCGAAACCGCAACGATGACAATTCATCCGATCCGTCTGAACGGCCTGGTGATCGGCGTACCGCAGACCTTCGAATATTTGGACAAAATGCAGGAGCGGGTCATCCGGTTCGTCACACGGCATTCCCGGGTAGACGAGGACAAATTCAAAGAACTGATGTTCAAAACGGGCGAGCTCACGCGCGACATCGGCACGACGGTCATCGGTGCGGATGCGGTCAGATACGGACTCATCGACTCGCTGGGCGGTATTGGGGAAGCCATCCGCAAGCTAAACGCCTTGATCGACGAGCGGCGCGCCAACAATGGGGGAGGCATGATCCAATGATTCATTATTCGATACTGCCGCTGGAAACCGTCTATGAAGGAATCGAAGCGATGAAATCGTCCACCGTCGATGTTGTGATGAACGGGGTCAGGATGCAGGTTGAACCGGTCAACGGGCAGCAAGCGAAGATCGTCCGGCTGATCAGCTGCAACCCGCAGGATTTTTTGAACCCCCAGTACGCTCCAGGGCGAATGATTGAGTTTCAGCCGATGATCCGGGAATCCGGCGAATAAAGGGAGCTGGGCAACGGATCGATGCTTTTACCGGCTCTTTATTTGCCGGAGGGGAATGTATTTTCGCATTTTTCGTTTAGCTTCACCCCAGTTTATGGTATAATAAAGGCTCGGGGGTGAGCGGCCTTGGCCAGGAAAAGGAAAAAGGGCAAGGGAATCAAATCAAATCTCAAATTTGAACTGTACGGCATCGTTATTTTGATTTTTTCGATCATCGCTTTATCCCGTGAAGGTTCGGTAGCCCGTTCATTAACCTATTTGTTTCGGTTTGTGATCGGAACTTGGGATTTTATTATTCCGCTCGTGTTTATATACGCCGGATTGTACGCGATGATGAAGAGGGAATGGCCGGTTTGGCGGACGCACCGCAAGCTCGGGGTGCTTCTGATCATCCTGTCGCTGCTGCTGATGAGCCATATCAGCCTGTTCTCGCAGCTTTACCCGAATAGGAATTTCACGGAAGGCCAAGTGCTGTCCCAAACATGGGCAAGCATGGTGGATGGATTGAATCCGACGGACAAAGGAGTGGCGATCCTGACCGACGGCGTCGGCGGGGGAATGATCGGGGCGGTGCTCTACGCGGTGCTGCGCTTTTTGTTCAGCGACCTGGGCGCCAGTCTGATTCAATACACGCTGTTCGTCGTAGGGTTCATTCTCATTACGGGATTGTCGATCGGCGATATTATGAACAAAATCAGCCGCCGCAAGCCGTTTGCCGAGACTCTGCTTGGTCAATACATAAAGCGCAAGCTGCTGGAGAGAAGCCGTGCGAAGGCGGCCGCGAGTGCGCAGCGCAAGAAGAAGCCGTCAGTTGCAACTGTCCACGTGCCGCCTCCGGAGGACGAGTTCGACGAGGAGACGTTGAAGCCGGAGCGCAAGGAACGAAAGCCGGGAAAAATGCGCAGCCTGTTCCTCGAGCTGCTTAATCCGTCTGAACCGCAGGAGAAGAACAAGATGGAAGGCAAGCCGAAAAAGGGGCGCGTTCAACCGGAAGCGGAAGATGAGGCGGTTACGGTCTATTCGGCGACAGCATCCAATTCGTACGACAACGATTCCGGTTTTCCGGAGCAGAAAATTCCTTACGAGAAAGAGCACGAACCGGCCATTCCGGTGATCCGCGACTTTCAAGAGCAGGTTCATCAGGAGGTGGCGCGAACATCGGACAGTTCCGATTCTGCCGAAAATGTCGCAGACCGAAAACCTGATTCGGCAGCCAATGAGCAAGAAGGAGCGGAAGGATCAAACGATTTTGATATCAAAAACAAACCGCTCGCTATCCCGTACGAGCTGCCTTCCTTGCAGCTGCTGGCCAAGCCCGCTTCGGGCAAAGGAAACGACTCGCTGGATTACAAGGCGGTTGCCCGCAAGCTGGAGGCGACACTTGAGAGCTTTGGCGTGCGCGCCAAGGTGCTGGAAGTCGTCCGCGGCCCCGCGGTTACCCGTTATGAAATTCAGCCGGACGTCGGCGTAAAGGTGAGCCGCATCGTCAGCTTGACGGATGATATTGCCCTTGCCCTGGCTGCGAAGGATATCCGTATGGAAGCGCCGATTCCGGGCAAGTCGGCCATTGGGATCGAGGTGCCGAATACCGAGGTATCCGTGGTTACGATGCGCGAAGTTATGGAAAGCCCGGCCTTTCAGGACGCGGCGTCCAAATTGTCGATCACGCTAGGGCGCGATATTTCCGGACAGCCGATTGTCGGCAATCTTGCACGAATGCCGCACCTACTTGTTGCAGGTGCGACCGGCTCGGGGAAATCGGTTTGTATTAACGGAATCATCACAAGCGTTCTTTATAAAGCAAAGCCCGATGAAGTCAAATTTCTGATGATCGACCCGAAGATGGTCGAGCTGAACGTTTACAACGGCATTCCGCACTTGCTTGCTCCGGTTGTGACCGATCCGAAACGGGCCTCGCTTGCGCTCAAAAAAGTCGTCGTCGAGATGGAAAAGCGGTATGAGCTGTTCTCCAAAAGCGGGACGCGCAATGTCGAAGGCTACAACTCGATGCTGGTGGAAACGCAGACGGGAGCGCCGCTGCCTTATATCGTCGTCATCGTGGACGAGTTGGCCGACCTGATGATGGTTGCGGCCAACGACGTGGAGGATGCGATCTGCCGCCTAGCCCAGATGGCGCGTGCCGCAGGCATCCATCTCATCATCGCTACGCAGCGGCCGTCGGTCGATGTCATTACCGGCGTCATCAAAGCGAACATTCCTTCGCGGATCGCTTTTGGCGTCTCCTCGCAGGTAGATTCGCGTACAATCCTTGATTCTGCGGGCGCGGAGAAGCTGCTTGGCCGCGGGGATATGCTTTACTTGCCGATGGGCGCTTCGAAGCCTGTCCGGGTCCAGGGAGCCTTCCTCTCCGATCAGGAGGTCGAATCGGTCGTTGGCTTCGTCCGGACGCAGGGGCAGGCGGAATACGTGGAGGACATGGTTCCGCATGTCGAGGATAAGCAGGAAGAGACGGAAACGTTTGAGGACGAGTTGTACGATCAGGCGGTCCAAATTATTCTTGAAGCGAAGCAAGCGTCCGTATCCCTGCTGCAGCGCCGCATGCGCGTCGGTTATACGCGTGCCGCCCGGTTAATTGATACGATGGAAGCGCGCGGTATCGTAGGTCCGTACGAGGGCAGTAAGCCGCGTGAAGTCTTGATGTCGCTTGAGCAGTATCAAATGAACCGAATGAGCTCCTAAGCGGCTGCGGATACGTTAACCAGACCCAGCGATTCCCAGTTTAGGCTGAATAGAAGCTGACTCCCTTTCTCATAATAACCTTAAAAAGGTTGCCGCAACGAAGGCGGGAAAGGTGAGGTTACCAGAATGAATAAACGATTGATCTTCATTACGCTTGGCTTAGTATTTATTCTGTTCGCCGGACTTCAGCTCAAGCAGCATCTGAAGGTGCAGCAGACATTCAGCAAGAACGAAATCCGCTACGGAGCGTCCGGCACGGCCGACGTCTACGAGCTCCAAGGTCGTTTGAAGCATCTCGGGTTTTATTACGGCAAAGTGGATGGCGATTTTGGCTATCAGACCTTAAAGTCGCTCAAATGGTTCCAATCCGAATTCGGGTTGAATGTCGACGGCATCGCCGGGGACAAAACGAAGCTGAAGCTGTGGGAAGCAACGAAAGAGTGGAAGGCTAAAGCCGAAGAGCTGCCTCCTTGGGTAACCGGCGCCGGTCAAGGGCAAGCTGCCGAAGGCGGAGTCGCGCCAGAAAGCGCTGCGCCGCCGGCGAACGCAGGTATACCGCGCTCCAATCGTCTCGGACTATCCGAAGAGGACCTGAAATTGATGGCCAATGCGGTACACGGCGAGGCGCGCGGGGAGCCGTACATCGGTCAAGTCGCCGTTGCCGCCGTTATTCTCAATCGCGTCAAATCGCCAAGCTTTCCGAATACGGTCTCTGGCGTTATTTTCCAGCCGGGAGCCTTTACGGCCGTAGCGGACGGACAAATATGGCTGACGCCGAACGAAACGTCCCGAAAAGCGGTTCAGGACGCGCTGAACGGGTCGGACCCATCCGGCGGATGCATTTATTATTTCAATCCGGTAACGGCCACGTCCAAGTGGATTTGGTCCCGTCCGCAAGTCAAGCAAATCGGCAAACATATTTTCTGCAAATAGCGCATGTAGTAGAAGTAACCATCTTCACGGTTGCTTCTTCTGTTTATAGAGGAATATAATGGAATATACCCGGGAAGGCGGAAGTGAAGCCATGATGATGAGAGGAGTTGTTTCGTCTTTGAAGCAAATACAATTTGAACGGGGAACGGTACAGGGCGTGCGCGTGCATGTGCTGCCGACGGAGCAGTTCAAAACTTTTGCATTATCCGTCTATGTGGGAAGTCCGCTTCAAGAGGATACGGTGACGCCTAATGCGCTTATTCCTTTTGTGCTGCGGCGCGGCAGCAAGGCTTACCCGGAAACGAAGCAGTTTCGCGAGAAGCTGGACGATTTGTACGGGGCCGGCTTCGGGTTCGACGTGTACAAGCGCGGGGATTACCAGATGCTTCAATTCCGCATGGATGTCATTCAGGACGATTTCGTTTCCAGTCCACAGCCGCTGCTTAATCAAGCCCTTCAATTTTTGGGCGAAGCGATTACGCAGCCGGCGATGGAAGGCGGGACCTTGGTCCGAAAATATATCGATTCCGAGAAAACGACGCTGCAGAAGCGATTGGAATCCATCGTTAACGACAAAATCCGCTACGCTGCGGAACGGTGCATCGCCGAAATGTGCAGCAACGAGCCTTACCGGCTTCATCCGCTCGGCGCGATCGACCGAATCCCTGCGATCGAAGCGGAAGCTTTGACCGAACGGTATGAAGCCTGGCTGCGGCAGTCTCCAATTGATATTTATGTGGTAGGCCACACGAATCTGGAGCAGGTGATGCCCTTGATCGAGCGCTATTTTGCTGTCAGGGGCGAGCGTACTTCGGACTATTCGCTCAGAGCCGAGCACCGCAGCGTCGGTCAAGTGAAGGAAGTTGTCGAGCGCCTCGATGTCAATCAAGGAAAGCTGAATATGGGGCTTCGCGTGCGAACCTCGTACGCGGACGATTCGTACCCTTCGGCGCTGCTATATAACGGTATTTTGGGAGGATATCCGCATTCCAAGCTATTCACCAACGTCCGTGAAAAGGCGAGCTTGGCCTATTACGCCTCTTCCCGCTTGGACGGACACAAAGGCATTCTGACGATCCAATCAGGTATCGAAATTGTAAATTATGAGAAAGCTGTCTCGATTATTAAGGAGCAGCTGAAAGCGATGGAAGAGGGACAAATCAGCGACACGGAGCTGCAGCAGACGAAAGCGATGATTACGGGACATTTGCGCGAGCTGCAGGACTCTGCCTTTGAGCTGATCGCTTTCGATTTTAACAACCGTCTGTCCAGCGCCGACCGTACGGTTCCGGCGCTGATCGAAGCGGTGGAGCAAACGGATAAAGAGCAGATCCGCCGGATGGCTCGCCAAGTGCAGCTGGATACGATATATTTTTTACGTGACAACAAAGGGGGGCAATAAATGCGCACGATCCCTTATCCGCATGTGAAGGAAACGCTGTACGCCGAAGAGCTTCCGAACGGACTGAGCGTCTTTATTTTACCGAAGGAAGGCTTCCAAAAAACGTATGCCACCTTTACGACAAAATACGGTTCCATCGATAACGATTTTCAAGTCGAAGGCGAAGCGCGGCGCAAAGTGCCTGACGGCATCGCGCACTTTTTGGAGCACAAAATGTTCGAGGAGCCGACAGGGGACATTTTTTCCGTGTTCGCTGCCCAAGGGGCTTCCGCCAATGCGTTCACTAGCTTTGACCGCACGGCTTATTTATTTTCAGCAACCGAACACATCAAGGACAACCTGTCGACGCTGCTTAACTTTGTGCAAAACCCGTATTTTACGGATGCAAATGTCGAGAAGGAGAAAGGCATTATCGGCCAGGAGATCAACATGTACCGGGATAATGCGGACTGGCGGGCGTATTTCGGACTAATCGAAACGATGTACCACAAGCATCCGGTGCATATCGATATCGCCGGAACGATCGAATCCATCGGTGAAATTACGAAAGAAATGCTGTACGAGTGCTACCATACGTTTTATCATCCGAGCAATATGAGCTTGTTTGTCGTAGGCGGGGTCAACCCGCAGGAAATTATGGAGCTTGTCAAACGGAACCAAGCGGGGAAAACGTTCAAGGCGCAGGGGACGATCAACCGTTATTTTGAAGACGAGCCGCACCATGTGCAGGCCGCGCGCAAAGTAACCGTGCTGCCGGTCTCGCTGCCCAAGTGCTTATTCGGCTGCAAGGAGCCGGGCCAGCCTTTGCAGGGGCGGGAGCTGCTAAAGCGGGAGCTGACTATGAAAGTGCTGCTTGACGTGCTGGTAAGCCCCAGCTCGGCCATTTATCAGAAGCTGTACGACGAGCAGCTGATTTCCGACAGCTTCGGCTCCGAGTACAATATTGCCGAAAATTATGCGTTTACCGTGATCGGCGGAGATACGAAGGACCCCGAACGATTGATCGGCCGCGTACAGGAAGAAATCGACCGGGTCAAAGCGGACGGCGTTTCCTCCACCGATTTTGAGCGCAGCAAGAAGAAAAAAATCGGTGCTTTCCTACGCCAGCTCAACTCGCCTGAAGCGATCGCCAATGAATTTACGAAGTACCGGTTTAAGGGCATTGATTTATTCGATATTTTGCCGGTGTATGAAGAGCTGACCCTGGCGGATGTCAACGAGCGGCTGCGCGCGCATTTCGATTGGAGCCGTCTAGCGGCTTCGATTGTGACAAGTGAAGCGAATGGAACCTAGTCACAGCAAGCCGTTTCCGGAGCAAACGGTGCTCGTCACGGGGGCAAGCCGCGGGATTGGCGCCGCGATCGCCAGCCGTTTCGCTTCGGTGGGCATGAATGTGGTCATTCATTACCTGAATTCGCATGAAGGGGCCAATGAAACAGCCCGCAGCTGCATGAAGCTGGGGAGCCGCGTGTTAACGGTAACGGCAGATCTGCGGTCGAGGGAACAGATTGAGCGGATGCAGGAGAAGCTGGCGCAGCACGACCTCGTTCCGGATATTTTGGTCAACAATGCGGGTATTTCGCATTATGGCCTGTTCTCCGATCTGGAGGAGGCCCAATGGGACGAAATCATGGATATTAACTTGAAGGGCGCGTTTCTGATGACGCGTCAATTTATGCCGGAGATGATCCGTCAGAAGTACGGCAGAATCATCAACGTTTCCTCGATTTGGGGCATCTCCGGCGCTTCCTGCGAGGTGGCCTATTCGACTGCCAAGGGCGGCATCAATGCTTTTACGAAGGCGTTGGCGAAGGAGCTTGCCCCGTCCGGGATCACCGTGAACGCCGTCGCTCCCGGCGCGGTTGATACGTTGATGATGGCAGGCTTTGACGAGCGGGAGAAAGAGATGATCGAGAACGATATTCCTGTCGGCCGCTTCGGCAAGCCCGATGAGATCGCGTCGCTCGTCTATTTCCTTGCGCTTCCCGAATCCGGTTATATCACAGGTCAAATCATCAGTCCCAACGGGGGCTGGCTGACCTGACG
Organism: Paenibacillus elgii; assembly: GCA_042219835.1. Lineage (GTDB taxonomy): Bacteria > Bacillota > Bacilli > Paenibacillales > NBRC-103111 > Paenibacillus_G > Paenibacillus_G elgii_A. The sequence goes on from JBHJMN010000008.1 coordinate 126,432, forward strand.
GCCCGTATAAATCCTTGTCGAAATGCAAACATTAACGTCGTAACGACATTCATTTCGATAAGGAGGATGCATACATGGCTACGATGCTTAAAGTGTTCGATCGTTGGAAAGAGTTTTTGGGAGAGCGCGTGGAGCAAGCGGAACGGGCAGGGATGACGGAAGAGACGATCTCGCAGCTCGCTTTTCAAATCGGTGAATTCTTGTCTGACAAAGTCGATCCGGAAAATAAAGAAGAACGCGTGCTGAAAGACCTGTGGGACGTATGCGACGAAGAGGAACGCAAGGTCATGGCCCGGGCCATGGTCAAATTGGCTAAAGCACATCAGTAATTATCCGGCATTGTACACGAGCCTCCTGTTCAGGGAGGCTTTTCTTTTGTTTCCCGGAGCGACCGTTCTCCGAATTGGCTTCCCGGACGGTTTTCTTATATACTGGTATAGACGAACGGGAGAAAGAGGTTGACCGCAAGTGAAGAAGCTGAAACGTTTGTTTGTAGGAATAGGCATTCTAGGTTTGCTTAGCGGCTGCGGCAAAAACATTCCGGTGATCGATCCTGTCTTGCTTGAAGCAAAATCGTCGATTCTCGTCGTAACGGGACAGGAAATGCCGGACAATGTGAAAACCACCCTGCAAACGACACTAATCAATTGGCGCGACAAAAAGCAGACGACCTTCGAGTGGATGGATAACACGACCGCGCTGACCGAAGAACAGCTGACTAAAATTAAAACCAGATCTTATGACTATATCCTTGTTGCTGGACATAATTTAGTACAAAATACGCTTTCCGCCGCAGCGAACATCCCGGAACGCAAATGGGTGATGCTGGACGACCAGCTGGCGCGGCAATCCCCTGTTGTCAGCGGCAGCAACATCATGGTGAAGCTGGTCCCGGAGGACCGGTTCCGGCAGGAATGGAACGAATGGGTAAGGCAGCAGCTTGACAATGGCCGGGCGATCGAATGGGTAACGACGTCCGCTTATCCGATTCCGTCCGAATGGGCGCCTTCCGAAGAAGCGGATTATATCAATCTGGCTGACGCCGAAGACTGGTATACGCAGTTTCAATTCCAGGTACGCAGCCACGGGCCGTTGTGGATCGCGGTATTCGCCCCGCTGGAAGCGGCGCAATTACAAAGACTGAAGACCATGCAGGTTCCGGTGATTAACATGGCCTCCACCGGTATCGAACTGCAGTGGGGAGGCATATTTGCATCCATCGAAGACATGATGGCTAAAAAAGCATGGACGCCTGGGATTCAGCCGTATTCGAACGCCGAAGCGAAAGTCAATAAAAATTTGTGACTTTATGCCCTGAAACGGGGAGGATTTTATCGAATATTGTAGAATTCTTTTGTAACCCATCACAAACCTAGGATCGGAGAACGACGGATGATAGCGGAAACAAATGAAATCAAGCAGTGGTACATGGAATACCGAATCCACAAAAACCGTCCGGGGCTTCTCGGGGACATCGCCTCCCTGATGGGGATGCTCGATATTAATATCGTCACCATCAACGGGGTGGATAATCGTACCCGCGGCATGCTTTTGCAGACAAACGATGAAGAAAAAGTTGAATTAATGGGTAAAATGTTGAAAAAAGTGGATAATATAACTATAACGGCATTGCGTCCGCCCAAGCTGGTCGATATTCTTGCCGTCCGTCACGGGCGATATATCGAGCGGGACTCCGACGACCGGAAAACGTTCCGCTTCACCAGGGACGAACTGGGACTTCTGGTCGATTTTCTAGGCGAGCTATTCAAACGTGAGGGTAACCATGTCGTCGGGCTGCGCGGGATGCCGCGCGTTGGCAAAACCGAGTCGATTATTGCCGGGAGCGTCTGCTCCAATAAGCGCTGGACCTTTGTCTCCTCGACCTTGCTCCGCCAGACCGTTCGCAGCCAGCTTTCCGAGGATGAAATGAATCCGAATAACGTATTTATTATCGATGGGATCGTCTCGACGCTCCGTTCCAACGAGAAGCATCATTTGCTGCTGCAGGAAATTATGGCGATGCCTTCCACCAAGGTGATCGAGCATCCGGATATTTTCATCCGGGAATCGCAGTATACCTACGATCATTTTGACTGCATCGTGGAGCTTAGAAATACACCGGACGAAGAAATTACATACGAGACGTTCACGGCCGGATTTGACGAATATTAATGCCCTGTCCAGGTTCTGAGCGTCGGAAAGGGGTGACCACGTGTCCGATCTGGGTCAATTGCTGAAAAAAGCCAGAATTGAAAAGAAAATATCTCTCGATGACCTGCAGGAAACAACCAAGATTCGCAAACGGTATCTGGAAGCGATTGAGGATGGCAACTACAAAGTGCTGCCCGGGAATTTTTACGTCCGGGCTTTTATAAAGAGCTATGCCGAAGCGGTCGGGATGGAGCCGAACGAAGTGTTGAACATGTATCAGAATGTCATCCCGCAACCGGAGCCGGAGCAAATCGAACCGATCCGCACCAAACGGACGACCCGCAATACGGAATGGCTCGGAAAATGGGCGTCCAATGTGATGGTTATTTCCTTCGTCGTGCTTATTCTTGGGGTCATCTACTACTACGTAAGCCAAAACTATAGCGGCAATACGAATGATGCGACCAAAGATTTGCCGAAGAAAATTACCGAAAAGGTCGAGCCTGCCGTTAAGACGCCCGATCCCGGAAATGCCGGAGCGAATGGAGCTAACGGAACGAATGGAGCGCCTGCGGATAATAAGCCGGTTCAGGTACCTACGCCGCCCCCGGCGCCGCCTCCGACAACGGAGGTCAAGCTGGTCAAAAGCGAACGGGGAACCGATTATTACACGGTTACGGGGACGGATAAGCTGAAAATCGAGATGAAAGTGACCGGGGATTCCTGCTGGGTCGAAGTCGATTCGCCGCCTGGCCCGAATAAAACGGTGATCGATTCTACGACGTTCAAAAACGGGGAAACGAAAACGTGGGATTTGACCGATACGGCTTTCTTGATTTTCGGAAAAGCCAATGCGGTCGAGTTGAGCGTTAACGGCTCGCCGGTTGTTGTAGGCGATCAGCCGAACGTGAAAAAAATTCAAGTCGATATTCAAAAGTCATAGCATAGCCGCCGGAAAAACGGAAATACTGGACAACGTATCCATCTCGTTCATTTCGCTTGAAGGACTGACATGTTTCGCTAGTCGGCCGGCAGCGAGAATGCTTAAATTTTCCGGCGCATTTGAACAATACGGCTTCAAGACACGCGAAAGCTTTGTGCTGAGGGTGTCTTTTTTGTTACAATAGAGGGCGTAGAATTTAGATATGAAAGGGGAGCGGATTTTGTGAGTAGTGAGAACTCGTTTGATATCGTATCGAAGCTGGATCTTCAGGAGATGAACAACGCCATTAATCAGGCGGAAAAGGAGATCGCGACACGCTTTGATTTCAAAGGAAGCAAAAGCAGTATCTCGTTGGAAAAAGAAGAGCTGGTGGTCATCTCCGACGACGATTTCAAGCTTCAAAACGTATTGGACATTTTGCAGTCCAAGATGGCGAAGCGCGGCATATCGCTTAAAAATTTGGATTACGGCAAGGTTGAGCCTGCTGCGGGCAGTACGGTGCGTCAACGCATCAAAGTTAAGCAGGGGGTTGACCAAGACAACGCCAAAAAAATCAACGTACTGATCCGCGATTCCAAGCTGAAGGTAAAAAGCCAGATCCAGGGGGACCAAATTCGCGTAACCGGAAAAAGCAAAGACGACCTGCAGCAGGTTATGGCGCTGCTCCGGAAGGCGGATCTTTCGCTCGATCTTCAGTTTATCAATTTCAGGTAAGGCCGAAGAACGGTTCGGCTGCCTTACGGAAACGGGCCCGTAAGGTATTTTGTTGCTTTTGACACCTTTTCATACGGTATATTATACTTGAACCAGCCGTTTAGTAGTAAAAGGTACAAACCATGGTGGAGGATTTTGACATGACAGAGAAAGTGAAAGTGGTTACCTTAGGATGTGAGAAAAACCTGGTCGATTCGGAGATCATGTCCGGGCTCGTGCATGAGCGCGGGTATTCCCTGGTTAACGATAAAGAAGAAGCGACCGTCATTATTGTAAATACATGTGGATTTATCGATGCGGCCAAAGAGGAATCGGTCAATACGATTCTCGATTTGGCGGAGTTGAAGCAGTCAGCCAATCTCAAGGCGCTGGTCGTATCAGGGTGCCTGACCCAACGGTATAAGGAAGAATTGATGAAGGAGATGCCGGAGATCGACGGAATCGTCGGAACCGGGGATTTCCATAATATCAACGACATTATCGACCAGGCGCTGGTCGGCCGCAAGCCTGTGATGGTTGGTAATCCGGTGTTCAATTACGAGCAGAAGCTGCCGAGACGCATGGCGACTCCGCGCTATACGGCGTACGTGAAAATTGCGGAGGGCTGCGACAACGCCTGTACGTTCTGCAGCATTCCGATCATGCGGGGCAAGTTCCGCAGCCGTTCCATCGAATCGATTCTGGACGAGGTGGCCCAGCTGGCTTCGCAGGGTGTCCGGGAGATCAGCCTCATTGCGCAGGACTCGACGAACTACGGGACGGATCTGTACGATACGTTCATGCTCCCGGAGCTGATGAACCGGGTAAGCGCCGTGCCGGGCATCGAATGGGTGCGGCTGCATTACGCGTATCCCGGCTTCTTTACGGACGAGCTGATCGACGTCATCGCGAACAATCCTAAAGTGTGCAAATACGTCGATATGCCTTTGCAGCACAGCGAGGACAGCATCTTGAAGCGGATGCGGCGTCCGGGACGTCAGCGTGACGCACGGGAACTGATCCGTAAAATTCGCGACCGCATTCCGGGCGTATCGCTTCGCACGTCGATTATTGTCGGATTCCCGGGGGAAACGGAAGAAGATTTCGAGAATCTGAAATCGTTTATCCGCGAAGTGAAATTCGACCGTCTAGGCGTGTTCACTTATTCCAAGGAAGAAGATACGCCGGCATCCCGACTGCCGGACCAAGTGCCGGATGAAGTCAAAGAATACCGCTCGAACGTGCTTATGGAACTGCAGCGCGAGATTGCAAACGAGCGCAACGGGGAGCGCATCGGTCAGGTGATCGACGTTTTGATCGAAAAATACGACGGGCGCAACGACGTCTACGTCGGCCGTTCGCAATACGATGCTCCCGAGATCGACGGCGAAGTGTTTGTCGGCGGCGGGCAGCTCAAAATCGGCGATATTGCCAAGGTTCGCATCACCCACTCCTTCGAGTTTGATTTGTCCGGGGAGGTCGTGGCATGAATCTGGCCAACCGGATCACTCTGGCGAGAATATTTCTGGTTCCGATCATCATGTTATTTCTGCTCGTTAACGTGAAGTTTCCGCACATTCGCATCGAGCAGTTCAGCATTACGTACAACCAGATCATAGCGGCGCTGATCTTTATCATAGCCGCCAGCACCGACAGTTTGGATGGATATATCGCCAGAAAACGGAAGCTTGTCACCAATCTGGGCAAGCTTCTGGATCCGCTGGCCGACAAGCTTTTGGTGTCTGCCGTATTGATCTCGCTCGTTGAAATGAACAAGGTTGACGCTTGGATCGTCATCGTGATCATCAGCCGCGAGTTCGCCGTCACCGGCTTGCGGCAGATCGCTTTGCTCGAAGGGTCCGTCATCGCGGCCAGCAAATGGGGAAAATGGAAGACAGCGGCGCAGATTACGGCCATTATCGCACTGCTCATCAACAATTTTCCGTTTGCGTTCATCAACTTCCGCTTCGACATCGTAGCCAGTTGGATTGCCGCTATCATTACGATTTATTCGGGCTTCGACTATTTTATCAAAAACAAGCATGTCATTAATTTTAGCGATCAAAAACAGTAGGGACAGCCTATTGTTTTTGTGCTATTTGGAGGCGTACCGTGAGAGCTGAGATCATAGCCGTCGGCACTGAGCTGCTGATGGGACAAATCGTAAATACGAATGCGCAGTACCTGGCCAAGGGCCTTGCGGATATCGGCGTGGGCGTGTATTTCCAGACGGTCGTCGGCGACAACGTCTCGCGGATCAAAGAATCGCTGCATATCGCCAAGGGCCGCGCGGATCTCATTATTTGCACGGGCGGACTCGGACCGACGCAGGACGATTTGACGAAGGACGTACTGGGCGAGGTGCTCGGGCAAAAGCTTGTCATTCACGAGCCTTCGATGAATAAAATGACCGAGATGTTCCAGCGGCGGGGCATCCCGATGGTGGAAAGCAATGCGCGGCAGGCGCTGATGCCCGAGCAAAGCGATCCGCTGCCGAACGACACGGGGCTGGCGGTAGGCGTGGCGGTAACGCACGAGGGTACGCATTACATTTTGCTTCCCGGCCCGCCCAAAGAGATGAAGCCGATGTTTGACCGGTATGCCAAACCGTGGATTGAATCCAAGATGGATGACGTGCAGCCGCTTTACTCGATCATGCTGAAGTTTGCGGGGATCGGAGAGTCGGCGCTGGAGCATGCCTTGATCGATTTAATCGAAGCCCAGACGGACCCGACCATTGCCCCTTATGCCAAGGAGGGCGAGGTGGCGATCCGCCTTACGACGCGCGCCTTTTCAGCTGACGAGGCGCTGACTAGACTGCTCCCGCTGAAAGCGGAAATCCGCAGCCGGTTGGACGAGCACATCTATGCGACGGAGGACCTCACTCTGGAGCAGCAGGTGCTGCGTATGCTTGCGGAGAGCGGGCAAAAGCTTGCCGTAGCCGAAAGCTGCACAGGGGGCCTGCTCAGCGATCTGCTGACGGCCGTTCCGGGAAGCTCGCAATCGTTTCTGGGCGGCGTCATTTGCTACTCCGTAGCATTAAAGCATAAGCTGCTTGGCGTGCCGATGGAGCTGATGGAAGGACCGGACGCGCCCGGCGCCGTCAGCGAGGAGACCGCGGCGGAGCTGGCCCGCAATACGCTTCGTCTGCTGGATGCGGACGTTGCCGTATCGATTACCGGCGTCGCCGGACCTGGCGAGACGGAAGGCAAGCCGGTCGGCTTGGTCTACGTAGGTCTCGCGCACCGGAATGGTCAAGTCTTCGGCGTCAAGCTCCAACTGTCCGGCAACCGCGAAACGATCAAACTGCGGGCAGCGAAAAGCGCACTCTATCATTTGTGGAAAACGATAAAATCGTAGTTGCCAGAATACCCAAAATAAAGTATAATAGATGTTAGCGGAAGAACCGTAACATTTTTGAACCAAACGTGTTACGGTTTTTCTTTTGCCAAGCAAGCGAATGTATGTTCGGAAAAATGCTTGCCAGCCGATTCAAAACACGGTAATATGGTATCAGCAGATAAATCAAAAAGGACGTGATTCTTTTGTCAGATCGGCGCGCAGCCTTGGAAAATGCCCTTCGTCAAATTGAAAAACAATTCGGGAAAGGTTCGATCATGAAATTGGGCGAATCGACCCATATGCAGGTAGAGACGATCCCGAGCGGGTCGCTGGCCTTGGATATCGCCCTGGGCATCGGCGGATTTCCGCGAGGTAGAATTATAGAGGTATACGGACCGGAATCGTCCGGTAAAACGACGGTAGCGCTTCACGCCATTGCCGAAGTTCAGAAAGCCGGCGGCACCGCGGCGTTCATCGATGCGGAGCACGCGCTGGACCCGCTGTATGCGAGCAAGCTCGGCATCAACATCGACGAGCTGCTGCTTTCCCAGCCCGATACGGGCGAGCAGGCGCTGGAAATTGCGGAAGCGCTGGTACGCAGCGGCGCGGTCGACATCATCGTCATCGACTCGGTTGCGGCTCTCGTACCGAAGGCCGAAATCGAAGGTGAGATGGGCGATTCCCACGTCGGCTTGCAAGCCCGCCTTATGTCGCAGGCGCTGCGGAAGCTGTCCGGGGCAATCAACAAGTCGAAAACGATCGCTATCTTTATCAACCAGTTGCGTGAGAAGGTCGGCGTCATGTTCGGCAACCCAGAGACGACCCCAGGGGGCCGAGCGCTCAAGTTTTATTCGTCCGTCCGGCTTGACGTACGCCGCGTAGAGACGATCAAGCAAGGCAATGATATGGTCGGTAACCGGACCCGGATCAAAGTCGTCAAGAACAAAGTAGCGCCTCCGTTCAAGCAAGCGGATATCGATATTATGTACGGCGAAGGCATTTCCAAAGAAGGCAGTATCGTCGATATTGCCACCGAGATGGATATCATCCAAAAGAGCGGCGCGTGGTACTCCTACAATAACGACCGCCTCGGCCAAGGACGTGAAAATGCGAAGCAGTTCCTGAAGGAAAACCCGCACATTGCCGACGTCATCGAGAAGAAAATTCGTGAGAACAGCAACCTGGTTCCGGTGATCGGGCCGAATACGGACGACGAGGACGAAGAGGAAGAATTGGCGCTGTTTGAAGAGAAAGAATAAACGTTTCCGGCACCTTTAATCCAGATTAAAGGTGCCTTTTGCCATTTTCAAGGGAGGTACTTGGATTCATGACCGAGCAGGAACGTCCGCAACTTCAATCGGGGCTGATTACGAAGGTCGAACGGCAGCGCAGGGGGCCGCACCGTTATAACATTTATATCGACGAAACCTTTGCGTTCTCGGTCCATGAGGATCTGATGATCAAGCACAGGCTGCTCAAAGGCGAAGCCGTCGAAGCGGCGCAGCTTGAGCAGATTTTGGCCGAAGACGAGGCGCATAAAGCTTATTTGGACGCGATCCGTCTGCTGTCCAGCCGGCTCCGGTCCGAACACGAAATGAAGGCCAGGCTGAAGCAAAAAGGGTATACGCCGGAAATCACGGCATCGACGGTCGAGCGTTTAGCGAAGGAAGGCTACTTGAATGACGAGCAGTTTGCCGAGCAGCTCGCCAAGCAGCGCCTCGAATCACAAAAAAAAGGGCGGCATTGGATCAAGCAGGAGCTGCAGCAAAAAGGGATTCGCAAGGATCATATTCAAGCGGCAATGGAGCAGGTGGACGAAAAAACGGAACTTGCGATGGCGTACAGTCTTGCCTCGAAACGGTATCGTTCGGAGCTGGAGAAGGATCCGGTGAAGACCAGGCGGAAAATTGCCGGCTTCCTTCAGCGCCGGGGTTATCCAGGGAAGGTCGTTAGCAAAGTGCTGGCGTGTTTGCCTCGAAAAGGACCGGAAGGGGATTGGGACGAAGAGATGTTCCCGGAAGAAGAGCAATTCTAGCAAATATGGAAAACGTAATCAAATGATGGACGGAATATCGACTCATTCGAACCCAACACCTTGACAAGCTTCTTTATCAAAAGATAAAATAATCATGTGACTGCGATACACAGAATCTTCCTGAGCAGCCTGAGGAAGATTCGAACAAAGTAAAATCGCCAATTTTTACTTTTTACTAGCGCTTGTAGAATGGATCAAACAACCTGATTATCCCAAGCTTACCCCTTGGAGAAACAACGAGGAGGTGAACTGGATGCCTATGACAGTCATCTGGATCATAGTCGTTCTCGTTGTTGGTGCTCTATGCTTCGGGATCGGTTATTTTATCCGCAAGTCCCTTGCAGAGGCGAAGATTTCCAGTGCTGAACATGCTGCCGAGCAGATCAAGGAAAATGCCCGTAAAGAGGCAGAAGCACTGAAGAAAGAAGCGGTTCTGGAGGCGAAAGACGAGATTCATAAGCTCAGAACCGAAGCTGAAAAAGACATTCGTGACCGTCGAAATGAAACTCAACGACAAGAGAGACGATTGTTGCAAAAAGAGGAATCGCTGGATAAAAAATTAGAATCTCTTGAGAAAAAAGAGGAGCAGGTCGCCAACAAGGAGAAACGAATTGAAGAAACCCAAGCGCAAATTGATCAGATTTATAAAGATCAAGTTGCCGAGCTGGAGCGAATTTCTGCGTTGACGATGGACGAAGCCAAACAAATCATTTTGACCAACGTGGAGCAGGAAGTTCGCCATGAAACCGCTCAATTGATCAAGGAAATCGAACAGCAAGCCAAAGAAGAAGGCGACAAAAAGGCCAGAGAAGTCATCACGCTCGCCATTCAACGCTGCGCGGCCGATCATGTGGCCGAAACGACCGTATCGGTCGTAGCGCTTCCGAATGAAGAGATGAAAGGCCGGATTATCGGCCGCGAAGGCCGCAATATCCGGGCCTTGGAGACGCTCACCGGCATCGATTTGATCATCGACGACACGCCGGAAGCCGTCATTTTGTCCGGGTTTGACCCGATTCGTCGGGAAATCGCTCGAACTTCGCTTGAAAAGCTTGTAGCGGACGGACGAATCCATCCGGCTCGCATTGAAGAAATGGTCGAGAAATCCCGCAAGGAAGTCGACGAGCGGATCCGTGAATACGGGGAGCAAGCAACGTTCGAAACCGGCGTACACGGTCTTCACCCTGACTTGATCAAAATTTTGGGCCGACTCAAATTCCGTACAAGCTACGGTCAAAACGTGCTCAAGCATTCCATGGAAGTGGCTTACCTCGCCGGACTGATGGCAGGAGAACTCGGAGAAGACGTGACATTGGCGAAACGTGCCGGTCTCCTTCATGACATCGGGAAAGCACTGGATCACGAAGTGGAAGGCTCTCATGTCGAGATCGGCGTTGAGATCGCCAAGAAGTACAAGGAGCATCCGGTGGTCATTAACAGTATCGCTTCGCATCACGGCGACTGTGAAGCGACTTCGGTCATCGCTATGCTGGTCGGCGCGGCTGATGCGTTGTCTGCAGCAAGACCGGGCGCACGCCGGGAAACGCTCGAAACGTACATCAAAAGGCTCGAGAAGCTCGAAGAGATCTCCGAATCGTTCGAAGGCGTCGAGAAATCGTATGCGATCCAAGCCGGACGCGAAGTGCGCGTAATGGTTCAACCTGAGAAGGTGGACGATACCGAGGCATTTCGACTGGCAAGAGACATTACGAAGAAAATCGAAAGCGAGCTCGATTATCCGGGTCACATCAAGGTCACGGTCATTCGGGAAACGCGTGCTGTAGAATACGCCAAATAATTGCATACACGACAGAGGGAAGTGGCGATTTTGCCACTTCCCTCTCTAATTCAGTGGAAAGTTGCAGAAAATTTAAAGTGAGTCAGGGGGAGAGTCCGATGAAAATACTGTTCATTGGAGATATTGTCGGTTCGGTCGGCCGCAAAGCGTTGAAAACATGCTTACCGACCCTCAAAAATAAATATAACCCGCATTGGATCATTGTGAACGGAGAGAACGCGGCGGCAGGGCGAGGCATCACGGCTGCGATCGCCAAAGACTTCTTCGAGCTTGGCGTGCACGGGATCACGATGGGCAATCATACGTGGGACCAGAAAGAAATCTTCGATTTTATCGACAAGGAAGACCGAATGGTTCGGCCAGCCAATTTTCCGAAGGGAACACCCGGAAAAGGGATGACGTTTATTAAAGTAAAAGACATCGAGCTAGCCCTCATCAATTTGCAGGGACGCACCTTTTTGCCTCCGCTCGATTGTCCGTTTGAGAAAGCGAATGAGCTGGTAGAACAAGCTAAAAAGAGAACAAAGTACGTCTTTGTGGATTTCCATGCCGAGGCGACTTCGGAGAAGCTGGCGATGGGCTGGCATTTGGACGGAAAAGTATCCGCCGTCGTTGGGACACATACACACGTACAGACGAACGACGAACGGCTGCTGCCCCAAGGCACGGCTTATGTAACGGATGTAGGCATGGTCGGCCCAAGGGACGGTATTCTCGGGATGGAGCGGAACGCTGTGCTGCAAAAATTTAAAACCCAGCTTCCCGTCCGCTTTGTCGTAGACGAAGGCAAATGGCATTTTCATGCCGTCAGCATGGAGTTGGACCCGGCTACAGGGCTCGGAAAAAAGATTCAATTGATTCGCATGGATGAAGACACGATCTTGTTTGATTAAATTGACGGATAATTCAAATATTTTCGAAAATACCATCTTCGGGTAGAAGGAATTAACCGCAAATTCCTAGAATATGATTAATACTGGAAGCAATCATCATTCCCGAGGAGGTACTTTTCATGGAAGTATTAAAAGTGTCAGCAAAATCCAACCCAAATTCCGTCGCAGGCGCGTTGGCTGGAGTATTGCGTGAACGCGGGGCTGCTGAGCTCCAGGCCATCGGGGCAGGGGCCCTTAACCAAGCGATCAAAGCCGTAGCCATCGCGCGAGGATTTGTGGCTCCCAGCGGGGTTGATTTGATCTGCATACCAGCATTTACCGATATTGTCATCGACGGCGAAGACCGGACAGCCATTAAGCTGATTGTAGAACCGAGATAATGGCTTTGCAGCTTATAACCGAACGACCAAAGCGCCTGTTTACTTTTGTAGACAGGTTTTTTTTGGTTTTGTTTCATTTTGCCCAGCCAAGCCTGCTCCCGAGGAGGGGATAGCCGATGTATGTTATTGACGGGCATTGTGATGCTTTGCTCAAGATGGTTGAGAACCCGGCCATTGATTTCTTCGATCCTCATGCGAACGCATTGGACGTATCTTATGCGAAAATGGCGCAAGGGGGCGTCAAACTGCAATTTTTTGCGATTTACTTGCCTGAACGTATAACTCAGCCGCATTTTGACCATTACTTGGAATATATAAATATTTTTTATCAGAAAGTGATGCGGGACCCGCGCATGCGGCAGGTAAAAAACCGCGCTGATTTGGAAGCGGTCCTGACGGGCAATCAGACTGGAGCGATGCTCACGCTCGAAGGCGCGGATGCATTGCAGGGGAACCCTTTATATCTTCGGACGTTATACCATCTGGGCGTCCGAATGATCGGAACGACATGGAATTACGCCAATTGGGCGGCGGATGGGGTGCTTGAGCCAAGGCAGGGAGGATTTACGCGGCGCGGCAAAACGTTTATTAAAGACTGCAACGATTTGGGTATGCTATTGGATGCGTCCCATTTGTCCGAGGCGGCGTTCTGGGATTTGGCAGCGGCTTCGGCCAAGCCGTTCGTGGCGACGCATTCCAATGCAAGGGCCGTGTGTGGACATCCGAGAAATTTGAACGAAGGGCAGATCCGGGAAATTGTCCAGCGGGACGGACGCATCGGTGTAACGTTCGTTCCCTGGTTCGTGCACCAAGGCCGTCAAGCCTCCATTGACGGCGTCCTGCAGCATGTCGAGCATATTTGCTCGCTCGGGGGCGGCGGCCAGCTTGTGTTCGGATCGGATTTTGACGGCATCGATCAATGGATCCCGGGACTGGAGCATGCAGGGAAGATCCCGTACCTGACGGAAGCTTTGCTTAGACGGTTTCCGGAGGAACTGGTGAGAGGGTTCATGTATCGCAACTGGTTTACGTTCCTGCATCGTCACTTGCCGATTCATTAAAAATTAACATCTGATTTATAGATACAAGACAACTAAATTATTCTCTAATCGATATGGATTTGATCTAAAAAAGCTATCTATGCATTTTGTCGAAAACCCTTGCTTTTTACGTGTATTAGTCATAGAATTTGATGAGACAACTGAAAGATTTTTTTTATATGAAATCTTTACAGTTCATGGTTTAGCTGCATGTCAGCGAATTTAAAAGGAGTGGACAACGTTGATTAGCCAATTATCTTGGAAGGTCGGAGGACAACAGGGGGAAGGCGTGGAAAGTACCGACAAAATTTTTTCCACGGCATTAACCAGACTGGGGTACTACTTGTACGGGTATCGCCATTTTTCCTCGCGGATCAAAGGCGGCCACACAAACAATAAAATCAGAATCAGTACGATGCCGATTCGCTCCATTTCCGACGATTTGGACATTCTCGTGGCCTTTGACCAAGAAACGATTGATGTGAATGCGCACGAGCTGCGTGAGAACGGCGTAATCATCGCCGACGCAAAGGTTAATCCGGTCATTCCGGAAGGCGTGAAAGCAAGACTGTTCCCGGTGCCGATTACGGCGATTGCGGAAGAGCTTGGCACTTCCTTGTTCAAGAATATGGCTGCTTCCGGCGCATCTTGGGCTTTGCTTGGTTTGCCGCTTGAAGTATTTAATAAAGCAGTAGAAGAAGAGTTCGGCCGCAAAGGCGCTGCCGTGGTAGAGAAAAACGTGGAAGCGGTTCGCAAAGCTGCCGAGTTCGTTCTCGAATTGACGGGCGGTCCGCTGCCTGAATTCCAACTGGAACCTGCCGACGGCAAGCAAAAGCTGTTCATGATCGGCAACGACGCTATCGGTCTCGGCGCAGTCGCCGCAGGCTGCCGCTTCATGCCTGCCTACCCGATCACGCCGGCTTCCGAAATTATGGAATACCTGATTAAGACGCTGCCGAAATTCGGCGGAACGGTTATTCAAACCGAAGACGAGATCGCAGCATGTACGATGGCCATTGGGGCCAACTACGGCGGCGTTCGCGCCCTGACAGCTTCCGCAGGTCCTGGTCTTTCCTTGATGATGGAAGCGATCGGCTTGGCCGGTATGACGGAAACGCCTGTCGTTATCGTTGATACGCAGCGTGGAGGTCCGAGTACGGGACTTCCGACGAAGCAGGAGCAATCCGACGTGCTTGCCATGATTCACGGAACGCACGGCGAAATTCCGAAAATTGTTCTGTCGCCTTCGACCATCGAAGAATGTTTCTACGACACGATCGAAGCGTTCAACTTGGCGGAAGAATATCAGGTTCCGGTTATTTTGCTGACGGACTTGCAGCTTTCCTTGGGTAAACAAACAAGCGAATTGCTCGATTACAATAAAATCCAGATCAAACGCGGCGAGCTGCAAACCGGCGAACTGCCTGTTCCGGGTGAGAACCAAATGTTCAAGCGCTACGAATTCACCGAGAACGGGATTTCCAAGCGTTCGCTGCCGGGTCAAAAATACGGCATCCACCATGTAACCGGGGTTGAGCACGCCGAAGACGGACGTCCGTCGGAAAGCCCGATTAACCGCAAGAAAATGATGGACAAACGTATGGGCAAAATGAAGCAGGTGAAAGTCACCAATCCGATTCTGGTCGACGCTCCTCATGAAGAGCCGGATCTGCTCATTATCGGTATGGGCTCCACGGGCGGCACGATCGACGAAGCAAGACGCCGTCTGGCTGACAAAGGCATGAAAACGAACCACATTACCGTTCGTTTGCTGCATCCGTTCCCGGTGGAAGAGATCAAGCCTTACCTGGAAAAAGCGAAAACGGTCGTTGTTCTTGAAAACAATGCTACCGGTCAGCTTGCTTCCTTGATTAAGCTGAACGTTGGCTACGCCGATAAAATTAAAAGCATGTTGAAATATGACGGTAATCCGTTCTTGCCTGCCGAAATCACTAAATACTGTCAGGAGTTGAACCTTGTATGGCAACGTTAAAAGATTTCCGTAACAATATCAAACCGAACTGGTGCCCAGGTTGCGGCGACTTCTCCGTGCAAGCGGCTATTCAAAGAGCGGCTGCCAATGTCGGTCTGGAACCGGAACAGCTAGCGGTTGTCTCGGGGATCGGCTGCTCCGGCCGGATTTCCGGTTACATCAACGCTTACGGGTTCCACGGCGTTCACGGACGTTCGTTGCCAATCGCGCAAGGTCTCAAAATGGCTAACCGCGAGCTGACGGTCATTGCCGCAGGCGGCGACGGCGACGGCTTCGCGATCGGGATGGGTCATACGGTTCATGCGATCCGCCGGAACATCAACATCACCTATATCGTTATGGATAACCAAATTTACGGCTTGACTAAAGGTCAAACGTCGCCACGCAGCGCCGAGGGCTTCAAGACGAAATCGACGCCGTCCGGCTCCATCGAGTCCGCATTGTCGCCGCTTGAAGTAGCGCTGGCTGCAGGAGCTACGTTTATCGGTCAATCGTTCTCCAGCAACTTGAAACAGCTGACTTCCTTGATCGAAGAAGGCATGAAGCATGAAGGCTTCTCCTTCATCAACGTATTCAGCCCGTGTGTTACGTTCAACAAAGTAAACACGTACGAATGGTTTAAAGAGCATATCGTTGATCTGGAAGAAACGCCGGATTACGATGCTTCCAACCGTGTGGCAGCCATGACCAAAATCATGGAAACCAACAGCCTCGTAACGGGACTTATCTATCAAGATAAGAGCAGAAAAAGCTACG
Source organism: Paenibacillus elgii (assembly GCA_042219835.1). GTDB lineage: Bacteria > Bacillota > Bacilli > Paenibacillales > NBRC-103111 > Paenibacillus_G > Paenibacillus_G elgii_A. The sequence goes on from JBHJMN010000008.1 coordinate 142,456, forward strand.
AGGATATGGTTGCAGGCTTCAAGCCTGAAGGTCTCGCGAAGCAAAATATTCAAATCACTGAGCAAGAGTTTGAAAAATTGGTGGCGGAATTCAAATAATTTTCCGAAATTTCTTAAGCATATGGCCCTGGGCCGTATGCTTTTTTTATGCCGTACGGGTATAATAGACTTGAGCTTCATGGAATCTTTTGCATAAGAGAGGGGCACATTGTACATGAAACAAGTACCGATCGGCGTTTCCGCCAGACATATTCATTTGTCGAAAGAACATATCGCTTTGCTTTTTGGCGCGGGCTATGAATTAAAGGAGATGAAGGCATTATCGCAGCCGGGGCAGTACGCTGCCGAGGAAACGGTCGCGGTCGTCGGACCGAAAGGCCGTTTCGATAAGGTTCGCATTTTGGGACCGGCCCGCAGCAAGTCCCAGCTTGAAATATCCCGTACCGATGCGTTCGCCCTCGGGGTGAACCCGCCTGTACGCGAGTCCGGCCATATCGACGGTACGCCGGGGATTAAGGTCATCGGACCGGCCGGCGAAGTGGAGCTGAAAGCGGGCGTGATCGTAGCGGCGCGTCATATTCATTTTCATACGGACGATGCAGCCAAGTGGGGCATTGCGGATAAACAGGAGCTTACCGTGCGCGTCGAAGGAGAGCGTGGCGTAACGTTTGAGCACGTAATTGCCCGGGTATCCGATCAATTCGCGCTGGACATGCATATCGATACGGACGAAGCGAACGCGGCAGGAATTAAAACCGGCGATATCGGCGTGATTTTAGCCTAAAAAGTCCGGTAAATAAAATAGCGGAGGAGCGGAATCGTTCTGGAGAAGCGGTAGCGTTCGCCTTTGTCTCCGGATTCTAACCACTAAGAGGGGTTATTAAATCCAAGAATCCGGGCTGATGGGTCCCCACAAAGTATTTGAATCGACTTCCTTGAAATGAGCTTCACTTTGTGGGGAGGGGCAGCGATCGGAAGAATGATACCGCTCACGTAGCGGGCTCTTATTCACCGGACTTCTGCCCACCCATGAATTTCTTTGAAATGCAGGCTGCAAGCATGGTATAATGAAAGGTATGATCTTTGCAGCATACTGCAAGCTTCAGGAGGAATTCATTTCATGACGACAAAAAATAAATCCGAAAAAGATTACTCGATATATTTCCAGCCGCCGTCTCTAAGCGATGCGAAGAAGCGGGGGAAAGAAGACATTCAAGTGCATTACGATTTCGACATCCCGGAAGAGATGCGCGAGATCGGTAAGGATAAGTATTACCTGATTCAAACGTACGGCTGTCAAATGAACGAGCACGACACTGAGACGATCAAAGGCCTGCTTGAACAGATGGGCTACCGGTCCACCGATGACCGCAAGCAGGCGGACATCATTCTACTCAACACCTGTGCCGTACGGGAAAATGCGGAAGATAAAGTGTTCGGCGAGCTTGGCCATCTCAAGCATCTGAAGATCGAGAAGCCATCGCTGATCCTGGGCGTGTGCGGCTGTATGTCGCAGGAAGAATCGGTCGTGAACCGGATTTTGAAGAAGCATCCGTTCGTCGATCTGATCTTCGGCACCCATAATATCCACCGTCTTCCGTTCCTGTTGAAGGAAGCGATGTTCAGCAAGGAAATGGTGATCGAGGTATGGTCCAAAGAAGGCGACATCATCGAAAACCTGCCGAAGAAGCGCGAAGGCATTAAAGCGTGGGTCAACATCATGTACGGCTGCGATAAGTTCTGTACGTATTGTATCGTGCCGTATACGCGGGGCAAGGAACGCAGCCGCCTTCCGCAGGACGTAATTGCCGAAGTACGCGACTTGGCACGTCAGGGCTTCAAGGAAATTATGCTGCTCGGCCAGAACGTAAACGCCTACGGCAAAGATTTTGACGATATGAAATATGGGCTCGGCGATTTGATGGACGAAGTTCGCAAGATCGATATTCCGCGTGTCCGCTTCACGACGTCGCATCCGCGCGATTTTGATGACCGTTTGATCGAGGTGCTGGCCAAAAAAGGTAACCTGATGGAGCATATCCACCTTCCGGTACAGTCGGGCAGCAATGAGATTTTGAAGCGGATGAGCCGCAAATATACGCGCGAGCATTACTTGGAGCTGGTCGCCAAAATCAAAAAGGCGATTCCGGATGTCGTGCTGACGACGGATATCATCGTAGGTTTTCCGGGCGAAACCGACGAGCAGTTCGAGGAAACGGTCTCGCTTGTGCAGGAAGTCGGCTACGACAGCGCCTTTACATTCATCTATTCCCCGCGGGAAGGTACGCCGGCGGCAGGCATGGAGGATAACGTGCCTTACGAGGTGAAGCGGGACCGTCTCATTCGTTTGAACGACGTGCTAAACGTCTACGCCAAACGGAGTAATGAGCGATTGAAAGGACAGACGCTGGAAGTGCTGGTGGAGGGCGAAAGCAAGAACAATGCCGCCGTATTGGCTGGCCGGACTCGTACGAACAAGCTCGTTCATTTCGAAGGGCCGAAGGAATTGATAGGCCGGTTTGTCCAAGTGAAAATAACGGAAACCCCGACATTCTACATCAAAGGTGAATTGGTCGGAGAAGCTGTGGCTCAATAAATCGAATGCAGGGGCGTGACGAATTCTAATGGCAGAGCAGAAATTTACGAATTGCGGCATGGAGCTGTATACGAATACGGAAATGATCGTGCGCGAAGATATTTTGGATAAAGCTAAGGAGCTGGCAGGGCTGCTGGCTACCTCGAACGAGGTGCAGTTTTTCCAGCAGGCGGAGCAGCAAATCGCCGGAAACGATCAAATCCAGACGTTGATTAGCGCGATCAAAAAGAAGCAGAAGGAAATCGTCGCTTTCGAGTCGTTTGACAATAAAAAGATGGTTGAAAAAATCGAGAAAGAAATCGATGAGCTGCAAGATCAGCTTGATTCGATCCCGATTGTCAGCCAATTCAAACAGTCACAGGAAGATATCAATTACTTGCTTCAGCTTGTGATGAGCGTCATTCGCGATACCATCTCCGATACGATTACGGTGGAACAAGGAACCGTTGCCCGTTCGGGATGCAGCGAGTAAACAAAATTATACCGATACGCAGTTAGTTTGAGGACCGGCGTGCAGCCCCGGATGGGGGAGGCAGGCCGGTTTTTATCGGTTTTGGCCGGTATAATATGTGGGGAATCACCGGATTATCCAAATTCAGTTTGGGCGGCAGGTGTGCTACAATAATCGGGAGAGTGTGCGGATTGAGGTGAACGATCGTTGGAGAAAGACGTATTGACCCGGTTTGGCGTATCCATGCCAGAGGAACTGATCAAGCAGTTTGATCAATATATCGCGGAGCAGGGCTACACGAACCGATCGGAAGCGATCCGGGATCTTGTACGTAAAGTGCTATTGGAGCCGGGCGGCTTGAAGGCCGATCAACTCGTAGCAGGGACGATCGTCATGGTGTACGATCATCATGCGGCCGATCTTCCTTTGCAGCTTATCGAGCTGCAGCATAATTACCATCACGACATTATTTCGACGATGCATGTCCATCTGAATCATGATCAATGTCTTGAAATCATTGTCGTCCGCGGCCTACTGTCCAGGCTTCGGGAGCTGCAACACAAGATTCAAGTGCAGAAGGGTGTGCTTTACGCCGAGCTTTCCGTCACGTATTTGGACGAGCGGGGAGTCGGACAGGAGCACGCCGATGCCGCGGGGCATCATCATAGCTAGCCACCTTTAAACGGCGGTCGTTTCTTTGTTCGCAATTCGCAAAGAAGCGGCCGCGTTTCTTTGTCATGAAAATCGCCGCTCGTCCATATAGTTTAACGATGACCGGCTGCTGGGGCCTCAATCGGAATGGAGTGAGACGCGAATGAGCGGACAAGCGGATTTGAGCCGGATTACGCTGCATGTTACAGGCATGACGTGCACGGCTTGCGCTGCACGAATCGAAAAGGCGGTAGGCAAAATGGAAGGCGTGGCCGAGGTCAGCGCCAATATTGCCTTGGAGCGGACAGTCGTCTTGCTGGACGCGAAGCGGCTCCGGGCAGAGGAAGTCGCAGCCCGGATCGAACAACTCGGATATGGCGTCCGTCCACTGCATACAGCCGATGGGAAAATAAATGGCAATAGCAGCGAGGAAATTCGTCGCAGCCGGGTTATGTTTTTGCTATCGCTTGCTTTTACGCTGCCTTTCTTCTGGGCGATGGTCCCGCATCATGTTGCTTCTTCCTCGCCCTGGATACCCGAATTGCTGGCGAACCCGTGGTTTCAGCTTGCGCTTGCCGTTCCGGTGCAGTTCGGTTTCGGCCTCCCTTTTTACATCCGGGCCTATGAAGCTTTGAAAAACGGAAGCGCGAATATGGATGTGCTGATTGTTCTGGGCACGTCAACGGCCTTTTTATATAGTCATTATTTGTTGTTTCATCCTGGGCATGCCATGATGGGGAGCGGGCACCATAGCCCGTACTATTTCGATACGAGTACCATGATCATTACGATCGTATGGCTTGGCCGATGGATCGAAGCGTCCGCCCGGAAGCGTACGGCAGATAGTCTCTCACAGCTTCATGCGATCCGGACGGACACGGCCAGCATGCTGACCCCGGACGGCGAACGCCGGGTCCCGGTAAGCATGTTGAAAGAGGGCGACCTGCTCCGCGTCCGTCCCGGCGAGCGGGTGCCTCTCGACGGCATTGTCGCGCAAGGGATATCGGCGGTGGACGAATCGTTACTCACTGGGGAAAGCGTGCCGGTTAAGAAGCGAAAAGGAGATCGCGTCATCGGTGGAACCTTGAACGGTTCCGGCGTGCTGGAAATCCGTGTCCTGCGTACGACCAGTCAAAGTACGGTAGCCCGGATGATCCGGATGGTGGAAGAAGCACAGAATGCGAAAGCGCCGATTCAGCGCATCGCCGACAAAATTGCCGCGGTGTTTGTTCCGGTCATTGCCGTTACAGCCGTGTGCACCTTTTTGTACTGGTACGGAATAGGCGAGCCGGGAGCTGCGGGCGGGGCTTTGGAGAAGGCGATCGCCGTGCTGCTGATTGCTTGTCCATGCGCCTTGGGACTAGCGACGCCGGTATCCATTCTGGTCGCATCGGGCCGTGCCGCTCAGAAGGGGATCGTTTACAAGGAAGGGGCTGCACTTGAGCGGCTTCATCAAACGGATATTCTTCTGTTCGATAAAACGGGGACGGTGACGTTCGGGACGCCCAAGGTGACGGATGTGATTGCCGCAGAAGGCGAAACGCAGGCCACGCTGCTCAGCAAGCTCGCGGGTGCGGAACAGCTCTCTGAGCATCCGCTCTCGCGGGCGGTTGTCGAAGAGGCCGAGAGGCGGGGATTGCGGGTGCCTGACTGCGGCAGTTTCTTGGCCGTTCCCGGCTGCGGGGTCCGGGCGGAGGTGCACGGACGCGGGATCGTCGCAGGAACCCGGCGTTGGCTGGAGGAGCAGGGCGTCCCTTTTGCGGAAACGGAGAAGTTTGCCGGTCCGTTGCGAAGTCAAGGGAAGCAGCTGATCTATGTGGCAGTGGACGATCGTCCGGCCGGGGTCGTCGCTCTAGCCGATACGCTTCGGCCGACGGCGGCTTCGGCATTGCGGCAGCTCAAAAAGCAGGGAATGGACGTCCGGATGGTGACCGGAGATCATGCTGCGGCGGCTAAAACGGTTGCGGAACGGCTTGGAAATGTACCATATTATGCGGATATGCTTCCGGACCAGAAGCTCGGGCTCGTCCGGCGGCTGCAGAGCCAAGGGAAGCGGGTGGCCATGGTCGGTGACGGCGTAAACGACGCGCCGGCGCTCGCGGCAGCGGATATCGGCGTAGCCGTCGGTAACGGGACGGATGTGGCCAAGGCGGCAGCTGATGTGCACTTGTTAAAAAGCGACTTGAAAGCTATGGCCGACGCCGTGCGGATCAGCCGAAAGACGATGACAAATATTTATCAGAATATGGCGTTGTCTTTCTGCTACAACGCTTTGGCGATTCCTGCTGCCTTAAGCGGTCATCTGGCGCCGTGGATGGCCTGTACGGCTATGGCTTTAAGCTCTTTGACGGTAATTATTAACGCACTTCGGCTGAAGCGGGTGTAACTCCCTTCATTCCAAGCGAAGAAGGCGGGGAAGAGAAGATGGCGATCGGCATTCATGATCTGACGCTGGCTTGGCTTGCCGGATTGCTTGGCGCGCCGCACTGCATTGGGATGTGCGGCGCAACCGTCTCCGGCTTTGCGCTGCAAGCGAAGACGAGTCCGCTGCGCTCCGTTCTGGCTTACAATGCCGGACGGATTGCAACCTACGCTGCGCTCGGGGCGTTTATGGGCGCGGTCGGCTCGTTCGTCGATGGTGCGGGGAAGCTGGCGAATGTGCAGGGGACAGCGAGCTTATTGGGCGGCTGTCTTATTTTGTTGTGGGCTTTGCGGCGTATCGCTCTCCCGCTGCATCGACTGGACCCGCATCGGCTGCCGCTTGTCCGGCGGCTTACGGCGCGGTACCGGACAGCTGAGGAGGCGGGGACCGCGGTCGCCAGCGGTCTGTTGCTCGGATTCCTTCCCTGCGGATTGACCTATGCGATGGAAATGAATGCGGCGGCGAGCGCAAGTCCGCTGCATGGCTTGCTGCTTATGCTGCTGTTCGGTCTGGGCACTGTGCCTGCGTTGGTTTCCGTTGGGCTATTTGCGGGCAAATTGAACAAGCGGCTGCGAAGTAAGGCCGCAATAGCCGGCCAATTCGCAGCCGTCTGGATCGGAGTGCTGTCCGTACTGCGGGGTTTGGCTGCGGCCGGATGGATTCCCAGTGTTCATCCCTGGCTTTGGTGATAAATTGTAAGGGATTGTCCTCAAAACCGCCATAAATAAAGTGAAAAATAGCCCGGGGGAGTCATAGGCAGGCCCCGGACGATTCGATACAGTGGAAACAGGCTAGGGAAAAAACCGGATATTATCGGACGGCGGTAAAAGGAAACTTGACCCGGAGCAATGTGTTACCGGTTGTCATCGACACGTCGGCAACGGACGATCCCGCCATGAGTGGAATGCCTTCGCCGACGTACCGGCCGGCCTCCGTTTCCGTCAGGGTAAAGGGGCTCACGCCGCATAGCATTTGCGGCATTGAGATGGTGGCGGCCCCGGTCGCACCGCTCATCGGCCGGCCGGCCGCGTCGTGAAGCATAACGGTAAACGTGGCGGGCTTCAGCGTTGTGGCCAGGCTCGGGTAAAGCGACACTTGAATGCGGTAGCCTTCTACCATAAAATCCGTGACCGGCGGGAACTGTGGAGAGGTGGCGGCGAATTGCCGGAAGCCGAACCAAGTCCCCAGGACGATCATGGCGCCGAGGCCGAAGAGGCGAAGCCAAGCGGTGTTGGGCATAGCGGCCGTATCCCTGCCTTTCCGGGAAATATCGTTTCATATGTATCCCGGGTCAAGCTCCAATATTCCTCAAAACAAAGGTGGTCATGGTCATGAAGCAAGCCTGGATCCCATTGGCGGTCGGATTGCTATTGTTAGCCGGAATTACAACGGCTTGCGGCGGGGACAAAAGCGGTGCACCCGCGAACGCCCCCTCCAAAACGGCGGCAGGCGAATCGTCTAATGCGGCGGCGATTTACAAGGCGAACTGCGTCTCCTGTCACGGGGCCGATCTCTCGGGTAAAGTCGGGCCCAATCTTCAGAAGACGGGAGCCAAGCTGAGCCAAGAACAAATTGCAGCCAAGATTCAAAACGGAGGCGGAGGAATGCCTTCCTACAAAAATACGTTAAAGGAACCCGAGATTCAGGCGTTGACGGAATGGTTGTCCGCCAAAAAGTAAACGAAGGGAGTGCGTCCTGCCAAACGGTGGACGCCTCTCTTTTTTTAACCGTTTCATGAAATTGTCAAGGTTATCGCAGCAGCGGAGTGTTTTTTCGTTGGAAATTGTGGTATTTTGGTAAGCAAACGGTTAAAATATACTGTTGATTCGAAAGGGGTTTGAACGGAAGCAATGGCAACTATCATTTTGATCGTTTGCTTAATTGTTATGGGCACGTTCTTCAGCTTGGCTTTCGTGTGGCTGTTTCAGAAAAAAAAGGGACTTGCGATCAGCTTTACGATTTTGGGCCTCGCAAGCGCATTCGTGTTCTATTACGCCATTTTTGAGGGCTGGCTTCAGCTGCCGGATCGGTACAAATGAGCGACGGACGCAAGCGCGCAAACGTTCTTCCGGGCGCCGAGGTGTTCATCGTCCTGAAGCAGGATCAGCGGACCGGAAAGCTGACGCGCGGCATCGTGAAGGATCTGCTGACGAATTCGGCGACACATCCGCACGGCATCAAGGTGCGTTTGACGGACGGACAAGTCGGCCGGGTCAAGGAAATCGTCAATCCGGAAGCCAAGAAGCCGGAACAGAAATAATCGTGCCTCTCCTTGCGTATCCTGTAGCATCTGCGAAAAACGAAGGGGAGAGCACTTTTATGTCGGTTTGTCCGCTTCCGCCGGTGCCGTATGTTCCGCAACCGCCGGCTCATGCCCACGCATTCATTGGCTGGACCTCCGTGGCGCTTGGGCATTTCCATGGGGTCGAGATGTTCGTCTATGCTGCGAACGGAGACGGAACGGACGGGCACGTGCACAGGTATCAAGGGCATACGAAAATGGCGATGGGTCACTTTCACCGTTTCATCGGGATGACGGGACCGCCGATTACGCTGCCGGATGGCTCTCATTATCATGAGATCGACGCGCTGACGGACGACGAGCCGTTTGAGTTTAAGCAAAATTATTACAAGAGCGTGCTATCCGTCAAAAGGCACGCGCACAAAATCGCCGGACGAACCGGAACGGGGATCGGTTATGAGCCCCCGGGCTGGTGAGTGCCATAGTCTATCTTTATCTGACGCGGATTTGGATAATCCGGGTCTTTTTTTGTTGGCCTTGTTTGCTCTGGAATTCAATGTATTCGGATATACATTGTAAACATAAATCCAATGTGATTTAAACTAAGGAAATTACGATAAATCCGAGCTCGTTCTATTGGGCTGTTTTGTTTATATTCAAGATCATTCAGAAAAACAGATGAAAACATTATTCCGAAATGAACTAAAGTGAGGTATACTTAAAAGGACTACGGGGAACGGGGGGAGCAAGATGAAATCATGGCTGAGGAAACTACGGCCGCTGGGATCGATCTTTTGGGCCTTCTGCAAAATCAGTCCGGTCACGTTCGGCGGCGGCTACGCGATGATCCCTGTCATGGAACGGGAGGTCGTCGTCAAACGTCGCTGGATCGAACCTGAAGAGATGATCGGCGTTTTATCGATAGCCGGATCGGCTCCGGGCGGTGTAGGCGTCAACGCGGCGGCGTTCATCGGTTATCGGCTGGCCGGGGTTCCGGGTGCCGCGGTGGCAGTCGGCGGAATGACGCTGCCGGCTTTTTTGATCGTATTTTTGCTGAGTCTTGTGTTTCGAGAGATGTATGCCCTGCCGAAAGTGGCTGCGGCTTTTCAAGGTATTCAAGCGGCGATTGCCGCCTTGATCATCGTATCGGCGTATAACATGGGAAAAAGCTCTATTGTGGACCGTACGACGCTGGCTACGGCGGTTTTTACGGTCATGCTGCTGCTTGTTTTTCATGTGCATCCGCTGCTGGTGATTTTGATCGGACTCGTAATCGGGCATTTGCTTGTCCGCATGAAGCGAAAACTCGGCTATCGCGCGAACAAGCCTAAGGACAAGGAACCGCCAACTGCCGGGAATGGTTATAAATATGCCGATTACTTTATTGCGGACGGGATATAGAACGGGGTGACGGTTATGCTATGGAGCTTGTTTGCGGTGTTTCTTAAAATCGGTCTTGTCTCGTTCGGCGGAGGGTATGCGATGATTCCGCTGATACGGCATGAGGTGCTGCTCCACGGCTGGATGGAGGAGCGGCAGTTTACGGATATCGTCGCGTTGGCGGGGATGGCTCCGGGACCGATTGCGACGAACAGCGCCACCTTGATCGGCTACGAAACCGCCGGCGTTCCCGGAGCGATCCTGTCGACGCTCGGCATGGTGCTGCCGTCGCTGGCAATTATCGTGCTCATCGCCGCGTTCTTTTTCCGAATGCAGCAGCGGCCGTGGGTCAAAGCGACGTTCTACGGGCTGAAGCCGGTGGTAACCGGGATGATCGTCTACGCGGCGATTCATTTCAGTTTGCCGGGAAGCGGGGCCGATTGGATGAGCTGGCATACGGTCGGGATGCTGATTATTTTGGCGGTATGTCTCGGCGCTCTGATCAAATACCGCCTGCATCCGCTTGCGGTGATCGTCCTCTCGGGCGTGCTCGGAATCGCCTTTTTTCAATAAATCGAGAATTGTACAGGCTTAGCCCCGTTATGGGGCTTTCTTTGTGCGGTTGTGGTACAATAAAAACCGAATTTGCCGTACGTTGGAGTGAACGAATATGGGAGAACTGCCGATCGATCGCGTTTTAACGCAGTTGAAGGAGAAGCTGGGCAAGCATACGAATGCCGTGCTGGTAGCGCCGCCCGGCGCAGGCAAGACGACCCGCGTGCCGCTTGCGCTGCTGGACGAGCCATGGGTGGCCGGACGCAAAATTATGATGCTGGAGCCGCGCCGACTGGCAGCGAGAGCCGCCGCCCGGTATATGGCGTCCCGGCTCGGGGAGCAGGTCGGCGAAACGGTGGGTTACCGGGTCCGGCTGGATACGAAGGTCGGACCGAAAACGCGCATCGAAGTCATCACAGAAGGCGTGCTTACGCGCCTGCTGCAGGCCGATCCCGCACTTGAGGACGTGGCTGTCGTTATATTTGACGAATTCCATGAACGAAGCTTGCACGCGGATCTGGGCTTGGCGTTTGCTCTGGAGTCGCAGGCGGTGCTGCGGGACGACCTGCGCATCCTGGTCATGTCGGCTACACTGGACGCGGCTCCGGTTGCCGCACTGATGCGCGATGCGCCGGTTGTGGTCAGCGAGGGCCGCAGTTATCCTGTGGAGACGCGGTATTTAAGCAAGCCTGTGGAAGGAAAACTGGAGCAAGCGGTAGTGGCGTGCATCCGCCAGGCGCTGGCTGCCGAAAAAGGGGATCTGTTGGCGTTTTTGCCCGGAGCGGGGGAAATTCGGCGTGTGGAACGGCTGCTGCTTGAAGCGGGACTTGATCCGCAGGTGAGGATCGCTCCCCTGTACGGGCAGCTTCCTCAAGGGGAGCAGGACATGGCTATTGCGCCGAGCGTGCCGGGTAAGCGCAAGGTCGTGCTCGCTACCTCTATCGCCGAATCGAGCTTAACCGTAGAAGGGGTGCGTATCGTCGTTGACGGCGGCCGGATGCGCGTGCCGCGGTTCTCGCCCCGGACGGGCATGACGCGGCTGGAGACGATCACCGTCTCGCGGGATTCGGCAGACCAGCGCCGCGGGCGTGCCGGACGTACGGCTCCCGGCATGTGCTACCGGCTCTGGACGGAGCAGGAGGACCGCCGGCTGGCCCCTCATCGGGCGCCCGAGATCATGGAAGCGGATCTGGCCGCTCTGGCGCTTGAGCTTGCCGCTTGGGGCGTCGCCGATCCGGCGCAGCTCGCTTGGCTGACGCCGCCGCCTGCAGCCGCCTATGGTCAGGCGGTTGCGCTTCTGAAGCAGCTCGGCGCAATGGGGGACGACGGAGCGATGACCCCGCACGGCCGCCGCATGGCCGAGCTCGGCGTGTCGCCCAGGCTCGCGCACATGATGCTGCGGGCGATGCCGCTTGCGCTTGGCGGGCTGGCTTGCGAGCTGGCCGCGCTGCTAAGCGACCGCGACCTGCTGCGATCCCGGCCGGACTCGCCCAATGCGGACCTGCGGCTGCGCGTGGAGGCGCTTCGCGGAGTGGGTTCCGCGCAGGCGGCAGATCCGGCGGCCCGCCGCCGAATCGGGGCGGAGGCCGAGCAGGGGAAACGCGCTCTGGGCCTGCCGCTGGAGCAACAAGACGAAGTGGACGCCTGCGGAATGCTGCTTGCGTTCGCCTATCCCGACCGCATCGCGCAAAATAAAGGAAGCGGACGCTTCCTGCTAAGCGGAGGAAGAGGCGGTTCGTTTTCAGGTCCTCAGCCGCTCTATGGCGAGAACTATTTGGTCGTCGCGGAGCTGGATGATCAGGGGGCGGACGGCCGCATCGATTTGGCGGCTCCGATCTCAGAGGAGCAGCTGCATCGGGTGTTCGCGAACGATATCGAAGTGGAGACCGCAGTCGCGTGGGACCGGGCGGCTCAAGCGGTCCGCGCCCGTAAACGGGAGAAGCTCGGCGCGCTTACCTTACGGGAAGCGTCGGTGGAAGCCCCGGACCCGGAGCAGGTGCTGAATGCGCTGCTTGAGGGCATCGTTGCCGAAGGCTTGTCCATGCTGCCGTGGACCAAGGCGGCGAAGCAACTGCGCGAGCGCATCGGCTTTATGCACCGGGTGGACCCGGCTTGGCCCGATGTTTCCGACGAGGCGCTGCTCGCGGGGCTGAAGGATTGGCTCGGCCCGCATCTGTACGGGCTCAAAAGCCGGGATGACCTCCAGCGGCTCTCGATGGCCGCGATTCTGGACGGCATGCTCCCGTGGCCACAGCGCCAGCAGCTCGACGACTTCGTGCCGACGCACATTACAGTGCCGAGCGGCTCGCGGATTCCGGTCGATTACAGCGATCCGGCGTCGCCGGTGCTGGCCGTGAGGCTCCAGGAGCTGTTCGGCCTGCGGGAGACGCCGCGCATCGGGGACGGCAAGGTGCCGTTGCTGCTGCATTTGCTTTCCCCGGCACATCGGCCGGTACAGGTTACGCGCGATTTGGCGAGCTTTTGGCAGAACGCCTATTTTGAAGTGAAGAAGGATTTGAAGGGCCGCTATCCGAAGCACGTATGGCCTGATGATCCGCTCACGGCTTTGCCGACCAACCGCGCCAAGCCGCGCGTATAATCGTTTTAGAAGGACAAAACAAAAGAGGCGGTACCATGTCCGTCCCATCCGGCTATGCTGCCGGGCGGGAAAGGAGACATAGGCCGCCTCTTTCGCCGTTTTATTTCCAATTTCGATATCCTTGGGACTGGCCGATTCTGACAAGAATCCAGCCGAAGTAGATGACTGCTGCGGTCAATACCAGGCTGATGAACTTCGGCAGCCAGAAGATGATGAGCGCCGCGCCCGCCAGCATGACCAAGCCGCTGCACACGCGCTTAAGCGTCGTGTCCGCCGTCCTCCACAGCCAGTAGCCGAAGCCGATCATCGCTAGAGCAAAAATATACCCGAATAATCCGCTGATACCGCCCCAGCCGATCAATCCGATGATGCCAACCCCCATCAGGACGAAGCCGCCTATCGTCTGTATGTTCCATTTCAACTTCATCATCATCACCTGACTTTCGTTCGTTTAGATCTTGTCTCTATTGTATACGAATTGCATGTCCGGTAAAACCGTCCTAAGGCGGTACGGAAGCTGGACTTTAGTCGAGGAGAACGGACGGATGGGAGCGATCCCCTTTTGCCACAGATTCGACATGAAATGACACGCGGAACCGGGAAAATGGCGGCTTAGACAGGCGTGCGGCGAGCTTTTTTCATGGGGCTGGGTTATAATGGAGGAAAAAATACATCAGAAGAGGACGAAATGACGACGAATCAAGCGATACAAGAAGATGCGGCGACTTTTGTAACGTCGTGCTATGTAGAGTTGGGCAAAAGCGAGGAGGAAACGTGTCGGCGGCTCGCGGACGTTCGGGAAGAACTCTCCCGGCGCGGAACTTACGAGCTTACCTACGAAGAGCTTGCACATGGCGCGAGAATGGCTTGGCGAAACAGCAATCGCTGCATCGGCAGGCTGTTTTGGCCGTCGTTAAACGTGTTTGACGACCGAGGGCTGGAGCGGGAAGACGACATTGCGAAAGCGGTATTCCGCCATATTGCCTATGGGACCAACGGCGGCATGATCAGGCCGTCGATCACGGTGTTTGCCGCAGAAACGGACGATCGGCGTATCCGCATCTGGAACCATCAGCTGATCCGCTATGCCGGATATGAAACCGGGAACGGAATCGTGGGCGATCCGGCCTCCATCCGGTTCACGAAAGTATGCATGAACTTGGGCTGGAGGGGCGCGGGCACGCCGTTCGACGTACTGCCGCTCGTCGTCCAAGTGAACGGGCGACCGCCCCGGTGGTATCCGATTCCCGACAATTTGGTGCTTGAGGTGCCTATTCAACACCCGGAATATGATTCGTTCGCCGGGCTGGGACTTAAATGGTACGCCGTTCCGTTTATTTCCGATATGCTGTTGGACATTGGCGGTGTCCGGTATACGGCGGCGCCGTTCAACGGCTGGTACATGGGAACGGAGATCGGCGCGCGCAATTTGGCCGATCCGGACCGTTACCATATGCTGCCGAAAGTGGCCGAGCTGCTGAAGCTGGACACGTCGACCAAAGTATCCCTGTGGAAAGACAGAGCGCTGGTCGAGCTGAATGCGGCGGTTCTTCATTCCTTTAAGGCGGCAGGGGTCAGCATCGTAGATCATCATACGGCGGCGGAGCAGTTCCGGCGGTTCGAGCAGCAGGAAGAGCGAAGCGGCCGCCCGCTAACCGGGGATTGGACGTGGCTGATTCCTCCGGTTTCGCCGGCGGCGACGCATATTTTCCACCGGTCCTACGACGATCGCATCGTCAAGCCGAATTATTTCCGCCAAGCTTGCCCGTACGACATCACGGACGCCGACGAAGCCGGGGTGCAGGCAGACCCGTCGGCCGACTTGCTGACCAGAGGCTGAGGAGCGGTTGTATGTCCATTTTTTACAGACCGCGGCTTTTCTTATTGTCCGGAATGGCGACGGCGCCGAATTTTATGGAAACGTTCGGAGAACAGCTGTGCCGCAGGCTGGAGACGAGAGGATTCCAGCCGGATTATCGGCTGCTGTTCCCTTACGGCGACTGGAGCCGGAGCGCAGCGGCTCAGATGCTGGAAATTTACCGGGATCTACGGTTGAGACCGCAGGCGGCCGCGCGCTCGATCGGAGGCCGCAGGGCGGCGGAGGCGATCCGCAGCGTCTACGGGGACGGCTTCCCCGTCCTGATCGGTCACAGCGGAGGGGGAGTGGCAGGCGTGCAGTCGGCCGAGCTGCTGCGCCCGGCGCTTTCCCTGCCGGGTATCCTGACGGTACAGATCGGCTCGCCGAAATGCCCGGTAAGCTCTGCAGGCCGAGAACGGGCGCTTTACATACGCGGCACCGGCGCGAAGGGCGGCGATCCGATTGCCCGGCTTGGTTCGTGGGGCGGCTGGGTAACGGAAGGCTCCGGGCTCCGTCACTGGTTCCGATACGACCGCTTCAAGTATGCGCCCGCTTATCGGGTTAACTTGTCGCTGACGGGCGGGCATCCGGATTATTTTCGCGGCCACGAGCCGTTTGTGAATCCGGACGGACGAACTAATTTGCAGATCGTTGCCGACTATACGACGGCTTGGCTGCTGGAGCGATGGGATTCGCAAAACGGGACTTGACATTTGTTTTAAATATGTCATAATGACATTATTGAAAGGGTGGAGTTACCAGTCTACATCAATACAGACGTATGGAAAGGGAAGGTGCCCTTATGAAAGCTCTCGTTGTGATCGATTATACGGTCGATTTCGTTACCGGCAAGCTGCCCTGCGGGCAGCCGGCGATCGATTTGGAGCAAAGAATCGCCGAATTGACGGAACGGTTTGTCGAAGGGGGCGATCTGGTCGTTATGGCCGTCGACCTTCATGAGGAAAATGACGCGTATCATCCGGAACACAAGCTGTTTCCGGCACATAACATCCGTGGTACGGAAGGCCGCAAGCTGTACGGTCGGCTTCATGACGTCTATTCGGCGCGCCAGGACGGCATTTATTGGATGGACAAAACGAGATACAGCGCCTTCTGCGGGACGGATCTGGAGCTGCGGCTGCGAGCCCGCGGCATCGACGAGGTGCACCTGATCGGCGTCTGTACGGACATTTGCGTGCTGCATACCGCCGTGGATGCCTATAATAAAGGCTATAAAATCGTCGTTCATGAGGACGCGGTCGCGAGCTTCAATGCGGCCGGACACGAATGGGCACTGACTCATTTTCGGAACGTACTGGGCGCCGAAGTCGTCCGTGCTGTAGATAAAAACGTCTAACGAAGCGAGAGGGGAACTACGATGAGCTGCGACAATTTAACGCTTCATACGGATAAATATCAAATCAACATGATGTACGCCCACTGGTTCAACGGCTCGATGGATCGTAAGGCGGTGTTTGAGGCTTACTTCCGCAAGCTGCCGTTCGGCAACGGATATGCCGTGTTTGCCGGCTTGCAGCGCATCGTCGAGTATATTCAGCACCTGCGATTCGATGAAGCGTCGATCCGCTACTTGGCGGAGCAGGAGGAGAATTACGATCCGGCCTTTCTGGAAAAGCTGCGCCAATTCCGGTTTACCGGTTCGTTATGGTCGGTGGAGGAAGGATCGCTGGTGTTTCCCAACGAGCCGCTGATCCGGGTTGAAGCGAGTATCTTCGAAGCGCAGCTGCTGGAGACGGCGATCTTGAATTTCATGAACTACCAGACGCTGGTCGCGACCAAGGCGTCACGCATCCGGCAGGTCGCGCCGGACGATGTGCTGATGGAATTCGGCACGCGGCGGGCTCAGGAGGCGGATGCTGCGGTATGGGGTGCGCGGGCGACTTATATCGCCGGCTTCGACGCCACGTCGAACATGAGAGCGGGCATGATGTTCGGCATTCCGACGAAGGGTACGCACGCGCACGCTTGGGTGCAGGACCACGATTCGGAGGAAGAGGCGTTCCGGAAATTTTCCGCCGCGCTGCCCGATCAGGTCACGCTGCTGGTCGATACGTACGATACGATCAAAAGCGGCGTGCCGCATGCGATCGAAACGGCCAAATGGCTTCAAAGCCAGGGCAAACGGATGAACGCGATCCGGCTCGACAGCGGGGACTTGGCTTATTTGTCGAAAACGGCGCGCACGATGCTGGACGAAGCAGGGCTGAAGGATGTCAAGATCGTCGCATCGAACGATTTGGACGAGAACATTATTTTCAACCTGAAAGGCCAAGGAGCGAGAATCGACAGCTGGGGAGTCGGTACGAAGCTGATTACGGCGGCCGATCAGCCAGCGCTGGGCGGTGTGTACAAGCTGGTGGCCCGCGAGCGTGAGGACGGTTTCGTACCGGTCATCAAAATTTCGGGCAATCCGGAAAAAGTGACGACGCCGGGGATTAAGGACGTCTACCGCATCGTCAATCGCGAGACCAACAAGGCAATGGCGGACTATATCGCGCTGACGGACGAAGACGATGTGCAGCAAGGAAAACCGCTGAAGCTGTTCGATCCGGTGCATCCGTATATTTCGAAAACGGTGGAGCAATACGAAGCTCAGCCGATGCTTCGTCCGATTTTTGCGGACGGAAAGCAGGTGTACGAGCTGCCCGCGCTGGACACCATCCGCGAGCATCACCGGAATCAGCTGACCTTGTTCTGGCCGGAATATTTGCGCAAGCTGAATCCGGAAGTGTATCCCGTTGACCTGAGCCCAAAAGCTTGGGACCAGAAGATGGAGCTGATTCGCAAGCATAAAGAATAGGACGGCGTACGCAGCCGCTTTCTCATCGGAGCCTGAAATGTCAGGCTCC
>JBHJMN010000080.1:0-7863 GCA_042219835.1 Paenibacillus elgii
TTATTATGGTTCACTACCATTACAATGATTACAATGGCTATGATGCTGATTACAACTGTTGTTGAAAGACTAAGTGACTTAGTAAAGTAATAGGTCACGAAAAACGAGCCTATGCCCGCTAATCCGAAAAATCCCTGTAAAAACTCTTGTTCCTGCTTTCGTTTGCTCTTACGTCTAGTCATGTATACCACCTTTTCACGAATGATTTTACTTATATACCATCATTCGACAAATGATACCATTTACCTTCCTGAAAGAGGGATTTTTACCCAAATCAAGATTACTTAAGGACTAATTTTAAAGATGGCTTTATTTGAAGCACAGTGCGCCTTTTCGACTATGTTTCAAATGAAAAGAATAAAGACACCCTCAAGTGAGAGTGTCTTTTAAGCTGGTTCGTGATATTTTGATGCCGTCGCCTTCACATTTGCCCTGTGACGCGATTTTAAGGTGATTGTCCGGGGATAGGTTCTCCGAACAGATGTACGCCTTAGAATCGATTCTAGAGCGTCATTATTTTGCCCGATTGATGGCTTTTTATTCCTTGGAACTAATATCAAACTTTCACATTTACAATATAACACGGGAAAAAGACCGCGTGTGGCACAACATATCTCTAGTTGGGTATGTACTGGGTCATATTCAACGTATAATCTGAAAAGCAAAAGATTATAGTTAATTATGATACCTTCATAAGTATGGGGTCCTTCGAAAAATATATCGCGCGCAGTTTCTTCTTCTGGATGACACGGTTCCTGCGGACGAAATACGAACAGGTGGAGATCATTTTCATCGCCCACCATACCGAAGCCAAGGAAGTGACGGAAGAGGAGTTTTTCACCAAAGGCGAAAGCGGCGGCACGATCTGCTCTTCGGCCTACCAGCTTGCGGTCGACTTGATCGACCGGCGCTATCCGCCGTCCCGCTTCAATATATATCCGTTTCATTTCTCCGACGGCGATAACCTGACATCGGACAACGAACGATGCGTACGGCTGATCGGCGAGCTGGTCAAGCGGGCGAACCTGTTCGGGTACGGCGAAGTGAACCAATACAATCGCAGCAGCACGCTGATGTCTGCTTACCGGAACATTCACGATCCGAAATTCGTGCACTACGTCATTCGTGAGAAAGGCGAAGTGTACAAGGCGCTCAAAACCTTTTTCCCGAAGGGCGCGGAGGGGAGGATCGCCCAGTGAATGCGGATGACATCAAGCAGCTGGAATACGCCATCGCGGAAATTACCGAGGTCGCCAGCGGCTTCGGTCTCGACTTTTACCCGATGCGCTACGAGATATGCCCTTCCGATATTATCTACACCTTCGGCGCTTACGGGATGCCGACCCGCTTCTCACACTGGAGTTTCGGAAAAACTTTCCACAAAATGAAGATGCAATACGATTTCGGACTCAGCAAAATTTACGAGCTTGTCATCAACTCCGACCCATGCTACGCTTTCCTGCTCGACGGCAATTCGCTCATTCAGAACAAGCTGATCGTGGCGCACGTGCTGGCGCACTGCGACTTTTTTAAAAACAACGTCCGCTTCTCCAAGACGAATCGCAACATGGTCGAGAGCATGTCCGCCACGGCCGAGCGAATCCGCCGTTACGAGATCGAATACGGGACGGACGAGGTGGAACGGTTTATCGATGCCGTGCTCGCCATCCAAGAGCATGTCGATCCGCTGATCATGAAGCCGTACCGCGGACGCGGCAGCGGCCGGGAAGAAGCAGCGGATGATCAGCAAAAGCCTACGGAGCGCAAGTTCGGCTATGAGGATTTATGGGATTTGGATGAGAAGCCCGGAGCCAAGACGATCAACCCCAAAGAAGCCCCGGCCAAATTTCCATCCAAGCCGGAGAAGGATCTGATGCTTTTTATCGAAGAGCACGCTCCCTACCTGAAGGATTGGCAGCGCGACATCATGACGATGCTGCGGGACGAAATGCTGTATTTCTGGCCGCAGCTGGAGACGAAGATTATGAATGAGGGCTGGGCCTCCTACTGGCATCAGCGCATTATGCGGGAACTCGATCTGACCGACTCCGAGACGATCGAATACTCCAGGCTTAACTCCTCCGTTGTCATCCCGTCTCGTCATACGCTCAATCCGTATTATTTGGGACTGAAAATTTTCGAGGATATCGAGAAGCGCTGGGATAACCCGTCTGAGGAGGACCGGGAACGCTTCGGCTATAAAGGCGGCGAAGGCAGGCAAAAAATATTCGAGGTGCGCGAATTCGACTCCGATCTATCGTTCATCCGCAACTACATGACCAAAAAGCTGTGTGACGAGCTTGATTTGTATATTTTCGAGAAAAAAGGGCCGGAGTGGAAAATTACCGATAAGTCTTGGGAACATATCCGCGACCAGCTCGTGTATTCCCGGGTAAACGGCGGCTTCCCTTATATCGTAGTTGAAGACGGGGATTTCGAGAAGAACGGCGAGCTGTACTTGAAGCATATGTACGAGGGCATCGAGCTCGATTTGAAGTATGTGGAGCGGACCCTCCCGTATATTCACCGGCTGTGGGGGAAGACGGTGTATCTGGAATCGGTCATCGAAACGAAGCCGGTGCTGTTCACCTTCGACGGGAAGAAGCACAACAGGAAGTTTTTGTGAGAAATCGGGACTGTCACTTTACATGACAGTCCCGATAACTTGCCGCTGCCGGTTATCACTCTCCGTCTCCCTGCTTATTTGCGCTATGGCGAGACGACGCCGGCAACTTTGCTGCTTAATTTCTCGGGAGTACCGCTTGGACGCTCGGCATTGTAGTCGTTTGGAGAAGGAATGTTTTTTTATATGACCTATGCACTTCGAGTTAATCCTTGGTAATTGTCCGGTTTTGGAGTAACCCAAAGAAGCATTAAACCGAAATTTCGAAAGTGCTTTACAGCAAGGTTCGTACATAAAACAAGCGTCATGTACACTGTAAAAAGAAGGGTATTTCCCGGCGTGTTAAAGTCCATTTCATAAATTGTGGATAGTTCTTCCCCTTCCCCATTCAAGAGGCTGCGCGGTAGGCCAGAAAGATTTTGACGCCTCCGAAGAGTATCGCCTTAATTAAGCTCCGCGCTATGCGGGGCTAATTTTTTGCCCGAAAAGGGCAGAAGGGAGGGAGAGCATGGACAAACCTTCATTTTTCAAAACAAGCCTCGGCGTCGTCGGGGCTTTCATCTCGTGGGTCGTCGGCGGGCTAGGGCTCGCCTTCACGATCCTGTTGGGTCTTATGCTGTTGGACTATGCGACCGGGCTTATGGCCGGATACGTCCGGAAGGAGTTGAGCAGCAGGGTAGGCATCGCTGGGCTAATCCGAAAGACATACATTATTATCCTCGTAGGATGCGTGTATATGATCGAAATATCGGTCCTCAAGTCAAACGGAGTGATTGGCGACGGCGTCGTTATTGCGTACAGCGTCATTGAATTCCTAAGCATCGTGGAGAATGGCGGGAAACTCGGCGTTCCGCTAGGGCCGCTGAAAAACGTCATCGCGGCGATTAAAGGGAAGACAGAAGGAAAATAAAAAGGAGAGTGTGATCTATGGATTTTCAACCATTTATTTCTGACATAGCTCAATCCCTTGTTGGACTGCTTTCTCTTGTAGCGATTACGGCGTTCTTTTGGTTGAAGAAACATTTCATTGGCTGGATCGATAGCAAGACGACCGGCCAGCGCAGGGAAGTCCTTCACAAGGTAGCAGAAGAAGCTTTCGCATTCGTAGAAGCGTCCGCGTCAGGGCAGAAGGGAGCCGAAAAGCTCAACCTGGCTATTGACTACGTAAACAAGCATTTAAGCGAGGCGGGGATCATCCAAATGGACCCGGCTGTGATCCGAGCAGCGGTTGAAAAGGCCGTGCTAATGCACAACGCTTCAATGGGACAGGGACCAAAGACGGAAGCTCCGGCAGAACAGTCGCAGCCTGTGCCAGTGCCCGAGCATGTACAGAAGTTGTTGGCCGCTGTAAGCGACCTTTCCATGGCAGAAAAGCAGGTCGAAAACGTTCCGTGGCAACCAACGTCGCCGCCTGCAGTAGATTCTCCAGCGGACCCGACGGCAGCTCCACCTACCCAAAACCCTTGAGAAAAGGAGCTATGACGATTTTCAAAATGAAATTTCAAATCACGTCCCGGTATCTCTCCGGTCCGAGCAAAAGACGCCCGAGCATTCCAATGCCGGGCGTTCGTTTTATGGTGGCGCATGATACAGGGAATCCCGGCTCTACGGCGGCCGGAAACGTATCGTATTACGAGCGCAGCCGAAATGATATGTCGGCTTCGGCGCATTTGTTTGTGGACGACCGGGAGATTATCGAGTGCATCCCGTTTAACCGGGTCCGGAGAAGGCTTGGCACGTCGTGTATAACGTGATGACCGATAACGAAATGTTCGGCGTGGATTCGAACGACTACGCAGGAGGCGTGGAGCTTTGCTACGGCGGCCGGATCAACCTGCAGGAGTCGTACAAGCGGTACATTTGGGTGCTGGCCTACGCCTGCTACCGGTACGGCCTGAACCCGGCGACGGACATAACAGGGCACCATATCCTCGATCCGGCGCGGAAGACGGACCCGGTAAACGCCCTGCGGTTATTAGGAAAAACATTTGATCAATTAATAGCCGATGTGGTAGCTGAATACCAAGATTGTACGAATGGGGAGGACGAAGACGGCATGGCAAAAGCGCTTGTATTCGAACACGATTGGCAATGGAAGCAGCTTGGCGACGCGCTGGATGGACTGTATAAAAAAGGACTGTTGTCCGACTATACTTGGGCCGAGAAAGCATATACGCGGCAGCTCACCGGCGCGGAACTGGGGTACCTTAACATGGTTGTTCAGGCGAGACAGGCAGGAGTGAAGATTTAGTTCAGGAAAAGTTTCCTTACCCCGCTGGCATAGGCTGGCGGGGTAAGACCTACTCCCCAATTTTTTTCTTCTATCATTCATAATTTACATAATATTCCACCATATGTTTAGACAAGATATAACATTAAATATATGATTATATCCGTATTAGACATATAAAGGAGAGATTATGTTGAAAAAGATTATTCTCACATTTTTTGTGGCAATTATGCTCTTAGTACCGTTTTCTTCTGCATTTGCTGCAGCAACAGTAGGGCAAGAACTCAAAACGCCAGAAGCAGGATGGAAAAGATTTGATAATTATGACGGCAAGATACTATTTCCTGGAGGTACAGTATGGACACACAAAGATCTTTTCAATGGATCTCACACATATGCTGAATCTCCATTTGAAAACAAGTATATTATATTTAAATTTTATGGTACAAAGTTAAGAATTATTGATGTTATGGCTGATAATCGAGTTCTTGATGGAATGACAATAACAATAGATGGTGTATCAGAAGTATATTCAACTTATTCTTCAACTACATCATGGCAGAGACTTGTATACGAAAAAACTGGACTTAGTTTAGGAGAACATATTGTTACGATTAAGCCCAATATTGATAAATATACGAAGGATAAGTATTTTTCGATTGATGCTGTAGATATTGACGATACAGGATATTTAATAGATGAGAAAAGTCCAAAGAATTTAGTAGCGACCGGTGGAGACAAACAAGTCGTGCTTTCATGGAATTCCGAACTCACGGAAGCTAGGTATAACATAAAACGTGCCACTACTCCTGGCGGCCCGTACACAACAGTAGAAAAAAATGTATATGGGACGACTTTTACGGACAATGATGTACAGAACGGTAAAACCTATTATTATGTAGTATCATCTGTATTCAATGGAACGGAAAGTTCAAACTCAATTGAAGCATTTGCAACTCCACTAGAACCGCCTGTTAACGGCAGAGCAATTTTAGTCGTTACCTTAGATACTGGCCTTGAAAAAGAATTTGACCTCTCCATGGCAGAAGTTAATGCATTTATCGCATGGTACGAAGGTAAAGCTGCGGGAACCGGTCCAGCTTCCTATGCGATCGATAAGCACGACAACAACAAGGGACCATTCAAAAGCAGAAAAGATTATGTTATCTTTGATAAGATTCTTACGTATGAAGTAAATGAGTATACACTGGTATCTAAATAATATAACGAATCCCCGCCAATTAAGACTGGCGGGGATTTATTAAATATCTACGAATTTATTAAAGAAGTTTGTGGCTGATGTATCTACAAAATATAACCTTCGATCCAAAAAGGAAAGAGGGTAGTGCTTTCTTTTAAAGTTTACATCAAATCATGACAAGATCTTTTTCTTGTGGTTCAGCTTCAATCGGATATTCATCCCAAGTCCTACCCTCGAGAATTCGGCCGGTTCGATGTTTTTGCACCCCTCCCCATTGTTTGAAAAAGAATGCCACATTTTGCTCAAGACACTGATCGCGAATATCTAGAACCCATTTCTGTTCCATTGGACGAGCTCCATAACCTGATTCGCCTCCGACGATTACCCAATGTATCCCTTCGAGATTCAAACCGGTAATTGGACCAATAAGGGGTTCAATTGAAAGAAATCGGACTCTGGCTGGAACTTTTCGTAAGTCATCAATCCGATGAGTAACCTTTTGATTCTCTACACTTACACCCTGCCATACATTTTTTGGCCATGGTAGTCGATCTGACAACTCCAGCAAACGATCAGATCTTTTAGTAAGTATTTGAAAGGTGTGCCAATGGGCTCTCTCCATACTGGCAAACACTTTCTGGATAAACTCCATTGGCACATCTTTGTGAAAGAGATCCGACATTGAGTTAACAAAAATTCTTTTAGGTTTTTTCCAGCTTAGAGGGAGGTCGATCAGGTCTTCATGAAGTGTTATATTAAATCCATTTGCATACCTTGGATTGCCCATAGCATGGAGTCGTTTGGCCATTGTTGCTGCGTAACAGTGGCGACAACCTTCTGATATTTTAGTGCAACCGGTAACGGGATTCCAGGTCGACTCTGTCCATTCAATACTTGACATAGTTGCCATTTATTAATCCCTCCTTATAATAAATATTATACCACAAGAAGTCATACGAATGAATTCTCTTTATTTTTGAGGGAATTTTATTAAAGTCCCTTCTTTAAAGCCACTACTACTCCCTAGTGGTCTTTTCACTTCTATAATACCGTTTTTTGCTAAAGGTTGTAATGTTTTTCTTTTTACATGAGTGGATAAGTATGGCGTATTAACGAGTACATGATGAATAATTTTGTCGATGTCTATAACTTTTCCGGCAAATGTATCTAACAATTCTTTTTTTAACGGTTCAAGATCTGGTTCGTCCTCGAATAGCACTAATTGCCCAGGATTAGTTCTATCTCGAAAAGTAAAATTTCCAAGTGGGTCCGCTTTCCACATTGCGGACTTCATTTTATCAAGACCGACTTCATTATTTGTGGCATATATAAGATCGAATATTGTTGCATTCATCTTATTCCTTACATTGAAAGATCTTATATATTTAACTTTAGCTTCATTTTTTAATTGATCAGCATAAAGTCCCAAGAAAGCATCGTGTTTTTTGGCGGGAGAAAGTTCTATAAAATTCCTCCAATGATCGGTACCAAATAAACCAGTATGATCTGTATTGTGGGTAGACCTAACAACACCAGAATGCATATAGTTAAAAAATACTTCGCACTTCTTATACGACATTATTGTCTTGACAATTTCGAAAGGGACGCCCTTTGTTCCGAAGGGATCAATAAAAGCGAATGTCGGTGCTAGACTATTTTTATTTAAGGTGCCGAAAATTTCATTCATTGCGTTCTCAAATGTATTATTAATTTGGCTCTTCGCCGCTAGCGATGCTATGAGCGTAAATAAGCCCTATGAATTTCCAGAAACTCTTTGAAAATCGGACAAGGGAATTGGTATAGACGCTC
>JBHJMN010000081.1:0-7511 GCA_042219835.1 Paenibacillus elgii
CAAATCGATAGGCTTCAGTTTGTTTATGAGTGCGCTCAGAAGGGGCTACCTTTTGCTGTTGTTCGTGAACACTTTAAATTAGCTTGAACCTATGCTGGATATTTCTGTATCCGTTTTTGCTCATTTATAGTGAAAAAGAGATGTGAACGATCAAGCTAACGTAGGTTAATTTTCGTTGAATTTTATTTATGAGTAATTATCTGCGACAGCAGCATTGAGGAGTGCGATAGAACGGTCAAGGTTTTCTTTCAATGTTTTCTTGTATGCTGCCGCTGCTGCACGGCCATCATCAGTAAACGTGTAGTAAACGACTTTTTGACGAGGGCCGATGTGCCGTTCATGCCGGAGAATCATACTTTCGTCGGCCATTTCGTGAAGAGTACGGTAAACTTCTGAATGGTGGGGGCTAAAACCAAAAGGCTTCAGACGAGAAGAAACAGCTTCGGTGATCTCGTATCCATATGCGTTTTGGTCGATATAATCAATGCAATACAGCTTTATAATAGCTTTTAACGCGACAAGAGTTCCTTGACGTGCCACAATGCATGACCTCCAATATGTGAGAATTACACTATGTGATAAATCCACATATTGATTTTAACATAGAAAACCTTACGTTTCAAACGGTTTTTGAACTGTCGATTTAGTGTGAATTTATCACATAGTGTGTTTATCACATATTTCCATGGCGCAAAGTTTGTCAAGATTCTTGATAGGAGATGGAATGGGGCTGTGTCAAAGTAACGAATGCCACCTTTTCTTAATGATCATTTTTTTGAAATGAATAATGAAAGAGAAGTGGAATATAAAAATATTTGACTCTCCGGTTAAATCAGGCAACTCTTTTAATGCGAAATAGGTTTGGTATACTAGAATCAAACATATGTTCGGGATCGATTAAAAGGAATCTCAATTCTCTAATATGTTACTGTCTAACATATTCACAAAACCCGTATTTTGTACAGATGTCTTAGAATCGACTTAAGCCCTTATATATCAATGGTTTGTATATGATGTGTCACATTATATACGCTGTTTTTCCCTTCTCAAAAAACTAAGTACTAAATATTATAGAAAAACCGTTCCTAATACTTTAGGAACGGTGCAGTGTTTTTTGATTTCCGTATTTCTACCCTTTGATATATCACCAAGTCTTACATATGAGCATGTGGCTATATACTTAGGTAGGTCTTTCCAGAGTTTTAGGTTCTGTTTCAAAGGTCGAATTCCGCTCGTGTACGATATTATAGTTATAGATATCCGTTAATGCGGCAGCATCTTCAACCGTCGCTAAATAAAGTGACAGACGTAATAAGCGCATGATGATCACGGTTAATTACGTCTGTAATATTACGTCTGTTATCTAATAGTATTTTATCCGCAGCATGAAGAAGTTGTTGTTTTTACTGTTGGAGTAGTTCCGCAGCAACTCCCCGATTCTGCTTCACTGACCTCATTAACATTTTGTTTGCCAAAGTAACTCGTGCTGCACACCCCGGTTTCCGGCAAGTCTAACTCCACCTTCTCTGCAGCCTCCCAGTCGCCTGTGAGAGCTGCGACAATGGATCTGACTTGCTCATAGCCCGTCGCCATCAAAAATGTCGGTGCACGACCGTAGCTCTTAGAGCCTACAATATAGAAATTCGGTTCGGACTGTCGCAGCTCTTTCTCCCCATGAGGTCTTACCGTTCCGCAACTATGAATGTTCGGATCGATAAGAGGAGCTAGCGCACGCACGCTTTCAATGGCACTATCGATATCGGTTCGAACCTCTCTAAGGAAGCTCAGATCTGGACGAGATCCGGTATTGCTAATCACTTCATCGATCGAATCGATTCGAACGGACTTCCCATTACGACTGCCATGAATGGCGATCCTCTCACTATTCAGCTCAAAGGTTTCAATTAAGAAGGACGAATGGACCTCGACGTCGCCTGAGGTAACTAGGTTTTTCAATCGAGAGCCAAGAGCTCCGCGTTCAGGAAGGCCATCGTTTTCTTGACCGCCATATACCTCACTTATATTGGACTTCCGGATAACCCAGTATAGGTTCGTCTCCGGAACTTGTTCCTTAAGCTTTGCCAGATCCAACAAAGCATTAATGGCCGAGTGGCCGCTGCCAACCACAAGTACGTTCTTACCTGCGTAACGATCCCGATCCTTACCGGACACATTCGGAATCCCATATGTTATTTTGTCTTGGATTTTCAACTCGCTATCCGTCCATATGCCTTCTGAAACCGCGGGGTTTGGGGATGACCATGTACCTGAAGCATCGATGACGGCTTTCGCTTCGTAAACCTTTGATTTGCCACTCTCAAGAACGTGTAGCACGAAAGGTTCCTTTTCACGATTTGCTGTTTTGATCTTGCTGAGTCCTTTACGGCTCACTCCGGTCACTTTCGCGTGGAGGTGGATGTATGGCTTCATATCGGGTAATTCGGCTAACGGAGCCATATATTGTTCGATGAGTTGCTCACCGGTTGGAAGCCCCTCGTTGTCCGGTGCGGACCATCCACTTGCTTCAAGTAGCTTTTTGGCTGCCTTATCAATATTGTATTGCCAAGGGGAAAAGACTCGTACATGGCTCCAAGACGAAATATTGCCTGCGATTCGTTCGGCGGATTCAAAGAGAATAAAGCTCTCACCTTTTATAACCAAATGAGCTGCTGCAGCTAAACCTACTGGTCCACCTCCGATGATGGCAACGGGTAATTTTCTCGAGTTGATAAAAGAAGCCTTCGTCATCTTGGTCGAAAATTGTACAGGTGTTGAAGATCCGCAACATTCACTCATTTAACATACCTCCACTTTTAATCAATAAATTTTGATTTAATGTTCAAAAATAAAAGCGATCAGCAACAATCGCTCGATTTAACCTCGCCCGTACGGAAAATGCAGCAAAGTTCAGGGGAAAGAAGATTATTCACTTCCTCCGTATTCAATTCGTAATAACTCCACGTTCCTCTTGTCTCCCGGCGGATCAGCCCTGCATCGAGCAGAATCTTTAAGTGATAAGATAACTTGGACTGTTGCATTTGAAAAATATCAGCTAAATCACATACACAAGTATTCCCGCGTTGCGTAAGCTCGTACATGATTTGTAATCGTTTCTGATCGGCTAATGCTTTAAATTTCGCTTCATACTTGGAGAAGTCAACAGCTGCTGCTGGTTGAAGTTCTTTGATCATGCGATTCCCTCCTCCATTTACTCGTTTGCATCTCTAAACATGATATATTCGGTCCAGCTTAATCAATTATTTTTAATATAGAAATCATATCATACAAAAAACGCGGTAACAATAATCAATAATTTTTGATTAATTAATCACAACTTCTTAACTAAATCGTGCACAACTGTTTGTGCATATACTCGGCAGGAGAAAATAAGGTGAGGCTATCGTAATACTGTGCCCATGAACCTAGGTTCATCGAATTTTTCTCTGACCTCCACCAATTATGATCGAATCATAAACGGTTGTATTCATATAAAATCCTCCATCGTATCTTATATTTTTTTTCGAAGAAAAGGTGCTCTCATGTTGTAATTAGCCTCATGCCATTCATTTAAAAATGTCCGGAGTCGTTCAATATTGTCCAAACCAATGATTTGAATACTTCCGGTCTCATTTTGAATGGAGATCGTTTTTCTTCCACTTTTGTTAGATAGCTCGATTTGATCAGATGTTGGCTCCATAATCGTCATTACGATATCTGCCCCCCAAAACCTATAATGGTTATTCCCGTTAGGACGATGACAGAGTAGCCTATCCTTCCTCGCCCTTGTTTTTCTTTTAGTACGATCCACGCAAGCAGAGTTCCGAATACAATCGTTATTTCTCGGATAGGTGATAAATAGCTAATTGGAGCATATTGCATCGCCATTAGAAATAACAAATAGGAACCTGGGGCCATAACGGCTCCTATGAGGATGAATCGACGGTTTATCATCCATTCCTGTTTTATTTTTTTACTACGAAGTGCCGGCGCAGCTAGTGCAATAAAACCAGCCAAATTGTATATCTGTAATAAACCCAATGGAGTCATAAAGCCAAGAATAGATTTATCTACCAAGGTGTATCCAGTTATTGAGACTCCGATTATCACCGTAATCAGCATGATAAATGAGCTGTGCTTTTCTAAACGTGGTTTATAAATGCCGCTAAGTGCAAATAACCCGATCACAATAAGGCCTAATCCCATCCAACGAAAACCTGAAAGTTATTCCGCGTAGATCACAATACTGAGCAACGGAATAAATAAGGCGGCCGTTCCCCGCATCATCGGGTAAACCTGGGACATTTCCCCTATCTGATACGCCTTCGTTAAAAGAACTAAATATACACATTGAAAGCGAATGAGGCTAATAGCAAACCGATTCTATGGTACGTCAAATGGATTGTCAGTACGTCATGCAGAAAAGCCGGCATGAATATAACAGATGCGATCGTCTGAATTAACCATAAGAAGCTTCCTTTATGCACTCTTCTTGGTTAATAAATTCCAGATGGAATGTGCAATCGCAGATGAAAGAACGAGAAATATGGCATACGTGATGTTCATTGATATTAGTGGACCATCCTCCCCCGAGTATGAAAATTTGATTATGGGCTTCTGATGATTGATGATAAATCAAATATATTTGATGAATGAATCGTACCACCCTTAAAGCACATGGTCAATACTAAATCAAAATTAATTGATTTAAATTGGAACACTGCCCCAATTTTGTCTACTCCATCTCACCCGTTTATATATAAGTGGTTGATAATATAATCGTTTGATTATATAATGACCTTGGCTATCTCAAAATGAAAATACAGGAAGGAGAGAAGTTGATGCCTATCACGGAAGAATCCATCATTTCAATTTCGGAAACGCTAAAGTTGCTCTCTGATAAGACTCGCCTTACAATCGTCGCCCTCCTCAAGGAACGTGAGATGTGTGTGTGCGATATCGTAGATATCCTTGAGACGACCCAGCCAAACATTAGTCAACATCTAAAGAAGCTAAAGACAGGGGGAATCGTAAACGAATCGCGTCGTAGTCAATGGATTTATTACTCACTAAATATAGACGATAAACCTTATCTATATGAGCTTCTAAATCAACTCCCTTCTATGAAAGAGAAAATCGATGCCCATAAACCCAATGACTGCTGCTAATTTGGAGGTTCTATGTTAGCCCTTGCTTCTGTCATTTTTATCGTCACTCTGGTCTTTGTCATCTGGCAGCCTAAAGGTTTGAACATAGGCTGGTCCGCTTGCGGCGGCGCGATCATCGCATTGATTTGTGGGGTCGTTAACTTCCAGGATGTCTGGGATGTGACGCAGATCGTTTGGAATGCCACCCTAGCCTTCGTGGCCGTCATCTTGATCTCCCTCATCCTAGATGAGATTGGATTCTTTAAATGGGCGGCGCTCCATATGGCCCGGTTCGCCAAGGGTAATGGCAATCTTATGTTCGTCTATGTCATCTTGCTTGGTGCCGCTGTCGCGGCCTTCTTTGCCAATGATGGAGCTGCCCTTATTCTAACGCCGATCGTTTTAGCTATGGTTAGAGCACTCAAGTTTGACGAACGCATGATTCTACCTTTTATCATGGCCAGCGGTTTTATCTCGGACACCGCATCCTTGCCGCTTGTCGTGAGCAACCTGGTAAATATCGTATCCTCGGACTTCTTCGGAATCGGGTTTGTGGAGTATGCAAGCCGAATGATCGTACCCACACTCTTCGCCATTGCAGCCAGCTTGCTAGTCCTCTTCCTATTCTATCGTCGGAGCATCCCTAAGAAATACGATTTGGCTCAATTAAAGAAGCCTACCGACGCGATTAAAGATGTTAGGCTTTTCAAGATTTCTTGGGTGATTTTGGCTGTTCTCCTTATTGCTTATCTGACGAGCGAATTCATCAACGTTCCCGTTTCAATCATCGCCGGTGCCGCTGCAATCGTCTTTCTGCTACTTGCAAGGCAGAGCCGCGAGATCCACACCTGGAAGCTCGTCAAAGGCGCTCCATGGGCCGTTGTCGTCTTCTCCATCGGGATGTACGTCGTTGTTTATGGCCTTCGTAATGTCGGCCTTACGGATGAACTGGGAGAAGTCTTCAAGTGGGCCTCGGATCAAGGTCTGTTCGTTGCAACCATTGGAACGGGCTTTATCGCAGCTATCCTCTCCTCCATCATGAACAACATGCCTACTGTTATGATTGATGCCTTGGCTATTCAAGACACGAACCCAACAGGCATCATTCGAGAAGCGCTGATTTATGCGAATGTCATTGGCTCCGACTTGGGACCAAAGATCACACCGATTGGCTCTCTCGCAACTTTGCTTTGGCTTCATGTGCTTTCCAGCAAAGGCGTTAAGATTTCATGGGGTGCTTATTTCAAAACGGGTATCGTACTGACGATTCCAGTCCTCTTCATCACCCTTGTCGGTCTATACCTCTGGCTAAAAGTCATTGGTTAATATGTATCACACACTTCCACATAAAGGGGACTTTCAAAATGAGAAACAAACCACTTGTTTACTTCCTGTGTACGGGTAATTCTTGCCGCAGCCAGATTGCGGATGGCTTCTTAAACTCACTTGGCGGTGAGAAGTATGAAGTGAAGAGCGCCGGTATCGAGGCACATGGTCTTAATCCTCGCGCCGTTCAGGTTATGAAAGAAGCCGGCGTCGATATCAGTGGCAACAGTTCAGATGTTATTGATCCAGAGCTTCTGAACCGTGCTACGTACGTTGTAACGCTTTGTGGACATGCTGACGAACATTGCCCCGTCATCTCGAACAAGAACGTAATCAAATGGCATTGGGGCTTCGACGATCCAGCTAAAGCAACTGGTACGGAAGATGAGATTATGGCGCAGTTCCGGAATGTACGCGACTCGATTAAAGCACGTATTGAGAAATTTGTTCGAGACGGAGAATAACGAACACTCCGGCCAAAACATGATCAAAAGATAGTTAGGAGTGTTCGCATTGGAGAAGAACTATCACGCGCTTCTCGAAGATAAGATCTTCATGGGTGGCGCGGCCGACGTGGAAGCTATGGTTAAAAATGAAGGCATTGAGGTTGTTGTAGATCGATGAAGTTGTAGCTGCCTATAGGGAAGGAAAGAAAGTGGCCTTTCACTGCGGCGGCGGTAAAGGACGCACAGGAACAGTAGCGGCCGGCACTCTCCTTGCTCTTGGTATCAGCGACCGAATCGAAGAGGCTGAAGCAACTGCAAAGAACATTCGATCTGTTATTGATATTAAGCCTGTACAGAAAGAAGCATTAATGAAACTCTTTACAGCCTGAACAACGAAAGGAATGCCAATGAGGGCATCCCTTTCGTTGTTCAGGCTGTCACATTCGTAGTTTATTTACTTATGCTTTTCAAATTCATTCTTCAACCAGAGCTTATTGTTCTGTGCAATGTATTGTTCTGATTGGATTAATAACTCAACTAATTCTACCTTCGTAAGCTTCATATATCGGTTTCTGACGCGTTCTAGATCTCTTTC
>JBHJMN010000082.1:0-7490 GCA_042219835.1 Paenibacillus elgii
TGTGTCCCAATTCGGGACACACTTGCCGATTCAATCTGATACAGCGATGCAAAATAGGACGCTTGAGGCTTGCAGTTGCTTGAGTGTCGAGGATTCCCCATTATTTTCTTAATACAAGTTGAATGACATGGGCTAATCCGGTGTGCACCTTTCCAGCCACACGCTCTTGTTCGCCATAGAAGAAATGGATCACCTCATGACCTTCACACCAAGCAAGCATTTCTTTTGGTTCATAAAGCATTTCAAGCTCCGGGGGGCCGCCTGTGTCATACTTTAATTGTTCCTCGGAGTATACCTCAAGCATCATAATCCCTTTAGGCTTTATCGCATTTTTCATTTTATTAAGGATCATGATCTGATCGTCTTTATGAAAATGCCCAAATACCATGATGGCGGCGTCATATTCCTCGTTCGGCACATCATCTTCCAAAAGGTCGATTTTTTGGGTATGTACGTTAACGCTATGCTTCTGAGCCAGTTTCTTCGTTTTTTGCAAACCGCTCTCCGCATAGTCAATGGCTGTCACTTCATGATTTCTTTTTGCTAAAAAAACAGCATTCCGGCCTTCACCCTCTGCAAACGCGATAACTTTTTGACATTGTTCTAATCGAAAAGCTTGTTGTTGAATAAATACGTTAGGTTCTTCCCCATAATAATATTCTTCCGAATTAAAACGCTCATTCCAAATATTCCCCATACTCACCGGCCTCCTGTGATTAAAATATTTCCAAGTGCGACCATGATGTTCAACTCCTTTTTGTTGGATATGAAAGTTTCGCTATGTCTTTAAAAGCAAAAAACGCAGCATGGGTACAGAGCATATTTTGCTGCTTTGGTTATTTTCGTCGCCCATTATGGAGTTGTTGTATCCATAATATCTTTGAAATCGTTGGTGTGTCAATAGCATGAGGCAACTGTGATGACGCACGAATTCAACCCGACGCCACTTATAACAACGGATATTTTTCTCATACAAAAGCAACCGTATAGCTCCTTCGGTGGCTACCCTACCTTCCGTAGTTAGTTGCCAAAAAGAAACTAATTTGATACGATGACAAATAGAATGCACGATATCGATAGGGGGATTCCTTTCATGCAGCCAAATCAACCCGGCGAGTTGGAAAACGCTTTGTCCCATCTCCAATGCGTGCTGGCCGCCAGGCGAACGCGGGTCAATCCGGAGCAGCTCACATGGGCGCAGTACGACATTCTGGAAATTTTGCGCATCCGCGGTCCCATGATGCCTTCGCTCATCGGCGAAACGTTGGGAATGTCGCGTCCGGCCACCTCGAAAAATCTCAGAGTTTTAAAGGATAAGCAGTTAATTGAGCAAACGGCGCGCGCGGAAGACCGGCGGGAACAAACGACGTCGCTCACGGATAGCGGCCGAACTTTTCTGGAGCGTGCGGCCCAAAGCCGGCGCGAGGCTGCCGAAATCGCCGCCTCCGTTCTTACGCCCGGCGAGCAAAGTATTTTTGCGGAGCTGTGCCAAAAGGTAACGGCCGCACTCGACAACAAGCAATCGCGATCGGTTTAAATACGGTTTCCATATGGAAATGAATGATCTTAAATCATCATTTTTGCAGAAGAAGGAGATCCAACCCATGAACATTCAAAGTGGCGCCCCCGACAACCGGCACGATATGATCCGCGTAACTGGCGCGCGAGAAAATAACCTGAAAAACGTGATGGTCAGCATTCCAAAGAAGCGGATCACCGTGTTTACGGGCGTATCCGGCTCCGGCAAGTCTTCGCTTGTCTTCGACACGATTGCTGCGGAATCGCAGCGCCAGCTCAACGAAACGTTTACCAGTTTCGTCCGGCACCGTCTTCCTCATTACGGGCAGCCGGATGTAGACTCGCTGGACAATCTGTCTGTCGCGATCGTGGTCGATCAGAAGCGGCTCGGCGGCAACGTCCGGTCCACCGTCGGAACCGTCACCGATATTTACTCCTTGCTGCGCTTGCTGTACTCCCGGATCGGCAAGCCGTTTGTCGGTTATTCCAACGCCTTTTCGTTCAACGATCCGCACGGGATGTGTCCCAAATGCGAAGGATTGGGAACGGTGGCGGCAATTGATCTCGACCGGTTGATCGACCGGCAAAAATCGCTGAACGAGGGGGCCATCCGTTTTCCCACGTTTCGTCCCGGCGAATGGCGTTGGAAACGGTATGTTTGTTCCGGGTTATTTGACAACGACAAAAAGCTTGGCGACTATACGGACGAGGAATGGGACACGCTGCTTTACAAAACGGATATGAAGCTGAAGCATCCCGGTCCCGGCTGGCCGCCGTCCTCCAAATATGAGGGCCTGATTCCCCGGTTTGAACGGAGCTTTCTGACCAAAGAATCCGAGGAGGCCAAAACGCGCTACAAGGAAGAGTTTGACCGGATCGTCACCCGGGGCGCTTGTCCTCTGTGTAAGGGGGCCCGACTGAATCAAGAGGTGCTTGGCTGTAAGATCAACGGCAAAAGCATAGCGGACTGCACGGCCATGCAGATCAGCGAGCTCGCCCCCGTCATACGCGCCATTGACGCGCCTGTCGCCGCAACCATGGTTGACGCCATCGTCGAACGGCTGGAGCATCTGATTTCCGTCGGCTTAGGCTATCTCAGCCTTAACCGGGAAACAGCCACACTGTCCGGCGGCGAATCGCAGCGGGTCAAGATGGTGCGGCACCTCGGCAGCAGTTTGACGGATATCACGTACATTTTCGACGAACCGAGCATCGGACTTCATCCCCACGACGTTCACCGGTTGAACTCCTTGATCAAGCAACTCCGGGACAAAGGGAATACGGTCCTTGTCGTCGAGCACGATCCGGATGTCATCGCCATAGCCGACCATGTGATCGATATGGGACCGGAAGCCGGCTCCAAGGGCGGCAGGATCGTCTACGAAGGCGGTCTGGCAGGTCTGCCGGCTTCCGGCACCCTGACCGGAACGTATCTCGGCCGCCGGCCCCGGCTCAAGACGCCGCCGAGACAATCGGGCGGTTCGCTCTTGATCGGCCCGGCCTCCCTGCACAACCTCAAAGACGTGAGCGTCCGTATCCCGCAGAGCGTGATGACGGTCGTCACCGGCGTAGCGGGATCGGGGAAAAGCACGCTGATCAACAAGGTGCTGCCCCGGCATTACCCGGAAGCCGTCTTCATCGATCAAGGGGCCATCCAAGGCTCGAAGCGCTCCAATCCCGCGACCTACACCGGGATGCTGGACCCAATCCGCGAGTTGTTCGCCAAGGCTAATCGGGTGAGCCCCACGTTGTTCAGCTTCAATTCCAACGGCGCATGTCCGGAATGCAAAGGGCTTGGCGTCACGTATACGGATCTTGCCTTTATGGACCCGATCGTCAGCCGATGTGAAAGCTGTCAGGGACGCCGGTTGACCAACGAGGTTCTGGGCTATACGCTGCGGGGCAAATCGATCGACGAGGTTTTGGAGATGAGTGTAGCGGACGCGCGGACCTTCTTTCGGGAGGAAGCCATTCGGACGATATTGGAGCGGCTAGGCGATGTCGGGCTGGACTACATTACGCTCGGGCAGCCGCTGAACACGCTCTCCGGCGGGGAAAGACAGCGCCTGAAGCTCGCGGCCGAACTGGAGCGCAGCGGTCAAATCTACGTATTCGACGAACCGACCACCGGATTGCATCTCTCCGATGTCGACCGCCTGATCGGCCTGTTGAACCGGCTCGTAGACAACGGCAGCACGGTGATCGTGATCGAGCATAATCTCGACGTGATCAGTCAAGCCGATTGGATCGTCGACTTGGGTCCAGGAGCCGGACAAGAGGGCGGGACGGTCATCTTCGAAGGCGTTCCTGAAGAGCTTATCGAGCATCCGCATTCGGTCACAGGGCATTATTTGAAGCGGCATCTCCACCACGATTAAACGACAAACCGCCTGCCCCAAAGGGCAGGCGGTTCTAATTGAATAGAAGCTTGTTTTCACAGCTTTTAGCGCTATTCGATAACCGTCCATCTCTCCCTGCGTGACGCACTCTTCCCTCCTCCGATTCCAAGAAATGAAAAAAGTAATGTTTAACTCGTATCAGTCTAATGACTTGGACCGTATCCGGTCAGATATGAGAAAAGCGCTTGCGGTAAGCGCGCGGGGTCAAGCCTTCCATTTTGACGAAGCAGGACGTAAAATAGGCCGCTTGGTTGAATCCGACCTCTTCGGCCACCCGGGCGACCGGGAAGTCGGTTTGCAGCAGCAGCAGCTTGGCTTGCTCCAGCCGATACCTCAGCAAGTACTCGAAGGGCGAGCAGCCGAATTCCCGCTGCATGCAGCGCGCAATATACACGGGATGAAAATTGAGCGCCTCTCCCAAGCTCTGCGCTGTCACCGATTGTTTGAAATGCTGCCGCAGGTAGGATGCCGCCCGATCCGCCACTTCGGCTCCGGGGGGCGTTGTTTCCGCTTGCAGCGAAGCGTTAAGCTGCTCCAGCACCTGCTGAAACAGCAGTTGATGCTTCCAGCGCGCCCAGTTGCGGTGCGACTCCTTCTCCAGCTCGCCGAGCTGCTGCATCGTCCGATAGACGGACGTCGGCTTCAGCAGCTTGGCAAACTGGGGGAGCTGAATGGCGAAGGTTTGCATCATGAAACTTTTTTCCTCTATCGAGACGGACGGCAGCGCCGGTATTCCCTCCTCCGTCTCTCTCCACGCGCCCGTCGTGTTGAAATGCAGCCAATAATGCGCCGTGTCCGTCGTGCACCCCTGCGGCGAATAATGGTGCCGGTCAGGCCGGAGAATGATCGCGTGGCCGGCTGTAACTTCGTAGTAATCGCCGCCTTCCATAATATAAATGCAGCCTTCCTGCACGACGAGCAGATCGAACACGCCGATGTTGCGCCGGTTCGGATGCTTACGCCCGGGCGCAATGATGCAGAAACCGCTGGCCAAATAGTGAGGCAGCGGCGGAGATGTAAATTCGAGAATTGGCATCGCTTTCACCCTCTTAGCATACGAAGTCAGGTTTGCAAATTGATAATTTCAGTTCGGATACTGATACATGCTCTCAAGTATACGCTCTATAATGTGATATGGGAATATGGCATCAGGAGGATACGGAACATGAACGACGACAAAAAGTTTACGCTATGGGTGCTCGCGTGGCCCATTTTTATTGAAATGTTTCTGCAGTTTTTACTAGGTACGGCGGATACGCTTATGGTCAGCCGCATATCGGACGGCGCCGTAGCCGTCGTAGGCATTTCCACGCAATTGTTTTCCGCCGTCACGATCTTGTTCATGACGGTCGCCAACGGGGCCGGCGTGCTGATCGCGCAGAAGCTCGGGGCCCGCAAGCCGGAAGACGCTCGGACGGTAGCCATCATGTCGATCAATATATCGGTCGTGATCGGGGCCCTGCTCAGCCTTGTGCTCTATCTTTTTGCCCGCGATATCGCCGCGCTGCTGCAGGTCCCGGCCGCTCTGCTGCCAATGGCCGATACATACATCTCCATCGTCGGAGGAGGCATGACGCTGACCGCCGCCATGGCCGCTTTCAGCACAGCGATTCGCAATACGGGGAACACGCGCGGTCCGATGTATATCGCGATCGGGATGAACGTCATTCACGTCGTGCTGAACTACGCTTTTATTTACGGCGCCTTCGGCTTCCCGCAATGGGGGCTGGCCGGCGTAGCGATCTCGACCCTTGTCAGCCGTCTGCTGGCCACGATCGTGCTCGCCTTCCTGTTCGTGCATTCGTTCGAGCGCCGGGTCGGCTGGAAAGACTTTCTGCAATTCGACCGCCCTTTGTTCCGCGAAACGATGCAGATCGGCTGGCCTATGGGTGTATCCTCAGCTTCGTGGGTATTCTCGCAGCTGATTCTGTTTTCGTTCATTGCCATGCTCGGGGCTAAGGAACTGGCTGCACGGACTTATATGAATACGATGGAGTCGTTTTGCTTCACGCTCGGGTTTTCCGTCGCCATGGCTCTGCAAATTCAGATCGCCCATCTTTTCGGGGCCGGACGGACACAGGAGGCGTACCGCGCCGCTTATCGGGGAATGTGGATAGGACTTGCGGTCGTCATGACCAATGCGCTGCTGCTGTACGTATTCGGCAGCAAGGCGCTGTCTCTGTTCACCGTTGATGCGGAGATTGTGGCGCTCGGGGTTGCGCTGCTCGGCTTGAACCTGCTGCTGCAGCCGGGGAAAATGATCAATATGGCCATAGGCAACGCTTTAACGGGAATCGGCGATACCCGGTTCATTATGATTACCGGAGTGATCTCGCTCTGGCTGCTCGCAACGCCGATTTCTTACTACCTCGGCATTCGGCTCGGCTGGGGCTTGACTGGAATTTATATATCGATGATCGCCGACGAATATTTACGCGGCTTTCTCGTTCTCCGCCGTTGGAAAAGCGGAAAAATGCTGCATCCGTCCGCAGCGTCGCCCGGGCGCCAGACCATCCCGGGACAAAGCTAGCGTGCACGGCAAAAGACCGTTCGATTCGTCTTCGGACGGTCTTTTGTTTGGCGATAAGCGCAGGGATCAAAGCAGCCGCCATGCGAACCGCCGGTCAATCCGGCTTCGGTCCGCTGCCGGACGGCTTATCCAGGTTGGCCCGCTGTCTTTTCACGAAAGCGGCACGACCTCCCAGCAAGGCGGCGGGAATAATGGCTAAGAAGCCGATGAGATGATACCATGAGGGAACCTCGGAGTGGCCGAATGAATAATAGAAGCCGATCGCGGCTCCCACGACGCCGATAATCGAAGCATGAAAATAAGCATCCCGCTTCGCCACCGAAGCCGATACATACCCGCCGAGCCCCGTGCAGAACAAGCCGACAAGCAGATAAATCATCAAAAGCGTCGTATTCGCATACAACTTGGAAACTTCGCTCGGACCGATTTGATTGGACGTGATGTAGATCGCGCCGATCAAGAGCGTAGAGACGAACGAAGTGACCTGATCCACCAAAATGCCGGCCAGTACGCTGCCGAAATGTACGGTTTTCTTTTCCATGATTGAGTAGGTCTCCTATAGTGATGTAGTGCGACTTCTTGTACTGATGCTGCTCCTATGCCTTCTACGTTCCAACTATACCATACTCCAATCCGGATCGACAGCGCACATCGCGAAATAGCTCCAAGCGTTCTAGGCGCTCGACCCTTCCGCGCTCCGTTTGCGGAACAAGCTGTCCACCGCCAGCACACGATTTCCGCTAATCAACAGGAGCAGGGACATGGCGAACAGCGCAAGATCGAACTCATACCCGCCGATAAATCCCTGCGACAGCTTGACGGTCAGGATCGCGCCAAGCATAATGATCGCAAACAAAGCGCCAACTACGCGCACGCCCAGACCGAGAATCATGCAAATGCCGCCGATCAGTTCGATCCCGCCGACCGCATAAGCCAGAAAACCGGGCAATCCGATGCTTTGAAAGAAGCCTGCGGCTTTTTCAATCCCCGTTTGAAATTTTTGCAGCCCGTGCAAAAGAAAAATCACTCCCAATACGATACGT
>JBHJMN010000083.1:0-7180 GCA_042219835.1 Paenibacillus elgii
CCGCAAGCGCAGGCGCGGCCGCAGCGCCGCCCGCGTAAGGGCGGAAGCCGCGGCCGCCCTGTGCAGCGCGGCGCCGCGCAAGCGTCCAAGCGGCGCTGGCGGCAAGCAGCAAGGCGAACGCTGCGACAGCCGCTGCGGTCTGCTGCAGCGCCGCCAGTGCGGCAGGAAGCAGCAGCGTTGCGCCGTAGAGAACATACAGCGGGACGCCGGAAGAGCCGGAGCGGGCTTTCTCCGGCCCGGCCTGCGCTTCCAGACGGCTCAGCTTCTCACGGTCCTGCTCGCGCTCCGCTTCGAACCGG
Organism: Paenibacillus elgii; assembly: GCA_042219835.1. Lineage (GTDB taxonomy): Bacteria > Bacillota > Bacilli > Paenibacillales > NBRC-103111 > Paenibacillus_G > Paenibacillus_G elgii_A. The sequence continues at coordinate 300 of JBHJMN010000083.1, forward strand.
ACCTCGCGCAGCGCTTCCTTCCATTCCTGGAACAAACGCCTTGCTGTCCGAATCCGGTCCAGTCCTTCTTCGACTGAGGTATGATCGTCTTCCAGCGTCAACCTCTCCTCAGCCCGGGTTCCATCGATGCTCCGGCTGCGGCCCGGACCATCTTCCAGCATCGAACCGCGCTTGTTGCCTTCTCCGTCCCAAACCTCGCCCCCGCTCCCGCCGCCCGTCAGCTCAAGCTCCTCCGCCCCGGATTCGTTTCGCAGCCGTTCGGCTTCCGACTCCAGCAGCGATTCATTCTGCCGCCAGACGCGCCACTCCTCGCGGAAAGCGGACGCCTCCTCCCGAAGCATGACCGTCGAAGGAAGACGGTCCAGATGGTCCGGCGTCCATGCCGGGTGAATGCGGCGAAGCATCCGTTCCAGCTCCAGCCCGAGCTGCTCTTCTTCCGCTTCCGCCTCCGCCTGCGTCCGCTTCGCTTCTTCACAGGCCGGAAGCCGGTCCAGCAAAGCTTCAAGCGCCGCCCGGCGCTCCAGCACCGCGCCCTCCGCCTCCGCTTCCGCCTCGGCCGCACGCAAGCTTTCCTTCAGATCGGACAGCGCGAGGGCGACCCGGTCCAGCTCGACCGTGAGCCGCTCCCGCTCGGCAAGCGCCGCTTCCATCCGCGGCAGCGCGTCGGCCGGGAACGCATCCAGCGTCTCGGGCAGCTCCACTAGCTCGCGGCGCAGCTCCTCCCTCCGCAACCAGTGCGGCTGGGCGCGGATGCACCGCGCTAGCCAGTCGGCTTCTCGCTGGAGCTTGTCCAGCTCGCGCTCCAGCGTCTCCTGCTCCGCAGCCAGGCGGTTCGCCTCCGCCTCCAATGCATTGTAGCGCTCCGCCCGGCCGCGGCTTTGCGCGAGCTCCGCTTCCGCAGCCGCCAGCTCCTGCAGCGCCCGGTTCATCAGCGGCGCGCGTCCGCGCGGGCGGTACAACTGCTCCAACTCCTGCGCGAGCTTCTTATCCGCTCCGCGAATCACGCCGCCGCTCGCACCAAGTCCCGCGCTGTATAAGAAGCTGCCAACCTCGCCCGATTGCAGCGTCCCAAGCTCCTGCAGCTCGGTCAGCCCGAAGGCGAACAGGCTGCGGAACAATTCCGGCGTTATCCCGCCCAAGAGCGCAGCCAGCTCCCGCTCGCCCCCGTCCGTTCCGTCCGGAAACGTCACACGGACACTGCCAGCCGCAGGCCCGCGCCCCCGGCCTCCGCTTGGGCGCTCCCACCGTTCGACCCGGTAACGGCGGCCTTGTTCGTCAACGAGCGTAATGGCCCCGCCTTGTCCGCCCTCCCCCGGCGCAGTCATCCGCTCCGCCGAGCCGCCGCGTGGAAATCCGAACAGCATATCCCGGATAAAGCCCAGAACCGTGCTTTTCCCCGCTTCGTTCGGGCCATAGAAGAGGGTAACCCGGGCATCCGCCAGAAGCTCCACATCGTTTAACACACCGTAGCGCCGAATGTCGAGCCGTTCGATTTTCATTCGCTCCACCCCGTCTCCGCGCCGCTGCCGTCCGCCAGCAGATCGATCGCCAGCTCTTCGGCTTCCTCCAGCCATACGGCCCATTCCTCAGGCCCCCACTCGCTTAGCAGAGCGGCAAGCTGCGGCTGCCCGGCGAGCGGCGCCAACGCTTCCTCTGCGAAGGCCGACAGCCGCTCCGGGGATTCGCCGGCCTCCGACGCAAGACGCAGCAGATCGCCCAGAAACCCCGGTTTTGCGGCCAAGTCTTCGCGCGAAACGGCCGCCCCGGTCCGATCCTCAATGCTCTCAATCCAGACGGCTTCCGCGCCCGAAGCCGCACTCTCTCTCATCGCTGACGCCAGCCCCGAGAGCCATCCGCTGCGGCGCAGCGCCGTATGAAGCGGCCCGCGCCCGGTCAGCGACAGACGCGCCAGAACCGCGCGTCCGTCCGCTTCCGCACAGGCCGCCTCCAGTTCCTCTTCTAGCGCGTCCTTCAACTGCTGCTCCGTCTCCAGCCCCGCGATGGACAGCTCCCGGACCTCCCAGCGCACATCATCCAGCGGCTGAAACCGCAGCTGCGTATCGCCGCCTGCCGCCACGTCGACCACATAGCAGCCGCGAGGACCGGTTTCCCGGACGTGGCGGCCCTGCAGATTGCCGGGATATACCACCCAGGGCCGTTCATGCAGCACCCGGCGCGAATGAATATGGCCCAGTGCCCAATAGTCCGCCTGCCCGCCCGTCAAATCCCGCAGGCTGCAAGGCGCGTAATTGTCGTGTCCCGCATCGCCGTCCACATTCGTATGCAGTATTCCGATGTGGTACAAGCCGTCGTTATGCCGGACAAAGCCCGGCGTTAAATTATCCGTCACGGCGGAACGGCCGAACGAGATGCCCGATACCCGCGCCACCGGCTCGCCGTCCTGCGCCCGGACGATGACGCTTTCCACCGCATCGCTTCCGAATACTTTTACCGTATCCGGCAAGCGCAGCTTCGCGCTGTACCCGTCGTGCAGCGGATCGTGATTTCCATGAACGACAAAGGCGGGCACCCCGTGTCCCGCCAACGTCTCCAAAGCTTGTTGAAACCGCAGCTGAGCGCGCAGCGAACGGTCTTTTGCATCGTAGATGTCGCCGCTGACGACGACGAAATCCGCCTGCTCGCGAACCGCCAGGTCGACGAGCCGTTCGAGTGCCGTGAACGTCGACGCCTTCACCCGTTCCCTCAGCCCGTCCGGCAAACCGGACAATCCCCGAAACGGACTGTCCAGGTGCAGGTCCGCCGCATGAATAAACCGAAACCCCCGCATCATTTTCAATCCTCCGTCCTATGTCTCACTCCGGCCTGAGCCCTTATTCCGCAGGAGGCGTCTTGCGGTACGTCCGATACACATTTCTGAGCTGCTGAACGACGTGCGTCATCGAATACGTCTTGAGCGCCTTCTCCAGCGCCACACGCGACAGCTGATACCGGTACATCGGATCGCCGATCACCTTCTCCAGCGCCGTGGCCAGCGCCCGAACATCATCGACCGGAACCAGCAGGCCGTTGCTGCCATGCTCGATCTGCTCGGCAATGCCGCCGACGTTCGTGCCGACAACGGCCAGGCCGCAAAGCGCCGCCTCCGCAAACACCGAACCGAACGCTTCCGCCCGCGAAGGCAGGACAAACACGTCAAAGAACGGCATAAAATCTTCCGGGTGAAGCATATAGCCGTAAAAAATCGTTTCCTCATAAATCCCGAGCTGCTGCGCAAGCTCCTCCAGCTCCGTACGGATCGGTCCGTCTCCGATCAGATGCAGCACGAACGGCTGCCCCTGGCGTTTCAGCTCCGCGCAGGCCTGCAGCAGCGTATCGAGCCCTTTGGCAGGCACAAGACGGCAGACCGTGATCAGCTGCGGCACTTGATTCTCGTGATGGACCGGACGGAACCGCTTCTCGTCGAAGCCGTTCGGGATTACCCCGATCCGCTCCGGTTCCTGCACGTACTCGGACAAGTACTGCTTGAACGAGTTGGACACCGTAATCAACTGGTCCGCCTTTTCTTCCAGCTCGCGGTAAAGCGAGGTCAGGAAGGCATGCTCCGGGCCGTCTGCCGGAATTTTGCCGTTCAGCACAAGCTCGCGCTCATAGCTGGAGTGAACCGTCATGATCAGCGGGGTGTCCGGAAACAGCTGCTTCATAATCAACCCAGCGATCGGATGGTGGGCGTGAATCAAATCGTACGTCGACTTGATCCGCATCTTCGTCCACCAAATATAATCCTTCATCGTTTGTATGTATTTATCGACCACCGGATGGCCGGCATACGGCTCCCAGTCGAACGTAGAGAAACGAATTTCCCCGGCGCCTTTGCCGCGCACCCGTTTGGGCAGCGAAAAGAGCTCCATCTCCCAGCCCCGCTTGTTGAAGCGGTCCAGCATGAAAGGAACCATGGAAGAAACCCCGCCAGGCTGTTCCGGCGGAAAAAATAACGCTTGAAGAATACGCATCCTACCCACCTCGGCCTCTCCCGTTGTTCGCGAAGCGCAAGGGCGCTTCGTCACTATCATCCTAACAGTTCCGGAATGCGACGACAAGACTTCCCAAAACGAATATATGTTTGGTATAATCAGTACCATGCACCCGTTTACAAAGTGAGGCTTCCGCACGTTTCATGAACAATCAGACGATTTGGGATTTGATCTTCGGACCGATCGGTTCGATCTTTATGCACTCGATGCTGATCGTCATCATTGCGATGACGTTTATCGTCTCGTTCCGACTGCTGCTGTCGCGCCGCAAAATCGGATATTTCTCCATCATCATTGCGTTGTGTATCCTGTTCGTCCAACACGCCCAGCTCATCGAAAAGACCTTGGCTAACGACATACCCCCCGTGCAAGAGTTCATCGCGCTGCTGCTCAAGGTGCTTGCCTTCGTCATGCTCAATATAGGTATTTATCAGCTGTATAACGCAACCCGCAAGCGGGACTGCGTCGTCTTCGTCTTCTTTATCCTATTAACCGCCGCCGTCTCGGTTTCGTACTGGTTCGCTCCGGACTGGCTGCAGAGCAGCGAGGATCATTCCAGATTGCTTCGTCCGCTCGGTATGGAGCTTTACTTGTTTTTGCTGCTGTTCATGAGCTTCCTGCTCGTGAACTCCCGCATCGGCCAGAACGGGAAGTATCAGTTAATGCTGACCGTTTATTTTATGTTCCACACGATTCATATGGCGAACGTTTATTTATTTGAAAGCAAGCAAATCGCCCTGAAATTTCTGGAGCAAACGATTCCGTTCGTCTTTTATATTGTTTTGTTCCTGTTCATTTTCGAACGGGTCATCGAGATCATGCAAGCCATTTACAACTCCTCCATTACGGACGGGCTTACGAAGCTGTACAACCGGAAATATTTTTACAACCACGTCACCCAATATGTGCAACAGCGAGCGCCGGTATCGGTCATCTTCAGCGACATCGACAACTTCAAGAAGCTCAATGATACGAAAGGCCACCATATGGGAGACCAGGTGCTTAAGCAGGTGGCGCAGATCGTGAAGGAAGAAACGGATGAGTCCGGTATTTGCGGACGGTACGGCGGGGAAGAAATAGTTGTGCTGGTTACGAACCTGGAAGTCGATGCCGCAGGCTTGTCGGAGCGTATCCGAAGCCGTGTGGAGACAGAAACCATGGTGACGTTAAGCATGGGATACAGTATGTTCAAAAAAGGGGTAAACGCGGAGGAATTGATCAAGCAGGCGGATGAAGCGATGTACCGGGCCAAGACGACCGGTAAAAACAAAGTCGTCGGCTTCTAGGCCGACACCGGTCCGTACGCTCTTGGAAGAAAGGCGGGAAGCCGGCTTCCCGCATCTGTCGCAGGTCTATTCTATGGTGAACAATTCCTCCAGAGGCTGCTCCAAAAGATCGCTGAGCTTCTTCGCTGTGCCCGGGCCAACGGCCTTGACCGATCGCTCCAGCAAGCTGATATAAGCATAGCTCAAGCCTGAAAGCTGGGCCAGGTCCCGCTGAGTCATTCCTTTGACGATCCGGGCTCGTACGATCGCGTTCGTTTTGGCTTTAATTTTCATTTTGCGGTCCTCCCCCTTGCTGAACAACAACACACTACCATTATACATCAATTTAATTTACTTTTGCAACCAGATATGTTTACTTTTGTTAAACTAACTTTATATGTACTTCCCTTTTTTTACTATTGATATATTTATATTCATTATCCTGTACCTGTACAAATGCAAAATGGAGGACAGAAATCTATTCCTCCATAATTATAGCTAGCATATAGAATAGCGAATTTATGAATCTCCATGATGCCTAAGCAACTGACTAACCCAAGATTGTGAAACTCCTATCATTTTTGCTAATTTTTTTTGCGAAGCTTTAGGGTTTTCCTTTATTGCTTGCTGCAAACAGTCCAATGCTTCTTTCCTTTTTGGAGTCAATTTTTTCTTTTTTGAAAGGTTTTTATTTGTCACACCTAACCGTTCGCGTTCCACTCGTTCAAGGAAAACTTGAAGTGCTGGAAGACTTTGAATACATGACATACAAATATAAAATTTTTTGAAGAAAAAGGTTTGTTCCTTACCTGAACAAAACAAACATTCTTTTGCTTGATATTTATAAACCATAATCGCCTTTCTCTCGTCATCACAGAAATACTCTGTCATGACATTGGGATGTAAACTCAAAACACGCCTAAACTCCGTGGGAATTACAATTCTTCCGAAATCATCTACAACTCTGACAATTCCCGTTCTTCTACCATCTTGCATAAATCACACCTCAAACGATAACAATTTCTAGTTTACACATCGCATTCTCCTAATTTGAGCGATTAAAACGTATGTATCTAATTGTTGGCTCAATTGGACCATATATTCACTCGTTAAACTCTCACCTTGCTGTACGGCCTCTTCCATTTGGTTCAGGATGAACTTCATTACGTTCTGCAATGCTTCATCACTGAAATGGCTAATATCGTATTGGGTATAATCCTCCTCTCCATTTGCTAACATGGTCATATGACACTCTCCTTTTTCAACTATTGCACTTTTTTCTTTTTACAAATTAACTGTAACATACATCTCGCAAAAAACCTTATTATTCCATTTTGTGCAACGAATGTTTTGGAAAATAAACAAAAAAAAGAACAGGTATATAGTCACCTGTTCAATAACAAACATTCATGTTTCATTTTCGAATGACAAAATAATTAATGCCCGGTATCAATATCATTGTATAAAATTTTTTGGCCCGGATTTGCATCTGGCGAAACAACAAACATAGTTCCAATCACAGCCAAAGATAAAGCCATCAGCAAGATGAATTTCTTCACTGACTTCGCCTCCGATCAAATGGTTTATTTACCTTATTATTCATATGCCTCCTTCAACTTCATTA